>NZ_BAABDU010000014.1:0-2847 GCF_039539785.1 Flavobacterium ginsengiterrae | reverse complement strand
GTAAGCACTATAACAGATCCAAAAGGAGCCACCACAACTTATACCTATGACAGTTTTGGAAGACTTGAGTCTGTAAGGGATAATAATGGAAATATCCTTTCTGAGAACCAGTATAATTACAAACACTAAACCAAAAGCATCATGAAAAATCTAATAAAATTCCTTTTGGTTTTATTCCCTTTATCGGCAATAAGCCAGACGCAGAGCGAAAACTATGTTAAAACAGTAAAATACAAGGTGCCCAGCACCCAGCTTATACCATCGCCTTCTATTTCACAGGCTTCTCAGAACATCACCTATTTTGACGGTCTGGGAAGACCTGTACAGCAGACTGCTTCCCAGCAGTCCAAATCAGGAATGGACATTATCACCCATATTGAATATGATGGTTTTGGAAGACAGCTCGAAGAATACCTGCCATTTAAAGCTGAAACCTCTAATATGGCTTTTGATCCGCTGGCCAGACAAAAAGTGATCTCTTATTACGGCACGCCGGACCCTGTTGTTAATGGAAATCCAAACCTGGAAGCCACCGGGTATCCTTTCAGCCGAAAAGAACTCGAGGCTTCTCCGCTGAACCGTGTACTTAAACAGGCCGCTCCGGGTAATGACTGGAGGTCAGGAACAGGACATGAAATCAAGATGGATTATCAGGCCAATGGTGTCTCAGAAGTAAGGCTCTTTAATGCGGTTACCTCCTGGAATGCCTCATCAGGACTCTACGATATAACCCTGTTAAGCAATGGATATTACGATATCAACGAGCTTTATAAAACCATAACCTATGATGAGAATACGGAGGCTTCTCCGCTTGAAGCCAATGGATCGACCGTTGAATTCAAAAACAAAGAAGGACAGGTTGTTTTAAAAAGAACTTATGATGCACAGACAGCGCATGATACTTATTACGTTTATGATATTTACGGTAACCTGGCTTATGTACTGCCTCCTAAAGCGGTTGATTTAATAAACGGATCTTCAGCCCTGCAGGCAGACATCACTTCAACTGCTGTGGTGAGTCCGGGACAAACCCTGAACCTGACTGCTTCAAATTCGATCACGCTTCTTCCTGGATTTCATGCACAGGCAGGAAGCACCTTTACAGCAGTTATCAATAACGGCACACAGACTGTATTAAACGATTTATGTTATCAATATAAGTATGATTACCGCAGCAGGCTTGCTGAGAAAAAACTCCCTGGAAAACAATGGGAATTTATAGTGTATGACAAACTGGACAGACCCGCTGCCACAGGACCGGCAGACTCTCCTTTCTCGGATTCTGCTTCAAAGGGATGGATTATAACCAAGTATGACCCTTTCAATCGTCCGGTGTACACCGGATGGGCACAGCATGCACCGGCTGATGCGGCTGGAAGAGCTTCGCTTCAGTCGGCTCAGAACAGTGCACCGGTCATTAACGAAAGTAAGCTTGCCGGGGGAACCCTTGACGGAATCCCAGCTTATTACACCAATAATGTTTCGCCTTCAGCTTTTAAACTGCTGACCGTAAACTATTATGATAATTATGCTTTTCCGGGCATTGCTGCCATAACAGTACCGGTAAGTGTAGAAGGACAGAATGTTTTAAGCACTGCCCAGATTAAAGGACTCGCATCAGGATCATGGACAAGGGTGCTTACCACGGCTGCTGAGGCTCTGGGAGAAATCAATGCCGTATTTTATGATGATAAAGCAAGGCCGGTTAGAAATTATACCTTAAATCATTTAGGAGGGTATACTAATACGGATACTAAACTGGATTTTTCAGGCAAAACAGAATATGCTCTTACCAGACATAAAAGGACAGCCTCAAATGCTGAACTGATAACCAGGGATGTTTTCACTTATTCTGCCCAGGACCGTTTAATGACCCAGACCCATCAGATAAACAACGGTGCTGTTGAGCTTATTGCTTCCAATACCTATGATGAGCTTGGACAGCTGATTTCTAAAAAAGTCGGCAATACCCAAGCTGCTCCGGTGCAGAATATTAATTACACCTACAACATCAGGGGATGGCTTACAGCAGTTAATGATATCAGCACCCTGGCAAAACCAGGAGATCCTAAAGATTTGTTTGCTTTTAAAATTAATTACAACAGCCCGACAGGCGTAAGCGGTGCCGGCGCACTCTATAACGGAAACATTTCTGAAACCCAATGGGCCTCAAACTCAGACAACGGCGTTTTAAGAGGATACGGATATAAATATGATAACCTAAACCGTCTAAAAGAAAGCATATTTACAAAAGCAAACACGGTAAGCAATGCTTACAATGAAGCTTTATGGTATGATAAAAACGGAAATATTACCAGCCTTACCCGCAACGGAAACAGCGAAACAGCCCAGGCTGTTGACAATCTGTCTTATACGTATGCTGGTGAGAGCAACCGTCTGGTTAAAGTTTCAGACACCAGCCGCAAAGATTTAGGTTTTATTGACGGAACTAACACCGGAGATGATTATACTTATGACCTTAACGGGAACATGATCTCTGATGCTAACAAAAACATTACAGCGATCACTTACAACCATTTAAACCTGCCAATTAAAATTACTTTTGCCTCAGCAGGGAATATTGTTTATATTTACAATGCAGCAGGGCAAAAGGTGCAGAAAATCGTCAATAACACCGGAGCGCCTAATGCTGTAATTACAGATTATCTGGCAGGGTATCAATATGAGAACGGCATCCTGAAGTTTTTACCCACAGCTGAAGGCTACGCAGAACCTGAGGCGGGTTCTTATAAATATGTTTATCAGTATAAAGACCATCTGGGGAATATCCGTTTGAGTTATGATAAAAATCTGACTATTAAAGAAGAAAACAATTATTACCCTTTT
>NZ_BAABDU010000013.1:0-5347 GCF_039539785.1 Flavobacterium ginsengiterrae | reverse complement strand
TAATTGGCTTTCTCCGTATCCTTTTCCTCTTAAACGAGAAGCATCAATTCCTTTGCTTACAAGCCATGCCATGATGGATTTTGCTCTTTTATCTGATAAGACCAAATTTGATTTTGCTGATGATCTGCTGTCGGTATGCGAACGGATATCGATTTTTAATTTTGGATATTCCTGCATTACGGCATAAATCTTTTCAAGCTCAACCGCCGCAATATCTGTAATATTCCATTTTCCTAAATCGAAATAAATCATTGAAATATTTAATGTTTTACCTAAATCAGTTCCAATTTTAATTGCTTTTACTTCCGGCATTTTGATTGCTGCAAGTGCTGCAATTTTTTCTTTTTCTAAAGTAAAATCTAATTTATTGTCAATACTTGTGGTAACAGCAAAACTGCTTTCTTTTGCCGGATATTGCTTTCTTTCAACTTTTACAAAATATTTCTTGTTACAGTTTACTTTAAAAGAATAAGTTCCGTTTGCTGCAGTTGTTACTTCTTCAATCTGCTGATGGTTTTCATCAAATAAAATAACTTTTGCACCTTCGATAGTTTCGTTTGCTTTGCTGTCGAAAATAGTTCCGGTTAAAGTTCTTTCGCAAACCAGTTTTTTTGTTTCGGTAAATTTGTAAATATCATCATTTCCAACACCGCCTTTTTTATTAGAAGAAAAATATCCTTTGCGTGTATTACTGTCAATGATAAAAGCAAAATCATCAAATTTTGTATTTATAGGCTCACCAATATTCTGTACCTGATCGAATGTTCCGTTTTCTAAAATTTTAGAAACTACAATATCAAGTCCGCCAAGGCCCGGACGTCCGTCGGTTGCGAAATACAACTCATTATCTGCAGAAATAAAGGGAAAAGTTTCTCTTCCTTCTGTATTAATTGCAGGACCTAAATTTTGAGGTTTTCCATAAGTTCCGTCAGTATTAATTGTTACGCTGAACAAATCTGACTGTCCTAAAGTTCCCGGCATATCGGAAGCAAAATACAATGTTTTTTCATCAATACTCAAAGCCGGATGCGCCGTGCTGTAAGCGTCATTATTAAACGGAAGTTCTTTAATATTCGACCAGTTTCCGTCAACAAGAGTGGCTTTATACAATTTTAATAAAGTGATATTTTTATTGTCTTTGCCGCGTTTTCCATCTAAAAAGTTATTTCTGGTGAAATACATTGTTTTGCCGTCTTTTGTAAATACCGGAGTCGATTCGTTGAATTTTGAATTGATCTCTTTGTTTAAAAGAACTGGGCTGTGAAGATTTCCATCGGCTTTTATAGAGGCAACATATAAATTGGTAAAAGATTTATTAGTCCATTTAAATGTTTTTCCTTCTTGTTTACCAATTTTTCTGGCTGAACTAAAAACGAGATTATTGTTAAAAAAGGCAGTTCCAAAATCTGAACTTTCAGAATTTATATTGGCACCTGCTACTTCAAAACGACCTGAATTTAATTTAATCTGTTCCAGATAATTTTTGTTGTTTTCGAATAAAATACCACGGCTGTCTGTATTAGTTTTTTTATTGAAATCGTCCAGTATTTTATCTGCTTTTGCATAATCTCCAATTGATTTAAGAGATTGTGAATAGCGGTAAAGATATTCCGGATCCTGCTTGGCATTTAGGGCAAAAAGTTTGTCGTACCAAGAAGCTGCTTTTGAAAGTTCGGCATTAAAATAATATGCGTTTCCTAATCTTTGAAACATTTTTTCGTCTTCAAATCCTTTTGAAGCGAGCTTTTCGTAAATCGCAATGGCATCCGCGTAAGCGTAATCGTTGTATTCTTTTTCTGCTTTAGCCAAAAGTGCTTTTTGGGCTATGGCATTAAAAAAGAAAAGCGATAAAAAAATGGTATATACTATTTTCTTTATTTTCATAATTAGAAAAATCTTGGTGATGTAATTCGGTTATAACCTTTCATAAACTCAAAACGCAGGAAGATTTCGTGTGACCCGGAATTGTAATTGTTTAACTTGGTTGTTTCGCGGTCGTAAGCATAACCAATGTACATGCTTTTGTTGATTTGAAATCCGGCTAATGCGCTTAAGGCTGCACTCCATCTGTATGAAACTCCCACAACAAATTTGTCATTGAACATAAAGTTTGCAGAAGCGTCTAACTGAAGCGGTGAACCTTCTACCATTTTAGCTAAAACTGCTGGTTTGAATTTGATCATTTCGTAACGATCTAAATTGAATACATAACCTGCGATTAAATAATAATTGATCTGCTCTTTAAAAATCGCCGTATCATTATCGTCATAACGATTAGTTTGAATAAAGTTTGGCACCGATAATCCAACATATCCTTTATCTGAATGCCAGTAAACCCCTGCTCCTACGTTTGGCGAAAACTTATTTTTAAAATCCGAAAACTGAGGATCTCCCTGATGTTCCGGCGTTAATTTATTTGGGTCAAGGTTAAAAATATTAGCCGATCCTTTAATACCAAATGAAAGTTTTGCTGTCGCAGATGTTTGAATAGAATATGAGAAATCTACTGAGAAATTATTCTCTGTAGTTGGACCTATTTTATCGTTGACTAATGAGAATCCTAATCCTAACTTTTCGTTATTTAAAGGTGTGTTTACTGACAAGGCACTTGTTTCCGGTGCTCCATCTAGTCCAACCCATTGTGTACGATACAAACCAAAAACACTCATAACTCCCCTTGAACCTGCATAAGCGGGATTTATATTTATGGTATTGTACATATATTGTGTAAACTGTGCATCCTGCTGTGCAAAACTCGCAGCAGAACAAAACAATAAAACTAAAACTATCTTTTTCATTTACTTATTTTTAAGATAATGGCTTAACCTATGGCTAAGCCATTGTATTGATTTGGAATATTATTTAGTTAGATATAAATATCCTGCTTCTTGTTTCGCATTAGATTTATTGTCCTTGTATCTTACTATGTAATAATAAGTTCCTTCAGGTAATCCGTTAGATTCTTTTACTGTAGTTCTTCCTTCTGAGAAACCTTTAAATACAACATCAGTGTTATTGTAATGATCTCTTTCGAATACTAAAACTCCCCAACGGTTAAAGATTTGAACCGTATTATCCGGGTAACATTCTATTCCTCTAATGTAAAATCTCTCGTTCATGTTATCTCCATTTAAAGAAATAGCATTAAAGATTTTAAGGTTACAGCTGTTTAGTTCTATCGTTGTTGGATTATCTCCGCCAGCGTTTTCTGAATCTGATTTATCTTCTACTCTAATACCGCTTTGAGTTGTTCCTGAAACTGTTGCCTGATTACTTACAGTTCCTGCATTGATATCTGCCTGAGTTAAGGTGTACGTTCCTGTGAAAGTATACGAGTCACTTTGTCCAATACCTAAATTAATTGGACCTCCTGTTATTACAACGCCTGGTAAAAGATCAGAAATTGAAATATTCTGAAGCGGCACATTTCCTGTATTTGTAATCGTAAATGTGTATGTTAAAGTTTCTCCTGCTTCTGCATTATCATTTTTGTTACTGTCATTAAATTCAACTTTCATAACAAGTGTAATGGCTGGCACCTGAACAAAAATGTGAACTGATGCATCACTGCAATTCTGCGGATTGGCTTTTTCACAAATCTGGTATGTTAACGGATAATCTCCGCCCGGAGTTCCAGGAGCAACATCAATAGTTCCGTCAGGGTTTAAAGTAATTCCTGTTGGGAAATTATTTCCTTTTACATTAACATCAGCTGGATTAACCGGAATGCCATTTAATTTATCATTATCCAAAACGTTAATTACTTCCGGAGAACCGTTAATTCCGTCTGCAAGTATAACATCATCTTCATTAGATGCTTCAATACCAAATTGAGGTTTTGCATTACATCCAGAAGCTGCAGCAGGATAATTTACAGTTACTGATTCTGTTGGGTTTAATGAAAACTGCATTGTAACTGCTGGTCTTGTTAATTCGAAACCATCATTACCTTCAATCCATTGTCCGTTTACTAATACCCATCCCGGCCAGTCAATTGGTTTGTTATTGCTATTAAGCACCGTTCCAGGCCATAATACGTTTCCGCTTAAAGGCAAGTTGGTTTGTGTTGCTACAACATTGTTTGCACTGTCGATCCAGTTTATGGTTACTAAATCTTTTGGTGTAAAGTTGTCTGCTGTTACATCATATGAAACGTAAGCTGCATTGTTATTGCAATAGCTTTCTGCTTTAATGGTCATTGTAGGTGCTTCAACCGTAACTGTAACAACTGCAGATGTACAGTTTGTTGGATTTGCTAATTCGCAGATTTCATACGTTAAAGTATAAGTTCCTGCCGGAGCGTTTGGAATTAATTCTACTGTTCCGTCTGGTCTTAAAGTCAATACATTATTTGGATCCGGAACTAAAACATCTAATTTAACATCTGTTAATAATAATGGATCGTTGTTTAATTTATCGTTGTCTAAAACATTTACTACTTCTACTGGTTCATTTATACCTACCACTGAACCAACTGGATCAGGATTAGCTGTCAATATTGTTTTATCAACCGGAATTGTAATTGTTGCAGGAGTTGCATCAACTGCTCCGTTGTTATCTGTTGCAGTAAATGTAAATGTATCATTTCCTGAGAATGCTCCGCTTGGGTCATATGTTAGCGCCGCCGCTTCTGCAGGTGTTAAAACCTGATTTGCTGTAACTGGCACACCAGAAAGTGCTAATACACCATGAGCTGGTAATGTAACTACGATATAGTTTACAATTGTTCCGTCAGTATCAGTAGCTGCCAATGTTTTAATTGCCGTTGCTCCCGCTCTTGAAGAAATGTGAGCATTTGTATCGTCAAGTGCCACTGGTGCATTGTTTCCAACAGGAATTGTAATCGTTGCTGGTAATACAGCCGTTAAACCTAAATCGTCTGTTGCTGTAAAAGTAAACGTTACATTTCCTGTAAATGTCCCACTTGGTGTGTACACGATCATTGCAGCTTCTGCCGGTGTTAATACCTGATTTACTGCAACCGGATTACCCGATATACTTAAAGTACCGTTTGCCGGCAAACTTAAGATTGTGTAGTTAGCAATTGTTCCGTCAACATCTGTTGCTGTTAAAGCATTGATCGTTGCAGGTCCATTAGCCGATGGAATTGAATTATTTGTATCATCATTTGCAATTGGCGCATCGTTTACAGCTGTAACTGTGATTTTAATATTACCTGTTGCTGTTCCTCCTGTATGTCCGTCACTAATTTCATAAGGGAAACTGATTGGAGTAGTTGAATTGAAGTCTAATGCAGGTGTGAAAGTAATCACTCCTGATGCTGAAATATTTACTGTTCCGTTTGGAACTGTAATAGTCTGAGCGCCGCTTGTTACAGCTGTTCCGT
>NZ_BAABDU010000012.1:0-1076 GCF_039539785.1 Flavobacterium ginsengiterrae | reverse complement strand
AGTGAGCTGTTACGCACTCTTTAAATGAATGGCTGCTTCCAAGCCAACATCCTAGCTGTCTGGGCAGACAAACCTCGTTCTTTCAACTTAGCATATATTTGGGGACCTTAGCTGATGGTCTGGGTTCTTTCCCTCTCGGACTTGGACCTTAGCACCCAAGCCCTCACTGCTGAGAAACATTATACAGCATTCGGAGTTTGTCAGGAATTGGTAGGCGGTGAAGCCCCCGCATCCAATCAGTAGCTCTACCTCTGTATAACTTAATTCAGCGCTGCACCTAAATGCATTTCGGGGAGTACGAGCTATTTCCGAGTTTGATTGGCCTTTCACCCCTACCCACAGGTCATCCGAAGACTTTTCAACGTCAACCGGTTCGGTCCTCCACTGTGTGTTACCACAGCTTCAACCTGCCCATGGGTAGATCACACGGTTTCGCGTCTAACACTACTGACTAAAGCGCCCTATTCAGACTCGCTTTCGCTGCGGATCCATGGCTTAACCACTTATCCTTGCCAGCAGCGTTAACTCGTAGGCTCATTATGCAAAAGGCACGCCGTCACCCCACAAAAGGGCTCCGACCGCTTGTAGGCGTATGGTTTCAGGATCTATTTCACTCCGTTATTCACGGTTCTTTTCACCTTTCCCTCACGGTACTGGTTCACTATCGGTCTCTCAGGAGTATTTAGCCTTAGCGGATGGTCCCGCCAGATTCAGACAGGGTTTCACGTGCCCCGCCCTACTCAGGATACCGCTATTTATTACATTTATTACCCATACGGGGCTGTCACCCTCTGCGGCGTTCCTTTCCAGAAACTTCCGGTTCTGCATGCATAAAATATCGCGGTCCTACAACCCCAGCACTGCCGTAACAGCACTGGTTTGGGCTAATCCGCGTTCGCTCGCCACTACTTACGGAATCACTTTTGTTTTCTTCTCCTCCGCCTACTTAGATGTTTCAGTTCAGCGGGTTTGCCCACCTATCGGTGTACTATGTCTTCAACATAGTGGGTTGCCCCATTCAGGTATCTGCGGATCAATCGGTGTGTGCCCGTCCCCGCAGCTTTTCGCAGCTTATC
>NZ_BAABDU010000011.1:0-368432 GCF_039539785.1 Flavobacterium ginsengiterrae | reverse complement strand
ATATGGATCATTTACCGCAGTTGGCGCATGATTTACAGTTGGTGTAGCTGAACCAGAGTTATTTCCTGGTGTAGGATCACTTTGTGAACCTGCAATAGATGCTGTATTCGCATATGAACCTGTTGCATTTACCCTTGCTACCATGGTAAGAGTTGTGCTTGCTCCATTAGCAAGATCTCCAATAGTCCAATCTGGAGCTGACCATGTACCTGTCGAAGGTGTGGCACTCACAAAAGTATACCCAGAAGGAAGATTATCAGTAACCGTTACTCCTGTTGCGCCACTAGGACCTGCATTAGAAGCTGTAATGGTGAAAGTAACATCACTTCCAACGTTTGGTGTAGTATTGTCAACAGTTTTCGTCACCGAAAGATTCGTTTGAACTAAAGGCGTAGCTGTTGCCGAGTTATTTCCAGGGGTACCGTCTGGGTTATTTCCAGAAACAGTCGCTGTATTTGCATAAGATCCTGTTGCTCTAACAGTACCTGTAATCTGCAAAGTTGCACTTGCACCGCCCGCAAGACTTCCTACAGTCCATGTTGGTGCAGCCCAGGTCCCTTTAGAAGGAGTAGCACTTACAAAAGTATATCCTGAAGGAAGTACATCGCTTACAGTTACACCTGTAGCTTTATATAATCCATTATTTTTGGCTGTAATGGTAAAAATAACGTTATTTCCAACACTTGGAGTAGTACTATTGGCCACTTTTGTAATCGAAAGATCTGCAGGACAAATCGCTCCTTCAAAAGTTCTGTTCGTCACTGTAGTACCTCCACAAGAAGTGGCTATGGTATATCGAACTTCAACAGTACCGGTTCCAGTAAAAGTCAGTATATTGCCTGATAAGGTACCTGGTCCGCTCACTATAGTCAATGTTCCTCCTTCTGGACTAGGATCTAATAAAACAGGATCGTCAATACAGTATTTAGAATCGGGTCCTCCTCCTAATGAAATAGGCTGAATAACAGGAATTGATTCTGCTCCACAAATTTGAACATTAGCTGTTGTAAAATTATAAGAGGTCACATTTGTGTTATCTGTTGAATTATTTCCCATACTACCATTAATCCTGTGACCAACATAACCAAATCTTGCTTCACAGGCTTTAACAATCATCGACGTATGTCCTCCTGTTTCTACGGCTAAAACTCTATCAGATGCAGCTACACCAGCTGGCATTGTAGGGTCTATGGTCTCGTTACCACTTCCACCTCCAAGTAAACTCCTATTGTTTTGCCCGAAAGCATATAGATTATAATTATTGTTTATGACATTTATAGCTCCATATTCAGTATCATGTTCTTGTACACTAAACCATTTGATATTGTTCATAACGTCTGTGTTAGTGGAACTATATCTTGGCTGTACCCATGATAATCTGTTAACAGGATCCCAGTCACCTAATTGTTTATTTGTGTTTCTTCCTAAACCGTACAAATTACCATTAGTAGCTAAAACATAATAAGATTTTACACCATCTGGTCCAGTTGAACCAATCATTTTTGGAGTTATAGAGGCTGGAAGCGTCATTCGTGCAGCTCTATTCTGATTACCGCTGGCATTATTATCTCCTAAATAAACACTATTTCCCCAAACATAAACCGTACCATCTGATTTCAGAGCCATAAGAGTGTTATAACTTCCTCGACAAGCTACAACGTTGCTCAAAAATGGATTGCCATTCTCTGTAGTAGTTACTCGATACCAATTTAAAGCATCACCTGAAGCTCCATTTCCTCTAACATTTGCAGTTTGAGAAATAACCCATACATCGCCGCTGCATGTGGTAATAGCTAATGTCCCAAAGGTAGCAAACATCATTTTGACATCACTAGGAATTACACCTGTTGGTAATCCGTTATTATTTGGACCAAATGTGACTTTCTGAAATGTTGTACTGGTAGTAAGGCTGGTAGCTAAAACCGCTCCTCTTGTACCCCATACATACAATCCGTCTGTAGCCAAAATTATCCCTTGAGTACCATTCGAAGAATTACTGCCCAAAGCTCCTTTTAATACTGTAGCTCCAGTGCTTAATGCAGGAAAATTTGTTTGGTTTATAGTTCGTGATGTTATTAAATTGGATGTTCCATCATTTGCCATTTTCTCTCCCCAAACTTGAAGAGAACCATCTGAAGTTCTAACGATCGTACTATGAAAACTTGATATAAAGTTATCATATTCTATTGATGAAGCATCATTATTAGAATCAGCACCAAAATTCGATAAATTGGTACCTGAACATCCCTGAACAGGAATAGCACACTGTGCATTTGATACCTGACTGAATACAAAAAAGACAAAAAATAAAATAATTGTCTTTTGTAAATTCAATACTCTATTTAAAGTAAAGTAGTTTTTTATCATACTCTTTGCATTATTTTATTACCTGATGAAGATTGTAGGTCTGAACCTGATTATTAAAATCATGAAAATCAAACATCAAATACGTTTCCTGATTGACGATTCCTGATAGCTTATATTTTAATAATTGTGTTTTACTACCAATAACAATCTCTTTTTCTACTGGTTCAACAGTAAATGAAACGCCTAATCCCGCAACAGACATTCCTGGTGCAGGTAATTTTATATTGGAATTATCTTTTGTAGTAATTTTTGTCGGAACAGTAATTATTAAATCGGAATAATTTCTTCCCCTCACGATTTGTTCTGAAAATGAGATTTTAGAAAAGTCAAAAGTCAATCTCACAGATTCAACTTTTATTTTAAATCTTTCTGCAAACGCTGGATGATTACATTCATCGTCGTGTTTTTTGTTTTCGTGAAAGTTAATTTCATATTCTCCCGGTTCTTCGAATGAATAGTTATTAATTTCATTACCGCGAATTACAGCGTGAATATTCTTTGCAGCATTAGCAATGGTCCATGTTACAGATTCATCAATAGTTTCAAAATCAATTTTTTCTCCAAATGAAATCACTTTGTAATATTGATTTGATCCAAAACCAATTTGATTCTGAGCTTCAGACGTATAACCAATTAATAGAATGAAAATAAAAATAGAAACAACTTGTTTTTTAAAATTTAAACTTGTTGTCAAAGTATTTTTTCTCATCTGCATGAAATCATTTTCAGCAGATAAAAACAATAAAAAACTAACTAAGAATCCCTTCAAAGTCCGATCTTTATTACACGTTAAGTTTTTAAAATAAGTAAAGTTCACCATATATAATCAATAATTAAAAATTCACAAATAAGCATAAAAAGTCCCTGTACGCTTAGATTTCATTTTTTGAAATCCAGCGTATTTTTGTTTTGTAATAAAATCTTATAAATGCTGTAAGAACAGCAAGGATAAAGCGTTGACAGCAGAAATATCTAATTTCTAAAAAGTGTCAGTCACTTCTTTCGCGGCCAAATGTAGATGAAAAATAAAGGTACGAATAGTCAATTCGGACATATTTTAGTCTTAATATGAATGATTATAACCTGCGAGAAAAAGTCTACGCAAAATCCGCAACAAGTGTTTTTAAAACACTAATAATTAATCGATTACATTTTTTCGATTATTTAGAAGAATCTGATTTGCAATTAAGTACAAGAATTTTTTTTCGGCATTTTTAGTTTTAAAACATGCTAAAAACGGTCTTCAGACGGTAGTTTACCAAATCGTTTCTTAAAACTCGATGCAAATCGGCCAGCCGAATCATAACCGGCAATTACGGCGATATCCTGAATATCAAAGTCAGATTTCTTTATAAGCTGTCTGGCAAGCATCATATTTTTTTCTTTATGATATTGCAGCATCGAAAATCCAAAAACAGCTTTGAAATTTGCCTTTAATTTGGTTGGAGATGTGTTTACTTCTTTGGCTATATATTCGATACCAATAAAAGGAAGATGCAGATTTTGAAGAATAATTTTTTCGGCACGTGAAACATTTAAATAATCCAGATTACTTAAAGAAATATTATCTTCAATACGGCTGTCAATAAAACAATTATCAAAAAATTCGGTCATTAATTTCATCGACTTCTTTTTTATTGCTGCTTCATCAGCTTCAGAATTACTTTCTTTTTCCAGCAAATCAGATAAATCAGCACCTACTTCATGTGCTTTCTGCGAAATATCGAGCCAAGTATAAGAACCTCTTTTTCCGTTTAAGAAGTTCAAAATTGCCTTTCTTTCTTTAAACTTTTTAGAAGTTAAATTCTTCTTAGCCCAATCTTTTCGAATAGCAATACTAAAAAATTTACCATCGGCTTGTTTATAAAAATAACTGGAAATCTCAGTATTAGGTTTACTGAACGTCCAGCAGGTACTTAAAAGACTCAAAGCACTTCCATCCTTCAGCGGAAATTTATATTCAAAAACAGAAAAAGTCAAAAGATAATAGTCACTGCTCTGATTGTTGTCATAACCGGAAAGCGCCATGATATTTTCCTTCATATTCATGTAAAATGTCAACAGCCAAAATCCTTCATCCATTTCTCTGTAATACATTTTTGCCTTACATAGCGAAGTATTAAAAGTAATAAGGTGTTTTTCGGGAAAATGCCTCGATATAGGCAGTTCTAACATACTGTCTAACATTATTTGCGGAGAATTAAACAAATAAGGAAATTGAAAGAAACCATCTTTCAGCAAAAAAAGATATTTCTGAATATGTTTAGGCCAATTATCTAAAGTCATAAAAATTAAAGCAGTTCGAGGCGGATATATTTGTTTTTACCTTATAGTCATTAAGGATTTTACCGCACAAAAATAAAAAAAATGACGGTTAGATTGTTTAAAAAAAGATGATTTCATTGATAATTTAAATAACTTTGGCAACTTTATGCAGGCAAAACTCCGTGAACATATCGAAAAAATTGTACCGCTTACAGACGACGAATTCGCATTTGTAAGTCGTTTCTTTTCTGTTAAAAAATTCAGGAAGCATCAATTTCTGATTCAAAAAGGAGATCCTAAGGTTTATTCTTTCTTTATAAATTCAGGACTTTTAAAATTGGTTTATACCGATGATTCAGAAAAAGAACACATCGTTTCTTTTGCCATGGAAGATTGGTGGGAAAGCGATTATTATGCATTTTTTACCCAAACCGAAGCTACAATGTCACTAGAATGTCTCGAAGATACCGAAGTACTTTGTTTTTCATTTGAAGATTATAAAAACCTATGCAGCGGCCTTCAGAAAATGGAACACTTTTTTCTCGAAAAAGCCAATTGGGGTTTCCTCAGTTCACAGCGCCGCATTATTTCTGCAATGGCTTACAGTTCAAAAGAACGTTACGAACAATTTCTTAAACAATATCCTTCTCTAATACAGCGAATACCAAAAAGTCTTATCGCTTCTTACTTAGGTGTTTCGCGCGAAACCCTGAGCAGATTATCTTCTTAATGTGACAAACCTCACTTTTTATTTGTGAGAAATGTCAAGAGCTGATTCAGTTTCTTATTTTCAATTTTGCAGAGTAAATTTTAAACTTAAAAAAAATGGAAAAAAGAATCATAAATCCGTGGGAATGGCAAAACAAACGCAGTTATGTACAAGCTGTAGAAGTAAAAAATGCACAGGGAACTTTGTACGTTTCCGGACAAACTGCCATAAGTGCCGATGGAATTTCGAGCAATGAAAACATGGAATCGCAATTAAATCTCGCCATAAAAAACCTCGAACAAGTAATTACCGAAGCAGGTTACGAATGCCAGAATATTGTGCGGTTAAATATCTACACAACGGCAACACACGAGTTATGGCCTCATTTTTCAATCATTCAGGATTGGGTTGCAAAACACAATATAAAACAGGCAACAACTTTAATGGAAGTTAAAAGTCTTTTTGAAACCCTAAAAGTTGAGCTTGAAGCAACGGTTGTAAAATAACATTTCTTGATTTCTTGGCACAAAAAATCCTTCAATTACTTTCTTTAAATCTGTTTCATTACAAAGTTTTTCTGAGTCATTACAAAATTGCATACTTCGTCTATGCCGTAAAATGATTTTGTTTTAAAATTGCGCTGATTTTATAGACTAATCTCTCAAATCTATTCTGTTTTCTCCCCTAAAAACAGAATGGATTTACGGGAATTTTAAATTAAAGCAAAATGAAAAAATTTAGAAACAGTATTTTTTACGTTGGTATTATTGGAGGATTTTCCCTTCTTATGTATTGGATAATTCAAATGGGATTAAAACTGGAAACAGGAAGAAACCTGACTATTCCAACATCAGACAAAAGCCAATTAACCGAATTTCTTGATTCACTTGTTAAAAACCTTCACCACCCTTTAGCCCTTTTATTAGCACAAATTGTTACCATAATTTTCGTAGCCAGAATTTTTGGCTGGATCTGTATTAAAATAAAACAACCGGCCGTAATTGGCGAAATGATTGCCGGAATTGTTATGGGTCCATCGCTTATAGGAATGTATTTTCCTGAATTTTCGGCTATGCTTTTCCCAACTGAATCTCTTGGAAATCTTCAGTTTTTAAGCCAGATTGGATTAATACTTTTCATGTACATTGTTGGTATGGAAATCGATATGAAAATCCTCAGAAACAAAGCCCATGATGCTGTAGTTATCAGCCACGCCAGTATTATTATTCCTTTTGTTTTAGGAATGGGATTAGCCTATTTTATTTATGATGAATTTGCGCCTGCCAATGTTCAGTTTACTTCATTCGGTCTATTTGCCGGAATTGCCATGAGTATTACCGCTTTTCCGGTTTTGGCAAGAATTGTACAAGAACGCGGTATTCATAAAACCAGATTAGGAACCATTGTAATTACCTGCGCCGCTGCAGATGATATTACAGCATGGTGTATTTTGGCAGTTGTGATTGCGATTGTAAAAGCAGGATCATTTGGAAGCGCAATTTACACCGTACTTCTGGCTTTGGGCTATGTAATTGTAATGGTAAAAGTGGTTCGTCCGTTCTTAAAAAGAATTGGAGATTTATACAGCTCTAACGAAAAATTAAGCAAACCAATTGTAGCCATATTTTTTCTTACCCTTGTTATTTCTTCTTATTTAACAGAAGTTATAGGTATTCATGCCCTATTTGGAGCTTTTATTGCAGGAGCTATAATGCCGGAAAACGTACGTTTTAGAAATTTATTTATCGAAAAAGTTGAAGACGTAGCACTCGTTCTTTTATTACCTCTTTTCTTTGTTTTTACTGGTTTACGAACACAAATTGGTTTATTAAACGAGCCTTATTTATGGAAAATCGCCGGAGTAATTTTCTTGGTTGCAGTAATTGGAAAATTTGTCAGCAGTACTTTGGCAGCAAAATTTGTGGGACAGAACTGGAAAGACAGTTTATCAATTGGTGCCTTAATGAATACCCGCGGATTAACCGAATTGGTAGCCTTAAACATTGGTTACGATTTAGGAGTTTTAACTCCGGAATTATTCTCAATGATGGTAATAATGGCGCTTGCGACAACTTTTATGACAGGACCAACTTTAGATTTCATTAACTGGTTATTTAAAGATCAAAAAGAAGAATCTGAAAGTGATATTGCACTAAAAAACAAATACCGTATTTTATTATCATTTGATAAAGCAGAATCCGGAAAAGCTTTGCTTAAAGTTGCAGACGGACTAACAAATAAAAGAATCGAAAGCTCTGAAATCACAGCTATGCATTTTCTGCCTACAGAAGAAATACACCATTACAATACAGAAACTTATGAAACAGAAAGTTTTAAAGAAGTAATAGAAGAATCGATAGCCTTAAACCGAAATATTACGACGATGTTTAAAGCATCTTCAGATATTGATAATGAAATTGTAAACGCTGCCAATAAAAGCAAACAGGATTTACTTTTAATTGGTATTGGAAAATCAATTTATGAAGGAAGTTTACTGGGAAAAGTGCTGGGCTTTACAACCCGAATTATTAATCCGGAAAAGCTTATCAATACCGTAACGGGTAAAGAAAACATTCTAGAAGCCGCTCTTTTTGATGACGGAACGAAACAGATAATTGCTAAATCTCAAATTCCTGTTGGGATTTTAATTGATAAAGATTTAAAAGACCTTTCAACCATTTTTATACCGCTTTTTTATGCAAAAGACTGGGATTTAATTCAATCTTATGTGCAAAAATTCATTCACAATTCATCTAGTAAAATTGTTGTTTTAGATACCGAAGGAAAAATTACTGTCGATTTAGATACCAAAGAAAAAATCAGATTAATGGAAATGGCAGCTCCAAATCAGCTTTCACTGAAAAATGAAAGACCCGTAGAAAAAGATTTCTTAAATGAGCAAAGTTTAATGCTGATTACTATTGAAGGCTGGAAACGACTCGTAGACACCAAAACTTCATGGCTGTCTGATATTCCTTCAACTTTAATAATTGCAGAAGAAAAAAAATAACTTCATCTTTAAAATGCCTCTTTATAAGAGGCATTTTTTTTTATTTTATTCTAAACCGTTACATCATAAACACCGTCTTTAACCTTAAAAGCCCACGAAGCCATTGCATCAATAACCGGCAGTAAACCTTGTCCGGCATTGCTGAGACTATACGTTACAAAAGGCGGTACAACAGGTTTCGCCTCTCTTATTACAAGGCCGTCGGCTTCTAATTGTTTTAAATGCTGAATAAGCATTTTTTCGGTCACAGCCGGAATAGCTCTTTTTAATTCGCTGTAACGTTTATCACCTGTTGATAAATGGTAAAGAATAATAGGTTTCCAGTAACCGCCTATTTTTTCCATCACAAAAGTAACAGGGCATTTTTCTAAAGCATACTGCTTATTTTCCTGAATTGTCGATGATTCTTTAATTGCTGTCATAATACATACTTTAGGGTAAGTACTTGTATAAAAGTAAGTACAAAGATACCTTTGTCTCAACAAATAAAAAAATATATTATGAAAATTATAGTATCTGGTTCTTTAGGGAACATTGGAAAACCATTAACTGCTAATCTTGTTGCTGCTGGTCACGATGTAACAGTAATAAGCAGCAACGCAGACAAAAAATCAGCAATCGAAAATTTAGGCGCAAAAGCAGCAATTGGTTCTGTAAGTGATTCAGGGTTTTTAACTGAAACATTAAAAGGTGCCGATGCTCTTTTTGCCATGACGCCTCCAAACTTAGGCGGTCAAAATGTAATTGCAAATACAACCGAAGCCGGACGTGCTTTCGCGAAAGCAATATCTGAAACCAATATTAAGCGTGTTGTAATGTTAAGCAGTATTGGAGCCGATTTACCAACCGGAAACGGACCAATTGCCGGACTTTATCATATTGAAAAATTGTACAATGAATTAAATACGTCGATTACTTTTTTAAGAGCCGGATATTTTTACACAAACTTTTATAATGATGTTCCAATGATTAAAGGAGCGGGAATTATGGGAGGTAATTTCCCTGCTGATGTTAAAATTCCATTAGTTCATCCAAAAGATATTGCTCAGGCTGTCGCCGAAGAAATTGTAAAAACTTCAGAAGGAAAAAATATTCGTTATATAATCAGTGATGTTCGCACACCTGGTGATACAGCAAAAACTTTAGGAACTGCTATTTCTAAATCAGATTTACCATGGGTTGAGTTTACAGATGAACAATCACTTGAAGGAATGAAACAAGCCGGAATACCAGAAGAAATTGCCGGATTATATACTGAAATGGGAACTGGTTTAAGAAACGGAAAAATTGCCGAAGATTTTCTAAAAAGCAATTTATCTGTTGATGGAAAAACAAAACTGGAGGATTTTGCAAAAGAATTTGCTGCTCAATTTTAAAATATAAATCTCAAAATAAAAAAGCAGCAAATAAAATATTTGCTGCTTTTTTAACAATAATAACTAAGTCTGAAAAAAATTAATCCGGGTTTGCCAGAATCTTATACAATTCAGCATTTGAAATATAAAACTGATTTTCAATACTGATTTGCGATAACTTAGCACTTACCAGATTATTTTCTCTTGAATTGATTAAAAAGATCGAACTTTCGCCAAATGAAAACAGTTTTTCTTCTGAATTCAGCATGGTTGTATAATCTTTAACCAAATTATCAATAACATTTTTTTGTCTTCTTAGCGAAGAAATTTCGGTTTGCTGCGCTTTTATTTTGTTTTTAAGTTCCAGTCGCTGCTGTTCAATATCATACTTTAAATCCTGAATTTTGATTTTCGCCATTTTGAGGCTTCCACGTTCTTTTCTCAGGAAAATCGGAATGCTGAAATCAACATTAAACTTATAATCGTCGGCATTAAAAGAATCAAAATAAGCAGGTTCTGAAATATAATTGTAACCCACATTTAATTTTGGCAGAAGTGCATTAGCCTTCAATTTTCTTCCAATTTCAAGCATATCCATTTTGGTTTCCAAAGCCTGAATTTTAGGATGCGTATCCAGAGTTTCTACTTCAACCAGCATGACATCGGTTCTAAGCGTACCTTCAACAGTAAGACTAAGGTTTTCTTCTGGTTTTACCATTTCGCCTAATTCTACCGGAACGTTTTCCAGCCATAAATAATTAGATAAATACAATTTGGCTTTAGCCAGTTTCAAATTACCATTTTCAACATTTAATTCTCTGTTTCTAACCGTAATTCCAGCTTCAACGCTGTCAATTGCAGGTGCATCACCAAGCTCTATCAATTTTTTTACACCTAGAAAACGAGTACTCGCAAATCCTAAATATCTTTTATAAAGTTCCGCTTCATTATAGCTTTTTCTCCATTCAAAATACGCTTCACTTGCTTTGTATAAAACTTCAATTGCTTTTAGTTTTCGCTGTGCATCGCTTAATTTCAGTTGCAGCTTTCCTTCTCTTACATCGGCCATACGCTGATTAATAAACATTCCCTGACCAAGCGCAACGCTTACTCCAAGAGAAGTCAAACCAGCTTCGGGTGTACGATTCTGCGGATTGTAATATTGTCCGTCGGTATCATCAAAACCCGCTTTAATTTCAATTCCGTACCATGTTGGAATTTTAAAACTGCTGTTTAATAACGAATAATATTCAGTTCCTTTAAATTCTTTTTTACTGTAATCTACTTCAATTTTAGGATCAAATCCACCGCGCGCCGCCATAAGCGCCGCCTGAGCATTGCTTATTTCAAGATTTGCCTGTTTTACCAGCGGATGGTATTTTTTTACATATCCTAAAAATTCGCTGTAACTTAATTCCTCTTTATTAAAATCCTGACTATAAGAAGTCGAAAAACCGAATAAAAATAAAAGAGAAAACAGTCTTACAACGTATTTCAATTTATTTTTTGTCTTTTCCATTTTTTGCGTCTTTTTCGTCTGCTTTATAATAATTTGGAGGGAAACCATTTAGGTTACGCCATATTTCATACCAAACAGAAACTGTTTCCAATAAAGCAATACTCTGTGCTCCTGCTCCAATGCTCAGCTCTTTTGGCCATTTGTTATCTACGCCATCCGGAGAAATCAAAACTCTGTATTTTCCGTTAGCGCTTATGAAGTTTTCAATTGCAACAATTTTTCCTCCGTAAGTTCCGTATGACAATCCCGGCCATCCAGAAAATACAATTCTAGGCCATCCGTCAAACCAAACTCTCACTTTTGCACCACGGTGTACCAGCGGAAGATCGATTGGATCAACATAGGTTTCTACAGCAATATCATAACTTGCCGGCATAATACTTACAATTGGAGTTCCTTCCTTAATGGTTTCTCCTAAACCAGCCAGCAAAGCACGGTTTACATAACCGCTTTGAGGTGCTGTAATGTAGTACAAACCATTTCTTAAGCTGTAATTTACATATTGATTTTCAAGTTTATTTACCTGAGCTTCTGTATCATATTGTGTACTCAGCGCTGTAAATTTATCGCTTCTTGATTTCGAAATTTTCTCGCTATACTCAGCAGTAATACGGTTAATTTCAACTTTAGCATTTATCAATTCATTTTTACTGCTCAAAAGTTTGTTTTGCTGTGTAATAATGTACGCTTCAGATTCTTGAAGTTTTAGTCTTTTCTGCTCAACATCAGTAAGCGGTTTTAAACCTTCTTTATTTAATGCTGTTGAACGGTCAAATTGCGTTTTAGCGATTCTTAACTGCGTTTTTACCGCTTCAAGATCCATACTGTCACTTTTAATTTTCAGCTGGGCTTGTTTTATTTTATTTTGAGCCTGCTGTAATTTTAATTCTCTTTCAGTATTCAATGACTGCGCCTGAACATCGAGAGAGTTTACTTTATCTCCATACGATTCTACTGCCATTTTTTTAGCATCAACCTGTTGTTTGGTATTATTCACCAAATTAGGATCAAGGTAATCCTCTTTTACTTCGGAAATAAAAACAATCGTATCGCCTTTTTTTACATAATCACCTTCCTGAACATACCACTTTTCGATACGTCCGGCAATTGCATTATGCACAGTCTGCGGACGCTGATCTGGTTTTAAAGTCGTTACAGCACCGCTTCCTGAAATATTCTGTGTCCACGGCAAGAAAAGACAAGCTACAGCAAATATCAGAAACCCAATAATTACCCTGTTTAAAATTTGGTAATGAGGTCTCTTGGCAACACTTGTAATAGATTTGTATTTGCCGGGAGTTATTAATATATTGTTATCTTTAGATATATTGAGCATGATTAAAGCTTTATGTCGTTAATAATTTTTCCATCGTCAATCGTTATCATACGGCCGCATTTGTTCTTCCAGATATCATTTTTAGAAGTAACAATTACCGTCCAGTCATTTTCTTCAGAAAGTAAAAAATCAACAATTTTACCCGAAGTCAATTCATCCATTTTATCAACAGGATCTTCAAGGAACAATATATTAGGTTTGTGCACGATACTGCGTGCTAAAAGTATTTTTTGAACATCTGAAGCCGAAAGCTCACGCCCGCCCGGATGAATTTGATGTTCCAGTCCGTTCGGGAAAGTTTTAATATCCGGCGTTAAACCTACGTTGTCTAAAGCCCATTTTAAATCATCGTTATTAAGCGTTTCGTTTCCAAAAAGTATGTTTTCTCTAATCGTTCCTGCAAAAAGCGTATCGCCTTGTAAAAAAGTTCCCGCCTGTGCTCTGTACGTATCTTCATCAAGACGGTTCATGTAATTGTCTGTTACATACATGGCACCGCTTTCTGGTTCTAGAAGTCCGGCAAGCAAGCGTAATAAAGTACTTTTTCCGGCACCGTTTGTTCCTCTTAAAATAATTTTCTCGCCCTGAGACACTTTCAGATTGATATTTTTAAGCGACTTTTTATTGTGTTCAGGATAATTGTAAGCAACGCTTTCAGTTTCGATATTTATTCCCGTATCACTTACCGCAGATGTATTAGGAATGCAAGCAGTTTCCATATCTGTAACCTGCCCGATTTTTTCTACAGAAGTCAATACATCATAAAATGATTCAAGACCAAAGATTATTTTTTCTACAGAATTAATAAGTAATACGATTACGATTTCAGCTGCCACAAACTGCCCAATGTTCATTTGATGGTGAATTACCAGAAAACCACCAATCGACAATAAGGCAGCTGTAACAATTACTTTAAAAATAGTAAGCTGAATGTATTGTTTTTTCATTACCTGAAAGTGTTTTTCACGGTAATTTACATATTCACTAACGTAGCCGTCGTTTCTTTGCAGCGCATATTCGAAACCGCTTTTTCTGCGGAAACTTTCGCGGTTGCGGGCTATTTCCTGAAGCCACGCTGCTACTTTATATTTAAACTTTGATTCGTTAAGACTCGTTTCAAGTCCGTCTCTGTATGAAAATTTAAAAATGATATACAAAATAACGATAAACAAAAGGCCTATAACCATAAAAAATGAATGGTACAAAACCAATAAAATAATACCAAGTCCCACCTGTAAAAAGGCTGTACAAAAGTCTAGTAATAATTTTGCAGTTCCTTTTTGAACCATTAAGGTATCAAAGAAACGGTTTGCTTTTTCCGGCGCATATTCAGAATACATTTCTTTAAATTTAATTAAAGGCATTCTGTAGGCAAACTCAAATGAAGAACGAACAAAAATTCGCTGTTGCAGATTTTCTACAATTCTGAGCTGTAAAATCGTTAAAACTCCACCAAAACCAACACCTATAGTTACCAAGATCACTAACACGATCCAGGAAACACTTAGTTGTCCGCTTTGAATAAAATTAATAATGGCCTGTATTCCCAGAGGAAGTGAAAGATTCACTAAACCGGCAAAAGCAGCATAAAATATAATTTGATATACGTCGCGCTTATCCAGCCTGAGTAAGTTGTAAAAACGTTGTAATGGTGTCATGAATTTATATATAAATACAAGATTAATAGATAGATATTAATATACGGTAAATACCGTATTAAGGATTACAAAGAAAACTCTAATCCTTACAAAATTAAGTATTTATATAATAACTCGCGGAGGCGGTATATCTATTTTACCATGAAATCCAAATGAAAAAACAGAATTATCTATGTATTTTTTTCCTTCTGCCTGTAATTGAAAACTGCAACCCGCCAAAGATGTATAAGCAGGCACTAAATATTCTAATAAAGGAATTCCTTTGGCTAATTTGGTAGTTTTAGTATCCTTTGTTTCGTAATCATCCAGTTCTTCGGGAATTCCGTCGCATTTAAAGATTTTCTTTAAAAAACTGCATGTGATACCTTTAACCGAATGCGTTTCGGTATTGTTGTTTATAATACGCCCAAAGGTTCCGGAGAAATTAATACTGCTCATTAAAAAATAGCCGATAAGCAACGCCTGTAGGCATTTACATAAAATACTATTTTTAATTTGAGTCAACATTTTTCGTTCTTTAAAGGGGCGCAAGTTAGAACGAAATCTTGGGTGCAACATTAAAATAACATTAGAATTTAAGTTTTATCGGGGTTTGGGCTGTTATTTTTTTCTTAAAATGAAACACAAAAAAAGAGACCCGAAAGTCTCTTAATTGTATCTGTAGAATTTTATTACAAAAGATTGATTAAGTGTAATATAATATTCTATTTTATAAATTTTAAATTAATCCCATTTGTTGTTTTTTGAAGCTGCAAGATTTCCGCCTCCTGTAAAAAACAAAGCAAGCGAACCAAAAAAATATAAACCTATAAGTTCTAATGCCCAGCCTCCGGTTTGTTCGTTTAATTTAGGAATATCGGCAGTATGCACTAAAAGAACTGCTACAAAACAGTTTATTGCCAATAGTAAAGCTCCGATTCTGGTTCTAAAACCAATTATAATTAATAATGGTGCTAAAATTTCACCTATTAAAACTCCATAAGCAATAAAACCCGGAAGTCCTTTACCTTCAAGCATACCGCTTATAAACTCTAAACCGCCTCCAAGTTTTGCAATGCCATGAAACAGCATTAAAAGCCCTACTGCCAAACGAAGTATCAGCAGACCAAAATCGTTGTTTTTTCTCATTTCTTTAATAATTAAAAGTTAGTAAAGTAAAATCAGTATCTCATACAAAATCAGATTAATATGATAGCTGTTAGTAGTAAAAATAATAAAAAATATATTAACATATTATTCTAAAAATCAGGTTTCAAAAAATAATTATTTATAAATAAGCAAACATTCATTTATTATTGTATCTTTGCATCAACAAAATCCTTTTATATTGAGAACGCGAGATACTAATAAAGAAGAAATCGTAAAACAGAAAACCATAGAAATGATTGTAAAGCACGGCATCGAGGGCTTTGCAATGAACCGATTAGCAAAAGAATGTGGTATATCTGTTGCGACTCTTTATATTTATTATGCTGATAAAGAAGATTTAATTAAAAAAGTGGGAACCGAACTGGGCACTTATTTTTTTAAAAGTTCTTTAAAAGATTTTTCTCCTGACATGCCTTTTGCAGAAGGCCTTGCCAAACAATGGGAAAACCGTTCATCTTTTATGATGGAAAACACAGATAAGATTTCCTGCTGGGAAATTCTTCAGAACTCTAATTATGGAGAATATATCGTAAACGAAAGCCTGATTGAATTAAAAGAAATCATGACAAAGTTTTTGCATGGAGCTATCGAAAGAAAAGAAATCGTACCCGTATCAAAAGAAGTTTTCTGGAGTATTGCTTATGGCCCATTATACAATCTATTGCGCTTTCATGAAAAAGGAAAAGGACTTGGAGGATCTTCTCCGTTTAAATTAACAGCCGAAATACAAAAAGAAGCTTTAAGCTTAGTTATTAAGGCGCTTAAACCTTAAAAAAATTATGTTATGAATGTACTGATATTCGCAACTAATATAAAAACAGAGTCAAACAAAAACAAAATTGCTACGTTTCTAAACGCTAACAAATCGATACTGAAATGGACTATTGACCAGGAAGATATTGATTGCGTGCTTAGAATTATCAGCAAGAAACTAAATGCAAGTCAAATAATCGATTTACTCAATTTTCATGATTTTGACTGCAGAGAATTACAATAATATATGAACGAAAATCAAACTCAGAAACCCAGTTTTAACGGCTATCAAAAACTGGTTATATTTTTATTAGCCATTACACAATTTACAGTTGTATTAGATTTTATGGTAATGTCACCGCTTGGAGATATTATGATGAAAACCCTAAAAATCACGGCCTCACAATTTGGTGTTGCCGTTTCTGCTTATGCTTTCAGCGCCGGAATTTCCGGATTATTAACCGCTGGATTTGCAGATAAATTTGACCGAAAAAAATTGTTACTTTTCTTTTACATTGGTTTTACTATAGGAACTTTGTTTTGTGCTCTGGCGCCAAACTTCTTCCTTTTAGTTGCCGCACGTATATTCACAGGATTATTTGGCGGTGTTATTGGTTCTATTTCTCTGGCGATTGTAGCTGATTTATTCAGCTTACAGCAAAGAGGAAAAGTAATGGGATTTATTCAAATGGGATTTGGCGTAAGTCAGGTTCTTGGAATTCCAATTGGTTTATACATTGCAAATGCATGGGGCTGGCACGTTCCGTTTTTATGGATCGCAGCAATGGCCGCTTTAATTACAATAGTTTTATATTGGAAATTACAGCCTGTAAACGAACATTTAAAACTTAAACAAGAAAAAACAGCTATTTTGCATTTAGTGCATACTATTTCAAAAAAGAATTATCAAACTGGTTTTCTGGCTACTGCTCTGCTTTCTATTGGAGGTTTTATGATGATGCCTTTTGGAAGTGCTTTTGCGATTAACAATCTTAAAGTGACTAATGAGGAACTTCCTTTACTTTTTATGATTACTGGTATTGCAACTCTATTTACCATGCCATTTATTGGTAAACTGAGTGACAAAGTAAATAAATTCAAAATCTTTGCCGTTGCTACGGTTTTGGCTGTGATTTTAATTAATATTTACTCACATTTTGGACCAACTCCATTTTGGATTGTTTTAGTAATTAATGTATTTATGATGGCAACTATTATGAGCAGAATGGTTCCGTCTACAACATTAACATCTGCTATTCCGGATCCTCAGGATCGTGGAGCATTTATGAGTATAAATTCGTCTTTGCAGCAAATGGCCGGAGGTTTTGGAGCTGTAATTGCAGGACTAATTATTGTTCAAAAAGACAGTTATGCTCCACTTGAACATTATGATATTCTGGCTATGGTTGCTTCTGCGATTATGTTGCTTACAATTTTCTTAGTATTTAAAGTGAGTAAAATTGTAGAAAGTAAAGCTAATAAGTTTTAATTTTTTAGAATTATAAAATAGAAAAACGCCCAAAGTTATTTGGGCGTTTTTTGTTTTTAAATCAGTTTGGAATCTGCGTAATCCGCATATAATCTTTTAGATATTTATCTGGGTCAGATGCTGCGTATTCATTTTCAGGTTCCGGAATTTTATGGATTTTAGAATCAGTTACGGCAACTACGGCAGAACAAACATAAACACCAGCTTGCGAGAGCGTTCCGCTCGTAAACATGAAGTTTTGAAGTAATTTGGATTGCTCATGAGCGGGAAGCTCACGCCAGCACAGGGTAAATTTCTTGAAATGAATAATTCCTATTTATATATTCATTACAACTTAGCATTAAAAAGGGAATGCATAGTAAACTAAAATATTTCAATGTAGCCATAATAATTTGATTAAAAAGATTCTATAGATATTTTAGAATGCATTAGAATTACTTAATTTTTACAGCACAATCAAATGGGAAATTTAAAGAATCAAAATAACGATTAGTAGTATAAGTTTTACCATTTACTTCAAAAGACATTACTTTACAACCCATTGCAAATCCCCCCATTGTACGTCCGGCAGTATCAATCTTCATTTTTATATTTGTTATATCATACATTAAAGAATCATCCAGTATCATTCTATAATTATATTTTGCTGTTAAATGATCTGGTGGATTTTTAAAAAATATATTCAACTGCTTGTTAATTATATTTGCCACTTTTAAATCTAATGACTTAAAATGCTGATTATTTTTTGATCCTTTTTTAAAAAAATATAATTTCCCTTTTTTAGGACGATATTCAGTTTTATCATCATAATTATTTTTTTTATCAAAGGAAAACGAATTACTAATATTATCTTCTTGATCACAATTGAGTTGTTGTTGACATGAAGAAAACAAAAAAACAATAATAACAAAAGCTACAAGTTTTGTTAATATCAAATCCTTATCAAAAAAATTAGCAAACTTCAATATATCCATAATAATTACTTTTAAATGATTCAACAATTAATCCTTTATTAATATTTAGTTTTATTAATCTTGAGTTTTTAATATCTTCCCCCCAAGTATAAATTTTAAATTTAATATATTTTACACTTCGCAAGTTCGAAATCAGATTTCCAGTATCATCAAATAACTGCAATCCTCCTTCATATACCACCCAATGCGAGTTTTTAGTTATATCTATAGGATTATAACTTATTTTATCATAAATCATATTAGAATCAATCATCATTAATATTGTATGCCCGGCATTATATTTTTTATCAATAACTTTAAGTTCGTCAAGATCAGAATCAGAAACATAATCGTGTAATTTTGCTTCTAAGCCTTTTTTGTCTTTAATAGACAATAAGTTTAGCCCAAAAGATTCTGCACTCGTAAATCCAGCGACTTCTTTACACATTCTGGTTAGCATATCAGGCCAGTTTACTGCTTTTAGCATATCCATATTAGTATTTTAAACTATTTATTTTTTTTGCCAAGGATTTATCTAATGATATATAGGAAGATTGATGGGGATATTTGATACTATCTAAGTAATTAATTTCTTTTTTATTCACTTTTGCTCTGAGATTATATCTTATAGTAAACTTAGTCCCAATTAAAAGTGGTTTTTTTAGAGTATCTTTAATGAAACAAACATCTGTAAATCTGTATTCAAGATTATCATTAAGCAAAAGAATCATATCATCATGAATTGGTTTATTATTATCAAATTGTGGAATGATTGTTAAATACTTTTTCACACTATCGTAAGTAACTTCAAAAAGTGAATCTATACTTATTCTTTTCGAAAAATTTGATTCTTTTTCGAAATGATACAGTTTTATTGTCGGTATTTCTTTTATTTTCCAGTTTTCAATAATGATTAATTGATAAATCTGCTCATCTTCTTCATATTTATCACAAGAAAGAAGTAATAAAAGAAAAAAAGCAAAAACATAAGATTTAATATATCTCAATAAATCCATAATAGTTTGATTTAAAAGATTTAACATCAATATTCGTGTTGTATAAAAAATTGTACTTGATATTTACTTCTTTTGTTTTATTTCCTGATTCAGGTTTATAATTATCATTAAAATTAAGTCCCCATGTATAAATCCTAAATCCAACAAATTTCTCATCACCGACTTCAATAATATTCAGTCCTCCTTCGTATACAACCCAATGCGAATTAGTTGTTAAATTTAGAGGATTATAATCTGGGATATCCTCAAGCATATTAGAATCTATCATCATTAAAATAGTATGCCCAGTATTGTATTTTTAACAATTTTTTTGAGTTCTAATAAATCATAATTAGAAACATAATCGTGTAATTTTGCTTCTAAGCCTTTTTTGTCTTTAATAGACAATAAGTTTAGTCCAAAAGATTCCGCGTAAGTAAATCCAGCGACTTCTTTACACATTCTGGTTAGCATATCTGGCCAGTTTACTGCTTTTATCATATCCATATCTCCATTTTCAAAACCATTGTAAACAAATTGGCCGTTTAAACTTTCTTTGCTTCGCGTTGTTGCCAGTACTATCCAGTCTATTTCAGACATAATCATAGATTTGTAATTGGAATCTGTTGGTTTGGTTTCATACATACTTAGAGCTTTTTCATGAGGTTTTACAATATAAGTGCCAATATTGTATTCCCCAGTTCTAAACAATTCCTTCGCGAGCTTTTCATAAGCTTGCGGATCTCGCTTTGTCATGGCATAATAGAGTGCCGCCATTCCGCATAGTGAACTTTGGCCTTGATTAATTTTCCAGGGATCTTTAACACGATCCATTATTTGTTCGTGAACCTTTTTTCTGTCAAACCAGTTAAAACGATTAGATTTCTATATTTTTACACTTTTATGTAAACCTATTTCAAGACAAGACCGTTTAATGCTTTAGAAAAAATATATAAATTACTTCTCTGTAGAACTAACAATTGTATCATTTTTATAAGTAACATTTTTATAAATTGTATAACCGCCTATATCATTAAAACAATTCTCTTTCCAAATACCCTCTTTTTTACCTTTAATATAAATCCCTTCTTGCTCGCAAGGCTGATTATTCTCTCTCCAAAAACCGTCTTTTTCATGTTGTGAATTAAAAAATCCTGAACCAAATCCAAAATCTATATTGGGTTTTAATGGTAAAATTCTATTATAATAATTAATGTTTTTTGGATGAATAGTCTTGAAAACATAGTATCCACAGGGTTTATTATTTTTGAAATTACAATAGTAAATAGTATCATTATTAATTATAATCTCAAATACTCCATTTATTTTTCCTTTTTTTAAAAAAAATGATGTGCCTAAATTTGGATAATTATAAATGGCAGTTTTTTTGTCTTTTAATGCTTTCTTCAAATCTGACTCAATTTGTCTAATTCCAGAATATCCTGCATAATTATAGTTTGTATTTTTTTTAATCTGACAATTAAAAAAAAATAAACTTAAAACCATGGTCAATAAATTATATATGTTTAAATTCTTCATTGAGCTTATTTATTATATCAAATTGATAATCAAAAAATCCATATTTATCAGAATAATCCATAATCGTATCAGTAGCCCGTTTAGTAAAATATATTTTATGATATTCTTCTATCTTAGTAAAAAAAAGTATTAAATTTTGTGTAGAAATTATCTTGTTTTCTAAATCCTTTTGCTCTCTACTGTATTCTAATTCTTTTTCTTCTATGACTGTTCTCCATTTAGTTTTATCTTTTATAGTTTTATCGCCAAATTTAAAAGGATAACCTGTTGATTTTCGAGTATTATAATCTTTCTTCCATTCTTCAACTTTAAAAATATTTTGCTCGTTAATTCCTTTGTTACTTTTTAACTGATTTAAATAGTACTGTTTAGATTCTATGTTGTAAGGTGATATTTCAAAAGGATGTTTTAGTCCCATTTCATGTCCTATTTCATGCAGGATAGTATCAGCTTGAAAATTATAGATCATCGAAGAAAAGACATATACATCTTCATATATTACAAATGCTCCCGCTTTTTCATTACTATTATCTTTTGAAGGCTCAGCAATAGGGCTTATAAATATAAAAATGTTTTCTTTTAGCTCTTCATCGGTAATCTTGTGCTCAGTAAAATATTGTTTTTGAACAGCATCTAAGTATTCTGATCCTTTTAAAACAGCTGAATTAGAAATTATTTGCTTTTCAATTAATTTAGCTTCATCAATTTCTATTTCATCAAGCGTTAAATTTTTTACAAAACTAATACCTATTTTGCTAAAATAGGTTGTAATCATTCTTTCAGTAAATTTTTGCAAAAATGAATTTTCATTTTCTAATCTTATTTCTTTTCCATTTTCATCCTGTATGTAAGTATTTAAAATATTTTCTTTAATTTGTTGTAAATCTTGAATACTTGATGATTTTCTTTTAATTTTAATGTATTTAAATTTTCTTTTTGAAAAAATAAATGAATTATTTGGTTTAACTATTAACATTCCAACAACTTCTTTATTGCTATTTAAAAATGTAATTTGCTGATCTTTTTTAAAATTTTGGTTGCATTTAATAATAAGTTTGTTAATAACTAAAAGTTTTTCTTCATTATTTGTTACAATTACCTCATATTTTGTCTTTCTTTCTTCTGCATAATCATTTAAAGTATAATAATCTTCTTTAAAATATTTTTTTTCAATTAAAAATTCTCTATTATTAATTGTTTTACCATCATCAGTAAAACCTACATCAAAAACCGAGTTATCATACTCTAATAAAATTTTCCCATTGACAAACTTCTTAACATCTTCGAAGACAACAAATAAACTCAAGATAACATCATGTCCCGTTACAATATCATGGTTCTTGAACATTCTTAAAAAAGGCGGTGAATAGTCTTTATTCTTTATTTGAATTTTAGCTTTCTCATAAAAAGATGTAAAAATATCTTTCCCACGGATACAATTATCAAATATTTCAAAATGTTTTTTTGAACGTATATTGAAGCTTTCGTCTTTATTTCTATCCCAATCAAGATTATAATTCATCATCATAGGATTATCCAACCAAACTCTTGGGTAAACAATAAAATCGACGTCTTTTTTTTCTAGAAAATGTTCAGGTGCTTTAAGAGGTTTATCACTATAAATATAGCTTTCGGCAGTTTCATTAATGGAACCACCGGCATTAAAAACAATATTTCCTTCAGAATACATATAATGATCTCCTTTGGTATTTATTGTTATTGTTCCTTCAACAATTCTTATTCTACTCATAATTAATTTTGTGTTGTGTCTTCGCTGCTGTTATATTTTATTTGTTTTTGAGCATTTTTATTTATACTGCCTTCAGTATTATGATTCAAACCATCTTTACTGTTATCATGTCTATCATTTTCAGTTGTAGATTCCAAATTCCCTTTAATATGTTCACTATATTTACCTTCTACAACGGTATTAAAATCTCCTCCAACATAAGTACTTAAAACCCCGCCAACATTTGTCGATTTGTTTAAACCGGCAGATTCAGTAATATGTGTTCCCGCAGAAAATGTAATACTTTCTTCAGCTTCAAGTACAATATTTTTAGCACGTATTGTAACAGTCTCGGGACTTGTTACATTAAGATTTTTGCCTTTTTCATCCAGATGAATTTCATTACCGCTTGGGTCAGAAAGCCAAATCCCTATTTTTTCTATGAATTTTAAGAGCTGACCAAAACGGAGTTTCCAGCCTTTTGTATTGTTTTTACTATCAAAAAACTCAGGTTTTGCCTGTCCGTTATAATGCGAACCGGAAACATAAGGAAAGTCTACATTGCCATTTTCAAAACTTACCAATACTTCATCGCCTATTTCCGGTATCCAGTATGCTCCTCTATTGTGTCCTGCAAAATGCTGAATTACCCGCATCCATTCAGTTTTTGTACTTCCTGCTCCCCAATAAAAACTGACTTTTACACGTCCTAATGCTTCGGGATCATTATTGTCTGTTACAATTGCGGGCTGGCAGTCAGCTTTTGCAAAAACTTCAACATTAGTATAATAAGGAGCGGAAACATCGGCAGGAATGGCTTTAAATTCGCAGTTATAATTTCCGTGAAGTTCAGAACGATGTATTACTTCCACAGCGACAAGTTCGTGTTCGACAGTTTGGTTTTGAATGGTAAAAATCTGCCCAACACCAATAGGCAGATAAGAAACTCCGGTGTAAAAAACACTATTTGCATCTCTTCCAGCCGTCTGTAGTTTCACCATTTCTTCTATTTCAGATGCATTTTTGACCTGATTGGTATATGCCGCTACATATAATTGAGGCTGTGCCACAGAAGCCTGTCTGTCTAAAACTACTTTTGAAAAACTATCAGCACTACCCTGATTAGTTTTGGACTGAGAATTTACAATCTGTTTGGCATTATCAGGATCGTATGCCCCAAAAGATATTTTATGTGAGGCTAAATGCGTTTGAATGCCAAATTTATGAAGTGAAGATTCGTTAATGAGTTTTACTTTACTGTTTTTAAGCTGACCGAACTGCATACGCATTCCGTCAAAATAAAACCATTGTCCGTAACGTGCTGAAAGACGTTTTAAAAAATTAAAACTTGTTTCGTTGTATTGTGCTTTGTAATCAAAAATTTTGGTATACGTTGGCACGATGGCTTGTCTCTGGTAAAATTCGCCTGCTGTTTCATCGGCAAATATTTGAAGTGCTATTTCCTGCAGACTGTTATCTAGAAAAGTTCTGGCTTTTTTCAGGTCATCCAGCAGTATGGTATGACTGATTCCTTCTACCCGAAGAGCAGGATCTCCATGAGTTGCATCAGAATTAAGATTTGTAATAATTCCTTTGGCCATTAACTGTATACCGGTAAGACTTTTAAAAGTAAAAATAACTTCTCTTCCCTGATATCTTCGAATTGCGGCCGCCTGATTTACGGGATTAATTATTGTTTCAGCTGTATGCTGCCAGACAAAAGAGAAATGATGATGATCCATCATTTTTTGGGTAATTTGCAGGTCATAATAAATAACTGTTTTTGTAAAATCATCTATAGTTATTTTAACCTGTTCAGAAAATCTTGTCATAAAAACCTGTTTTAATAATTAACACTTTTGTAAACATATATTTACAAATCCAGATTTTTAGCCGCTAAAAGTTATTATTGTATCAGAATAAGGTATTTTTAAAATTCAGTAATAAAAACAAAAAACGCCCAAAGTTATTTGGGCGTTTTTCTATTTTAAATCAGTTTGGAATCTGCGTAATCCGCATATAATCTTTTAGATATTTATCTGGGTCAGATGCTGCGTATTCATTTTCAGGTTCCGGAATTTTATGGATTTTAGAATCAGTTACAGCAACTACGGCAGAACAAACATAAACCCCAATTTTTCCTTCGCTGTATTTAAAATCAAGCAATGTAAGTTTTACAATTTCATTGATGGAAAGTTCATAATAATTTCCGTAGCGTATTATTTTAAAATAGATTTCTTTCTTTTCATGAATTTCAAATTGATTGGTTTGTATGTTTTCAAAAATGAAATTATTCTTAACATCTTTTTCGTTAAAACCCCAGGCTCTAAATTGCACAAAACCGTTCATAAAATCTATAGAAATATAATATCCGGTTCCTTCTTTATCACATTCAATTACAAATCCGGTCTTTCCCATTCCTTCTACAGATAGTGTGCCTTCCCAGACAAAATCCATTGAAGGCTTTTCGAAACAGTAAATTTCATAACCGCTTCGGCATCCAAACCTCCATTTGTTTTCATTTTCGATTTCAAACTCGGCTGTTGGATTTCCCAGAACGGGCATTGGCTGAGGAAGATCTTTCTGTAAAATGGTTTTTTGATACAGATTTTCCCAATGATGGTACGTTTTAAGCAAAAGCCTTCCGCTTTTATCAATATCAAGTTCTTTTGGCGGCGGAATAACACGGTGTGTGTTTACATTTCCATCGGCAAAATAAAAATTATAAAGCAGGAAATGTTCTCCGTCCTTCACCACTCTTGCGGCGTAATTTCCTTGCGGCAGTAAAACGTTATTGTGAAAAGCACAATATTCTGCTCTAAAATTAGGAGCCGACCAATATCTGACTTTAATGTCTTCACGTATAGATCCCAGTAAATAATGTGTTCCTTTTATTTCGAACACACACGGACATTCTACATCATCATACACATACGGAATGTGAAGTGGTTTTTGAAGCACGAAACCTTCTTTTTCGAGTTTGGCAACACCTATACAGCCGCGTCTGTACGTTGGCCCCGAAGCGCTTCGGGCACAAATAAGCAAATAATCTTCTCCTTCATAATTGTATTTAAAAGGGTCGCGAAAACTAATCCATTCTCTGGGATTATTTGATGGACTTTCATAATGCGGTGCTTCACTTTTAAACGGCAGTCCGTGTAAGTTTTCTTTTTTCCAGATAATTAAATCTTTAGAAACTGCTCTTCCAACTTTTTGTTCAATTCCTTTGTCCTGACGTTTGAGTCCTGTATAATACATTTCATAACCTTTCCCGTCTGATTTTTTACTTACATGCATGGTCCAGAGCATATCATCGTCCCATTCGCCGGGCTCTCCTACCCAAAGCGCATTTTTAACTCTTTTCCATGAAAGTCCGTCTTTTGATACCGCGTGTGCAATATAATCGTGATTAGGAATGATTAAATGAAATAAATGATGAATTCCGTTTTCATCAATAAATATATCAACGTCTCCTATTTCCCAGTTGTTAAATCCTGATCCTGAATACATTTTATTATTTATTTAATTATTTTATAGTGTTTTAATCCTTCTAAAATACCTTCTGATGCAAAGGTTTTGGCTACGTAAATACTTTTTGTAGTTTCATATTCTGCCAGTTCTGCGCTTCTGTTCCCTACAATAATGCCTTTTACGGGCCCTCTGAACATATCAATATCATTTCCGGAATCTCCTGCAGCAATTACATTTATAAGCGGAATGGCCCATTTGCGGCACAAAAACTTAATGGCATTTCCTTTTGAAGCTCTTTTAGGAATAAAATCCAAAAATTGTCCGTGACTTGGTATAATATTCACTTTGTACCAGTTTGGCCCCAAAACCCTGATTAGTTCATCATGGTCATACTGTTCTTTTTCATAATAATAGGAAATCTTATAAGGATTCTGGGCATTATCTTCCTGAGCTTTTATCCATTTTACTTCTTTTAAACGATTTACGATATCGTCTCTTTTCCATCTTCCCGAAAGGAATTTAGCCCATCCTTTATCAAGAATATAATCTGTGCCGTTGGTATAATAAATCTCAGTCCCCACAGAACAGATTATAAAATCCGGAAGCGGAAATTGTTCCTCGTCGATTACCTTTTTCACAAGCTCTAAATTTCTGCCCGAAGCCATGGCAAAAGCCATTTTTTCGGTTCGGTTTATAAGATGTGTTTTTAAATCATGAAGCCCTGGATTATCGAATTTGGGTTCAATTAAAGTTCCGTCAATATCTGAAACCAGCAAATGATCGATTTTTCTTTTTAAGCGACCTACGTTAATATTAGGATAATGCTGTTTTTTAATTCCCGCACCAGATGAAACCGACAGATTCTCTTTAACCAAGTCAATGTATTGATTGACATGACTCAGCCAGCTGTAATATTTTTGAATGTTGATGGCGCCGTTATTAGAATAATATTTCCATTGATTTTCATCCGTCAAAATATTTCGAAGTGCTTTTTTTATCTGGCTTTCGTTTTGAGGATCAACCAGTTCTCCGTTTTGACAGACCGGAATAATTTCAGATGGTCCTCCGTTTTTAGTAACCACAACCGGAAGTCCGGAACTTGCTGATTCTATTACGGTTAAACCGAAATTTTCATGCAGCGCAAGATTCACAAAAACACCTCTTTTTTCGGCTGCATAACGGTAAATAATCGAAACTTCGTTTTCGACATCGTGTTTTTTAGGAATTGCCATTTTTCCGTACAAATCGTATTTATCCATCAAAAGCAGTAAATCAGTCAGAACGTCTTTTTCAGATTCGGGCATCTTGGCAATATCTTTTCGAATTCCGGCAAAAATGACAAGATTGGCAATGCTCTGCAGTTCTTTGTCTTTTCCATACACATCAATAAGCGTATGAAGATTTTTATGACGGTCTGGTCGTGAAAGTGCGAGAATAAAGGGTTTATGCGGATTGGTAAGAAATTTAGAAATGGTTTCAGAAACCCAGTATTTACGCTGTGTTTCTTCCATTTGTTTATCCATATCAGTTTCCTGAAAATAATACGGAGCAAATTTTCGGGTATCAATTCCGGGAGAAATCGCGTGGTATTTTCCTAATTCAAAGTTTTTGTAGGCTTTGTAGGTTTCAATTTCCTGCTCTGTGGAAGTCACAATAAATTCAGATAATTCTAATGTTTTTTCTTCTGCGGCGATTCTTTCTTTAAACTTAAATCGTTTTTCTGCTTCTTCTTCGCTGAGACCGCTTTCCAGTAATTTTTTCTTTTTATAAAATCCAAGTGAATGTCCGGTGTGAGCAAAAGGTATGTTTAATACTGCCGATAATTCTGCCGCTACGTAGCCGGCATCGCCATAATGCGAGTGAATCCAGTCCGGAAAAATGTTATGAGTTTTTATGTGCTGCATAACTCCGCTTACAAAAGTATCCAGCCCTTCCCACAATTGTTCTTTTGCTTTGTATTTTTTTCCTAAAAACGGAATTCGGCGTATATCTAGTTTTTCATTAATTTTTTCAATTGGAACTGCGTATTCCGGCGAAAGTGCAGGATCATCAATCAATCTTGTAAATAAATGTACATGTTCTACATCTTCATGCTGCGATAAAAACTCTGCCAGTTCATATACATATTTGGTTTGTCCGCCATTATCAGCATCTCTTCCTATCTCAAGACCTGAACCTTTTAAAAGTCCGTGTATATTAATTAATGATATTCGTAATTTTTTCATCATTTGTGCATTGTTATTTGAAAGCTCAAGTTACTATGCCTGCGGTGATTTTATCGAAATAATTACAGTTTAAATTTACATATTTCCCATGTTTCGCCTATTGTTAACATTTGATTTATTAAAATTCTTTAACGAAACAGAGAATTTTTAAATAAAAATATCGTTTCGATTTCTATCTTTAGAAAAAAATAAAAAGCAAAGAGAAATATAATGAAACAGGCTGTTGTGAATGCCATCGTACATACTGGTGATGAAATAATTGATAATGGAGTTATTATAGTTGAAAACGGAATTATTGTTTCTGTACAAAAAGAAATTCCAATTGATATTGAAAAGATCGATTTACAAGGAAAACATATTGCGGCAGGGTTTATAGATATACAAATCAACGGCGGCGAAAAACATTATTTCAGCCAGACTCCAAATGAAGAAACTATTCAGGATATTTATGATTCGAGTCTTAAATATGGAACAACTCATGTTTTGCCTTGTTTAATTTCTTCTTCTAAAGAAACCATACTTGAAGGAATTGAAGCGGTTAAAAACTATACTCAAAAACATCAAAACGGTGTGATTGGAATGCATTTGGAAGGCCCGTTTTTAAATCCTTTAAAACGAGGTGCTCACAGTATTGATCAGGTTCGAAAACCGACTAATGCTGAACTTGAAGAAATTATCAAATACGGAAAAGATATTATAAAGGTAATTACGATTGCTCCAGAATGTTTTACTGAAGAGCAATTGAATATGCTGCTTGAAAGTGGTATTATTATTTCGGCGGGACATTCTACAATGGGTTATAAAGAAGCACAACATTATTTTTCTAAGGGAATTAATCTGGTAACGCATCTATTTAATGCCATGACTCAGTTTGGACACCGCGAACCGGGATTAGTAGGCGCTGTTTTTGAAAATGAAAATGTATTTGCTCCTATAATTTTAGACGGAGCGCATTGCGATTACGCAGCTGCAAAAATTGCATATAAGCTTAAACAGGATAAATTCTTTTTAATAAGCGATGCTACGTTTTTGGGCCGAAAAGTTGAAAATTTTAAATGGGATAATTTTGATGCTCATTTAGAAAACGGCTTTTACCGAAATGAAGACGGAAATCTGGCAGGTGCCACTATTTCTATGCTCGAAGCGGTGCAAAATGCTCACAACCATTTAAACGTTTCGGCAGATGAAGCTTTAAAAATGGCTTCTTCAAGAGTAGCCACTGCAATTGGCATGGAAAACAAAATTGGAAAAATTAAAACCGGATTTCCTGCCGCTTTTGTAAAATTCAATAATGACTTATCAGAAATAGAAACCTTGAAGTTATAACAACAAATAAAACTGCCTTTGAAACCGAAACTTCAAAGGCAGTTTTTTTATTTGTAAAATATTCGATTGAATTTTTATTTTTTAGGAAGGTAAATCCAAAAAATAGTTCCTTCTCCAGGTTTACTCGTAAAATCAATAATTCCGTCGTGGTTTTCTATAATTCTTCGGCATAAAGCAAGACCAATACCGTTTCCTCCGTATTTGTCGCGTTCATGCAAACGCTGGAACATATCGAAAATTCTTCCTGAATATTGACTGTCCATTCCGATACCGTTATCTGAAATCGAAATAACATGATAATTATCGACATTAGCCAATCGTTTATTATCCGGATTTTCCGTGGCTGAAATTGTTACAGCAGGCTGTTTGGTATTAAACTTCAGTGCATTGTTTACCAAATTATAAAACAATTGACGTAACTGTGTATCAAGTCCAAAAACTTTAGGTAACGGATCGATGTTTATAATGGCATTTTTTTCTTCTATAACCAAGCTTAAATCACCTAAAATTTCAGAAATAACATCATTTAAATCTACTTCTTTAAACTCCTGATTTCTATTATCAATTCTCGAATAATTTAAGACATCCGTAATGAGATTTGATAATCTTCCGGCGGCTAAAGTAATTCGGTCAAAATAATATTCCTTCTTTTGATCTTCGCTTAAATGTTCGCCGGCACGCGAAAGCATAATCATAATTTTCCTGAGCGGTTCCTGCAAATCATGACTGGCGATGTAAGCAAACTGCTCTAATTCTTTATTTTTAAAAACCAGTTTTTGGTTGGCATTTTCTAATTCGCGCTGAATCACTTTTAGTTCTGTGTTATCTTTCAGCGTTTCAACCATCATTTTCTGCGCATTGATATCAACAAAATAAACAAGCCAGCTGTTAAATGTCCCGTCTTCTGCTTTATTTGGAATTATCGAAACTAAATGCCAGATATATTGTGTGTCTTTTCTAATTCTTACTTCGGCAGTAAAATCAGAACGGTTTGATTTTGCTTTGCTCCATCCTTCAAGAACATTGTCAATATCATTTGTATGAATAAAATTACTCAGATTTTTTCTGTCGAATACCAATAAAGGTACTTCTAAATAACTTTCCAGCGATTCATTGGCTAATAAAACATTGCTTCGCTCATTTATTACACAAATTAAAACGGGAATAGAATTAGCAAGCTGTTTGTATTTATTTTCGCTTTCGGCAAGTTTTTCCGAAAGTGCAATCAGTTCAATATTTTTTTTCCTGATTTCATCATACGGCGATAAAGGCGGTTCAAATTTAAAGTAGTCAATGAGTGTTTTTATCTTCGTTTCAGACAAAAGTCCCGGCGATGGTACAGTTTGTGATATTTTTGTTGTTGATTGATTATCAAAAAAGCTGTATTCGATATTTCCGGAAATTTTGGATGCATAATTAAAAGCTTCAGGATTGCAGTTTTTTAAATCTACAGCATCTGTAATAATAGCTGTAATTTCTTTTTGAGTGGCTTTAATAATATTTATGCCTAATACAAGCAGGGAATCTTTTCCTTTTGCAATAGAGCATCGGGCAACTTCAGAAACCGCAGTAGAAAATCTTGTTTGAAAAGAGGACTGCATACCACACATTTCAGCAATTTTCATGCATCGTTTGTGGGCTAAAATTAAGTCCATTTCATTGTCAAGATTTATCTTTATGATTTCTTTCATTTCCTTACATTATTTTACCTACCAAAATCGTAGCGTCGTCTGTACCTCTAATATTTTCTTTATATAATGATGATGCAATTATACCCGGACTTTGCTTTACAATTGAAGTAAGCTCATTTAAATTCCATCTTGTACGCAGTCCATCACTGTGCATAATTATAATTTGATGTTTTTTGTAAGGCACTATTGTATTATTTAGCGTTCGTGGAATGTTATGACCTATAATACCATTATACGGCGTATAGGTTTTATTTTCCAGACCATTGTAAATACGGGTATTAATATTACCTATGCCACATATATTCCAAACTTCTGTTTTATAATCTACAGATGCAATTGTGGCTACCAGTCCTCTGCTCTTTTTAACTTTTGTATGGATATCCCTAAGAACAGCCACAGGATCAGACTCAATAGTCTGTTTAAAAGCTTTAATCGCTAATTGAACCGCTTCATGCGCACTTTCACCGTGTCCTAATCCATCACCAACAAATATCTGAAATCCTTTTGAGGTTTGTTTTATATAATACCCATCTCCGCAAACTTTTTCACCTGGGTAATTAACAGCAATTGTAGAGAAATTAAGTCCTTTTTGTACAACGGGTGAAATAACGTCTGGTTTTTCAGTGATTCTAACATATTGTACACATCCCCAGTTTTTTATGGAATAAATTTGAAACTCATTACTGAGTCTTTTAATAGATCCTAACCCATGACCAAGTGTATTGGTTGATGAATAACCATCGTTCATGATTTTGGCTACATTATCAAAACCTACTCCTTTGTCAAGGCAGTAAATTTCGATTGCATTATAGTCGCCATCTAAATGGGCACGATACAAGAGTTCGCCCCCATTAGCATATTTAATAAGGTTTGAAGTTAATTCGGCTACAATAATATCTGTTTCACCAGCTCTGTGCGGAGTAAATCCTAATTGAAGTGCGAGATTGTGTATTTCTCTTTTTATAAAAGCAATTAGACTTCGGTCGTCAATTTTGTAGGTGGAAAACGTATTATCCATTTTTCCATTTTGTTATAGTAACGGTTGTTCCGTTTCCAAGTTCTGATTTAATGTCAAATTCGTTGACAAGTCTTTTTGTTCCGGGCAGTCCTAAACCTAAACTTTTTCCTGTACTGTATCCGTCTTGCATGGCCAGAGATATATCGGCTATTCCGGGACCATTATCAATAAAAGTTACGCGTACGCCATTTTCGCGTCCGTTATTTACAGATTCGATGATAACTTTGCCGCCTCCGCCGTATTTTAAAAGATTACGAACGAGCTCGCTGGTAGCAGTAATTAATTTGGTTTGGTTTAGAATGCTCATGCCAATTTTAACACCGTATTCTTTTACACGATTGCGTAATGGCACTACATCCTGTTCTCTTATGATCAGGGCTTCTTCTTTACTATTCGTTATCGTCGTCATACTCCTGCTCTTCGTTATCACTATAGTGCATTTTTGAGCGCAGCAGATCCATACCTTTTTCAACATTCAGGGCGCTTATAACTCCGTTTAAGGACAGCCCCAGTTCTACCAGCGTAATGGCAACAGCAGGCTGCATACCAACAACTACGGTTTGTGCATCCATTATTTTTGACATTACTGCAATGTTTCCTAAAATTCGCCCCATAAACGAATCTATTATCGAAACTGCCGAAATATCAATTAATACACCTTTTGAACTATGTTTACTTATCGTATTTATTAAATCTGATTCGAGGTTTTCTGCCAGCTGGTCGTATAAATCTACTTGTATCGTAACAAGCAAAAAATCCCCCATTTTTAGTATAGGAATTCTTTCCATATCAATAATAAAATCTTAATCTACAATTTTTCTTTTTTTCACAACAGTCAGCTGCAACATATCAAAAGCAGTCTGCAGTGCACTGGCAAGCGATGCTTTTGTCGTAATTCCGGTAAGATCTATTCCTAAATGTACTACTGTTTGTGCAATTTCCGGACGAATACCGCTAATGATGCATTCTGCTCCCATTAAACGTGTTGCACTTACTGTTTTAATAAGATGCTGTGCTACAAGCGAATCTACAGCCGGAACTCCGGAAATATCCAGAATTGCGATTGAGCTTCCTGTATCTACAATTTGCTGTAAAAGATTTTCCATTACAGTTTGTGTTCTTGAACTATCTAAAGTACCAATAATAGGCAAAGCAACAATACCATCCCAAACGGTAATAACCGGTGTAGAAATTTCGCTGATTTCATCAACTTGTCTTGATATAACATCTTCTCTTCCTTTCATGAAAGATTCAAATGTCATAATCATCATATTATCTAAAATTGTATTGAATTTTAAATTCGCATCATATAGCAGTGCAGGATCTGTAATTAATTCTGAAAGAATCTGCGAAGCTGCCTCTTTAAACGAAATCAGATATTGTGCATTTTCTCTTGGTGAAAAACCGCGTTTTCCTCTTGAAGATGCGATTCCAACAATTAGATCTTCAACTTTTTCAAATTCCTGAGAATCCTGATATTTTTCATCAGAGTTAGCCAACGCACTTAAAAAAAGCGAAGCAAATTCTTTTGACTCTTCTTCTTCCATAGCTCCATCACCAGATCCGCTGTCTAAGAGAATTTGAGACCATATCGTTAATAATTTGTTTTCGTGCTCTTTTAAAACACCTAGTACGTTGTTTTGCATTTGGGTTAAATTTAGATTTGTTTATTAACAAATATAGGATTAAAATCTGTATGTTGAGAAAAGATTTGTTAAAACGAAAAGAATAAAAAATTTAACAATTTATAGTAAAAAATAATAAATATTACAAAACAGCAACTATCAAATGTTAAAATTTAAAATTTTATGCAGCTAAAAAATATAACTATAATTCGTTAAACATCGTGTAAACTATTATTTTACAATGTATAATCAAACAATTAAAAACAAAAAAAGAGGCTGAAAAACACCAGCCTCTTTTTAATAAAATAATCAAATTCAAAATTATCTACAGCATTTAAACCCTCTAAAAAACATATTCGATAATCAAAAATTACAAGTTAAATTTTATAAATGTAAGTTTTTTAGTATTATTTCACGTTTTTGACGTGAAATGAATTAGTAAAAATGCTGACCAAAAAAATAAAAAACATCTTAATAGGCAAAATAAATCTTAGTTTATAAAACCAAATTTATTTTCAAACAACTGTCCTATTACCGGAATTGGTTTCTTTTGTTCATTAGCCGCATTTATGATTCCGAAAATCCATAAAATAAAAATTACGTAACCAATGTAGCTTAAGAAATAAAGCGAAGGCACGGTCATTACTACTACTGAAAGTGCAATATTGACAATTAATGAAAATAGAAAAATTCCGAAACCTTGTTTAAGGTGATACGTTACAAGATCACTTTTTGGTGATGCATCTTTGCTTTGTACAAAAGCTATAATCCAGCCAATGATTGTTACATAGCTCAGGATTGATAAAGTTTTATTATTCATGGTTTAATTATTTGTTACAGGTCAAAAGTAGACACAATAACAAAGCTCCAAAACCTTTACTTTGTCAATGGTAGCTTTTGATTGGTATTTGAATAAATTGAATATATAAACTGTCAGGAACTATCAACAATTAAATTTCATCTTTCATTAATTTAAAAAACTGTTCTTTTTTTCCTCTGGAAATAGGCACAACCGATTTGTCGTTCATATGCACCATTCCTTCTCTGGAATAACTCAAAATTGAATTTACATTTATTAAATGCGATTGATGAACCCTGAAAAACATAGGCTGAAGCAAAATATCTTCATAATTCTTTAAAGGTTTTGAAACCATTATTTTTCGGCCGTCGGTTAAAAAGAAAGTCGTATAAGATCCCGAAGTTTCGCATCGCAGAATTTGTTCCAGTTTTACGACATACATCGCTTCCTGAGTTGGCAGAACGATTCTGTCCGGCGTTTTAGATAGATTTGTGTGCAGTTCTGTAATCTGTTGTTTTTCCAAAACTCTTTCTTCTAAAACAGCAATACGGTCAATCGCAGTTTTTAATTCCTGCGGATCTACGGGTTTCAATAAATAATCAATTGCACTGTATTTAAACGCATTAATCGCGTGCTGTTCATAAGCCGTTGTAAAAATAAGATGAAAAGCATTAAATGAAATCTGTTGTAAAACATCAAAACCAGTTCCGTTTTTGAGCATAATATCCATAAAAACCAAATCAGGTTTCAGCCTGTCAATCATTTTTACTGCTTCATCAACACTTTCGGCATATCCCACAATCTGTACAGAATCGCCTGAAACCATTTCGAGCATAATCGACAAAGCTTCTCTTAATCGATGTTCGTCTTCAATAATTATCGTTTTATAAATCATATTAAAATGGGAATATTTATAATTACTATACAGCCATTACCGTCTGTTTCGCCGTCTCTTTCTGTAACGGTAAAACCTGCATTTGGATTTTCTCTCTGCATTTTAGACAATCTTTCGTCTGTAATAGTTGTCGAAAGTGACTGATGTGTATCGTTTATTTTTAATTTTCTTGAAGCCGCTAAGCCTATTCCGTTATCTTTAATTGTACAAATTAAGCTTTGCTGGGTTTCATCTTCTTTAAAATAAATTTCGATCAAGCCTCTTACGCTGTTTTCCTGAGGCTTTAACCCGTGTTCAACCGCATTTTCTATAAACGGCTGAATGAGTAAAGGCGGAATCAAAACATCGGTTTCTACATTTTCATCACATTCAATTACGTAATCAAAACCATTGTTTAAGCGAAGCTGCTGCAGTTCTATATAATTTTTTAAAGTGCTTATTTCTTCATCAAGAGAAATAGTTTCTTTGCGTGATTGTTCTAAAACCTGTCTGGTAAGTTTGGCAAACTTGTTTAAATAGGAAACTGCCGGAAGCGTATCTTTTTGTAAAATCATGCTTTGAATATTTCCCAATGCATTAAAAATAAAATGCGGATCCATCTGCGAACGCAGTAATCTTCTTTCGAGAGATAATCTTGCGGCAAGATTTTCAATGGTTTCTTTTTCCATTAACTGCATTTTAAGCTCATTGTTGGCTTGTTCCTGCTGTAGAAAATCTTCTCTGTTTTGATAATAACGCTGGCGGTAATGATAAGAACGAAACATAAATACAAGTCCAATTAATAAAACACCAGCAATTCCGTAACCCAGTAATTTATTTTTTTGTTCCAGTTCTTTTTCAAATTCAAGCTGTTTTATTCTTTCGGCTTTTTTAGCAGATTCGTACCTTGCGTCAGCATTTTGAAGCTGTGACTGCGTTGATTCTTTGTATTTTAATTGTGTGTATTTATCAAAAAGCGTGTCGTAACCATAATAAGCCTGATAATCCTTTCTTTTTATGGCCACATCTTTTAAACTTTTGTAAAAAGCAGCAAAAAGATAATTATCTGTATACGGAAGGCTTTTTTGATAATTAATTCCTTCTATAAACAAAAGTTCTGCTTTTGCATAATCACCTTTTTGGGTTAAATAAAAACCTTTAAGGCCTATGGCACTGCGATAAATAATCTTGATATTGTACTTTTTGGCAATTGCGGTAGCTTTTTCCAAATTAAGTAAAAAAGCTTTCTCATCAATTGGTTTTGGACCTTTTGTATATAAATCGGCGAGATTTAAATAAGCAATCCCTATGTTGCTTTTGCTCACAATTTTATCTGCATTTTTTTCTGCAAGAGAAACCGTTTCTACAAAAAAATGAAGTGCCTTAAGCCATTCTTCCATTCCATTGGCATCTAAATTATCAGTCAAAAAACCGCCCATTGCCAGCCTTGCATACAATTCACTTTCCGGATCGCCGGATTTCTGAGCGTGAATCATGGCTTCTTTGGCATATTTTTCTACTTTTTCCGGCGATGCCGGAGAAAATAAATACGATATATCCGATGCTATTTTTGCACATTGATCATTGGCATTGGCTTTAGAAAATAATGTATACGCTTCGAGCAGATAATTAAGCGCCTGAGGTTTATCATCAATATACGATTTTAAGCATCCCATTGCAGTATAGGCATGTGCTTTTACCCTGATTTTATTTACATTTTGCGATAAATAAAAAGCAGTATCCGCATAATGCATAAACTCTTTTAAATGAAGCAGACGTCTTTGTGTAAGCGCTAAATAGGCGTAACAAATTACTTCATCTCCTTTATTTTTGTTTTTTTGAGCAAGAGCAAGTGCTTTTTTCTGAATATTGATACTCGATACAGTATCAGAAAAACGTTTTGCATATCCTTCTGCTGCCATTTTTTCTACGGGAGAAATATGCTGCGACTGGATTTTTGAAGTAAATAACAGTAAAAATAACCCGAAAAATAACAGGCTTTTTTTGGTGCATTTTTTAGAAGAAAATCTATTTTTTTGGAACATCTTTAGCGGTAATTGACGGCAAAGTACAAATTGTGATTCGAGTAACCAAACAATTTACAAGGCTTTTTACGCTATAAAATCCTTACTCAGAACATCTTATTGAAACTCTTAAAAGCCCGTTATTCCTGATATATTTCAGAATTAACCAAATAAAAATCTAAATGCTCCGTTTACAAATTTGTAATTGTTAATAGATTGTTCATGAAGTAATCTTGTAGTGTAAAATAATTTTAAAATCCCTTTTATTATGAATAAGAAAATACTTTCATTATTATTAATCTGCTTTTGTTTTTTAACTCAAATTTCGTTTGGACAAATTGATGAAAAACGTACCAAAATTGAAATTTCTGTAAAAGACGGAAACAAAATGCTGACTGTTCCTTTGCGTTCTGCAACGATATCTTTTACCAAAGGAGCCAATTATAAAGATCCTGAAGATAAAACCGATAACAGAAGTTATTATTTAAACATTGATATGGAAAAACAGGACATTAATTTACTTCGCGCGGTTGCCGGCAGCAAAAATGGTCTTGACGGGCAAATTACAATGGTAGATACGTATGGAAAAACACCAACCAGAAAAATTGAGTTTAAAGCAGCCAAATTAGACGCATTAAGCGATCAGCTTACCGGAGATTATTCTAGTTCTTATTTTTCTTTTTACTGTAATTTGCTTATTATTGACGGCATAAAAATTGAATAATAAAAAAACGGATTAAAATGAACAATTTGAAATATTTTACAGCAATCGGAAATCAATATACAATGAAACGTGATTATGTTTTTTTACTGATGGTTTGTTTGGCATTGCTTGGATTAACTATTCTTGGCGTGCGGATTAAAGAACCTATAGTAAGTTGGTTTTTTGGTATTCTGGCTGTTGTTTGCTTTATTTCAATCTGGTCAAAACTGGTTCTCATTGACATGGATGAAAAAGAATTTGTCGTGAAAGTGGGATTAATTGGTAAACGTGTTGAAATTCCTTTTGAAGATTTTCAAAGCTTTAAATTGGTTCGAATGAAGCAATACTTTATAACGACCAATACCTATTTGATTATTTGTTATTTAAAAGACGGAAAACAAAAAGAAGCCGCAATTGCACAAGGCATGACAAGTAAATCAATGCAGAAAATAGCTAACGAAATTGACGAAATTTTACTAAGCAATGAACATTCGTGAAAAATACAATATAAAAGAAACCAGCAGTTCATTTTCGTTTGAGCCTGCAAAACCGCGTAAAAAAATATCGCAGTGGTTTTTCTACGGTACTGTTGTTATCGCGATTGCACTTCCGTTGTTTGCAAGAATACTGAATCAAGTTTGGTATCATTCTCTATTTGTTTTATCTGCCTACGGAATTCTGCACAGTTTGTATGATATTTATGTCCGTGCGGGAATTCGTTACACCTTTGACCGCCAAAACAATTCGATTTACAGAATGGTTCCTTTCTTTTCTAATAAAAAAATTATGAAATTAAATGAAGCAGTTATCTTTGTAAGTTCCGAAATGGGAAGCTGGCATTACAGTTTAGGCGCTAAAAAAAGTCAATTTATTAAAAGTTATTTTATTAGTGAAAACTTTAGTTCCGGCAAAAAAAGCGATCAAAAACAAGCCCAATATGAAAACCATATTTTAGCTGTAATTTACAACATGATCGACTCTGTTCAAAGCGTTTAACTTTAATTATTTATATATGAAAATTCACAAAATATTCGCCTTATTATTTATATCAACCCTATTTTTTTCATGTAGTTTTTTTACTGATAATTCGCCGGACAGAGTTTTTCAGCTTATTGGATTAAATGCCAATAAAATTCCTTCGAGCTTTGAACGCGTTTTTAAAGAATACCGACAAATGAAAGCCAACGGATCTCTACAGACACTTGCCGATGACAAAAAAACAATGCGCTCATCGACTTGTGTAGAAGCCGTTAATTTTTACTATGGCGCCACTTTTAAAGAAGATATCAAGAAAATTAATGCGCTTGATAAAACCGATGAAACCAAACCTATTATCGAAGCGGCCATCGACATGTTTGAATATGCACAGAAAGTTCAAAATGATGATTTTCCTAAAATTGCAAAAATGATCGATGACGGAAAATCCGATGAAGAAATTGATCTCGCAGCCAGAAAACTTGACGATACCAAAGGCGTCGAACTGGACAAAAAATACAAGAATGTAATGAATCTTCTTTTGCCTTATGCCGATAAACATGGCGTTGAGTACAAAAAATTCTAAAACACATACATCATGAAAAGCATTTTGAAATACCTTTTTATTATTATCATGATGCTGATGCTTGTAAGTTGCAATTCGGCTTTCAATTCAAAATTGTCAGCCGAAAATGCTTCTCATGATACCATTTATTTAAATGATGATTTAAAACAGCGTTTAGAACCCGTTCTTGAAAATTCTAAACGAATTAATTCCATAAAAAAATGGGCGGAAATTAAATCCTCAAATCTTATGGATACTGCCGAAGGCGGTGAAGCTAAATTGTATTACAAGAACGGAAAACTGGAAAAAATTACTACGCATTATTTAGGAGAAACCTTCCAGAAAATAACGGTATATCACTTATCAAACGAAAAATTATCTTTTGTTTTTGACAAGTTTTATCAATACAATCGCCCTGTTTTTTATGACTCTATCGCCATGAAAAGCAATAACGACACAGAGTTTTTCGATCTCAAAAAAGCGGTAATAACAGAAACGCGATATTATTTCTTAAATGATAAATTAGTTCATCACACAGACAGTGAAGACTGCGGAGCACCTTTTGACAGCGAATATTTAAATGAACTTCAAAAAGAAATTGAAGATGAGTTTAAAAGGCTAAAAGTTATAAGCCAGGAGCCATAAATTTAGACCTAAAATGCCTATCAATAAAAAAGACAGATGATTATTTTTTCATCTGTCTTTCTTTATCAACCAATGTTATTTATGGTCAAAAGTCAATTCATAACTTCTAATTCTCTATTAAAAATTACCAGCCTTTCACAGCACCGCCTTTAAATTCGCGTTCTGCTGCTTTTTCTACTTCTGGAGATTGAAAAGCTTGTAAAAACTGTTTTACTTTTTCTTCATTTTTATTGTCTTCTCGGCTTACAACTAAGTTTACATAAGGCGAATCTTTATCTTCTACAAACAAAGCATCGCGTGACGGAACCAATCCTGCTGCAGAGGCAAAAGTATTGTTAATAATAGCTATAGAAACATTTGCATCATCTAATGCACGAGGTAATTGAGGCGCTTCTAATTCTAATATTTTTAGGTTTTTAGGATTACTTACTATATCTGTTACTTTAGGTAATAAACCCACATTTTCTTTTAGTTTTAATAAACCGTTTTTCTGCAAAAGCAATAACGAACGCCCACCGTTTGTTGGGTCATTTGGAATAATGATTGTACTTTGATTTTGCAGTTCAGCAAGCGATTTGATTTTTTTAGAATATCCTGCAATTGGGTAAACAAATGTATTACCAATAATAGCTAATTTGTAACCACGCTGTTTAGACTGTTCATCCAAATACGGTTTATGCTGAAAAGCATTCGCATCGATATCGCCTTGGCTTAAAGCTTCATTTGGAATCACATAATCGTTAAAAGAAACCAGTTCAACTTCTAATCCAAATTTTTCTTTGGCAACTTTTTTTGCTGCTTCTGCAACTTTTAATTCTGGTCCCGAAGCCACACCCACTTTTATGAAATGAGGATCATTATTTTTGCTCTTTCCGCAATTTGATAAAACAAGCGCCAAAGCCAAAACTCCAGCCGTTTTCAAAAAATTTATTTTCATAACATTCTATTTATTTTAATCTATATTTTAATAAAAAATCATCCGCATCAACAATTAACTAAATTCTATCTATGATCAAATCGTTTCGATAAAGCATCTCCGGCAAACTGAATTAGAAATACCAGAATGACTAATAAAATCAAAACTGAATTCATAATTACAGCATCATAACCAATATATCCATATTGATAACCAACCTGACCTAAACCACCTGCTCCAACGGCACCGCCCATTGCAGAATAACCTACAAGTGTAATCAAAGTAATCGATGCTGCGTTTATTAAAGAAGGCAAAGCTTCCGGAAGTAAAACTTTATATACAATCTGGAAAGGTGTTGCACCTAAGGCTCTTGCCGCTTCAATTAATCCCGAAGGAAGACTTAATAAACTGTTTTCAACCAAACGGGCAATAAACGGTGCCGCGCCAATACTTAACGGAACTAAAGCAGCACTTACTCCAATCGAAGTTCCAACAATTGCTCGTGTAAACGGAATCATCCAAACGATCAAAATGATGAACGGAATAGAACGAAAAATGTTTACCAAAACCGATAATGTTTTGTTTAAAACCGGCTGTTCCAGTATTTGATTTTTTCGGGTAAGGAAAAGCAAAACTCCTGTTGGAAGTCCGATTGCGAAACCAAAAAAGCCCGATACAAAAGTCATGACAATGGTTTCCCAAGTTCCTTTTAACAATAAATCTATAAATGTATCAGACATAACCTATAATTTCTGTTTTAATATGTTTTGAAATAAAATATTGAATCGCCGCATCATAATTCTCGCGTTTTCCTGATAATTCAATCAACATAACACCAAAATTAACTTCACCGGCCTGATCCATTTGTGCGCTTACGATTTTAAAGTTGGTATCGAATAGTCTTGAAACTTCTGAAATAACAGGCTCATTAACTGATTTTCCGGTCATTTCCAGCTTTAATAACGGATTTAAGCTTCCGTTATCTTCTTTTTGTAACTTTTCTTCATAAACGCTCGGAATTTCCAAATGCAGAGACGACGAAATAAATTCTTTTGTCAGTTCATGTTTTGGATCGGCAAAAATCTCTCCTACACTTCCCTGCTCGATTAATTTTCCGTGGCTGATTACCGCTACTTCATCACAAATTGATTTTACAACTTCCATTTGGTGTGTAATCAATAAAACCGTAATATTTAATCGACGGTTAATGTCTTTCAGTAAATTTAAAATCGAACGCGTTGTTGCAGGATCGAGCGCGCTTGTAGCTTCATCACACAACAAAACTTTTGGATTATTAGCCAAAGTTCTTGCAATGGCTACTCTTTGTTTTTGTCCACCCGAAAGACTCGCCGGATAATCGTATGCTTTTTCTGCTAAACCAACCAATTTTAATAATTCTAAAACACGTGTTTTGATTTCGCTTTTTGGAGTTCCTGTCAATTCAAGCGGAAAAGCCACATTTTGAAATACATTTCGTGACGAAAGCAGGTTAAAATGCTGAAAAATCATTCCAATCTGTCTTCTTTCAATTGCTAATTCTGCATTTGAAAGCTTTAACAGAGCTTTACCGTCTACAATAATTTCTCCGGATGTTGGTCTTTCCAAAAGGTTTACACATCGAATCAGTGTACTTTTTCCTGCTCCCGAAGTTCCAATTACGCCAAAAATTTTCCCAACAGGTACTTTTAGCGAAACATCAGACAAAGCAGAAACAATTCTGTCTTTCTGGTGAAAAGTTTTGGTAACATTTTTTAATTCAATCATTTGTTCAAATTCAAGTTTAAAAACAAAAAAGCCTTTCAAATCTTCATGAAAGGCTTTTTGAAATAAATCGTATTTATTTATATATAAGCCAGATCATTGAATTTCATAGCAGTAACACAGCACATCATACTGCAGCTATAATAATAATTCAAATTCTGGTTCTTGTTTCTCATTGCGGTTGCAAATTTAAACAGATAATTTTAATTTTTATGTAAAAAACACAAAACTTTTATTAACCTATCAAAATAGTAGATTACTATATCGATTTATCTAAAATTATTCTTCTTTTTTGGCATCAATTAAAATCGCCAATTGTATACAAGGCGAATCTGATTTATTACTCCATGCATGATTTGTGCCTCTTTGAATTACAATATCGCCAGCTTGTAAAAGCGTTTCTTCTTGATCCAAAATCAAATAAATCTCTCCTGACAAAATGACGATGTAATCTAAAGTATTAGTTTGATGCATTAGCGGATGAGGCTGACCTTTAGGTGTTTCTATTCCTAAATCTTTATCAGGCGGAATCTGCACATAACGAAAATAACTTCCATTTTTTGGTGTATTTGGAAAAGCTGTGTTTTCGATTATTTTTTCTTCAAAACCTGTAGGAGTAGTGTCTGTTGACCAAATATCTGAAATGATCAAACCGGGAAAATGTTCAGATACATTCCTAACAATTTCGTCTTTTTCGATAATTGATTTGCCGTTTCGTAAACCTGTTACGATTCGTCTTGGAATTGTTTTCATATGTATTGATTTGCATTATTAATTCCTGAAGACAACTTAAACCAATCATTTACTTCATTTGCAATACTATCTTTAATTTCAGGATTTTCAAATTCATTAGAAACCGGATTATAAATATAATCTTTCTTCCACTTTTTATAGTTTAAAGCTATTTTCTCAATCGCATCGCAGATATAAAAAAGTTCTTCGTTACTCATAATAGGATGCAGAGACAAACGAACCCAGCCCGGTTTATTGGCTTGATTTCGCTGTAATAATTCATTAGTAATTTCTGCCGATTTCTTTTCATTGATATTAAAAAGATAATGTGCATATGTACTCGCACAAGACCAGCCGCCACGAACCTGAATCCCAAAACGATCATTTAAAAGTCTTACGATCAAATTATAATGAATATCTTCAATTACAAAAGAAACGCAGCCTATACGCTCTGTTATTAAATCTCCTAAAATTGATAATCCCTGTATTTTTTGAAGTCTTGAAAAACAAAGATCAAGTAGTTCTTTTTCTCTGTTTTTGATATTCTCTACTCCCATCTGCTCTTTTAATTCCAAAGCCAAAGCTGTTCTAATAACCTGCAGAAATCCCGGAGTTCCACCGTCTTCCCTTACTTCTATTACATCGCTGTAACAGTATTTCCCAAGCGGATTAGTCCATTTTACATTTCCTCCGCCCGGATTATCAGGAAAATCAGACTGGTATAATTTTTCATTAAAAACCAAAATACCGCAGGTTCCCGGTCCGCCCAAAAATTTATGAGGCGAAAAGAAAATTGCATCTAATTGTTCTTCGGGATTTTTGGGATGCATATCGATTTTAACATACGGCGCCGACGCAGCAAAATCAACAAAACAAAGCCCGTCGTTTTGATGCATAATTTTTGCCAGTTCATGATAAGGTGTGATAATTCCCGTAACATTAGAACAAGCGGTAAAAGAGCCAATCTTTATGCTTCGGTCTGCATATTTTTTAATTACGTGAGAAAGAACTTTTGGATCGACTAAATTGTTTTCATCCGGAGGCAGAATCACAACCTCAGCATTTGTTTCATACCACGAAACCTGATTAGAATGATGTTCCATGTGCGTGATAAAAACTACAGGTTTGTCAAGATCTGATTTTGTTCGCAATGCCATAATACGCTGCAATTTTGATAAAGCAGCCGTCATGCCGCTTCCGGTTGTTACCAAAACATCCGATTCATTGGCATTAACCGACTTTTTAATAATATCTCTCGCATGCTGATAAGCATACGTAGAAGTTTTTCCTGTTTGACTTGAAAGCGAATGCGTATTGGCAATCATTGGACCAATTTTATTGAGCATAATATCCTCTATCGGGTGATATAATCTTCCGCTGGCAACCCAGTCTGCATATACCAGATTTTGTTCTCCGTAAACCGATTCGAAAGTATGATCAATTCCTACTGTATTTTCTCTAAATTTAGAAAAATAACACTCAGATTCTGTTGGTTTTGTTGTTGGCTCAATAGCATTCATTTCCTTTATCATTTTAAATTAACTAATTGTATTATTCAATCTTGTCCTTTCGACAAAGGAGAAATTTTCGTCCTTACATCAGGATGACAAGATTGTGTATTTTTTCTTTCTTAAATTTTATTCTCTAAAAGCGTTTTTAGTGTATTTTGCAATTCTTCTCCGTGAAGGTTTTTAGCAACGATTATTCCTTTTGAATCCACTAAATAATTCCCAGGAATAGCTCTTACACCGTATAATTTGGCAACAGCACTATTCCAAAAAAGCAAATCAGAAACGTGTGTCCATGTTAAATTATCATCCTGAATGCCTTTAATCCAGTTTTCTTTCTTTTTGTCTAATGAAATTGCAATTATATTGAATCCTTTATCATGAAATTCTTTATAGGCGGCTACAATATTTGGGTTTTCTCTACGACACGGTCCGCACCAAGAAGCCCAAAAATCAACTAATGTGTAACCTTTTAGATTATCGTAAAAACGAACTGGCTTTCCCTGAGGATCATTGGCCGTGAAATCTGGAGCTTTTTTACCAACCGCTAAACCATCTAATACGACAGCCAGTTCTTTTAATTCTTTTACATAAGTGGTACTTTGAAGACTTTTATCAAGCAAAGCAATATTTTGTGTGATTTGTTCCGGAGACAGTCTGTAAGACCAGTTTCTGTATAATACATAAGCAGAAACAATCGATTTTGGGTTTTCTGTAATGAATTTGCTGATTTCTACATCTTTCGATTTTTTGTACGTTTCAAACAAATCCTGAGAAGCAGAACCTTCGACTACAGAAGCTGTATAATACTTCTTTGGACTTAGTTTTACTGTAATTGGGTCTTTTTCAAGAAAAATATATAACGGTGAACTATCTTTATTAACGCTTAGTCCGTATAACTCTGGCGTTTTTACTTTTGTCTTAAAACTGAAATTTCCGTCTTTTACTTTTACCGAATCAATAGTGGTAAACATTTTATTGTGGAATTTTTGCAGATAAACATATTGCGCCACAGTATCTGTAACAGTTCCTTTTAATTGTAAATTATTTTCCTGAGCCTGAGTTTGAACAACTCCAAGAAGTACAACAAGCCCCAATAGTATTTTTTTCATGTTATTTTTAGTTTTTAGATTAGACAAAAGAATTTCGGACCAATGACCAAAAGCCATTAGTATATGGTATTAAAAAAGGAAATCTAAGAGAGAATTAATGCTTTCGCATTCGGAAAACGGCCAGACTATTTTGTTCGAAAATTAAATTCAAAAGTTCGTATCCTGCGTATAAAGTCGATTCTGTTTTCATTTTAATACATTTTAATATGGATGATCTTAAACAGATTTTCTGAAAAAATCTTTCTTATCTGTCCGCAAAAACGGAAGGATTTAGCACCTTATTCGGCAACAGGTTGCTAAGACTTCACAGGGCCTATTCCCTCAGTCTTTCTGGATAAGTATCATTATATAAATTTTCTGCGATACAAATATATATTAATTCTACCGAATTAGTCAAGTATAAAATAACTTTTTTTTATTTTTTTGATAAAAGGTTATTTAAAACATCATAAACAGCAGTTTTTAAACAAATTAATAAAAATCATAAATTTGACAAACCGAGTGTTTTATAATGAAAATTCATTCGTTTAGTTCAACAAATATGGTAATTGATATATATATAACAAAACCCATTTATATTTTGAAATGGGTGTATTGTAATAAAAATGTGCCGCCCCGCTGGGGCTTATTTTCTGATATCAATTCTCTATTTCTATAGATATTTAACTCCTCCGGAGTAAATTTGCAGATTAAACATCTATAGAATTACCAATATTTAACTCCTTTGGAGTAAATTTACAAAGCCCTGGAAGGGCTTAATATTTATAGAAATTTATTAATGATTTAAGAAAAAAGAGCTTCAGAGAAGCGACATAACAAAATTAAAGAAGCCCTGGAAGGGCTTAATATTTATAGAAATTTATTAATGATTTAAGAAAAAGAGCTTCAGAGAAGCGACATAACAAAATTAAAGAAGCCCTGGAAGGGCTTAATATTTTATAGAAATTTATTAATGATTAAGAAAAAAGAGCTTCTGAGAAGCGAAATATATTTACGATTTCAACGCTTCAAAATAAGCTGTTGTTTCTTCAATTAAAGCATTCATTAAGGCAGAAGCTTTAGTGTGTTTTAAAATAGGAGAAATCTGCCCGCCCCAAAATAAAATCATATCCCATTTTTGCTGTTCGATTGCGGCTTTTCTAAGCGGTGCAATAAAAGTAGTCTGAAGCGGAAAAGGCAAAATACTGGATTCTTTCCCTATAATATCTTTTGCAAGACGGCTTGTTATTCCACGTCCGAGTCTTCCGGTATAAGCACGTGAAAGTGTTGTGTATTTTGCTGCATCAGAAAACAGCATTTCTCTATGAACAGGTAAAGCGTTTGATTCATCTGTAGCTAAAAAAGCCGTTCCTATCTGCGCTGCACTTGCGCCTAAAGTTAAGGCGGCGGCAATTCCTTTTCCGTCTGCAATTCCTCCTGCGGCAATAATAGGCGTTTTAATTTTCTCGCGCATTAACTGTAATAAAACAAAAGTTCCGGTTACAGATGATTCTGCATCTTTTAAAAATGAAGGTCTGTGACCGCCTGCTTCAAAACCCGAAGCAATAATCATATCTACTCCTTTGCTGTCCAGAAAAACAGCTTCGTCGAGAGTCGTGGCAGCGCCTACGGTTACAATCCCTAATTGACGGCATTTTTCCAGAACATCGTCTGAAGGCACGCCAAACATAAAACTGAAAACTTTTGGCCGAATGTCTAAAATAACTTCTAACTGATTTTCAAATCGGGATTGAAAAGGTACCGGTTTTTCAGGTAATGGAATTCCGGCTTCATCATAATAGGGTTTATAAAGAGCTTTTGTTTTCTCAAACTGTTCATCGATTAAACCTCCTTCGGGAATATCATGATCAGACACCCAAAGGTTAATATTATACGGCTTATTGGTGGCCGCTTTTATCTGTTTGTCTATTTCGTATATTTCCTGCGGACTATTGGTATAAGCTCCGTATCCGCCTAATCCGCCAGCATTAGAAACCGCTGCTGTCAGTTTAACTGTAGATAGATTTCCTCCAAAAGGTCCCTGCAGAATTGGATAATCGATTCCTAATAATTCTTTAGCTTTTGTATTGTACCACATTGCTTAAAATTTTAAATTATCTGCTTGTATCTGTCAGCATTTTATTGACAATAAGCCATTGTCCGTTTATCTTATGGAAAGATAAAAAATCCCGATAATTAAAGTCGTACATTTTAACATTTAATTCTGCCACAGCTATAGAATTTACAACACTTATATGCAGAATTTCACCTTTAAAAGGTTTACCGGAATCTTTAGGACTTTGTCTGTTTTTTATGCCGTTTAAATATAAATCAACGGTTTTAAAATAAGGCTCGCCTTTTATATCTCCAAAAAGCAGTGTTCCCGGTTGAAAAGCTTTTCCAAGCAATAGTTCATCTCCTTCATAAATACCTTTAAAATAATAGTTTTCTATTACATCGGTAATCTTCTGAATTTCTATTTGATTTTCCATTTTTTCTGTATTTTGAGCTTTTATGCTCTGGAAAGTCCAAAGCATAAAAGCAGTTAATAAAATAGTTTTCATTTAATTTAAATTGTGTCCGGCGCCTTTTCCGCCATCAACATTGATAATAGTGCCTGTAATAAAATTGCTTTTGGCAACTGTGTAAACCATTTCGGCAACATCATCAATCTCTCCTACTCTGTTTAATAAATGCAAACCGGCACTTTGATCTGCGTTATCGCCGTGCATTGGTGTACGAATTACTCCGGGAGCAACAGTATTAACACGGATATTTTTTTTACCAAATTCGGCTGCTAACTGAATGGTCAATGCATGTATTGCTCCTTTACTGGCAATTGGCGCTGTTGCGGGCCATCCGCCCAAACCATGATTCACTAATGGTGTTCCTATGTTTATTACTACTCCGCCTTGTTGTTTAAGCATTTGCGGTATTACAGATTGTGTAGTAAAATAAGTTCCTTTTAGATTGGTTTTTAAAAAGCTGTCTAAATACGCTTCATCGACTTCTAAAAAAGGTTTACTGGCAAAAATTCCTGCATTATTAATTAATACATCGACCGAACCAAATTTCTCTAAAGCAATTTTTACCAGTTGTTCGCCTGTGTTTTTATCGCTTACATCTCCGGCAAATTTTGCAAGATTGCTTCCTGCTCCAAATTCGTTGAACGTTTTTTCTAATGCACTTTCTGTTAGTGAATTGATGACTACATTATCGCCTCTGTCTAAAAAATATTTAGCAATTCCTTTTCCTATACCAGATGCTGCTCCGGTAACGATTATAGTTTGTTTTTTCATGATGTTTATTTTTTATCGGCTGTTATGCCTTTTTCTCTTAATACTGATACTTGTTCTCCTGCGTACCCCCAGTCGTCTAATTCAATTTCCTGAATTACTACATGGGTTAAATGCGGGTCTTTGTTTAATACTTCGGTAATTAAATCGGTAATACCGCTTATTAGTTTCTGTTTTTGCTCGCGGGTAACGCCCTCACGAGTCAATTCGAGCTTTACATAAGGCATGATTTTTAGTTTTGAGATTGTCCTGAAAAAACAGCTTCGGCATTGATATTAAAATCAAGTTCAAAGTCGTTGTAGATTAAAGTGTCTCCCAAATCTTTGAAGAAATTTCCAGAACGAAATTTAATGTCGTATTTGGTACGATCGATAATTAATTTCCCTGCAAGTGAAATACCATTTGAATGATTTTGAAGCGACACTTCAAATCCTGCAGGATGCGTGATGTCTTTAATGGTTAAGTTTCCTTCAAGATGAAAATTACCATTTGGAAGCTCTTTTACGTTTAAAACTTCAAAAGATGCAGTTGGAAATTTTTCGATAGAGAAAAAATCATCAGATGCAAGATGTCCTGCAAATTGAGTATTCGTTGCCGGATCTGTCACATCCAGAATTTTTATAGAAGTTGTATCGATAACAACATTTCCACCTTTTATTTTTCCACCGTTTAAGATGAAATTACCATTTTTGATACCAATTGTACCATTGTGTGCACCGGTTACTTTTCTTCCGGTCCAATCGATTCTGCTTTGTGAGCTTACGATAGTATAATTTATTGTTTCCATTTTTATTGTATTTAAAAGTACAATACAAAGGAACGGCGGTTATAAAGATTGGTTACGTGATGTAGATCACTGTTTTTTTTTTAGCTTCTAAGTTACTAAGAGGCTAAGCGGCTAAGTTTATTTCTCATTTTCTTCCTTTGTCCGAAATGAGACAAATCAAGAATTATGAAGCCGGCTTAAGGTTTCTCTGGAAACGCCCAGATAAGCTGCAATTAAATGCTTTGGAACGAGATTGTACAATTGTGGATATAATGCCAAAAGTTCTTCGTAACGTGTTTTGACATTATTATTCATAAATGACAACAGACGTTTTTGAGTCGCGATATATCCTTTATTGGTTCTCCAACGGAAGAAATGTTCTATCTGATGAAATTCAGCGCAGAGTTTTTCGCGGTCTTCATTCGAAAGGCATAAAACCTCAGCATCTGTTATACAATCGACATTTATAGAAGCTGGAGTCTGGTTGTAAAGCGCATTATAATCAGAAGCCCACCAGGTTGGCATGGCAAACTGAAGGATATACATTTTGATTTCATCATTAATAAAGAAAGTTTTTAAACAGCCGGAAATTACAAAATACTCACAGTTTACTTTATCTCCCGTACTTATAATCGTTTGTCCTTTTTTAAAAGACAATGGTTTAAAGTGGGAATAAAAGTAATCAAACTCATCTTGTGTGAGCGAGACGGTTTTGGCAATATGTTCTTGCAAAATGGCTTTGGCTTCCATCATCAAAATAAAAGTAATTCGGTTTGGTAAAGTTATAAAATCAGATGAACTTTTGGATTGTCTGTTTCAGAAATCGTTTTGTCCGTTTCACCTAATTTGTGATATGAAATCGATCGCTGTTGACGCAATTTTGTCCTGTTTAACAACTTAAAATTTAAAATCATGAATGCAAAAACAACAAAAATTATTTATTGGACAGGAATTATTTTAACTTCTTTATGGTTTGGTGCCAGCGGTTTTTTTGAATTAACAACCAACAAACTGGTTTGGGAAATTACACAGCTTTTGGGTTATCCTGCACATTTTATTTACATCTTGGGAGTTATGAAAATTTCGGGAGTTATTACGCTTTTAATTCCAAACAAATTATTACGATTAAAAGAATGGGTATTTGCGGGAGTATTTTTCGACATTATTTTCGCCTTCTTTTCAAAATTAGTTGTATTAGGTTTCCCGGCAACTATCGATGCAATTATTGCTTTTGTGATGGTAAGTGTAACTTATGCTATGTTTAGAAGATTATATACAGCATCTTATACTATTAATGTTTCTGAAGAAAATTAAGCTTCTTCTTTTTTTAAATCTCGCGAAGGCGCGAAGATGCAAAGAAAATTAAACTTAGCGTCTCTGCGTCTTTGCGAGATTCTGTTATTAGTAAACCAAATCCTCTATTACTTTGAACTTCAAAACAAACTAACTTGAGCTTTTCAACAAACTAACAAAGCTTTCTCCCGACGTAAATTTGTAAAGAATTTAAAACACAATTACAATGAATAAAATATGGTTTATCACAGGAAGCTCTCGCGGATTAGGTCGTAATCTTACCGAAGCAGTATTAAACATCGGTGACAAAGTTGCTGCAACTGCGCGAGACATTAATCAGTTAGCTGATTTAAAAGAAAAATATAACGATCAAATTCTGCCTTTAGCATTAGATGTAAATAATTATGATCAGATTCATGACGCAGTTAATAAAGCTGTAACGCATTTTGGCCGTATTGATGTATTGGTAAACAATGCAGGATTCGGAATCATTGGCGCTGCAGAAGCGTACACACAGGAACAAGTCCGCAGTCAGTTAGAAACTAATTTATTTGCACCAATTGAGGTTACGCGTGCCGTACTTCCAATTATGAGAAAACAAAAATCAGGACGTATTTTACAAATTAGTTCTGTTGGCGGACGTGTTGGAAATCCTGGTTTAACGATGTATCAGGCGGCTAAATTTGGTTTAGGCGGTTTTACCGAAGCTTTGGCCAAAGAAGTTGCACCGCTTGGTATTTTTGTTACCAGCGTAGAACCAGGCGGATTCCGTACCGATTGGGCAGGCGCTTCCATGACTTATGCAGAAGAAATTGAAGGTTATGAAATGGTCAAACAGCGTAGTGATTTTTTTAAAGGCGGCAATTTTGTTCCGGTTGGTGATCCTGAAAAAGCTGCAAAAGTTATGGTTGATTTGGTTTCTCATCCTAATCCGCCAATGCATCTTGTTTTAGGAAGCGAAGCCATCACAATTTTAAAAAATGCCGACGAAGCCAGAACCGAGGAAATGGAAAAATGGATGAATGTAAGTTTATCTACAGATCATGAAGATTCCGGAAGTTTTTATGATTCCGGACAAGGAAAATGGTATACTAGCAAGAAATAAAAAGCACTGGCAATTTCAATGACAAAATTCAATGTTTAATCATTGAAATCTGCGTAAAAATTTTTCTATACAATTTAAACAGCATCTTCTATCGCAAGGTGCTGTTTGATTTTTTATAAATTTGTGATATGGATACTTCAAAATCAACTCAAAAAACATCGCCTATTGCTTATTCCTGTTATCACTCCCAAAACAGAGAGGGCGAGCAGTTTGCTGCTGAACATGTTTTGAGTTTTCAGATTTCGGGAATACTGACTTTGAACAACGGCAGTAAAGAATATATTTTTAATCCTGGAGATTTCCGATTTATAAGAAGAAACCAGCTTATTAAATTTATCAAACAGCCCGATCCTAATGTGGCTTTTCAGTCTATTTCGATTTATTTAAGCCAGCAGGCCCTTCGGGATTATTCTATTCAGTACAATCAAAAAACGAATCTGATAAAAAGTCCTGAAACTGAAACGGTTTTTCAGTTAAAAGAAACTTCCCTGCTTAAAAGTTTTATGAATTCGCTGATTCCATACATCAACGAAGACCAGTTAATTAATAAAGAACTTCAAAACCTAAAAGTAAACGAAGCAATTACCATCTTACTGCAATGTAATCCTGAGCTGAAAGATATTTTATTCGATTTCAGCGAACCCGGAAAAATTGATCTGGAAGCTTTTATGAAAAAGAATTTCCATTTTAATGTTCAGCTCGATCGCTTTGCCTATTTAACGGGAAGAAGTCTGGCAACTTTTAAAAGAGATTTCCAACGTATATTCGATAATTCACCAAGTCGATGGCTGTTACAAAAAAGACTACAGGAAGCGTATTATCAAATTAAAGAAAGAGGAAAAACTCCATCTGAAGTATATCTGGAAGTGGGATTTGAAGATTTATCGCATTTTTCATTTGCGTTTAAAAAGCAATTTGGAATGCCTCCTTCTAAAATTTAGTTTCAGGCTTCAAGTTAACCGCAAAGTTCACAAGTATATACGCAAAGTTCGCAAAGTTTAAATATAGCTTTGCGAACTTTGCGTTTTATATAAATCTTACTTAAAAATCTTTGCGTGCTTTGCGGTTAAATATATTTAACGGTTTTCAAGCCAGCTCAAAAAAGCGGTCGCCTTTTCCTTCCCTACCAATAATTTTTCTTCGGTTGGGTTTGATTTAACCGCAAAGAACACAAGGATTTACGCAAAGGACACAAAGTTTTTTGTTCTTACGATCTGTGCAAAAAGAATATTCAAAAGAACGCAAAGCTTATTGATATAGCTTTGCGTTCTTTGCATTTTTATAAAAACTACAGCTCAAAAAAACTTAGCGTTCTTTGCGGTTAAATACAATCAACGATTCTCCAGCCAGCTCAAAAAAGCGGTCGCCTTTTCCTTCCCTACCAATAATTTTTCTTCGGTTGGAATGGTTAATTTGATGATTAATTTTCTTGAAAAATAATGTTCAGCTTCTCGTATGGCTGAGAAATTTACCAGATATTGTCTGTTGGTTCTAAAGAACTGAATTGGCGATAATAATTTATGCACCTCATCGAGAGATTGTGTGATTTGATATTCGGTTTTATCAAAAGTGACAATCGTAGGAGTTTCATTTTTGATGTAGAAAAAAGCAATATTTTCGGTTAAAATAGTCTGGTATTTATTGTTTTTGAAAACCAAAAAACTGCTTTTCCCTTTGTTCTCTCCCGTTCTGGTCAGAAGATAATCAAAATCGGGCATCATTTTTTTATTTCTTTGGAAGAAGTTTTTCAACTCGCCCGCTTTTTTAATGGCCTGCGAAATGCTTTCTCTTGAAAAAGGTTTCAGTACATAATCAATTCCGTTTGATTTAAAAGCATCAATTGCATAATCATCAAAAGCAGTGCAGAAAATAACCGGAGATAAAACCTCAACGTTTTTAAAGATTTCAAAACTTAATCCGTCTGCCAGCTGAATATCCATAAAAATCAAATCGGGCTGATCGTTTTCTAAAAGATAACTCACAGCACCGTCAATACTTTGTATGTACGATAAAATCTGAGCATCCGGACGAATACTCAAAATAAGCTGGCCAAGTGCTTTGGCCGTCTTTACTTCATCTTCAATTATTATGATAGTCATAAATTAGTGGTATTTTAACTTTAAAAAGGGTTTCGGTTTTATCAATTTCAATTTCTTTGTGAACCAAATGCTGAAAACGCTGATTGATATTATTCAGTCCAACTCCGGTAGACAAGGTACCGCGTTTAAGCTGAATTGGGTTTTCGATAACTAGAAAATCATTCTCGGTATATAATTTTATCTGCAAAGGTTTATCAAGCGAAACAACATTGTGTTTTATACAGTTTTCAACCAATAACTGAAGTGAAAAAGGCGGAATTGCACAATCGTATTGTTTAGAATCTATTTCTTTTACAACATCAAATCCGTCTTCAAAGCGGGCTTTCAGCAAATAAACATACGAATCTAAAATCTGAAGTTCTTCTTTTAGGGAAATTAAATCCAGTTTTCGGCTTTCTAGCGTAAAACGATAAAAATCAGACAATTTCAGGATAAAATCAGAACTCTGCGGATCCTGCATATCCACCATCGATTTAAGGGTATTTAGGCTGTTAAACAAAAAATGCGGATTAACCTGCTGTTTCAGTAATTCGTATTGCGCACCCAGATTTAACGCTTTGGTACGTTCCAGTTCAACTCCCATTTGCTGGGTTTGGTAATTCTGAAAAAGAAGATGAAGAAACATATAAACAATCAAATTGATCAAGACACCCCGAAGTTCAAACATAATCGGCGCATCCATTTTTGAAACCTGAAAAAGCTCCTGATGGGCAATTACCAGGATTACCATCAAAAGAATACCCATTACAACACTCAGCAAAAGTCTCCAGTTAAAAAGGCTTTTATTGGTTCTCTGTGAAGAGAATTTTGGCAGGCTGTAAATATTGTAATACCATATAAAAAGGGAAAACAAGAGCGTAATTGAAGAATTTATTATAAGGTCTCCAGGTGTAGAATCGGCGTCGAATAATTTGGGAATTGAAGCCATAATGGCAAGTGCAATAGAACTTCCCCAAATGACTTTGAGCGAAACCTGAAAACGTTTTGCTTTTTCCATATTTGTTTTTGTTTGGTTATCCTGACTGTCAAAGATAGGTTTATTTTGAAAAAATTATTTCTCGAAGATTGAAAATTCAGCCAAAGTAATGTCATTTCGACGTAAGGAGAAATCTCCGCGAGAAGCTCTACAAAGATTGGCGAACATTCTGTGCGGAGTTACTTTTGGAGGTTTGCTTCGCCTATTCGCTATCGCTCGGGTCTCCTTACGTCGAAATGACAATATGACGAAGTATTCTTTTCATATCTGTATGAAACAAAATCTTAACCACGTTTTGCTCCTAAAATAGCTCCGGAATTCATATCCTGCACAAAACCAATAATTTCAAAATCCTGTGTATTGAAGTTTTTAGGCAGATGAATATTTGCTGTTCCTTTCTTTACTTTATACAAATCAACCGACTGAAGCTGACGAACGATTTGATAATGCGTTAAAACACGATTGGCATTCTCGCCTCTTTTTACATTGCTTTTGGCTTCTTTTTGAATAACTGCAATAAACAATCGGCTGTTTTTCGAAGTTCCTTCTACATTGTAATTTACAGAAAGATTGTTATCTGTCTGATTCGTTTCTAAACTTACATTTGCGAAAGCCGGTTTTACAAGTGCCGATTTGATTCCGTTTCTTAAACTTGTTTCCTGAGAACCTACATAATCTATTTTTCCGTTAATGATTACCTGCGGTGTATAAATAGGATCTTTACCCATAAATTTGGCGTAATCATATTGTCTTTTGGTATAATCGGCATTGCTGAAAATATCTTTCCAGCCTTGTTTGTCCCAATAATCAACGTGATAAGCTAATACGTAAACATTTTTGTCTTTTAATTCGTTCTGAATTCTTCCAGACAATTCATCAGCCGGCGGACAGCTTGAACATCCTTCTGATGTATATAATTCTAAAAGGGCGAAACCTTTTTTATCGGGGTTGCTTTGTGCAAAAATGATGTTTCCAGTTAAGAAAAACAACATCACAAAAGCACTTATTATTTTTATCTTTTTCATAATTCTTATTTTATTCCTGCAAGGTTTCTAAAACCTTGTAGGTATTTTTATTAAGTCTAATATTTTAAACCTACAAGGTTTTAGAAACCCTGCAGGTTGACAGCTTAGCGATTAAAGTATATTAAGCTCTACGTTTATATTTCCTCTTGTCGCTTTAGAATACGGACAAGTCTGATGTGCCTGAGCCGCTAAAGCTTCTGCTTTTTCACGATCAATTCCCGGAAGGCTGATGTTTAAACGAGCCTGTAAAGAATATTCGCCTTCGGTTACACATAAATCAACTTCTGCGTCTACCGCTGTTTCTGCCGGAAGTCTAACTCCCAATTTTGAAGCTGCAATTCCTAAAGCTCCAATAAAACAAGCCGACCATCCTGCAGCAAATAACTGTTCCGGATTTGTTCCCGGACGTGATGATCCCGGTGCGCTTAATTTGATATTCAATTGTTCGTCTGAACTTTGAGAAGCTCCTTCTCTACCACCTGTTGTATGCGTTTTTCCTGTGTATAATACTTTTGTGTTCATGATATGTATAATTTTAGATTGTTGATTTTAGATTTTAGATTATTATAATTGTTATTGATTTTTGATATTTGATATTGCAATTGGAATTTGGAATTTTAAAAAAAATTGAAATTTATTTCAAGCTGTCCACATCAATAATTGCCTGTGCAAATGCTTTTGGATCTTCCTGCGGCACGTTGTGGCCAATTCCTTTTAAAATTCTGTGTTCGTATTTTCCTGTGAATTTATTAGCATACGCTTTTCCATCTGCGAAAGCGCCGTCAAAGTCACTACCTATTGTGATTGCTGGAACTTTAATTTCCGGTTTAGCCGCCAGACGTTTTTCAAAAACATCATATTTAGATTCTCCGGCTTCCAGAGATTGTCTCCATCTGTAATTGTGAATTACGATTGCTACATGATCAGGATTGTCAAAAGACTTCGCTGTCTGATCGTAAGCTACTTTGCTGAAGTTCCATAATGGAGAAGCGATCTGCCAGATTTGTTTGTTAAACTCATAAGTATTTTGGGTGTACCCTGATTTTCCTCTTTCGGTAGCGAAATAATACTGGTACCACCATCCTAGTTCTGCTTTTGGAGGTAATGGTTTTAGGTTGGCTTCCAGATTTACGACCAAATAACCGCTTACAGATACTAAACCTTTTACACGTTCCGGCCACAGTGCAGATACTACAACTGCTGTTCTTGCTCCCCAGTCGAAACCCCCAATTACGGCTTTGTCGATTTTCAGTGCATCCATAAAAGCAATAATATCGCTTGCTAATGCTGCCTGCTGTCCGTTTCTAAAAGTATCTTTTGAAAGGAAAGTTGTTGTTCCGAATCCTCTTAAATAAGGTGTATAAACGTGATATCCTTTTGAAACCAAAATTGGAACAACTTCTTCATAGCTGTGAATATCATAAGGCCAGCCGTGAAGCAGAATAACCGGAGTTCCGTTTGAAAGACCTGCTTCTGTATAGCCTACGTTTAATAATCCGGCATTGATTTGTTTTAAAGTTCCAAGTGAACTGTTTACTTGAATAGTTTGTTTGGGAGCTTGTGCGCTCACTAAAGCTGTAGCTGTAGAAAAAACAGCGATTAAAATTAATTTGGCATTTTTTAATAAAGTTTTCATAATTTTTATTTTTTGATTAGTTGATTATCAGTTAATTTCTTCGTCAAAGGTATCTCGGTAATCGTCGTTTTTAAAGAAGAAAAAAGGTGAAGTGGACAAAGTAAAAGGCGAAACGGACAGAACTTTTGGTAGTGTTTTTTTAAACCGCAAAGAGCGCTAAGGATTTTCGCAAAGGACACAAAGTTTTTTACTGTTGCTATTTTACCGCAAAGCACGCAAGAAATGTTTTTTATTAAGTCTTTAAAAAGAGCGCAAAGCTTTGTGAACTTATCGTCAATCAATTAATCTCAAAAAAAGAACTTAGCGCTCTTTGCGAAAATCCTTAGCGCCCTTTGCGGTTAAACCATCCTCATTTCAACTTGAAACCTGAAACCTGAAACCTGAAACAAAAACCTATTTCTTCAAGGTCAAAACAGGTTTTCCTTTTTCTACCACATACGTTGCCAGTTCAGAAGCTTTTAGATTGGTATTATTTTTAGCAGAATGTACAACGCCAGCCGGAATAAACAGAACTTCACCTGCTTTTAGAGTTACCGGAGCCTGTCCTTCAACTTCATATTCCAGAGAACCTTCGAGTACATAGATAATTTCTTCACCCGGATGAAAATGTTTTCCAAAGGCCGAATGTCCGTCAAAATCAATTCTGGCCTGGATGGCTTCACGTCCTGGAATACTTAAATCGTGTTTTTGTAAATCAGTACGTTTTATTCCTGTTTGTGCTGCAATTTGATTCGGAATCAAAAAAGCGATGATTCCCAAAATGATAATTGCGATAATAACCCAAGTTTTTTGTTTTTTCGTTTCCATAATTTTTATTTTTAGTGATTTAGTATCCCAACAGGTTTTAAAAACCTGTCAGGCATAGTCAGATATATTTGTGTTTTTAGTTTTTTCCTCTCAATGCTTTAAAAGCAGATCGAAGTTCCACTGTAAAAATTTGTGGTTCTTCCCAAGATGCAAAGTGTCCGCCTTTACTTACTTCATTATAGTAAGACAAGTTTTTGTATGCTTTTTCAGCCCAGCTTTTTGGTGCCTGATAAATCTCTCCCGGAAATACTGTTACGGCAACCGGAACTTTGATTTCGGCCGTTCTTTGTTCTACAGCATTAAAGTTGTTATTGTTATTTTCCCAATATAATTGCGCCGAAGAATTGGCCGTATTTGTTAACCAGTACAATGAAATATCATCAAGCATTTCATCTTTTGTAAGCGATTTTTCGGCATTTCCTCCGCTGTAAGTCCACTCGTTGAATTTATCTAAGAAAAACGAAGCCAGACCAACTGGAGAATCTGTTAATCCGTAACCTAAAGTCTGCGGACGTGTCACCATCATTCCGGCATAACCGCCGCCTTTTGTATATAATTTATTCAGCGAATTAAAAGCTGCTTTTTCTTTAACCGATAATCCTGCGGGAGCTGGATCGCCGTCTTTTAATGCTTTGGCAACATCAGCAGGAACTGTAGCCGGCATATTTACGTGAATTCCAAGTAAACCTTCCGGAGCCTGACGTCCCATGGCATCTGCAATAACAGAACCCCAGTCACCACCTTGCGAAACATAATGTTTGTAACCTAAACGTTTCATTAAAACATCCCACGCATTTCCTATTTTTTCAGGCCCCCAGCCTGTTCCTTTTGGTTTTTCAGAAAAACCGTAACCCGGCATTGATGGAATTACTAAATCGAAAGCATCTTCGGCTTTTCCGCCATAAGCTGTTGGATCTGTAAGCGGACCAACCACTTTTAAAAGTTCAAAAACCGAACCTGGCCATCCGTGTGTAATAATCAACGGAAGTGCATTTTTATGTTTTGATTTTACATGTACAAACTGAATATCAAGTCCGTCGATATTGGTTACAAATTGAGGCAGTGCGTTTAATTTGTCTTCGGCTTTGTACCAGTCGTAATCAGTTCCCCAATATTTAACAAGACTTTGAATCTGGTTTAGTTTTACACCCTGTGACTGATCTTTTACGGTTTCCTGATCCGGCCATCTTGTAGCATTGATACGATTGCGAAGATCTGTAACCGCTTCCTGCGATACGCTGATATGATACGGACGTATTAACTCAGCATCTGATTGTTTGTTTTTATTTTGGGCAAAAGAAGTTATTCCTGCCAGCATAAAAGTTCCTGCAGCAACTGCATTTATAAAACTGTGTTTGTGTCGTTGAAGTGTTTTCATTTTTTTGATTTAGAATTATTTGTTATCAGTTAATTTCTTCGTCAAAAGTATTTCGATAACCCTTCATACGAAATCAGAAAACAGTCCAAACGGACAAAGTAACAGGTGAAATGGACTGGCTTAATTGCGAATGAAATTTAACCGCAAAGAGCGCAAGGGTTTACGCAAAAAACGCCAAGGTCTTTTGATTAAGAGCTTTGTAAAAACACAAAGACCGCAAAGCTATTGTTCAATAACTTTGCGATCTTTGCGAAAATCTTAGCGCACTTTGCGTTTTAAACCACTAACTCATAATTAATAATTAAGCCAAAACCATTCCCCCATCCATAATAAAATCAGCGCCTGTAATAAATTTAGCGTTTTCACTGCTTAAATACGAAACCATTCTGGCCACATCTTCGGCTTTTCCCATTTCTTTAAGCGGTATTTTTTCGACTACAACATCCATAATACCTTTTACGGTAGATTCGTCTAATCCAACTTTTTTCATTACTTCCGTTTCTGTCGGACCCGGACTTACAGAGTTAACTCTTATTTTTCGAGGTGCTAATTCTAATGAAGCCGATTTCATAATCGAATTTAAAGCGGTTTTACTTGCTGAATAAACCGAAGATCCCGGCCCTGGCATACTTGCAGTATTTGAAGACAAAAACACCACCGAAGCACCGTCTTTTAAAATCGGAATAAATTTACTTAACGTAAAATAAGCTCCTTTGAAATTGACATTCATAATACTGTCGAATAATTCTTCACTTGTCTGTTCTATCGTACCCAGACCCGCAATTCCCGCATTAATAAAAAGAATATCAACTGTACCAAAATCTTCTTTTACTTTCAAAACCAGATTTTCAATATCCGCAATACTTGCCTGATCTGCTGTAACGGCTGTAACGCCCAATTCCTGTGCCGCTTTTTCTATGGCTTCTTTTCGTCTTCCTGTAATAATAACCTTTGCTCCTTTTTCTTTAAGCTCTTTTGCAGCAGCATAACCAATACCGCTGTTTCCGCCTGTTATTACTGCTACTTTATCTTTTAAATTGTCCATTTTTTATGTTTTTAAATTAATGAGACAAAGTTAAATTCAAAAACAGATTACTTTTTTGGAGGTATCATTGAGTATACCAAACCTGGTTTTGAGAACCTGTTTAGTAAAAAGCTTATTCTGTTACTTTTTTACCGTTTAAGGGATATTCTTTTCTATCTCTTTATATAAGTTTACCTGCCATACCACACCATAAAACTGCTGGCATACAGGCAGTATATCCAACAACATTCCTATTAAACATTACACTATTCCTTCTCGACAAAGAGAAATTGGAATAACGAACCTATTGCATAAAACTAACCTTAAAAAAAACAATAATGAGCTTTCTGGCAAAACTACAAATCGATGGAGAAGAATTTAATGTACTGGATTTTAATATAAAGTTCTCCAAGGAAATTGACAGTTTAAATAAACCTGTAGGAAGTACCAAAGGAGGTACTGTAAAAATAACTATTGAGGCAAACCAAAGCACCAGTTTCTTATCGTGGATGTTAAGCAGTGATTTAACTAAAGACGGAAAAATCACCTTTTTTAGAAGAGATGCGATGAGCAAAATGCGCGAACTGGTTTTTGAAAAAACGTACTGCATTTCGTACTACGAAGAATTTAACAGCACGAACGAAATCCCAATGATTATCTCAATGGAGTTAACTGCCAAAGAGCTGGTTTTTGGCGATGCCAAATTTTTCAAAAAATGGATTTCTCTTACCTAATCTTTACCAATTTAAAACACCAAAAACATGTCACAATTTTCAGAACAAGTACATATTACTATAGAAGGTTTTTCGCAGAATGTCATTTATTATGATCTTGAATTATCACAAAAAATGGCAGATCACCATCATTTTTCATTCTTTTGGCATTACACCGGAAAAACGATAATTGAACCCAAAGATCAGGAAAAAGCCATTAGCAATTATATAGGCAGTGAAGTAATTTTTACTTTTAAAGTAAACGGCATACGCCTAATGTCTAAAGGCCGAATTGCAAAATTAAAATCAATTGACAGGCACGGAAGTCCTGCCGGACTACACGTAATAGGAATAAGCCATACTGTTGCCATTGATGATATGCCAAAATCGAGAATCTTTCTCGAAAAAAACCTGCAGCAAATTGCAATTGAAATTCTTGCAGAAGAAAATTCAGGAGAATTTTATCAGCGTGAATCTATTGTTCCTACTTATACTAAAGAATTTAAATTTAAAACGCAGTATAACGAAACGAGTTTTGATTTCCTTAAGCGTCTCTCTGCCCGTTATGCGCAATGGTTTTATTTTGACGGAATGCGTATGCAGTTTGGTAAACTTAAAAATACCAATATTAAACTAATAAACGAATCATCGCTTCATAACTTTAATATCGAAGCCAATTTGGTTTCACATAAAACTTCGTTCAGCAGTTACGATTACAACAATGCGTCTGCTGTAAAAAATGGTGCTGAAAAAACCAGCGAAGGAAGTCAGGACAGATTTGCTTCTCTGGCTGTTTTTAAACAACCTTATATTGTAAGGCCGGGATTGGAAACCGGTGCCTATACAAGCAATGCCCAAAATAAAGAAGATATTGATGAAATGGTAAAAATGCAGACTGCAGGACGCAATGCCAACAGTATTTTCTACAGCGGTACCTCTTACCTGCCTATTGGTTTAGGGCAGACTTTTTCTATTGAAAACAAAAATGTGGAACACCATTTACTGGCAGTTGAAATTATTCACCGCTCTGAAGTAAACGGAAATTATACCTGTGATTTTAAAGCAATTCCTGCCGATGTTCCGGCACCGCACTACACAAACGTAAATGTATTTGCTCTGGCTGACAGTCAGCCGGCAAAAGTAATTGACAATAACGACCCTGAAAAAATGGGACGTGTAAAAGTCGAGTTTTACTGGAATGGCTGGGCAAACAGAAGCGACTGGATGCGTGTCGTACAGCCGTATGGAGGTTCTGGAAAAGGATTTTATTTCAGACCTGAAATTGGCGAAGAAGTTCAGGTAAGTTTTGAAGGCAGCAACGCCAAACGTCCGTATGTTTCTGGAACGTATTATAACGGGAAAGAAATGCCGGACTTTTTTGATCAAAACAACAGCATTAAAGGCTGGAAACTCCGTTTTGGACAGCTCTTTAAATTCATAGAAAAAATAGGAATCTGGCTTTCTGATCCTAGCGGTAATGAAATTCATCTGGATCAGGAGAAAAAAAATATAAATGCCACAACTCCTGAAACTTTTACCATACGAGCCAAAAATATTGTTTTTGAAGCGAGCGAGAGTATTACTCTAAAAGCAGGAACTGATATTGCAGAAATTGCAATGGCTAATAAATCAACATCAATAGGATTATTACAAAATGTACTTATAGGTGGCGATAGTTTTTTACATGTAAAAGGCAGTTTTGATGAACGTATTGAAGGTGACTTAAAATCACATACTGAACAAGAAAGACAAGAAGTTTCTAACAAAGGATACAATATGCAAAGTTTTGAAGAGAATATAGATATTAAGTCTTCAAATGAGATAAAAAATCACAGTGGTGAAAATACAACAAACTCATAGTTATGTCAAGAACAAGAATAGTTAGCGGCAGTATAACCAAAACAAGTAGAGGTAATACAACAATTGAGATTTTGAATGGTAATTTTATATCTTCAGCAGCCAAACAAAATAGTTGGCATGGTGAAAAAAATGGAATTTCATATCATGATTATATACCGCCAGAAAAAGAGGAAGAAGAAGATGAAATATATGAAAATGATAAACTTATCGCAGATATAAAATCAGGAGAAGATTTTCCCGAAATAAAAAATACTTCAGGTAATAAGTTGATCATAAAATTTTTTATTGCAACTACACTTAAAATTGCGAAAGATAAATTTAATACGTTATCATATGGCGTAGCATTTCAAAAACTAGGTCAAGGATACCTAATGGGATCAAATGGTGTTACGTATAAAAAATTGGCAACAAAATTTGTAACTGATTTGGCTGATAATCAAAAAGTCGCTTTTTATAAAGCTAAAGATTTCGGAAATCAATACTTTACAACCAAAACAGTAAATCAAATTGAAGCCTTTAGGAGTAAAAACCTTGTAAAATGGTCTAAATATGTTGCAAAAGCAGGAGAAAATGCAGGTTATTTTTTAACTGCTATTTCTTTTTTGGGAGCAACCTTCGAAAAAGGTGAACCGGATGCTATGCCATTACTAGATGCGGCAATACCAACTTTAGCTGCTGGAGGTAATCCATTTACAGGATTAATTTTGGCAATTATGAAAAATCAAATTAAAAATGATATAAATGAATTTAATGCCTATATAGCAAAACATCTCGAAGAAGTTGAAACAAAAAAAGGAGTTGTTATGACCGAATATTATATAAAAACAATGTCACCAAAATTTAAGATATTAAAAGAATATTATGTATACTCCTTAACATCAACTGCGATGGCTGCTTATCTTTCGGGACAAGTAAAATCTACTAAAGAATTAGATAAAATTAATGCTAATTCTCCCATTGAAGAAATGCTAACAGAAGCAATGTTAATAAGAAATACAGATGAAGGCAAAATAGTAAAAACAATTTTTCTTAATGATCAATATGCTAAACAAAAACAATAAATTATGAAATCAAAACTTTTAATTATTCTTTTAAGTCTTTTTTATTTACCTGCTATCTCCCAAATTACAAAACATAATGATTGTAAATTATACTTCGCTGAAATAGGTGTAAAAGATTTTAATCTTGGCTCAAGCTATAAATCTTTTATAAATGAAAGTAAAAAAAAGAAAAGAAAATTTAATAAAGAAAGTGTGTATGGAATTGATATTGTAACATTCACTAAAAGCATAATTCTTCTTAAAGAAAAGAAAACTGTACAATATAATCTGAAATTTCATAGTGACGTACTTATGGATTATTCGTTTAGAATAGAAGCAGGAAATTTCAGAGTTGCGCCTTATTATTACCAAAAAGTATTAAAATTACTAGAAAAAAATAATAAAAATAGTTTTATAAACAAAGGAGGTTATTCATTTATGAAAACAACAAAAGAATGTCAAAAAAAATTTAATCTTGAACAAGAGGAAGGTCAATACTATATTTCAGGTGGAATCGGTTATGTAAGTCCAATTTGGGAGCAGCAATTCAAAGATTATATGAAAGATACGGGACAAGAAAGATAATAAACTCACTTCTAATCAAGACAAAATATTTGATAATCAAAACTATATTCTTCAATGATCAATATGTTGAAAAAAACAATAATTATAATTATAAGTTTTTTTTATTTTCCAGCAATTTCTCAAAATGTAAAACAAGATAGTTGTCAATTATTTTTTAAAGAAATTGGTATAAGAGATTTTGTACTAGGTTCAAATTATAAAGATTTTTTGAAAGACAGTAAAGCTTTAAAAAGGAAATTTAAAAAAGAAAAAATCTATGGAATAGACATCGTGACATTCAAAGAAAATATAATTCTATTAAAAGAAAGAAGAAAAATCATGTTTAATTTAAAATTTAAACAAAATATTCTTATGGCCTATGATTTTGAAATAAATATAGGAAACTTTAGAACTGCTCCTGATTTTTATAATAGAATTCTAAAATCATTAAATAAAAGTAAAAACTATTTTATTCAAGGCAAGAGTCATAGTTATATGACTGTTAGTGAAAAATGTTCTAAAAATTTTGGTTTAAATACAGAAAAAGATGCCAGTTTTCTTTATGGAGGAATCAGCTACGAAAGCCCAATTTGGGAGCAGCAGTTTAAAGATTATATAGAAGAGATAGAACAAAAACAATAATTTCTATGAGACAAAAAACATTAATAATCTTTTTGAGTTTTTTCTACTTTCCTCTAATCTCTCAGAACATACAACGAGATGATTGCCAATTATATTTTTCAGAAATAGGCATTAAAGATTTTAATCTTGGTTCTAAATATAATGTTTTCTTTAATGAAAGTAAAAAAAATAAAAGGGAATTTATAAAAGAAAGTGTCTATGGGATTGATATTATAACATTTACTGAAAACATAGTTCTTCTTAAACAAAAAAAAATAGTAGAATATAATTTGAAATTTCATCAAGATACACTAGTTGCATATTCATTTAAGATAAATATTGGTAATTTCAAAAATGCTGCTCTTTATTATAATAATGTATTAAAATTAATTGATCGAAATAAAAATACGTTTATTAAGGGGAATAGTTATTATTATATGAAAACAACTAAAGAATGTCAAAAAAATTTTCAGTTTGATAATGATAACACAAAGGATCGATATATATACGGAGAAATCAGTTATGAAAGTCCAATTTGGGAGCAACAATTCAAAGATTATATGAAAGCGACGGGACAAGAAAAATAACAAACTCTCCTGCTAGCGCGAGCGTCTCGCTCGTGTGCGCAAGTTTTGAAGTAATTTGGATTGTTCGCACGAGCGAGGAAGTTAGTTTAAGATTAAAATCAAAACCAACTTTTCATCATTTATATGTGGTATATGATTTTAGTAATAAAGTTGTTCAGGAAAGACTTAAAAAATTCTTGTACGCAGGACAATCTGAAGAAGGGAAATTATTAAAAGAATTTTATTTAATTGAAGAAAAAAATAAGCTATGATAAATATGAAAATCATAAAAAAAATTCAAATGATATTTCTTGTATTGCTTATAATAAGTTGTAAATCAGCAAAAAAATCTGAGGAAATCCGAATGTCATTTCAAAAATATTTAGAATCAAGAAATATAAATATTGAAAAATTAGATGATAGCAATTATACTGACTTTTATATGGATTTTTTAGACTTTAAAACAAAGAGTGCATTATCAAAAAATCCTTTTTTAAAATTAAATGAAGTTTATATGTATGAAGGTCCGAACGTTATTACATTTTGTATTTTCTCTGATGAAAGCAAGGTATATTTGAATCGTATTAACAAAAAAAGTACTGAATATATTATAAAAACGGATGATGAAAATTTGAAAATTAAAAAACAGCTTAAACTGGATTTTTTAGGAAATTTTGATTTGCAGGACAATTTGATAAAGGTTAGTCGTAATGAAAGAGAACTCTCAAGTAAAGAGCGTGATGACTGTGATGTGGGATATATAAATGGAGATAGTATTCATTTTATAGAAAAATATAGAACTAAAAAATTTGCATATAAAAAAAAATGGCTGGCAAAAACGTACAAAACGGATTATGTTTTTTATTATCAACCAAATATTAATATAACAAGATTTGAAAGAACCAAAGATCATAATCCTTATTACCTTATAGAAGGGGCTTTTAAGATTGAGTTAGAACCTGAAAAAGACAGAATGACAGAACTTCTAGAAAAGGCTAAATTTTGATGGAATTTATAATAGCTTTATCTCCCGCTGGCGCAAGCGTCGCGATCTTGTGCGCAATCCCAATTACTTCAAAACTTGATGTTAACGAGCGAGACGCTCGCCAGCAGGGGAAAAAAGGGAAATGAAGATAACCTTACTTGGGATTTTTATAATGAGAACTCAGAATATAAATTTATTCAATAGCTAATCCAAATCAGGAAGAAGTCACATTTTTTTATGATACTCATCCTATATAAAGAGTAAAAACAATTAGAAAATAAAAAGAATAAATAATGTATAAATTTCTATTTTTATTAGTCTCATCATTATCTTTTGGACAATCTATCAAATGTTTGAGTGGTATTGAAGATATAATTTCTAATAAAGTCACAGTAAACTCTGTAAAATATACACAACTAAACAATCATGGAATAGAATCCTATATTATTGACAATAAAGTTAGAGTATATTTATCAAATACCTCATCATTTATTAGGTTAAATAAAAAAAGTAAGAAAATATCATTTTCTCAAACAAACAAAAACAAACAAAATATTTTTTTAAACCTTGATGATGTGTTTTCTATAAATTTTAATAAAAAAAAAATATACATACTTCAGTTCAGAACTTTACATCAAGGAATTGGAGATAATACATTTAATATCATTGCTTCTAATAATAGGATCTTGTTAAAAAAATGGAATTCTTCTGGCACTGGAATTTCAAATGCTTTTGGAATTAGAAATCATAATTTATTTTTCCTAAATCAGATAAGGGATTCCCTTAATTATTATGAATTAAACAATGAAAGATTAATTCTTAAGTCAAAATACTCTACTAATATTAAGATAGATTCGCTAGGTCAAGTTTGTTTATTAAAAGATTATAAATTTTAATAGTCAGATTAAATATCATTAGTGAAAAGTATTTGGACAAGCAAAATCACCGATGCTTATAAACTAAAATACTAATGAAAAAAATACTATCAATTGGATGTTTAATGTTTTTTGTGCATTTTTTCATCTTACTTGTTTTTTTTACAAGATTAAACGTATATGTCCCTAAACATTATGAAAGTAATGATCATGGTATTTACTCAATTATAACACTTTTCTTTTCGTTTATAATTTATATAGTCTCGATTATTCTTGTTCTAGTAGAATATAAGATGAAAATTGGTTATAAATGGATTATGTTATTTTTAATGTACTCAAACTGTTTATTAGAGTTTTACATAAACACATTTTATCAATTTCAACTTTTTACTCGTCCTGAAAGATATAATATTTCAGCAATTATAATCATTTTGATATATTTTGCTTTTGAATTGGTTTTGACTTATTATGTTATTATTAAACTATATAAAACCAATGAGATTGAAAAATGAAATTTTTACAAGAAAAATAGCAGCTATAACTTTTCTAATGTTTTTTGTTCATTTATTTATTTTAGAACTTTTAGTTAGTAGATTAGATGCTTACATCCTAAATATAATGGAGATACAGACCATGGTATAAATTTCATTGTTGCATTATTTTATACATTAATGCTTTATATTCTTACTGTTATTGTAGCTGTTATTGAATATCGGATGAAATTTAATTATAAAAATATAATGCTTTTTCTTGTATTTGGAAACTGCTTTCTAGGATTTTATTTGTGCTCGTTTAGTGAGTATAAATTGTTTTCAAGTCCTGAACGTTTTAATAATTTATCGATAATAATTGTTTTAATCTATTTTGCTTTTGAATTGGCTTTGACCTTTTATATTCTCAATAAACTATATGATGATCATGATTAAAATTTTAATAAAAAAAACAATAATTTTTATAATATTAATATTCTTTGTTCATTTTTTTTTATTGAGAGGTTTATTTAGTTCGTTAGATCATTATACTCCTCTGAATACCTCCGGTAGTCCTTTTGCAATTGCTTTAGAATTGATAATATCGTTCATTGCATGTTACATTATTTTTATAATGGCTTTTATTGAAAAAATTGTTGATACAAAATTAAAATATGTGTACTTGCTTATTCTTAATTTACATAGCATTTTTCAATTTTATTACATAGCATTTTTTGAATACAATTTATTCAATGATGATTTATCATTTGATGCTTTATCTATAGTGATGATTTCTAGTTATTTTGTCTTTGAATTAGCTTTAACTTTTTATGTAATAAATAAATTATATACATCTAAAACGACAGGTAAAAATTAAAAATGATAATGTTTAACAGAAAGTCTATGCACTCCGCTGGCGCTCATTGTGCAATCCAAAATTACTTCAAAACTTGATGTTCACGAGCGAGACGCTCGCGCCAGCAGGGGATACGGGACAGGAAAAATAATAAACTCACTTCTAATCAAGACAAAATATTTGATAATCAAAACTATATTCTTCAATGATCAATATTTTGAAAAAAACAATAATTATAAGTTTTTTTTATTTTCCAGTAATTTCTCAAAATGTAAAACAAGATAGTTGTCACCCGCTGACGCGAGCGTCCCGCTCGTGTGCGCAATCCAAATTACTTCAAAACTTGATGTTCACGAGCGGGACGCTCGCGCCAGCAGGAGGAAATAATTTATAACATTTTTTATAAAGCACTAAATAAAATTAAAAGTAACTTCAACAAAATAAGGAATAAAATATGGCAAAAGAACCTTTTGCGGCTAAATTGACTTCAATTTGGATTGGAGGATTTTTCTTTTGGATCATTAATGGATTTAAAGGAAATATTAATAATCAATACATTAAAAAATATGAAAATAGAAATGTATGGACTGGATATTCTATAACTTTATTTATAGCATGTATAATTCTATACATCAGTTATAAGCAATGAAAAGTTCGCAACTGATAATAAGTGTATTGTCCTAAAATAGGTTTACATAAAAGTGTAAATTATTGAAGAACTATTATAAGAAATCTATCATTGTAAATTGTGCACAAAATCAAGATATTCAGCTTAAACAAATATCAAAAACCCCGATTTTAAAATCGGGGTTTTTAGTTTACGGTCATTTTCGAAAGTAACAGCTAATGATTTTGAAAAACTTCTTTTAATCTTTTTCTTACTTATTTAGATTGATCCTTTTTTGATATATTTGCAGTCCTAAAAGTTAAGACATGATTTCAGAAAAAAAGTTTGCCCGTGTGGTATGGTGGCGGTATTGGAAACAACTGCAACGCTCTCTTAACAGCGTAGGACACCTGCAGCTATACGGGCTTTATATTCCCTAAAAGTTAAGATCATGAGTACAAACACCCTTTCAAAAGAAACCGAAAAAAGATTACTCACTTTTTTCAACAACACAGTCGATCCTGAACAAATGGCAAAAGCAATCAGGCAGGTTAATTTTGTACTTGCTCTGGGCTTAATTCGGGAAAACGAAACCATGCAGCAGGAAATCAATAAACTCGAAAACAGTTTTTATTGGTTAAATGAACTGGCAGAAGTTTTGAATCCATATTTAGATTTGGAGTAAATTATCACGCAAAAATTGAAAACCCTTAATCTTGTGATTGAGGGTTTTATTTTTTTTATTTCATACAAAACCTTTCAATCCCTTTAAAATCAAAACTTATAAATTTATTTTATAACTACTAAAAATTATTAATTTGATTAATAAACACCTTCCCTATACCTTTGTCTCATCAAAATCAAAGAAATGATTTGATCATCTAAAAATTTAATCTTAAAAAATAGAAATCATGAAATTTACAAGAAGAGCAAACGCAAACTGGAAAGGTACAGGAATGGAAGGAAAAGGAACTATTAGTACCCAAAGCACAACTTTAGACAACGCACAATTATCTTTTAAAACTCGTTTCGAACAAGGTGTAGGAACTAATCCTGAAGAATTAATCGCAGCAGCACATTCTGGATGTTTTACAATGCAGTTAAGCTTTTTATTATCTGAAGCGGGTTTTGTACCGGAAGATTTAAATACAACTGCCAAAGTAACTTTTGAAGACGGAACTATTACTTTAATTCAGTTAGAACTTACAGGAAAAGTTCCTGGAATTTCTGAAGAAGACTTTCAGAAAACAGCTCAAAAAGCAAAAGAAATTTGTCCAATTTCTAAGTTGTTAAATACTGAAATTACTTTATCAATCAATTTAATATAAATAAATCACAATTTTTAAACTCCAAATTCCAAATCGCTTTGAGGAATTACTTGTGTGATTTCCGTCTCTTGTAGAAATGGTAAATCAGTTTGGAATTTGGAATCTCTATTAATCTAAAATCTAAAAATAAAATGAAAACACTATATAAAAGCTATTTAGCATTCGCAGCAATAATCTTTGCTTTCTTACTTTCTACAGTACATGTAAACGCACAAAAAGCAGTTCCACAAATTAAAAACGTAGTATTGGTTCACGGTGCTTTTGCCGACGGTTCAGGATGGAAAGGTTTGTACCAGATTTTGAGCAAAAAAGGATATAATGTAACTATCGTTCAAAATCCGTTAAGTTCTTTAGAAGACGATGTTAGAGCAACAAATCTGGCTCTGGACAAACAAGACGGACCAACAATTTTAGTAGGTCACTCATGGGGAGGAACTGTAATTACAGAAGCAGGAAATCATCCAAAAGTTGCGGCTTTGGTTTATGTTGCAGCTTTACAGCCTGATAATGGCGAAAATTCAGTTCAATGGTTACAAACTGCGCCTCCTGCTCCCGAAAATGGTGTTTTGGCTCCAGATGATAAAGGAATTGCTTATTATGATAAAGCGAAATTTCATGCAGGTTTTGCAGGCGATTTAAGCAAGGAAGATGCTGATTTTATGTTTGCTTCGCAAGGTGCTTTTTACGCTCAGGGCTTTGGAACACCAATTACAAAAGCGGCATGGAGAACTAAACCTTCATACGGCGTTGTAGCAACTGAAGATAAAAGTATTACACCAAGTATACAATATGCAATGTACAAACGTTCGAACACAAAAATCACTGAAATAAAAGGTAGTCACGTAGTATTTATTTCACAGCCGGAAAAAGTGGCAAATGTGATTATAGATGCATCAAATTCAAAAAAATAAATCTAAAAAATTAAATTTCAATTTTTAAAATCCGAATTCCAATCTTTTACTATAGTTGGAGTTTGGATTTTTTTGTATTTAGATTTTTCAAGAAAACTTGCTGACTGCCTTAATAAAATAAGGCGAATCGTTCCAGCGTATTTTTCGGTAAGTGAAATCTTTTTTGAGCGATTCCGGAAGGCAGTTCCAAATGGCTTCGTTCATTTTTTCTAGAAGTAATTTCTTTGAAAACGAATCTGAAACAACAAGGCTGATTTCTCGTACGGGCATTGGTTCTTTAAATGGTTTAAAAAGTGCCGAAGGTGCTTCGTTTAAAATAGAAAGCTGCGGAATAATGGCAAATCCTAAATGGGCACGAACAAGATTTTTTAAAGTTTCTATCGAGCTGATATCATACGTAAATTGTTCTTTTATTTTATCAGAAGTTTTTAATCCGCAGATATCCAAAAGCTGTGCATTGTAACAGAATTCGTTATGAAGCAATAACAATTCGGTTTTATCTCCGGGCTGCATTTCATAAAATTCGTCATTTGCCATTGGGTGCGTTTGATTTAAATACGCTACGAAAGGTTCTTTAAAAATAGGATGCTCGATTAAATTAGGATTTCCGGTTGGCGTGGCCATAATAACCACATCGAGTGCTCCGGTTTCGAGATCTTTCATTAACTGACCTGTATTGGCTTCTTTAATAATAAAATGGACTTTTGGCGCCGCTTCTTTCATAGCCTGAATAAACAGCGGAATAAGATATGGTGATAAAGTTGAAATAATACCCAGTTTTAACTCTCCTTCCAGCAGATTTTTTTGGTTTACAACAAAGTCACGAATTTCGTCAACTTCGCGAAGAATCTTTTTGGCTTTTGTTATAATTTCAGTTCCTAAAACTGTAGGCGTAAGGGGTACTTTATTTCGGTCAAAAATCTTGATTCCTATTTCTTCTTCCAGATTTTTTAACTGAATCGTAAGTCCGGGCTGCGTAACCATACAAACTTCGGCTGCACGAGCGAAATGACGTTCTTCGTCGAGGGCTACAATATATTTTAATTGCTGGATGGTCATAAATAAGTTTCTTAGATACTGAGATGCTAAGTTACTAAGATGTTGCCTTAATTTCTTATTTTGAGGACTGTTTCTATTAGAACTTAATGAAAGTTTTCTCTATGATTCTTTTTTACGTAAAGGCAAAAAAGTAAAAAGAATGTTAAATATTCAGTTTTTTCAATTTTTTGAAATCCAAAAAGTAAAGTTTATCGTACGTATAAGAAATGAGGTTTAGGAATGCTGTAAATTCAAATGGAGTAGTTTTTGGAGCATGTTGGATTTATCGTTCTTGAATTATCATTTAGTTCCACTTAAATAATTTTAAGCAACAAAAAAGCGATCTGTAATAGATCGCTTTTCTTTTATTTCCCTGTTTCACTTTTTATCTGCAATGCCCTTTGCAGAAAACTTTGATGCATAATTTTATTCTCGGCTTCATTAATAGCCTGAAGAAGATTATTTTGATTATCTGCAATATCGCTCAGGGCTTTTTTCATAACATCCCAAACAGGTTTCATTTGCTCTATTAATTCCTGCCCTTTTGCAGTAAGCTGAATGAGTCTTTTACGTTCATCAACCTTATCTTTTTTAGACCGAATCAGTTTTTGTTTTTCCAATTCCTTAAGAAGGCTTATTGTAGACGGATGCGTATACCCTATTTCATTGGCAATTTCAACCACACTTAAAACTTCTTTATGATATAAAGTATAAATCACCGGAAACCATTTGGGTTCAAAATCAATTCCGTATGATTTATAAAATAAAGTGCCGTCTTTTCGTAATTGCTCGCTTAAGCGCTGCAAACGCGTTGAAATGGCTAATATTCCTGATTCGTCAATTATATTCATCTTTATTATTTTAGCGTTAAGTGTCGGAAAACGTTGTCTGGCGCCATTAAAGGAAACTTTTCCGGCAGTACATCCTTTTGAATATCCACAAAGTTATTCTTTTCGTAAAAACGAAGTGCGGCTTCAAGAATAGAAACGGTTCCTAAATATATATCGTTTATTTGGTTTTCCCTGCAATATTCAAGTAGAGTATCCAGCAATTTCTGCGCTATAGAAAATTCTTTTCCTCGAAATTCTTTCTTTACAAACATTTTTCGAATCGCAGCTTTATGGTCTTCAAATTTTACCAAAGCAATAGTTCCTACCAATTCATCATCAATAAAAGCTCCCCAAAATCCTCCTCCTCCGGAATAATAAAAATTCTGGATATCGAATAAATCCGGCTGGTCTTTTAAGGTTATAGGTACTCCAAATTCATTTTGCTGTATGTTAATGATCAAATTGGCTGCGTGGTTTTCGTATTTGTTTGCGATGCTTTTTATTACAGGTTTCATGTTATTTAATTTTACAATACAAAACTACGTAGTTAAATACATAAATAAAAATATTTATGATTTATTTATATTTTTGTTTTACTGTATTCTTTTAGTTTCACAGTTAATTTTATTTATATGGCACAGGAAACACAACCAGTAAGAAATCAAAAAGAAGAATTTCAGGCGCTTCAGGATACTTTGTATGTTTTGGGCGGAAAATGGAAACTGCCAATTATCAATTCGATTTGCAATGGAAATAATCGTTTTAAAGATATCAAAGAAAGTATTCCGGGAATTACATCGCGAATGTTGTCTAAAGAATTGAAAGATATGGAACTGAATAATATGGTAAAAAGAACAGAAGATCCAGATGCCGAAATTCCAATTCTGTATGAATCGACTTCGTATTGTAAATCTTTCGGCCCTATTATTTCTGAAATGATTAAATGGGGAATTTCACACCGAAAACATATCAAAAATCAACAGGCAGGTATTTAATTGTTTAATTTTTACTGCAAATTTGTCTCAGGAAAAAATTTTAAATATTTTTGGGCAAACTCCAAAAATTATGAGCCTAAAAGGTTGTCTTTCTCCTCCTTGATTATAAATTAATCACAGACTTTATAGTAAGTTTTACACCGAAATTTCATCGGGGTTATTGCTATGCATATAAGTCAATTTTTAAATTAATTTATAATCCTGTCTTTTTAGACATTTAGACAATCTTATGAAAAAATCATATATATTATTACACATCGCGGTAATACTTGCCGGTTTTACTGGCGTTTTTGGTAAACTTATTTCGCTTAATGAAGGACTTTTAGTTTGGTACCGAGTTCTGTTTTCTTCTATAATTTTATTTATAATTCTGAAATTATTTAAAGTTTCAAAGGATATTTCGTTAAGAGAAAAATTCAATATTGCAAAAGCCGGACTTTTAATTACCGTACACTGGATTTTCTTTTATGCCAGTATCAAATATTCTAATATTTCTGTGGGAGTTGTGTGTTATTGTTTAACAAGTTTGTTTACTGCTTTGTTTGCTCCGTTAATCAACAAAAAGAAATTTAATATTACAGAATTATTGCTCAGTATGTTGACTTTGGCCGGAATTGCACTTATTTTTCACTTTGATTCTTCCTATCAGCTTGGCATTGTTTTAGGTGTAATTTCATCGGCATTTGCTGCGCTTTATACGATTTTTAACGAAAGACTGGTAACGATTTACGACAGCAGACTCATTAATTATTATCAAATGACAGGCGGTACTTTAGGATTAGGAATACTTTTGCCTGTTTATTTATACTTTTTTCCAACGGCAAGTTTTTTACCAAGTTCAAAAGATATTTTTTATCTCATAATTCTGGCATCATTTTGCACTGTTGGTTTGTATGTTTTGTTTGCCGAAGTTCTAAAAAAGCTTTCTGCCTTTACTGTAAATCTTACTTTTAATCTGGAGCCTGTTTATGCTATTATTATGGCATTTCTGTTTTTTAACGAAAGTAAAGAAGTAAATCTTTTCTTTTACATTGGGCTCCTTTTTGTTATTACTTCTGTAATATCGCAAACTATAATTTCAATTAGAAAATAAAAAACAAAACAAGCCTCTTCTGTATTTTGAAAGAGGCTTGTTTTATTATTCTTACATCTATAACGATTTCTTAAAACTATTCTGATTTAAAGATAAATTATTTAAAATTAACTATTTGTAATTAATCTAAATAAACTAGATTTGCGCAAAAATTTAATTAATCGCCCTCATGAAATGTATCTATTTGTTTTTGCTTCTAGCCTTTTTTAATATAGGCCAGGCGCAAAATGCCAGAATTACCGGAAAAGTCGTTTCCGAAAACAATGAAGCCGTCTCTTATGCTTCAATATCAATTAAAAGTCCTAAAAAGAACGCTAGTTCTGATGATAAGGGAAATTTTGAAATCAACAATCTTTCACCTGGAAATTATACCGTTTATTTTTCTGCCATGGGATTTTCAGTTCAGGAAAAAACCGTTGAACTTCATGAAAATGAAAATCTTGAACTTTCAATCGTTTTACAGGAAAGTGTAAATACATTACAAACTGTAGAGATTACAGGTCGAAAAGAAAAATCATACCGAAACACAAAATCTTTTATTGGTGCCAAAACCGAAATTGCATTGAAAGATCTTCCGCAGGCTGTTTCGTATGCTACTAAAGAATTAATTGCAGATCAGGGCGCTATTCGCGTAGGCGATGTTGTAAAAAACTTCAGTGGTGTGAGTCAGTTTACTTTTTATGATGATATCTCAATAAGAGGTTTTAGAATTAACGGAGGAAGCAACACGCAGTTATTAAACGGAATGAGAACTTCTACTGGTTTCTGGAAACAGCCTCTTGCTAACTATTTAGAGCGTGTAGAGGTTTTAAAAGGACCTTCTTCTGCTTTATTTGGAAATGCTTCTCCGGGAGGGGTTTTAAACCGTGTTACAAAAAAACCTCTTGACCAAGCCGCAAACAGCGTAAGTTTTTCTACAGGAAGTTTTAACACTTTAAGAGCTTTAGCAGATTTTACAGGACCGCTTACAGAAGATAAATCGCTTTTATATCGTTTAAATCTTGGATATGAAAACGCAAATTCATTTAGAGATTTACAGTTCGATAAAAATATTGTGATTGCTCCTTCCCTGTCTTTCCTGCCGAACGATAAAACAAGTTTAAACTTTGACTTAATTTATACGGGGTCAAAAAGTAACTTAGACAGAGGACAGTCTACTTATGAGGATAATTTATATTCTACAAAAATTTCAAACTCATTAAATTCTACAAATGATTATTTAAATGAAGAAACGTATATCGTGACAACTTCATTAAATCATCAGTTTACAGATCGTTTGTCATTTTCGGCTTCATATATTCGTACAGGTTATTCAGAAGATCTTTTGGAACACCGTGGTGCTAATAAATATGCTTCTGCAGGAGACGGATCGTCTATCCCGACAGCTATTGAAATGCAGGTTTTTCAGCGTAAGCGTAAGCGTTATATTGATAATCTTTCTACATTTTTTAAATATCAGGCTAAAACCGGAGCTTTAGATCATAACTTAATTGCCGGTTTCGACTACGCTCAGGAACAAGTACCTGCAGGAGGTTCTCAATTACAGGCCAGCGGTTACAGAAATGCAGCCAATAATGGTTTTATTGCTACTTATAATCCTGCTAACAAAGCAAATTATTTATTGGATTCTAAAGGAAATCCGGTACCAAACGTAGCGCATTTTGACTTGACAAATCCATCTGGATCGCAGCAATTAAAAGATATGAGTAAATATTTTTATGTCGCGCGTCCGTTTGATCCAACGTATTACTCATTATATGGCGTATATCTTCAGGATCATGTTAAATTTGGAGCTTTTCAGGCTTTAATTGGTATTCGTTACGATGAGTATTCAGATAAAGTAAACTTTAAAAAAGCAAATGAAACGAAGGTTAAACAACATTCATTTTTACCACGTTTTGGTTTAACGTATACTATGAATCCTAATATCAACCTTTACGGAACTTACGTAAAAGGATACAACCCGCAGACAGCTTCTACATTGGCAAATCCAAATGCCGGAGGTCCGTTTGATCCATTGGAAAGCAACATGATTGAGTTTGGAGGAAAATCTTCTTGGTTTAAAGAAAAACTTTTTGTGACTGTGGCTTTGTTTAAAATTCAGCAAAAAAACACTTTATATCCGGCAAATGATCCGGCAAATCCAGATTTAATGCGTTCTATTGGTCAGGAAGAATCTAAAGGTATTGAAATTGACCTTAACGGAAATATTACCCGCAACTGGAGTATTTCTGCTGCTTATACTTACAATGAAGCTTCTATTACAGATAGTCCATTGGCTGAAGAAATTGGAAGACAAAAACCAAACACGCCAAAACAACAGGGAAATATCTGGACTCGTTACAACTTTACAGATGGCGCTTTAAAAGATTTTGGAGTGGCATTAGGATCAAACTTTGCTACAACTCGTACGCTGAGCCAGACCAATACGCAGACACTTCCCGGATATACTTTGTTTAATGGTGCTTTGTATTACAACATCAATAAATTTAAAATTCAGCTGAATGCTAATAATATTTTAAATAAAACCTACTGGGTGGGCGGATATGATTATATTCGATTATTTCCGGGAGCGCCTTCAAACTGGCTGTTAACTTTAGGATATTCATTTTAATAAATGGTTTATTTATATTTGAAAACATTTTTGCCACATATACATGAATAAAACGTTTAAAAAAAATATTGGCCTATTACACCTTTGGCTCGGACTTGCGTCCGGGCTAATTGTTTTTATTGTTGCCCTTACCGGAAGTATCTTGGTTTTTGAAGATGAAATCGATGAATTTGTAAATCCGGAGTTCTATAAAGTTTCGGAAATTGGCGCAAAAAAAATACCTGTTGATCTTATTACTAAGAATTTACAGGATCAATATTCGATTAAAAAAATTAACCGAATCTACACTTACAATGATCCTAAGAGAACTTTAACTATTACTGCTGCCGATACTGATAAAAAAAATCAGATATTTTCTATTGACCCTTATACGGGAAAAATTTTAGGACAAATTCCTCAAAGAAGCAGATTTTTTTCTATTGTTTTAGATTTACACCGTCATTTAATTTTAGGTGATGTTGGAAAATTTATAACAGGATGCAGCTGTCTTATTTTTGTTTTTATGCTGATTTCGGGGCTGATTTTATGGTGGCCGAAAAAGATAAAAAATCTAAAGCAGCGATTAACCGTAAAATGGAACGCATCGTTTAAAAGAGTGAATTGGGATTTTCATTCTGTTTTTGGGTTTTATAGTTTTCTTGTTCTTCTAATTATTTCACTAACAGGTTTAACCTGGTCGTTTAAATGGTTTGAAAGCGGTATTTTTCTGCTGGCAGACGGCACAACAAAAAAGCCTTCGGCAAAAGTTGAAAATCCAACGAAAGTTGATCCTCAACTTGACAAAACTTATTTCTATCAAAATATATTTTCAAAAACAGATAGTGTTTTTCCATACAAAGGCGATACACAGATTAGAATTCCATCTGATACTATAAACAGTATTACGGTTATTAAACTAAACTTAGAAGAATCGATTCCGAACATTTCGAGTACTGCTTATTTTGATAAATATACGGGTAAAATTATAGAAGCCAGACATTATGAAAAGTTAAGTGACGGCGATAAAGTAAGACGTTTGATTTATCCTATTCATACCGGAAGTATCTACGGATATCCAACTAAAATCCTTGCTTTTTTAGTTTGTCTTTTTGCCGTAACACTGCCTGTAACCGGGCTTTTAATCTGGCTTGGAAGAAAAAAAAGCAAAAAATAACAGAATTTCACTATCTGTATAAATGCTGTTTTTCAGATGGTTATACAGATAGTTAATTATATTTGACTAAACATTTAATTTTTTTTTGAAAAGATGACAAACTGAATTGTCATTTTAAACGTATGTAGCAGAGAAGTTATATAAATTTAAAAAGATTCAGCGTGGATAAATTAAGTATTCAAAGATTAAAAAAAACTTTAGCCTACCTAGAAAGTAAACAACGTGAATTAAAAAGACAAAACGACAACGACACCCGCAGCATTGAATCGATGATTAAATATCTTAAAAAAGATATGCTTGAGCAGTTTAATTTAACTGACTATGATATTTACATTAAAAATGAAATAAAAAACACTGAAACCTTTATTAGCAGTGTTAAAAATATCATAGACGATCATTCTGAATAAATTCTCTGCTATTGATTTTTAACTCACTTTATTTATAAAATTTCAAAACAACTGCCTGCTTAAACGTTTAACTTAACTATATTTGTTTTTCTGAAAAAGTTAAACGGTGAAAAGAGTTTCAATAAAAGATGTGGCATTAAAGGCAGGCGTATCTATCGCCTCAGTATCTTATGTACTTAATAATAAGATAAACAGCCGTATTCCGCAGGAAACAATCGACAAAGTAAAACTAGCTGCAGAAGAATTAAATTACCGTCCAAATAACATTGCCAAAAGCTTAAAAACACAACGGACTCATATAATTGGTCTTGTTGTGGCAGATATTGCAAATCCATATTTTTCGCAGCTGGCCAGAATTATTGAAGACGAGGCCAATCAATTGGGCTATACTCTTCTAATAGGCAGTTCTGACGAAAATGTCGAAAAATTTGAGGCTCTTATTAATATGTTTGCAGATCGTCAGGCTGATGGTTTAATAATTGCTCCGGTTGAAAACAGCGAAAAATGTCTGCTCAAACTTCAAAAGCAAAAAATTCCATTTGTTCTGATTGACCGTTATATACCAGAAATTGAAGCAGACAGTATTCAGATTAATAATCATGATATAAGCCAGAAAGTTACGGAACATCTTATTAAAGAAGGTTTTAAAAACATTCTTCTTGTGGCCTATAAAACAGAATTACAGCATTTGCTGGAGAGAACTCAGGGTTTTGTAAACGGTTTAAAAAAACATCAGTTGCAAATAAATGATAATCAAATTTTGCTGGTCGATAAAGATTATATTGACAGAGATATTTACAAGGGTCTTGACACTACATTGAATACATCTCAAAGACCAGACGCTGTCTTTTTTACCAGTAATAAACTTGCTGTTTCAGGGCTTAAAAAATTAACACAGCTTGGTTTAAATATTCCCAATGATATTGCTGTTGCAGCTTTTGATGAAACTGAAGCTTATGAACTTTTTCCTATTCCGCTTACGTTTGTTAAACAGCCTCTTTTAAACATTGGAACTATCGCAGTACAAATGCTGCATAAAAAAATCAATACTAAAACAACACCTTTGCAAAATGTAATTTTACATGCTGAGCTTCATATAGGAATATCTTCTAAAAAAAGACTTCCTTAATTTTTTATTTATCACTTTGCTTAAACGTTTAATCGAAATAAAAATACCATGAAAGAAGAACAAAAGACAAAATCAATTTATTGTTATGGAGAAGTACTTTGGGACATTTTTCCTGAAGGTGCCCGCACAGGAGGAGCACCTTTTAATGTAGCATATAACCTGATGCGAATGGGAATTGATTCGCACATGATAAGTCGTGTGGGAAATGATAAACTGGGAACTGATCTTATGAAACAACTGAGAGAATGGAATATTTCGACAGAAGACAGCCAGATTGATACTCAATATCCAACAGGAACTGTTATTGCTCATATTGACGAACATAACGAAGCTCATTATGATATTATAAAACCTGTTGCCTGGGATTTCATAGAATTTAGAAATGATTATACCGAAAAAATAAAAAATGCATCTGCTTTTGTTTTTGGAAGTTTGATTACAAGAAATGAAACTTCCAGAAATACACTTTTTGAACTTTTGGAAATAGCTCAATTTAAAGTTTTTGATATCAATATTCGTCCGCCCCACTACTCTATTCCGGTCATAAACGAATTACTTCATAAAACAGACTTGGTTAAAATGAACAAAGCAGAACTGCGTCTTGTTCTTGAATTTCTAGGTAAAAATTATATTAGCGAAGATGATGCTGTACACTTTATTCAGGATAAGTTTGATATCAAAGAAGTTTTGGTAAGTAAAGGAAGTAAGGGTGCTTTGTATTATGATGGTAATACTAAATATGATGCGCCGGCAGTTCCGGTAACTATTCAGGATACAGTAGGAAGCGGTGATTCTTTTTTAGCCGGTTTTTTATCTAAAAGAATTATTGGCGCAGATCCTGTCGAAATTATGAATCAGGCCACGGCATTAGGCGCTTTTATTACTTCTCAAAAAGGCGCTTGTCCAGATTATGATTTAATTGATTTTGAGCTCTTTAAAAAAGAAAAAATTCAGGACAAAAAAATATAAATATACTTCAGGATACTTCTCTGTATCATTTTCTGCGTCGCAAAGCAGTAGATAATTTTATCTACACCAAAAAAGGGATTTCATGACATGAAATCCCTTTTTCGTGACATATCTTTTCCCTTTAAGCACATAGCGGATTAATTTTAGTTCCAGAATGATTCTTGCAAGAGATTCATTATCAATATTTTTCAAAAAACAGGTAAAAATACCTGTTCGTTAAAACATTTATATCCAGTACCTTAGTATTGTACTAAAAAACTGTCAGAGTATTTATTAATTGTAAGCCAGTCTGACACGAGCCATTTAAAAAAATCTAAATAACTAACATTAACCTATTAAACTATGGATGGAACTATCGGAGAAATTCGTCAATTCGCTGCGAATTTTGCACCTAGGAACTGGGCTTTTTGTAATGGGCAGATCGTTGCCATACAATCCAACACGGCCTTATTCTCTATTCTCGGAACTACTTATGGAGGTAACGGCACCACTAACTTTGCCCTGCCAAATCTTGCAGGACGTGTTATAATTGGTCCGGGAACAGGACCAGGAACATCAGATTATGTAATTGGTGAGACTGGTGGAGCAAACACGATTGCTTTAACTACCCAAAATCTTCCAGCACACACACACGGTGCTACTGCAACCGTTACTGTACCATCGTATGGAGATGATGGAAATACTAATACTCCAGACGGAAATGCATTAGCAGCAAAACCCAATATGTACAGTACTCTGGCAGGAGAAGATAGTATGAAACAAGTATCTTTTTCAGTTACTCTGTCTCCGGCCGGCGGTCCAGGAAATCCAATTTCTATAATGCAGCCTACAATCGGTATAAACTACATTATTTGTTTGTATGGCAATTTTCCTGCTCGTTCATAACACACCTCAAGTTTAAGTCAAATCTAAAAAAAAATAAATATGGAAGGATATTTATCTGAAGTACGCATATTCGCCGGTAACTTTCCGCCAGCAGGCTGGCAGTTCTGTAACGGAGCACAATTAAGCATTGCCAATAATGATGCTTTATATGCATTAATTGGCACCACATATGGCGGAGATGGAGTAAATACATTCAATTTACCAGATCTTAGAGGGCGTGTTCCTGTAGGAACAGGACAAGGACCAGGATTACCTGCGGTAGTTCTAGGTCAGGTTATAGGTACTGAAAATACTACAATGACAATTAACCAAATGCCATCGCATGTACACTTATCAACAGCTGGAACTATTACAATACCTGTTTTAAAAGGAGCTGGAAATACGGGATCTCCAACTGGTAATATTCTCGCAGGTCTTGCAGATGCATACAGCACATTTGCTGCTGATAACAATCTTAAACCAGAAGCCGCAACAGTAGCAATTTCAAGTACAGGAAGCAGTATTCCTTTTAATATTGTACAGCCTTATCTAAGTACTAACTATATAATTTGTGTATCTGGAATTTTTCCAAGCAGAAACTAAACAAAAAAATTATGGAAGGAACAATGTCAGAAATTCGATTATTTGCCGCCAATTTTGCACCAAAAACATGGGCATTATGCTATGGGCAAATACTAGCAATATCAACAAACCAAGCTCTATTCAGTCTGCTAGGGACTACATATGGAGGTAACGGAACGACTAATTTTGCTTTACCTGATTTTAGAGGAAGAATCCCTGCTGGAACAGGTGTAGCTTCGGGTATCACACAATTTCCTGTAGGAGCAGTATTAGGTAGCAATACCACTACTGCCCTGATTTCAAATATTCCGGCACATACACATGTTGCCAATGGTACATTTTCACTGAAAGTTGTAGCAGATGTTGGTAATACTGGAGCTCCTGCAAATACTAATCTGGCTTCTTTAGACGGCCTTTATTCTAATGCTGCGGCTGATGGTGCTTTGAAACCTATAATGCCGGCAATTACAGTAGCGCCAGCTGGTAACACCCAGCCAATGTCAATACAACAGCCATCTTTAGGGATGAATTACATTATCTGTATTCAAGGAATCTACCCTTCTAGAAACTAAAAATAGCAGCCCATTATAAAAAATAATGGGTTGTTTTATTTAAAAACAGTTTATAAAATTTTATGAAAATAGCTTTACTACTAACCCGATCTGTTATTTATCCTTCAATGTCATTTGATATTGTGGACGGATTTAAATCTGCCCTGAAGAAAAAAGGCATTGATGAAAAACATGAAATTGTAACTGCCAGTATAGGAGTTGGCGGCAACAACAAAGAAATTCATGAATGCTGCGAACAACTGCTTTTAAATGAAACAGACGTTATAATTGCTTATATAAATCCTATAACTGCTGAATTTATACAGCCTCTTTTTGAAAGCTCTGATAAATTACTAATCGTTTTAGACAGCGGCTATCATTTTCAGAACTTTGATAAAAAATTATCAAATGTCTATTTTATTTCTTTAGAAGGAACTTTATGCTCTCGAGCTATTGTTCGTAAAGCTGCAGAAGAAGGGCAAAATAATTTTGCATTTACCTGTTCATTTTATGATGCAGGATACAAATCTCCTTATTCTATTTCTACAGCAATTGCAGATAATGGAGGAATGATCAGCTATAATCATGTTACTTCTTTACAACGTGCAGACTTCAGCCTTCAGCCATTAGAAGAATTTCTTGAACAAAATGAAGATGTTTCTATTGTCACTTCATTTTGCGGCGATATGGCAGAGGATTTCTTTAGAGAATCGGCGAAACTAAAAAATATTGCTTCTCGTAAAACTTACGGTAGCGGTTTTACTGCCGAAGAATTCTGGATGAATAAAATACCTTATCCCGGTTATAACTGGAGCTGTGCAATTCCATGGTCAGCTAATACTTCGAATAAAGAGAATGAAGATTTTGTCTCAACAATGAAAAACATTAAAGAACAAAAAGCCAATATTTTTTCTTTATTAGGATGGGAGGCTGCTTTATTTATTGAGGCATTAAACGGTCTATCATTAGATGGTATTGCAATTAATTCTCCAAGGGGAGAAGTGTATATGAATCCGAATACAAGATCATCTGAAGCTCCTGTTTATTATGCAACCGTAACAAAAAATGAAGAAACAGGAAACTGTCAATTAGAAAATATTGTTGCTGCTGATAATATTAAAGAAGAACGCGAACGGCTGCATTATCACATTCTTGCGATTCAAAATGAAACTACAAATTCCTGGTTTAACTCTTACGCCTGCTTAGAATCATGAATCCGATACGTGACATAGTGGTTTTATGCAATAACCGACTGGCTTTCCCAGCTATTCAAACTTTGCACAGCCTTGGCCGACTTCATACAATAGGTGTTCCATCAGACAATGAAGATGTTAAAGCTTTTTGTTCTGTTTTTGCAGCTAAAACTGGTATTCGTTTAATATGGATTGAGAAAGCAAAACTCAAAATCCAATTAGAGGAAATTGTTAAAACACCAAATCTTAAAAATATTTTCACAATGACTTTTCCATGGAAAATTCCTGAAGAAATTATTGAAGAAAATCCTAACACGTTTTACAATTTCCATTATGGATTACTGCCTGAAATGCGTGGTGCAGATCCTGTTTTTGAATCTATTAGAAAACAAAAAAGCGAAACAGGAATTTCTGTTCACGCAGTTGAAAAAGATATAGATAAAGGAAGAGTGATTCTAAAAAAAACACTGCCTCTGCATTCAGATCTAACATACGGAATGCTGTGTACTAATTTATCATATCTGGCTTCCTATATTTTACCTGAGCTCTTCACTCTATTACATAATAATGATAAAGGCTCAGTACAGGACGAGAAACTGGCGAGTTATTATAAAAAGCCTACCATTACAGATGTCTCCATTCAATGGGAACATCAGGATTCCAAATCTATTCAGGCTCTGGTAAATGCCTGCAATCCATGGAATAAAGGAGCTTATACTCAATGGAATGGATTAAACATACGCATTCTTGAAGTTTCTCAAACCAACACAAGTAATGATTATACAAAACCTCCGGGAACCATTTTGGAAATCAACGAAAGTAATGGCTTAATTATACAATGTTATAATAATACACAACTCCGAATTAATACTGTTTATACGGAAGAAGGATTTATGAGTGGGCATAAATTGCTCGCTTTCGGTATAAAAAACGGCGAGCAATTTGCCACTTTATAATTTAACTATTTTATTATGAAACATTTCTACTCTCAAATTAAAAAAACCTTAAATATCGCCTTGTTTTTAGGGATATTTTTGCAGAGTTACGTAGGTAACTCCCAGAACTTAAACGCTGGAGATATTCTCTTCACCGGATATGATGCGACAATCACCACTGGTGATTCATTTTCGTTTGTAGCTCTTGTTACAATTCCTGCTAATACTGTTATCCGTTTTACAGACAGGGGGTATTTTTCTACTGGTACATGGCAGGCTGGTACTGGAAGCGGCTCAGAGGGAACCATTACATGGACTGTGGCAAATGCCATTTCTCCCGGAGCAGAGATAATAATAACCGGATTAACTGCATCAGTCTATAATCCTGTTACAAATAGCTCAACAGCAAATGGAAGTATTACTGTAAGCGATCCCGCTATGACACAAGGGCTTTCATTATCAACTGTAGGAGATCAAATTATTGCATTTCAGGGCGGCTCCGGATCAGTTACAGATGGCGGTGTTGTTTTAATTGCAGGGCTTCATTACTATAATTGTCCTGACGGTACAACCACTGCTGCCTGGGATTCAGCTGCATGTGCCAATGGAACAAACGGCTCTAAACTTCCTCCCGGACTTACAGGAGGAACAAATGCTTTTTTTACTGGCCCTGGAGGTACAGGTACACCTGTTGCCGCTAAATTTAATATTGCCAGCGGTGCCCAGGTTAATACTATAGCCAATATCCGCGCTTCTATAATGAATTCTGCAAACTGGACTAAATCCGGAACTACTATTAGCATGCCATCTGCGGCTCCATTTTTAGGTTCGCCTCCAGTTGTAACTACTACTGCCGCAACAAACGTTAAATCTGTAAGTGCTACAATTGGCGGTGTTGTGACTGATGATGGTGGCGACACAGCTGTAGAAAGGGGTATTGTATGGGCTTTAACGCCAAATCCAACTACTGCAAATAATAAATTTCAAATTGGAACTGGTTCTGGTACTTTCATCGGTACCGTAACAGGCCTTACTCCCGCATCTTTAATATATTACAGAGCATACGCTAAAAATACCACTGCAACTACATATGGTTCTGAACTAACTCTTACTACTGGGGCAGCATTAGGCGGTACGATTTCTAAAACAGATGTAAGCTGTAATGGAGGAGGAAATGGTACAGCTACTGTGGTTCCTACTGGAGGGGCAATCCCATATACATATTCATGGTCACCATCCGGAGGAACAAACGCAACTGCAACAGGACTTTCTGTTGGAGTGTATACTGTAACCGTTATTGATGGTGAAGGAACACAAATAACAAGAAGTACCACCATTACACAACCATCGGCATTTAATATTATAACATCAAAAACGGATGTGAGCTGTAACGGAGGAGCAAATGGTACAGCTACTGTAATTGTAACAGGAGCTGCTGGAGGTTATACTTATTCATGGGCACCATCTGGAGGAACTGGTGCTACTGCAACCGGACTAAGTGTTGGAACTTATACAGTAACAATTACAGATGCCAATGCATGTCAGGCAACCAGAAGCTTTACTATAGCACAACCTACACTTTTATCAGCAACAGCTTCTAAAACTGATGTATCTTGTTTTGGAGGAAGTAATGGAACTGCTACTGCGAATCCAACAGGAGGAACTCCAGGATATACATATTCATGGGCTCCGAGTGGAGGAACTGCGGCTACTGCCACAGGACTTGCGCCAGGAACTTATACAGTAACAATTACAGATGCTAATGCCTGTCAGACTACTGCAACAGCTACTGTTGGACAACCAACTGCTCCATTAACTGTTGCATCATCATCTCAAACCGATATTCTTTGTTACGGCAGTCCAACCGGATCTGCAAGTGTTACAGCTGCAGGAGGAACAGGTGCTTATACTTACTCATGGGCACCAGCTGGAGGTACCGCTGCTACTGCAACAGGTCTTACAGCAGGGACTTATACAGTAACTATTACAGATGCTAATGCTTGTCAAACAACACAATCATTTACAATCACAGAGCCTGCTTCTGCATTAACATTATCACAAGGAGCAATAACAAATATTGCTTGTTTCGGAGAATCAACAGGATCTGCTACAGTAAACGTAACAGGAGGAGTTGGAAACTATACATATTCATGGGCTCCATCTGGAGGAACTGCTGCTACAGCAACAGGACTTGCTGCCGGAACCTATACCGTAACAGTTACTGATGAAAACTTATGTCAAAAAACTCAAAACTTTACTATAACACAGCCAGCTGCTGTACTTACTGCAACTCCTGGAGCTGTAACTAATGTTAGTTGTAATGGAGGAGCAAATGGTACAGCAACAGTAAATGTAACCGGAGGAACAGGTACAAGAACTTATTCTTGGGCTCCTTCTGGACAAACTACTGCTACGGCAACAGGATTAGCTGCAGGAACTTACACAGTAACTGTTACTGATGCTAACGCATGTACAACTACACAAAATTTTACTATTACACAACCATCTGCTCTGGTAGCAAGTATTGGTTCACAAACTAACGTTTCTTGTAATGGAGGAGCAAATGGTACAGCAACCGTAAGTGTTACAGGAGGAACTCCAGGATATACATACTCATGGGCTCCTAGTGGAGGAACCGCTGCTACTGCCAGCGGATTAGTTGCAGGAACTTATACAGTAACTGTTACAGATGCTAATGCATGTATGACTACACAAAGTTTTACTATTACACAGCCAACAACTCTTACTGCGACACAATCACAAACCAATGTTTTGTGTAATGGAGGTTCAACTGGTAGTGCTACAGTAACTGCATCTGGAGGAACTGCTAATTATACTTACTCATGGGCTCCATTTGGAGGGACTGCTTCTACTGCATCAGGTCTTCCGGTAGGAACTTATACTGTAACTATTACTGATGCTAACTCATGTTCAATTACTAAAATTTTTACTATTGTTCAGCCGCCAGCTTTAACAGCAACTACAAGTCAAACAAACGCTACTTGTAGTACATCAGGAGATGCTGGAGTTATTCCAGCAGGAGGTACAACTCCATATTCTTACCTTTGGTCAAACGGACAGACAGCACAAACTGCAACGGGATTAACTGCCGGAAACTATTCTGTAGTTATAACAGACGCTAATGGATGTACCATAACTAAAAATTTCACTATTGCCACTACAAATACATTAGTTGCGGCAACATCACAAACTGATGTATTATGTAATGGAACAAGCACAGGCTCTGCTTCTGTTGTACCTTCTGGTGCTGTAGGGCCATTTACATATGTTTGGGCTCCATCTGGAGGAACTGCTGACACAGCAACCGGATTAGCTGCAGGAAATTATTCTGTAACGATTACTGCCGGAAACGGATGTTCTATTGTGAAAAATTTCACGATCAACGAACCAACTGCACTAACATTAACACCTTCACAAACGAATGTTTCTTGTAATGGAGGAGCAAATGGTTCTGCAACTGTAAATGTTACAGGAGGTACAAGTAATTATACTTATTCATGGGCTCCGTCTGGAGGAACTGCTGCTACAGCAACTGGATTAGCTGCGGGAACTTATACTGTAACTGTAACTGATGCTAATTTGTGTACACAAACACAAAGTTTTACAATTACGCAGCCAGATGCAATTGCAATAACAGCATCTCAAACTAATGTTTCTTGTAATGGAGGAAGCAACGGAAGCGCAACTGTAACCGTAACTGGAGGAACAGGAGCTTATTCTTACTCATGGGCTCCTTCTGGAGGAACAGCCGCTACAGCTTCTGGATTAAGTGCGGGAACTTATACGGTAACCGTAACCGATGCAAACGCATGTACAGCTACAGAAACTGTAACAATTACACAGCCTATTCTTCTTACAGCAACTTCATCAAAAACAGATGTTTCTTGTAGTGGTGCTGCTGACGGAACTGCAACTGTAACTGCTGCAGGCGGAGCGGGTTCTTATACTTACTCATGGGCTCCATCTGGAGGAACAGCTGCTACAGCAACAGGATTGGTTCCTGGAAATTATACAGCAACTATTACAGATGCAAACGGATGTTTTACAACACAAGTTGTAACTATTATTACAACTCCAGATGTAACTGCACCAGTTCCTACTGTGGCAGTACTTCCAACAATTACAAACTATTGTGCTGTTTTAGCATCTGAAATTGCTGTTCCAACTGCTGTAGACAATTGTGTAGGAACAATAAACGGAACTACTACAGATCCTTTAACATACAATACTCCGGGATCATATACTATTACATGGAGCTATAATGATGGAAACGGAAATATTTCTACTCAAACTCAAACGGTAGAAGTATTAGCTTCTCCGCTTAATGCAGTAACTTTCAGCGATGCACAGGTTACTTACGACGGAAATGCGCATCCATTACAGGTTGCAAATCTTCCGGCAGGAGCAACGGTTTCTTACTCTGCTAATAACACATCTGTAAATGCAGGAACTTATAGCGTAACAGCAACAATAACTCCAAGCGCGAGTTCTTCAAACTGTGCTCCTGTAGTTCTTACTGCAAATCTTGTTATCAATAAAGCACCGCAGTTAATTACATTTAATACGCTTCCAGTTAAAACACTTGGAGCAAACAATACTTTCAATTTAACTGCAACATCAAGTTCAAACTTACCAGTAAGTTACACATTTAGTTACATTTCAGCTTTGGCTCCTGCTAATGTTACAGCTGCTGGTGTAGTAACTATGCTAAGATCAGGAGAAGTAACAATCACGGCACACCAAGCCGGAGATGCTAACTATCTTCCTGCTCCGGATGTTTCACAATTGTTAATAATCTTAAACAACAATATTGATATTAAGAGAATTATTTTAGGAACACAAGTTTTTGAAAATCCTGGAAAAACAATCAATTATGTAATGACATGTTCAGAGAATAACCCGAATGTTTCTTTAGTAAATGAATCAAACGCTGTTATTACTCCATCGGCAAACTTTACGATTCAAACTCCAAAACCTGGAATTTATAATCAAAATGTAACCGTTACGTCAGAAGATGGAAGTTTATCTGCAGTTTACTCAATCACAGTAGAAAAACCTTTTGGATTCTTTGATATCGTTCGTCAGAAATTTAACAACGTACTTCTTGTAAATAACAATCCTGCTACAAACGGAGGTTACGAATTTGTGGCTTACCAATGGTTTAAAAATGGTCAATTAATTGGAACTGGTCAATACTATTCTGTAAGCGAAAGTTTAAGCACAACTTTAGACCCAACCGCAGATTACAGTGTAAAAATGACTACTAAAGATGGTAAAGTACTTCAAACATGTGCATCTAAAATCACGCTTAGTAACTCATTCCAGGCTAAACTTTATCCAAACCCGGTACAAACTGGAAAAGCGATTACTGTTGAAGCTGATTTCCCTCAGGAAGAATTAGAGAAAATGCAGATCAATGTTTACTCTGTTTCAGGTCAATTGATTAAAACTGTTCAATCATCATCAGTAATAACTGAGATACAATTACCTCAAACAATTGAAAGTAATATACTTATGGTAGTTCTTGAAACTCCAAATGCAAAAAAATCTTTCAAAGTAATTGTAAAATAGATAAACCTGCCGGCACTGTCTAAAAATAGTGCCGGCATAATAAAATATAAGATGAAAAAATATATAAAATCACTCGCCATTATTGCTGCATTTTTTGCAGCATCAAATAGTTATGGTCAGGATAAAAAACAAGAGTTTTCTATTTCATTGGGCGGTCCGTTTTCGTTTATAAAATCTACAGGAGGAGAATATGTTCCCGGAAATGGTATCAACGCAGGACTTCGCTATGCATACTATTTAAATGAAGGCTTGAGTTTAGGTGTTGGTGTTGAATACCAAACTTATACTTCTGACTCTAAATTTAGTTACATATTCGGGCAGTACAATACTGTTGATCCGGAAAACGAAGCTTTTCAATTTAGATACCGACTTACTAATTTAAGAGAAGAACAAAAACTGACTTACATTAATGTTCCTATCAACATTCAATTTGAAACTCCGGGCACATCAAAACTATATGTTTCTGCCGGAGCTAAAATAGGTTTTGCTTCAAGCGGCACCTATCAGTCAACAATTGGAAACAGTACTACAAGCGGTTATTACCCACAATATAATGTAGAATTATTTAGTCCCGCTTTTGCTGGTTTCGCCAATGTTAATGATCTAAAAACACCAGAAAAAGACCTTGATACAAAAGTTTCATATTCTGCAACTTTTGAAACCGGTTTAAAACAAGAATTAGGAAATAGAAATTCTATTTATATTGGTACCTATTTAGATTATGGTCTTAATGATATCTATGATAAAAAAGAGAACAAAAATCTGATTCAGTACAATGCTGATGTTCCTGTAGAATTACAATACAACAGCGCTTTCGATTCTGGTTTTGCAAGAAACATGAGATTAGTATCTTATGGTATAAAACTAAGATTCGCAATACGTTAGTACTTCTTACTATCTATACCAAAAAGCTATTCATACTTTATGAATAGCTTTTTTTGTTTATCCTAAAACCTAACATTTATCATATTTTTATTTTTTATGATTTCATTTCTTTGTCCAAGTTAAAAGAATAAAGCATTGGGTTTACCATTTTATAATCCAACGCATTTGAAGTAATTGTTGACAAAATGCATATTGATACTGATTTACTTTATACTTGGGGTGCTGTAGCTAAAAAAGTGCCTAAAAATGCTATTATCTTTTATGAAAATGATCCGCCTCTTTCTTTTTTTCAAATTTTAGAAGGCACTGTAAAAATGAGTTACACAAATGAAGATGGCAAGGATCTAACAATTGGCGTCTTTAACGAAGGAAACAGTTTTGGAGAACCGCCATTATTTATTGGTCAGCCCTACCCTGCTTCGGCTATTGCACAAACAGATTGTGTTATTTTAAAACTCTCTAAAGTAAATTTCTTTTCATTTCTGGAAGAGAATCCAGAAATCCAGTCAAAAGTTTTAAAATTATTTGCATGGAAAATTTATAATAAAATTGTCTTCTCAAAAAATATTATCAACCATAAACCAGAATATCGAATTCAGTATTTTCTTGATAACCTCAAACGACAACACAACAGCAAACCGTCACAAAAAATGAAAATTCCGTATACAAGACAGGAAATTGCAGATTTTACGGGTTTACGTGTAGAAACCGTTATCAGAACCATTTCACTCATGAATAAGAATAAAAAAATTGAAATTATCGATCACAAGTTATTTTACTAATATCAATTCTTGACAATTTTAAAAGATAACAAACTATGATTCAAATCATATTTCTAAAAAAAAGCTTTTTATTTCTTTGCAAAGGTTAAAAGAAAATTATTAATTCAAACTTAATAACATTCAAACGAAAAACGGGAACCATAGAAGTTCCCGTTTTCTTTTAGTTAATTACTTTATTCATCATAGCTTTGGCAATATTTTTTGCTCTGATTTTTACCTCATCTGCTTTTTCCCCTTCAAAAAAATCATCTACCGTTTTTTTCCACAACTTAGTCCAATGCAAAAAATGTGCTTCGGTTAAAGTACTTTTTTCATCCAGCATTCGGTGTTTCATCATTGGATTTCCGTCAAAATTTCCGGTATGAAAAAGAATATTATCCCAAAAGTCATACATAATCGGGAGATGTTTTTCCCAATTTACAAGAGCCACCTCATTAAACAAATAGCCTATAATCTCATCCGTTTTAATTTTTTGATAAAAAGCATCTACCAATATTTTAATATCCTCCTTATTTCTAATGTCGGTTTTCATACACTTTTTAAATATTAATTTTTTAAGCAATAATAAACAGTACCAAAATTAAAGCCCTGCTTAAAATAATTTTTTCTTTACCGTTTTTCAATTCAGTAAACTTCATCAAAATTCTAAAACCTGTTTTTCTTAAAATATGACTATAATCATACTCTTCGAAAAATGTTCATGATACCTTCGCAGTCTCAAAATACAAGTATGAAATTTTGTGTTTACATATTCTTTTTTGCTTTAATGTTCAGACCCGCTTTTCCATTTCTGGATTATGTACTGAATTACCATTATATAGCAACAGAATTATGTGAAAACAAAAACAAACCAGAATTAGAGTGCAATGGAAAGTGTCATTTAAAAAAAGAATTGGCAAAAGCTTATAAAAATGATATTCCGTCCTCAAACGAAAAGAAAACTGAAACGACAGAAACGGTTATATTGTTTATTGTAAGTCTTCCGGTTTTTAGTTTTGATAAAGACAATAAACACATTCAAAAAATACATTTAGAATATCAAAATCTATATTCTCATTTAGATACTGTTTTTGTATTTCGTCCGCCTATTTTCAACTGTTAGTTTTTAATACACTTTATTTCTTCTAAAGCAATTTGGCAGATACAATATTACCCATACTTAAATTACTATCACATGAAAATCTTAAAATACACAGCATTATTATTACTTGCAATTATCACTTTTTCCTGCTCATCTGATGATGATAACACTCCCCAAATTCCGGCAGATGAAACAATCGGACTCAAAAAAGTCCAGGAAATATCAAATGACAGCCACACAATCGAAGTGTATGCTAAAAAAGACAGTCTCGTTCAGGGTTATAATCATATTACGTTAAGAATTAAAGACAAAAAAGACGGCACTTACATTAAAGATGCTCAAATAGACTGGACGCCTATTATGCACATGACCATGATGCAGCACTCATGTCCAAAATCTGATATAACTAAAGTTTTAGATAAGCAGACTTTATATACCGGTGATATAATTTTTCAAATGGCACAAAACGAAACTGAATATTGGGAACTAACTGTAAACTATACCATTAACAATATTTTGTATACAGCAAAAGACAAAATCAAAGTTTCGGCTTCAAAAAAACAAACTGTAACCTCATTTACAGGATCAGATGGTGTTCGTTATGTAATGGCGTACATAGAACCAGAAACTCCAAAAGTGGCCCAAAACGATATGACAATTGGGATTTACAAAATGCAGGATATGATGACATTTCCGGTTGTAAATAATTTTAAGGTAAAAATAGATCCCAGAATGCCAAGTATGGGAAATCACGGATCACCAAACAATGTCGATTTAGTTCAGTCTGAAACAAACGGTTTTTACAAAGGCAGACTTTCTTTAACCATGACGGGTTACTGGAAAATTAATCTTCAGCTTTTAAATCCTGAAAATGAAGTTCTAAAAGGAGAAGCAGTAACAACAGAAAATCCGGCAAGCAGTCTCTATTTTGAAATCGAATTCTAAAGACTTCTAATAACAAGAAAGAGGCAAAAACAATTGTCTCTTTCTTTTAAAGTATCTTAAAATGAAAAATACAATCGCAGTTATCTTAACTGCAATTTCAACAATATGCTGGGCACAGGAAAAACAAACGGATAGTATAGAAACAGTAAAACTAAATGAAATAATTGTCATTGGTAAAAAAGCAGCTTTAAACCAAAAACAGTCAAAATCGCTTACATCTGTAGAAGATTATCTTCAAAAATCATCTAAAATAAACATGATAAAACGTGGTGCCTATGCCTGGGAACCCATGATTAATAATATGTCGACAGAACGCACTGTTATTACAATTGACGGAATGCGGATTTTTGGTGCCTGTACAGATAAAATGGATCCTGTAACATCTTATGTAGAAGTTTCAAACTTATCTGAAGCCAATGTTACCTCCGGTCAGCAGGCAAGCTGTCACGGCGCAGCAATTGGCGGTTCTCTCGATTTAAAGAGAAATGTATACAGCCAGAAACAAAACGGCTGGAACGGCGGTTTAAGTTCAGGATATGAAACTAATAATCAGCAGAAAATCATAGGCGGATCATTTGGCTATAATGATCATAAATTCTACAGTCATATTGATTTTATGCATCGTGATGCCGAAAATTATAAAGCCGGCAATGGAAAAGAAATCAGTTTTTCTCAATTTACAAAGTACAATATTTCAGGCACTGCGGGTTACTTTATCAATATCAAAAATCTGCTCGAAGCAGCAGTAATTTATGATAAAGCGACTAATGTGGGTTATCCGGCACTTCCTATGGATGTTTCATTGGCAGAAGCCAAAATCTTGTCGCTGAGTTATAAATACATGCCAGATTCCGGCTGGATTTCTAATTGGGAAACAAAAGCATATTTCAACACCATTACGCATAAAATGGATGATACCAAAAGACCTTTTGTTCCTATACACATGGATATGCCCGGCTGGTCTGATACATATGGGGTTTATTCTAAAATGAAAGGAAAATATGAAAACCATGAATTTCTGGCTGATTTAAATTCTTTTTACAATAAATCAATTGCCGAAATGACGATGTATCCAAAAGATCCCGCAGAAAATTTGATGTTCATGTACACCTGGCCTGATGTTAGAACTTTTTACAACGGATTATCGCTTGAAGATAATATCAAAATTACACGCGAAAGCATTATACGAATAAGTACAAATCTGGGATTTCATTCTAACACCGTCGCTAATGATTTTGGATTACAGAGTCTCCGCATTTTTTATCCCGAAATGGAATCTTCAAAAAACCGATTCTTAAAAAGTTTTTCAGGAAATTACAGTAAAAACAATGGAAAACTGGAATATGGTTTTGGTTTGGCTTACGCCGAAAGAGCTCCGTCGGTTTCAGAAGGATACGGATTTTATTTGTACAACAGCAGCGACTTTTACGATTACATAGGAAACCCAAATTTAAAGAACGAAAAAGCTCTGGAAGGTAATGCTTTTTTAGGTTTTAAAACAAATCGACTTCATGCTAAAATAAGTGCTTCCTACTTCCATATTTCAGATTATATCATTGGTAAAATTGATCCTGAGGCTCTGCCTATGACAATTGGCGCTTCTGGAATAAAAGTTTACGACGCAATGCCGCATGCCGTTATATTTAATACTGATTTTAATTTTGATTATTCCATTGCAGAAAACTGGCAGTTAAAAAGCCAGCTCGTTTACAGTCTTGGCGAAGATAACGAAGGAAATAACCTTCCATTTATAAGTCCGTTTCGTTACAATGCCGGAATCGATTTTAAAAAAGAAAAATTCAATGCCGGAATTCTGGTACTTGGCAATCTGGCTCAAAACGATTTTGCTAAAACTTACGGACAAACCAAAACACCAGATTATTTAATTTTTAATATCAATGCCGGATATAATTTTAAATGGAACCAAAATACTGCGCAAATACAAACCGGAGTCGAGAATATTTTCGATAAATATTACACGACATTTTCAGACTGGAACAAAATTCCAAGAATGGGCAGAAATGTTTTTATTAATCTCACTTTCAGCTTCAATTAGAAAACATTGATTTAAAGACTTTTAATTAAACAATAAAAAAATAAACATAAAATAGTATGACTGGAATCATAATTTGAAAAATTTGATGATACTATATTTACCCTATCAAATGAATGTATTAATACATTTCAAAAACAAATTTTAATAAAACCACAAACTTCCTCAACAAAGTAATTAATACTTAACGGTTAGGAAAAACAAGACTCAAAAAAATGGACAAATCATTTTTGATACCCGAAATCATCCGCTTAAAACAAGAAAAAAATGCTGTAATTCTGGCTCATTATTATCAAAATGAGGAAATTCAGGAAATTGCAGATTTCATTGGAGACAGTCTTGAATTATCAAAAAAAGCACAAAATACAAATGCTGATATTATTGTTTTTGCCGGAGTTCATTTTATGGCAGAAACAGCCAAAATACTTAATCCGGATAAAAAGGTAATTCTTCCGGATTTAAATGCCGGATGCTCGCTTGCAGACGGCTGTGATCCCAAAGATTTTAAAATTTTCAAAGAAAAATATCCAGACCATGTAGTCGTTACCTACATTAACTGCTCTGCCGAAATAAAAGCCATGAGCGATTTAGTCTGCACTTCATCAAATGCAAAAAAAATTATTAATTCGATTCCTTCTGATAAAGAAATCATTTTTGCTCCCGATAAAAATTTAGGTAACTATCTTCAAAAACAAACCCAGCGTGAATTGGTTCTCTGGGATGGTTCCTGCGTGGTTCACGAAGCTTTTTCGATGGAAAAACTAATCGAAATTTACAATAAAAATCCAACCGCTAAGATCGCGGCACACCCGGAATCTGAAAGCCATATTTTAAAAGCAGCACATTACATTGGCTCGACTTCCGGCATTATTAACTTTATTAAAACGGATCCTGCTGCCGTTTACATTGTGGCTACAGAAGCCGGTATCCTGCATGAGCTTTCAAAAGCGGTACCTGATAAAACGCTGATTCCGGCTCCTTCCACAGAAGATAACAGCTGTGCCTGCAGCGAATGTGCATTTATGAAAGTAAATACGCTCGAAAAATTGTATTGGTGCCTTAAAAACGAAAGTCCTGAAATTATAGTAAATGAGTCTTTGCGAATGGAAGCGCTTAAACCCATTCAAAGAATGCTTGAATTGTCATAAACTAAATAAACAAACCATGCTTAAAACAGACATCCTTATAGTAGGTTCTGGTATTTCAGGATTATTTTTTGCCATGAAAACAGCAAAAAAACGTCCAGATTTATCGATTGTGATTATGACAAAAAAAATGGCAAAAAATACGAGTACACAGCTTGCCCAAGGCGGTATTGCAGTGGTGACTAATTTATTGCAGGATAGTTTTGAACAGCATATACAAGATACTTTAAAATCCGGCGGCGGACAATGTGATGAAGAAATCGTAAAAATGGTTGTAGAGCAGGCTCCGGAAAGACTTAAGGAATTACTGGAAATTGGAACTTCGTTTGATAAAAACCAAAACGGACAATGGGATTTGGGTTTAGAAGGCGGACATTCGCAGCATCGAATTCTGCATCATAAAGATCGTTCCGGGCTGGAAATAGAAAAAAAACTCCTGAATATAATAACCGAATTACCTAACATACGATTATTTGAAAATTATCAGGTTATAGATCTTAATACGGAAAAGAAAGAAAATGAAACTCATTGTACAGGTGCATTTTTTTATGATAAAAACGAAAATAAAATAAAGTATATCCGCTGCAGATCTATAATTCTTAGCACCGGCGGATGCGGCAATCTTTTTGAAAATACTACAAATCCTGAAATTGCAACCGGAGATGGAATCGCTATTGCAGCCCGCGCCGGAGTAGAAATTGAAGATATGCAGTACATTCAATTTCATCCAACGGCTTTATACACAGGAAAAAAAAGTCAGTTATTTTTAATTTCAGAAGCCGTTAGGGGTTTTGGAGCTTATGTAGTAAACGAAGATCAAAAAAGGTTTTTATTTAAATACGATTCAAGAGGAGAACTGGCTACACGCGATATTGTTTCACACGCCATTCACAAAGAAATGCATGAAACTCAAAAAAAACATGTATATCTCGACTGCAGGCATTTAGACATGAAAGCTTTCTATAAAAAATTCCCGGCCATTACCTCGCATTGTAACGAACTTGGCTTATTTCCTGAAAAAGATTTGATTCCTGTTGTACCCGCGGCACATTATCAATGCGGAGGCATTAAAGTAGATAGAAACAGCGCCACGGCAATTCCAAACCTATATGCTGTAGGCGAATGTGCCCGAACCGGACTGCATGGAAAAAACCGTCTGGCTTCTAATTCGCTTCTCGAGGCTTTGGTATTTGCCCATCAGGCATCTGAGAATATCGATAAAACAATCGAATTATATCAGTTTTCCTCAAAAGTGCTGATTCCAAAATTCCCAAACAAAGAAATCAAAACAGATTATGTTGCCTTTTTAATTTTAAAAAAAGAGATACAAGCCCTTATTACGAATTTTTATTCCAGTGAAGAACGCAATACTGATTATGCCATTCATAAAATAAAATTGATAAAAAATGCTGCTGAAACACTCATACACAATCAGGAAATCACGATTCCGTTTATCGAATTTTCAAATATGCTTACAGTGGCTTTAATCATTATTAAACACTGCAAAAAAAGAAAGTCCCCATATATTTTGTCTTTAAATTAAACATAACCAACACTATCATTATGAAAATAACCAGTAAAACCACAATTGGCGAGATCGCAGCAAATGATTTTAGAACAGCGGCCATTTTTACCAAATACAACATCGATTTTTGCTGTAAAGGGCATCGTACTATTGAAGAAGTATGCAGAAAAAGAGATATTCAGGAAGCCGTTTTAATAGAAAAACTGGAAGAAGCAAAAACTCAGGCCGCCAACCAATCATTTGATTATAAATCATGGCCTTTGGATTTGTTAACAGATTATATTATAAAAACGCATCATCGCTACATAAAAGAAAAAACACCGATACTTTTAGAATACCTGCACAAATTATGCAATGTTCACGGCGAAAATTTTCCTGAATTATTCGAAATATTTAAGATTTTCAAAGCTTCTTCTTTAGATCTTGAAGAACACATGGAAAAAGAAGAACGTGTACTTTTTCCTTTCATCATACAAATGAAAAGAGCACAAAGCAAAGGTTTTTCATTAGAAACAACTCCGTTTGGAAGCATCGAAAATCAGGTAATCATGATGAAAGAAGAACATAATCTGGAAGGACAGCGTTTTAGAAAAATTGCCGCATTAACCAATAATTATATTCCGCATACAGAAGCCTGCAATACTTTTAAAGCCGCTTTTGCAATGCTGGAAGATTTCGAAATAAACCTGCACAAACATATACACATGGAAAACAACATACTGTTTCCAAAAGCAATTATGCTTGAAAAAAACTTTGAGCAAGTGCCTTAAATTATATTATCATGGAAAAATATGTGATCAAACGAAACGGAGAATACAAACCTTTTGAAGCCTATAAAATTCAGGATGCCATTCAAAAAGCTTTTAAAAGTGTTAATCTGCCGATGGATAAAAAAGTCCTAAAAATTGTTCTTACCGGACTCGAATCTAAATATTCGTGGCCTGTAGAAGAAATTCAGGATATAATAGAACGGGTGCTTTTTGAAAATGGTTATTTCAAAACCATGCGCTCGTTTATTATCTATCGCCATACCCGTAAACTTCAGAGAGAACATATTAATGGCCTTAACGACGATACTACTTATGTAGACAGCACACAAACAGTCGAAGAATACATTAACCAGTCTGACTGGCGAATTAATGCAAATGCCAATACTTCGTATTCCAACGCTGGTTTAGTAAGCAATACAGCCGGAAAAATAATTGCCAATTACTGGCTCGATAAAATTTATACTAAAGAAGAAGGCGCAGCACACAGAAACGGCGATATTCATATTCATGATCTTGACTGCCTAACGGGATATTGTGCCGGATGGAGTCTTCGTGTGCTTTTAAATGAAGGATTTAACGGCGTTCGCGGACGTGTTGAAAGCAGACCTCCTTCGCATTTTAGAGAAGCATTGGGACAAATGGCAAACTTTCTTGGAATTCTACAAAGCGAATGGGCCGGCGCTCAGGCATTTAGTTCTTTTGATACCTATTTAGCTCCTTATGTATTTAAAGATCAGCTTTCGTATGATCAGGTTTTAAAAGGCATTCGCAGTTTTGTGTACAATTTAAATGTTCCGGCCAGATGGGGACAATCGCCTTTTACCAATGTAACGCTGGACTGGGTTGCTCCTGCTGATTTAAAAGAACAAATTCCAACAAGAAATGACGAACATTTATTTCTTTATTCAAACGATCCGGAGTTAGTTTATAAAGCCAAAAAAAGAGGTGTTAACAAATTAACGGATTTGAAATATGGTGATTTTCAAAATGAAATGAACCTCATAAACAAGGCTTATTACACCATCATGACAGAAGGCGATACAAACGGTCAGCCTTTTACCTTCCCTATTCCAACAGTAAATATTACAGAAGATTTTGACTGGGAAGGAGAAAACGTCGATTTATTGTTTGAAAATACGGCCAAAGTTGGTTCATCTTACTTCCAGAATTTTATGGGAAGCCAGTATATTCTGGACGATAACGGAAACAGAATTGAAAATCCAGACGCTTATAAACCAAATGCTGTGCGCAGTATGTGCTGCCGTTTACAGCTTGATCTCCGCGAATTATTAAAACGGGGAAATGGTCTTTTTGGAAGTGCAGAAATGACCGGAAGCATTGGCGTTGTGACCATAAATATGGCACGTTTAGGATATCTGTATAAAGGAAACATTATTAATCTGTTTCATCATTTAGATGATCTTCTTAAAATTGCCAAATCGACTTTGGAGAAAAAAAGAATGTTTATTCAAAAAATGTATGACCGAGGTTTGTATCCATATACACAACGCTATCTATCACATTTTAGAAATCACTTTTCTACAATTGGCGTAAACGGAATGAATGAAATGGTACTAAATTTTACTGATGGAAAACAAGATATTACAACCAGTTCAGGAATTCATTTTGCTTCAGAAATTTTAGATTATATCCGCGACCGAATGAAAGAATTTCAGTCTGAAACCGGAAACTTATACAATCTGGAAGCTACTCCGGCAGAAGGAACAACATATCGTTTTGCAAAAGAAGATAAAAAGCGTTTCCCTGATATATTACAGGCCGGCTGTGGTGAAAATATTTATTACACAAACAGTTCTCAAATTCCGGTTGACCATACTGATGATCCTTTTGAAGCGTTGCTGCTTCAGGATGCGCTACAGTGTAAATATACCGGCGGTACGGTTCTGCATCTTTATATGAGAGAAAAAATAAGCAGTCCTGCAGCTTGTAAAAACTTCGTTAAAAAAGTACTGACCAATTTTAAACTGCCTTATATAACCGTAACGCCGGTTTTCAGCATCTGCCCTATTCATGGTTATCTAAACGGTGAACATGAATACTGCCCAAAATGCGATGAAATAATTTTAAATGAAAATAACCAACAAACGCTACTATATGAAAACACAGTCTCATGAAATTCCCGAAAAGCAAAATGCTAAAAGAAGCAAATGTTTAGTATATACAAGAGTAATGGGCTATCACAGGCCTGTAGAAAGTTTTAACATTGGAAAAAAAGGCGAACACCAGCAGCGAACACATTTTAAAGAAATTTCAGTCTAATAAAGCTGTTTACAGCATAACACCTTTTACTTTATTAGACTACCCGGATAGAGCAGCCTGCATAGTGTGGTTTGCGGGCTGTAATATGCGGTGTTTGTATTGTTATAATCCAGATATAGTTTTAGGAAAAGGCCGACAGGATTTTAAAAGTGTACTCGATTTTCTGAAAACAAGAACAGGATTATTAGACGGCGTAGTCCTTAGCGGAGGCGAATGCACCATTCATAAAAGTATTATTCCTTTTATCGAAAAAATAAAAGCCTTGGGATTTTTGGTAAAAATAGATACCAATGGCTCAAAACCAAAGGTTTTAAAACAATTAATTGAGAAAAATTTAATGGATTATGTCGCTTTAGATTTTAAATCGCTGCCAACAAGTTTTAAATCTATTACACAATCCAATGTATTTGCTGAATTTGAAGAAAGTCTGAAACTTTTAATGAATTCCTCCATTCCGTTTGAAGTCAGGACTACGCTTCATTCAGCACTTATTTCTGAAAGTCGTTTTTTAAAAATGATCCAGTACCTTGAAAACAAAAAATATGAAGGAAATTATTATGTACAATACTTTATGAATAACGTTCCCACTATTGGTCAGTTAGGACATTCAGATAAATTACTAAACACTGAAAATTTCTCAACCTCAAAAATAAAAGTTATTTTTAGAGAATAATAACTCACTGATTTTTTGAATACTTAACTCTAAAAAACAGTACTATGACACTTCATCATTTTATTTTAATAATTCATCTTTTGGCAGCCACAATTTGGGTAGGCGGACATCTTACATTGAGTATTGTTTTTCTGCCCTCGGCTTTACGAAAAAAAGACCCAAATATTATTTTAAATTTTGAAAGAAAATTTGAAACACTCGGAATGTCTTCTTTAATAACACTTGTTATTACCGGAATCTGGATGGCGTATGATTTTGGTGTTACAATCGATTCCTGGTTTCATTTTTCAGGAAGTTTTGAAAAAGTAGTTTCCACTAAATTAATCTTGTTATTTCTTACCATTCTATGTGCCTTAATTGCTCAGTTTAAAATTATTCCCAATCTTAATGAATACAATATAAAAAAGATGGCCGTTTTAATCATTACCGTTACTTCAATAGGCATTATTATGCTTATTTTAGGATCAACATTACGATACGGAGGGATATAAAAAAAACCGTAAAAAATTACGGTTTTAAATAAGATACTAATTTCTCTTTTTTTGCTGTCCCGGTGCATATTCTTTTGCACTTTTGCTTCCTGACATTTTCTTAGCCTGTCCCGGCGGAATTTTTCCTGAACCAGTAGAAGGTGACGAACTGTGAACGCTGCAGCCAGCAATACACACTGCCATAAAAGCAAGAGATAAAAATTTAATAAAATCAGTTTTCATTGTTTAATTTTTTTTTTGAATCAAAAATACGCGTTTAAATGAACCAGAACGCTTTTAAAATCTCAAATACTTCTTTCAAACTGTATTCTATTTTAATTCTAAATAATAATATTCTGTATTTATTAAAAACAAAATCTAAAACAATAAAAAACCCGCAATGAATAAACATTGCGGGTTAAATTTTAAATTTAAAATTCCTATTTCTTAACAGAATCTGCAGGAACTGTTCTCATTGTATCTGTAGAAGTTGTATCTACCTCAGGACCTACGGTATCAATCATAGTTTCTGTTGAATCTACAGAAGTAGATTCTATCGTAGTTTCATTCTTCTTACAAGAAAATGCAAGTCCCGTTAACAGAATCAGCAATGCGATTTTGGTTTTTAATATCGTTTTCATAATTATATTTTTTACTGTTTGTATTCAACTTAATATTCCAAATTTAAAAAACTGGTCGTGAATACATTTACATAATTATGACAATCATTTATAAGATTCAGGAAATTCTATTCGTCATACATTTCCATCCATAATCTGGTTTCTTCCAGATCAAGTTCTTTTTCAATTTTTCTAAAAATCTCTTCGTTTACAGAACCTTTTTTATGCATACTTTCAAGATTAGCACGCTCTACGTTTAAAAGGTCGATTTGAACTTTGGTAAATTCATTAAAAATCTGCCCGCCTAATACTTTTCCATTTCCAAAAAAGTTTGCAGGAAGTTCCGTTTTCTGCAAGCGATTAAACTTAACTTCATATTTACTTTTAATATTATGAAGCAATTCACCATCCAGCAAAGAAAAATTATCTTCAATATGCGAAATAGTTTCAGAAACAATTTTATTTCTTACATCATATTCTTCGGCAAGAATAGAATAACGTTGTATTTTAAGTTTTTTAATCAGCCACGGAAGCGTAAGTCCCTGAATTACCAAAGTAGATAATATAACACAAAAAACGAGGTAGATAATTAAGTTTCTTAACGGAAACTCTTCAGTTTTATTAAGCATTAACGGAAGTGCCAAAGCTGCGGCCATAGACACCACTCCCCTCATTCCAGACCATCCAAAAATAATCATGTTGCGATAATCGAATTCTTCTTTTTCGCGGATTTTTTTACTCAATATTCGCGGAATTATCGTGGCGGGAATTACCCATAAAAAACGAACCAAAATAACAACGATACTTATTACAGATCCCCATACAAATAAAGAATTACCGGAGTAATTACTGATTCCCTCTATAATTTGACGCAATTGAAGACCAATTAAAATAAAAATCAATCCGTTGAGAATATTATTTAAAACATCCCATATTGTATTAGTCATGATTCGGCTTTCATGAGAAAAAATAGTACCAGACCTTGCCGCTAAAAAAAGACCAGTTGCTACAACTGCCAAAACGCCTGAGCCATGAAAATGTTCAGCAATTAAATACGATGCAAAAGGCGTTAATAATGTCAGCGTTACCTCGATAATATCATCACACACAAATCTTTTATGAATGTAATACATTATAAAACCAACCGCGAGACCAACTGCTATTCCAAGAACTGACATCAAAACAAAGTTTAATCCAGCCTGCCATAAAACGAAATTCCCCGCTGTAATAGCCGTAAGTGCATATTTGTAAGCAACCAGACCACTTGCATCGTTTACAAGACTTTCTCCTTCAAGAATGGCAATTAATCTTGGATGTAAACCTAATCCTTTAGTAATCGCAGTAGCCGAAACTGCATCTGGAGGCGAAACAATGGCACCTAATAAAAAAGCTAACGGCCAAGAGATATCATCTATAAGCCAATGTGCCACAACGGCAACTAAACCGGTAGTAAAAAATACCAAACCAACAGCAGCTAATGTTATGGGACGGATTGTCTGTTTAAATTCAGACCAGCTTGTATGCCATGCCGCATGGTATAAAAGAGGCGGTAAAAATATAATAAAGACAATTTCCGGACTCAGTGCTATAACCGGAAGTCCCGGAATTACGCTAATAATTACACCGCACATAACGAGCACAATAGGAATTGGAAAATTATATCTTTTACTTACTAAACTAAGAAAAGCTACGCCAAAAAGCAGCATGATAATTACTGTAATATTTTCCATTTTTTACTGCAAGTATTATTTATTTGGGATGATAATTTGAGGTGCTAAATTAAGATTTTATGATAATTAAATTAGAATATCACTAAAAAAAGAATAGTCAATTTATTGACTTACATCAAACTTTTTAAGCGCTGACAAGTTTAGATTTGTTTTCTATTTATTTCAAAAAAACAACTTCAATATAATACAATGATAAGTACAGAACTAAGTCCGTTAGTGCAATTTGGAATTACCAGTAAAGAACGTGTAGAAAATGCTCTTGAACAGCTTAAAAACGGAAGAGGAATTATAGTTACAGATGATGAAAACCGCGAAAACGAAGGCGATCTTATTTTTTCTGCACAGCATATAAATGTTCAGGATATGGCGCTTATGATTCGCGAATGCAGCGGTATTGTGTGCCTTTGTCTGCCAAATGAAAAAGCAGATCAGCTGGATCTTCCTTACATGGTAAAAGAAAATACAAGCAGTTTTCAAACACCTTTTACAGTAACAATTGAAGCAAAAAAAGGCGTGACAACCGGAGTTTCTGCATCCGATAGAATTACAACCATAAAAACCGCCATTGCACAAAATGCAAAACCGGAAGATCTTGCCAGACCGGGACATATTTTTCCTCTTCGTGCAAAAAATAATGGCGTTTTAGAACGAAACGGACACACAGAAGGAAGTGTCGATTTAATGAAATTAGCCGGTTTACAGCCCGAAGCAGTTCTTTGCGAATTAATGAACGAAGACGGTACTATGGCTAAACTGGACAAAATCGTTAGCTTTGCACAACAACATGATTTGGTAGTATTATCGATCGAAGATATTATCTATTACCGTAAATTCGTGAGGGATTACAAATAAAAAATGATATACGAACAGCTTGGCAATTACATCAAAAAAAACATTGACGTTTCTGACGAAGATTTAAATACGATTCTCTCCTATTTTAAACCTTTAAAGAAAAACAAAAACGAACTGCTGCTGGAACAAGGACAAACCAGCCAACACACTTTTTTTATTGGAAAAGGCTGTGTAAGGATCTTTTTTATTAATGAAGAAGGAAAAGATGTAACCCGATATATTGGCTTTGAAAATCAATTCGCTACAGCTTTAGTCAGTTTTATTACCAAAAAGCCCGCTGCAGAAAATATTCAGGTTATCGAAAAATCAGAATTGCTTGCCATTGCCCATGAAGATTTTAATTATTTAATGAAAATAATTCCGCAGTGGCGTGAGTTTTACAGTAATTATCTCGAAAAAGCATATGTCAATAATGCCAATAGATTAATGTCGTTTACTACTATGGATGCTTTAGAAAGATACAATCAGCTTTTAAAAATAAATCCAGCTATTGTAAAACGGCTTCCCAATAAAATTGTAGCTTCTTATATTAATATTTCACAAGAAACCTTAAGCAGATTAAAGTCGAAGATTTAGAGTTTTATTTGCCACAGATTAAAATGATTTTCACAGATTTTAATCTTTTTAATTCTTTTAATCTGTGGCTGAATAAAAAGAAATTTGTGATTCGTGAATTCGTAGCGCTAAAAAAAAGCCGAATCTAAACGACTCGGCTTTATAATTTTTATGATTCACAACTGCTGCAAGAAACAAGACTTGTAACCAATTCTTTAGAAACACTCTGGCTTCTTTGGTAATACAGACTTTTAACTCCCTGCTGCCACGCTTCGATCATTAAACGGTTTACATCTTTAATAGCCAGTTCTGCCGGAATATTAAGATTTAAACTTTGTCCCTGATCTACAAATTTCTGGCGAATTCCTGCTTGTTGTACAATTTCAAGCTGGCTGATTTCTTTAAATGTTTTAAAAACATCTTTTTCTTCCTGAGTCAATTGTTCCATATGCTGAACACTTCCTCCGTTTAGCATAATTCCTCTCCAGATTTCTTCATTATCTAAACCTTTTTCTTCTAATAGTTTTTTAAGGTATTTGTTTTTACGCATAAAATTACCTTTACTTAATCCGGCTTTGTAATAATTACTGCTGAAAGGTTCAATTCCCGGTGAAGTCTGTCCTAAAATAGCAGAAGATGAAGTGGTAGGCGCAATTGCCATTGTGGTTGTATTACGTCTTCCGTAACCTTTTAACAATTCTGGTTCGCCGTAAATTCTGGCCAATTCCTGACTTGCTTTATCAGCTTTGTCACTAATATGTTTGAAAATCTCAGTCGTTTTCATTTTAGCTTCCATTCCTTCAAACGGAATCATATTTTTCTGCAGGTAAGAATGCCATCCTAAAACACCTAAACCTAATGCACGGTGTCTTTTTGCAAACTTATTTGCTGCAGAAAGATAATAGTTACCTTCTGTTTTTTCAATGAATTCCTGTAAAACAGCATCTAAGAAAAAGATTGCCAGTTTAACCGCTTCAGTATCTTTCCATTCTTCATACAATTCTAAGTTCATAGAAGAAAGACAGCAGATGAATGATTCGTCATGAGTTGACGGAAGCATAATTTCACTGCATAAATTGCTGGCGTTGATTCTAAGATTTTGATCTTTATATACCTGCGGTTTGTTTTTATTTACGTTGTCACTAAAGAAAATATAAGGCAGACCTTTTTGCTGACGGCTTTCTAATACTTTTGCCCAAACTTGTCTTTTTTCTACATCGCCGTCAATCATTTCCTGCATCCAGTAATCCGGCACACAGATTCCAGTAAACAAGTTTTGAATTGGATTTCCAATACTTTTAATTTTCAAAAACTCCTCGATATCCGGATGGTCAACATCAAGATAAGCAGCAAAAGCACCTCGGCGTACACCACCCTGTGAAATAGTATCCATAGCAGTATCAAAAAGTTTCATAAAACTTACAGCCCCGCTGCTTTTCCCATTATCAGTTACAGCACTTCCGCGTTCGCGCAGTTCACCAAAATAACCAGACGTTCCGCCGCCTATTTTAGTCTGCATAATAACTTCACCTAATTTATGAGTAATTCCTTCAATTTTATCCGGAACGTGTACGTTAAAGCAAGAAATTGGCAAACCTCTTTCGGTTCCCATATTAGCCCAAACCGGAGAACTAATGCTCATCCAGCCGCGCTCAATCATTTCTACAAAAGACTCTTTTAATTCCGGTTTGTATAATCTTCTTGCGGCTGCAGTACAAATTCTGTCAATTGCACCTTCAACCGTTTCACCTTTTAGAAGATAACCACGATTTAAAATTTGTTCACTCTCTGAGTTCTTCCACCACATTTTAGTTCCCGCTTCATTCTGCGGAAGACTATTTACTTCATTTGTATCTATTGTATTCATAATTGCTGCTGTTTAGAAAAGGTCGTTTGCCGTGATGCTTTTATCGTGTTTTGTATATTCTACCGGACGTTTTGCAAAGAAATCATCCAGGCTGTTTGCAAAAACTTCTTCTTCAAACCAGGCAAGAGCTTTATAATCTTCGATATTTACATTAAATATAGTTGGAATACCTATCTGTTTTAAGCTCTCATCAATTCTAAACTTCATAAAATTGACTAAATCGCCTTTTTTAATGCTTTCGATTTCACCTTCTTCAAATATCCAGTCTAAAATATCTGATTCTACGGCAATAGAATCTTTAACCGTTTCTCTAACTAATTCAAGAGTATCGGCATCAAAATAATCCGGAAATTCTTCTCTGATTTTATTAATGATGTAAATACCACCGTTGGCATGAATCTGCTCATCGATAGAAGTCCACGCAATAATGTTGCTTACATTTTTCATGTAACCTTTAAATCTTGTAAAAGAAAGCAGAATAGCAAACTGGCTGAAAAGCGAAACATTTTCTATAAGGATACTGAATAAAATCAGCGAAACCATATATTTTCTGTTATCCTGAGAGCGAGTATCTTTTAAAACATTTGAAAGATAATCTACACGACGGCGGATAACCGGAACATCAAGCAGTTTTTCAAACTCATCATTATAACCTAATACTTCCAAAAGTCGCGAATATGCTTCAGAATGTCTGAATTCGCACTCTGCAAAAGTAGTTCCTAAACCATTAAACTCCGGTTTTGGAAAATGCTCGTAAATGTTTCCCCAAAAACTTTTTACGGCTACCTCAATCTGGGCAATTGCCAGCAGACTGTTTTTTACTGCGGTTTTTTCTGCTAATGTTAAATGAGCATGAAAATCCTGAGTATCTGCAGTAAAATCAACTTCAGTATGTACCCAATACGCTTTATTTATCGCTTCTGTAAATTGTAAAACCTCCGGGTATTCAAAAGGTTTATAATTGACTCTTTTATCAAATATAGACATATATATAGTATTTATCGGTGACTAATTTTAGAATAGAAAATAACAGAATTTGGGGAAGGATAACTGCGTTTTCTATACATACAAAATTAACCCTCGAATCTTCTTTTGTCTAAATTTTGATGTTAAAAATCCGAGCAATTATCAACAGGTAAACCTATGTTAAAAACCATTAAAAAAACTATTTATTAACATGGACATAATTTTCTGTAGTTGCCGAGTTATCAGTTATTTATACTAAATCTAAATAGAGTTGTCAACAAAAAAATCTGAAATATTACATGAGATAAAAAAACAGTTATCAACAGAGTGTTTTTAATTTTTAAGTTTTTTCTTTCAGGAAATGATTTTTTTCAAACAAAATTTTCGTCTTCAAAAACAAATTTTAATGGTAAGAAAGTAAATAGCTGCACAGCAGAATGTTATAGCAAAACAAAAGCTAAAAAATTAAATACCAACATGTTAAATTAAAATTGAAATAAAAAATATTAAACAATTTTAAACTAAAACATAAAATCCTTGTCTTACAATTTTAAAATTATTTAGAGCAGCTGATCGCAAACTATAAAATACAAAAAATAAATTAAAATATCATTAGAATTCAACTTTTGAAGCCAATAAAACTTGATTTCAAAATATTAATTTCTACATTTGCCATTATTTTGATTTATTCTAAATAGACTTATATCTCATCTATCATTTTTGGTAATCAAATACCAATAAACACATAATATAATATGAAAAAGAATCTTTTTATTTCTTTAGCATTAGCATCGGCATTCTTCGTTAATGCGCAGCAAAAAAATACATTATTAGAACAATCATTTTGGAAAACTTCTCCAGATGTAAATACTGTAAAAGCTGAAATTGCAAAAGGAAACAATCCTGCAGAAGCTAATGTAAATGCTTTTGATGTTGCAACGCTGGCTATAAACAACGATGCGCCAATTGCAACTATTAAGTTTTTAATCGATCAGCCGGGAAATTCAATTACAAAATTAACCCACGATAATCGTATTTATCTGCACTGGGCGGCCTACAAAGGAAATACTGAATTAGTAGATTATTTAATTGCAAAAGGTTCTGATATTAAATTTGAAGACAGCCACGGTACAACTCCTGTAGATTTTGCTGCTGCAAACGGACAATCTAATCCGGCATTGTATGATACTTTTTTTAAAGCCGGAATCGACCCAAAGAAAAAATATGCAAACGGTGCAAACTTATTGCTTTTAGCCATTTCATCTGATAAAGATTTAAAGGCAGCTGATTATTTTGCAACGAAAGGAATGTCGCTTAAAGATGTAGATAACGATGGAAACACAGCCTTTACTTATGCCGCAAGATCTGGAAATATTGATCTTTTGAAAAAACTTTTGGCTAAAGGAGTAAAACCAAATGATAACGCTCTTTTTACTGCTGCTCAGGGAAGCCGTAGAGAAACAAATACAATTGAAACTTATAAATATTTAGTTGAAGAAGTAAAACTAAAACCAACGGCGCAGAATAAAGCCGGACAAAATGTACTTCATATTTTAGCTGGAAAACCAAACCAGACTGAAATTGTAAAATACTTTTTAAGCAAAGGAACTGATGCAAACAAAGCAGATAAAGAAGGTAATACGCCTTTAATGGCTGCAGCATCGGCAAGAGAAACTTCGGTTTTAGAACTTTTACTTCCTTTAGCTAAAAACGTTAATGCACAAAACTTAAAAGGAGAATCGGCTTTGACAAATGCAGTAAGATACGGAACTCCAAATGCGGTATCTTTACTTTTAAATAAAGACGCTGATGTTACTATTAAAGATAAAGACGGAAACAATTTAGGCGTTTATTTAGTGCAGTCTTACAGACCAGCCGGAAAAGATGCTTCGGCAGATCCTTTTGATGCAAAAGCAAAACTGCTTCAGGATAAAGGATTAGATTTAGCAGCAGCTCAAAAAGACGGAAATACATTATATCATTTGGCGATTACTAAAAATGATGTTGCACTTCTTAAAAAAATCACAGCACTAAAAGCAGACATAAATGCCAAAAACAAAGATGGTTTAACAGCTTTACACAGAGCCGCAATGACTTCTAAAGATGATGCTGTTTTAAAATATCTTATCGAAGCTGGTGCTAAAAAAGATATCAATACAGAATTTGACGAAACCGCTTATGCATTGGCAAAAGAAAACGAACTTCTGACTAAAAACAACATTTCGGTTGAGTTTTTAAAATAATGCTTTTTTAAAATTCAAATTCGAAAATCTAAACTTTAAATTCCATTAAAATTCTAATACAAAATGAAATCTATATTTAAAACTGCACTTTGCGGAGCTCTTTTATTTTTTGCTGCTATACAGGTAAACGCGCAATCAAGCAAATACAAATGCATGCTTCAAATGACTAATTATATGGGAGAAGGTGCTTATATCGTAGTATCGCTTATTAACCCAAATGGTGCATACGAAAAAACGCTTTATGTTATGGGCGATGACAAAAAATGGTACAAATCACTAAAAGAGTGGAATAAATTCCATGCTCAAAAAAGTGAAGACATCAGCGCAAAAACAGGAGCATCTGTAACAGGAGGCGATCGCAGCGTAACAACAATAGAAATCGAAGATTCTAAAATAAACAAAGGTTACAAACTGCGTTTTGAATCAGCAGTTGAAGATCAGAAATATTATGTAAGCGATCTTGAAATCCCGCTTTCTACAGAAGGTCTCGCAGATAAAACAGAAGGAAAAGGATACATTAAATATGTTCGACTTAACAAAATATAATTTTTTGTACATTATTTCTTAACCTAATTATAAGCATGAATTCTATTTTTCTGCTTAAAATTGAATCTGGGCTTTGTCAAAGTTTTTAATTTTGACAAAGCTTTAAACATTTATTACATTTCTAGAATACATTCAATGACTCTTTCTTTCTGGCGTTATGCACATTTGGCTCTGGCCTTGTTTTCTTCGATATTTCTGCTTTTGGCTTCCGTTACTGGAATTATTCTGGCGGTTGATGCGGTACAGGAAAAAACACTTCCGTACAAAGCTGCAGATTTTGACAAAATTACGTTAGCGCAGACACTGCCTGTATTAAAAAAAGAGTATTCTGAAATTACCGAACTTTCTGTTGATTATAATCAGTTTGTGACTTTACAGGCGATGGATAAAGACGGAAACGACGTAAATGCGTACATTGATGCCAAAACAGGAAAAACATTAGGAATTCCTGCTAAAAAAGGCGAATTTATTAAATGGATAACTGGTTTTCATCGTTCACTTTTTCTTCATGAAACTGGACGTTTTTTTGTCGGCATAATTTCATTTTGCCTGCTTTTGATTTCGATTTCCGGTTTTGTTTTGGTTTTAAAAAGACAAAGAGGAATTCGCAATTTCTTTTCGAAAGTTATAAAAGAATATTTCGCCCAATATTACCATGTTGTTTTAGGGCGTCTGGCTTTAATTCCAATTTTGATTATTGCACTTACCGGAACCTATTTATCGCTGGAAAGATTCAACTTTTTTATGGGTGAAGAAAAAGCGAAACCTGTAAAAACAGAACTTTCGGCAGAAGCCAAAAAAACTTCTGTATTTAAAACGACACTTTTATCCGAAGTCAAAAAAATTGAATTTCCCTTTACAGACGATCCCGAAGAATATTACATCATAGAACTTAAAGACCGTGAAATTGAAGTAAATCAGGTTGACGGAACTGTAATTTCAGAAAAACGTTCACCGTTTACCGTTCAATTATCAGCTTTAAGTCTTGATCTTCATACAGGAAGAATAAACGGAATTTGGGCTGTTATTCTGGCAATTGCCTGTATTAATATCCTTTTCTTTATTTATTCTGGTTTTGCGATTACTTTAAAAAGAAGATCAAGCCGAATTAAAAACAAATTTAAAGCTCACGAAAGTACTTTTATACTTCTCGCAGGTTCAGAAAACGGAAGCACTTTTCGTTTTGCCAATGCCATTTTAAAACAATTAACAGATCAGGGACATAAAGCTTTTATAACCGAAATGAATAATTTTTCGGTTTATCCAAAGGCGGAACATATTATTGTTTTTTCGTCAACACACGGTTTAGGAGATCCGCCTTCAAACGCACGGAAATTTAAAACACTTTTACAGAAACAAAATCAGGATCAGAAAATTCAATTTTCGGTAGTTGGTTTTGGTTCAAAATCATATCCGGATTTCTGCGGATTTGCGGTTGAAATAGATCAGTTGTTAGAAAAACAAAACTGGGCAGAACGCTTTTTAGAATTGCAGACCGTTAATGATAAATCAGCAGTAGAATTTACAGAATGGATTAAACTTTGGAGCGCCAAAACACAAATTCCGCTTGCCACTACTCCATCTTTATACAATCATGTTCCAAAAGGTCTTGATAAATTAATGGTTTTAGACAAAACACCAATTTCTGATACTGAACATACTTTTATATTAACCTTACGCGCCGCAAGCCGAACAAAATTTGCTTCAGGCGATTTGCTGGCTGTTTATCCGGCAAATGATTCCAGAGAACGTTTATATTCTATTGGAAATCATTCTGGAAATATACAATTAGTAGTCAAATTACATCCAAACGGTTTAGGTTCGGGATATTTAAATAATCTGGAACCGGGCGATACAATAAAAGCCAGAATTATTAATAATAAAGCATTTCATTTTCCTAAAAAAGCATCAAAAACAGCTTTTATTTCAAACGGAACCGGAATTGCTCCATTTTTAGGAATGATCGAGCAAAATAAAGCTAAAAAAGAAATACATCTTTACAGCGGATTCAGAATGGTAACGCCTACTCTTTTGGCTTATAAAAAGTTCGCCAAAGTAATGAAAGAAAAACAGCATCTTGAACATTTTCACGTTGCTTTATCGCGCGAAGCCAAACAAATTTATGTAATGGATTTAATTCGCCGAGACAGCTTATTTTTTATGAATCTGCTAAAAGAAAACGGAGTTATTATGATTTGCGGTTCGCTTGCCATGCAAAAAGATGTTGAAACGATTCTTGATGATTTGTGCAGAGAAAACGAAATTAAAACTATCGCAGAATACAAAAATAACGGCCAGATTTTAACGGACTGCTATTAAAATTTAGAATTTTAGATTGCAGATTTTAGATTGCAGATTTTAGATTGTAGATTTTAGATTTTAGATTGCAGATTTTAGATTGTAGATTTTAGATTGTAGATTTTAGATTGCAGATTGTAGATTGCAGATTGTAGATTTTGGATTATTGATTATTGATTATTGATTTATCAACTTAAAAATCCCAGAGGGATTACATATTTGTAGAAAATTAATTAATCCCCATAAAGGAAGCCCCGGAGGGGCGAAATAATAGAAAAAACACAATCCTCTGGAGCTTAAATTATAATTTTAAAGATTTTTAATGAATCGATTTTTATCATATAAATTCTTGTTTCTGTTTACTATTATTTGTTTTTCTGCAAATGCTCAGGTTTTGCGAAAAAGAACAACACTGCTTATGGGCGGACGTTTCGATATCAGCATTGTGGATAAAGATTCGCTTTCGGCAGAAAAAAACATTGATATTGTTATTGCAGAAATCACCCGAATTGAAAATCTGATTTCGGACTGGAAATCAGATTCGCAGGTTTCTCAGGTAAATCAAAACGCAGGAATCAAACCTATAAAAGTAGATCGCGAAGTTTTTCAATTAACACAAAGAGCCTTAAAACTTTCTGCAATTACCAACGGCGGATTCGACGTAAGTTTCGCTGCAATGGACAGAATCTGGAAATTTGACGGTTCTATGAACGAAATGCCTTCGGCGGAAGCCATAAAAAAGTCGGTAGAAAAAGTAGGTTATAAAAATATTATTTTAGACAGTGTCGAGTCGACTATTTTCTTGAAACTAAAAGGAATGAAAATTGGCTTTGGTGCTTTGGGCGAAGGTTATGCAACCGATAAATGCCGTGCTATGATGATCGAAAAAGGCATTCAGGCCGGGATTATAAACGGCTCCGGCGATATGAGCACCTGGGGAAAACAACCTAACGGAAAAGACTGGAAAATTGGAATTACAAATCCGTTTCATCCCGAAAAACTTTTGGCAGCAGTTCCAATAAAAGACGGTGCTGTAACCACTTCCGGCAGTTATGAAAAATTTGTTGTTTTTAATGGAAAACGATATTCACACATTATAAATCCTGCAACCGGATATCCTGCAACGGGTTTATGCAGCGTAACTGTTTTTGGTCCAAATGCTGAAACAGCAAACGGATTAAGTACTTCGATGATGGTTTTAGGACAAAAAGAAGGACTTCTTTTACTTCAAAAATTCCCTGATTACAGCTGTGTTATGATTACTGATAAAGGGAAAGTGATTAAATCGAAGAATTTTAATTATAAGTTATGAAGTTATTAGTTAACTACAAAATATCAAGGCTTGCAATTCTGCAGGTTTTTTTTTACAAAAACAGTAATGAATACACCTAATTATTTAAGATTAAAATCTCTAATGTAAATCTAATAATCTTCTAACGGGTTTATTTAGATCAAATTTAAATAATAACATAAGTTTGCTGCCATATCAAAATCAGTACACTTATAATATGAGAATTCTTTACTTTCTCCTTTTCATGATAACCTTTTCCGGATGGTCTCAAAACGGAAAAATTACAGGAAAAGTAACTTTTACCAATAATGAAATTGCCTTTGGAGCTTCTGTACAAATTACCGGCACTGCGAAATTTGCGGTGATTGATAATGACGGAAAGTTCGAATTTAAAGGTCTTCCTTACGGAAATTATACTTTGGAAATTTCATCGATGGAAGCCAAAAAGAAAACCGTAAATATTGTTTTAAACCGTCCATTACAAGAGATTACAATTTCTTTAGAAAAAATAACTGATCCAAAAGTTTTAAAAGAAGTATTCATTCAAAAAACCACTGCAAAAAAAGAAATCATACAAAAAGGTTTCTCTGTAAATGTTATAGAAACGCAGGAAGCAGCAAAAAGAAACATTCAGACTAATGATTTATTAGGACAATCTGCAGGAGTTAGAATCAGACAAAACGGAGGTTTAGGCTCTAGTGTAAATTACAATTTAAACGGAATGTCGGGCAACGCAATCCGAATATTTATTGACGGAATTCCGATTGCTACTTATGGATCTTCTTTCAACTTAAATAGTATTCCGCCAGCTTTAATTGAGCGTATTGAAGTTTACAAAGGTGTAATTCCGGCGCATTTGGCCGATGATGCTTTGGGCGGCGCAATAAACGTTATTCTAAAAAAAGGAGCTAAAAATACTTTGAATGCTTCTGTTTCTTACGGTTCGTTTAATACTATTCAGTCCAATTTTAATACTACTTATCGCGATAAATCAGGTTTTACCTTAAAAGGTTCCGGATTTTATAATTACTCTGACAATAATTATGAAATATGGGGAAAATTTGCACGCGATGTTCAGGCAGATGGCGTAATGAAGGAAATAAGAGCTAAACGTTTTAATGATGCTTATCGTTCTTACGGAGGCCGTTTTGAACTTGGTTTTACAGATGTTGAGTGGGCTGACACTTTTTTAATTGGTATTAATCTGTCTGATGATTATAATGAAATTCAACACGGTCAGGCAATGTCAACACCGTATAAAGGAAGATTTACAGAAGCAGATGCAAGGGTAATCAGCATTAATTATGCTAAAAAAGACTTTATAGTTAAGGGTCTGGAATTTACTATAAATTCTGTCTTCAGCCAGAGAAATGAGGTTTTAAATGATACTGTAAAGTGGAATTATAACTGGTTTAATCAAAAAGCAATTGGACTTAAAGGTCTTCCTGTTTTAACGCCGTATGGCGCACAACAGGGAGCGCCGACAATCCTTCATATTAATAATAAAATTTTCAGCACGAGAGGCGGTTTAAATTATTCTATAAATGAAAATCACAGATTGGTATTCAGTACTATGCTGTATTCATTTATGAGAGATGATCGTGATGAAATGAAATCAGAACTCGAAAGAAGTTTTCAGCAAATGCGTGATCTGGAAAAAAACATACTTTCATTTGCTTATGAATTTCAAGGGTTTGGCTCACGTTTAAGAACAAATTTATTTGGTAAAAGATACCAGCAGAAAGTTGAACAAAGAACGCCGTTAATAACAACAGTTAACGGGCAGTCAACACTAACTGAAAATTATGAAAGCAGTACTACTACTAATTATGGTTATGGTTTCGCCGCTTCATATTTTGTGCTGCCCAAAGTAATGTTATCAACATCTGCAGAAAAAGCTGTCAGACTTCCTTCTGAAAATGAAATATTTGGGAATCCCGGCGAAAATCAAATTCAGAACAGCGCTTTAAAACCAGAGCGAAGTAACAATTTAAATGCGGGTGTGCGTTTTGGTCCGTTTGCTGTTAATGATCATAAATTCAGTTTTGGCGGTTCTGGTTTCTGGAGAAACTCAAAAGATAAAATTGTTCGTCAATTCAGCACCAGAGTTAATGAGGCGCTTCAGGCAACACCATCTGTAAATATGGGAACAGCCCAATCTCTTGGTTATGAAGCTTCATTAGAATATTCAAATAAAAACAGGCTGTTTTTATCCATGAATATGTCAAGGTTTAATTCTCTTTTCAAACTTAAATATGATCCAAGCGGCAAAATCTACGACAATTATAATAAACAATATCCTAACGAACCATATTTTATAATTAATGCGAATGCTCAATATAATTTTAAAAATGTATTACAGGAAAAATCAGAATTAAATCTGTATTACAATTTTACTTATGTAGGTGAATTTTACACGACATGGCTTGAGACAGAAATGGATAAAACACCATCTCAATTTCCACATGATCTGGGTTTGAGTTACACATTTCCAAGCAGAAGATATATTGTAAGCTTTGATGCTAAAAACATTACAAACGAGCAGGTTTATGACAATTTTGCTGTTCAAAAACCAGGAAGAGCATTTTATATAAAACTAAACTATACACTTAATAAATTTTAGTAACTAATAATTAATCTTTAATGTAATCAATATGAAAAAAAGTACATTTAAACTACTGGCATGTGGATTGGCTTTTACCACATTTGCGCTGACAAGCTGCAGCAGTGATGATAATAAAAATGAAGAAACTCCGGTAGCTCCAACTGAAGACAGATGGATAACAGTAGCCGGAGCTATAATGCAGACTAATCCGGGCGACGGCGACGGAGGAACAAAAGTATATTCTGTAAGCAAAGAAGATGCAAAAAATCCAAATGTTTCTATTAATGTTTATGATAACGGAGAACCTGTTCAGTCAAGCAGAACAGCGCGTTTACAATCGTCTGTAGACGGAAAAACACTTTTTAATATTACTTACACTGGTGCAAATGGCGGTCAGTTTATGACTTACAATGTAAACGGAGGTAAAAACTTCTCTCAGTCAGGACAAACTGTAAGTATTGCACAATATGCTGGAGCTTCACCAAGATGGGTTAAACTTTTTGATGGTGACAAAACAGGTGTTGCCGTAAACGTAACCGCTCCCGTTGTAACAACTGAAGCCGATGGAGTAACATATAAACATACAAGAGGTACTGCAACCGTATTGAGTTTAGATTTTCTGGGAATTAAAATTGCAACTTATGAGCAATATCCTCTTCCTTTATCAGCAGAAGAAGAAGCTTTAGGACATCATATTTTCCGTTTAGATGCTCCAACACTTAACAAAGCAGGAAACAAATTAATTATTGGAACATGGATGCGTAAAACAAATCCTTCAACAGGAACAAATGAAAGCGGATTTGAGCGTATAGGATCTAAATCAGTTGTAGTAGACTATCCTTCTCTACAAAATCCAAAAATTATTACTTCTACTGTTGGTTTTGGTGATACAAGCGGTTACAGAAGTTTCAACAGCTTTGTGGCAAATGATGGAAATATCTATCAGGCAACACAAAGAGATACTAAAAACGGTTCTTATATTTTAAAAATTAACCAAAGTAATGAATACGACAACTCATATGTTTTTAGTTTAGATACTGCTCTAGGGGTTAAAGGCTCTTATGTTGATGCTTGGAGATATGTTGGAAACGGAATTGCATATGCTGTTTATCACCACGAAGGAAGCGATCAGGGTTTTGTTGCAAGACTTGATTTAAATGCAAAAACAGCAAAATTAGTAGACGGTATTGCGTATGATGCTGACTTAGATTTTGGTCAATACCAAGGATTTGTAGTTGACGGGAACGAAATTTATATTGCCGTTACACCAGTTGGAAAAGATGGAAATATTTACATTATTGACTCTGTAACTGGTGCTGTAACTAAAGGTGCAAAATTGGTCAACAAACCAGGAAACCACTACATAGGTGTTTTCTAATAAACGATAACTTGAATTATAGCGATAATTCTTGATTTTTTTTTAATGGTGAAACATTCCGCTTCTTAATTGAGGCGGAATGTTTTTTTTTGACTAATAATAAAAATGTAAAATAAATTCTATTAATTATATTCGCAGATACCAATTGCTTCTTAAAAGTCACATTTGAAAAACTTTAAAAACTCACTGAAACTCTAAATACTTAACATCAAAAAAATGAACCGAATTGCTTTATTATTTATACTATTCAATCTTACATCTAATGCACAAACACTTAAAGATTGTTCTGCTTGCGCCGTAAAAATCATCAAAACAGAACAGATAAAAGATTTAAGCATAGATGAAATTCGGTTATTATCGAATGAAATTTTTGCTAGAAACGGCTATCAGTTTGAAAATTCAAGGTTTCAAAACTATTTTGAAACTAAATCGTGGTATAAATCCATCGCAAATAATAAAAGTATCGTTTTAAAAGAAATAGAAAAACAAAACATTAAAATCTTACAAGACCAGACTAAGCTGCTGAAAGCCGAACAGGAGGAACTTATCAATCAGCTCAAAACCTTAAAAAAATTAGTTTTGACAAACCAAACAGATGAGCTTAAATCAAAATTTGGTTTTGTGTACGAACAGCAGTATGGAAGCGAAAATGCTGAACTACTAAAAAAAGTATTCAATAAAATAAATCTGGATGATATTAATTACTACAAAAGCAACGGTTTAAATAGTGTAATGACAGACAATGGTTTTGTAAAAATTGTTTATGAACTAGCTATAGAAAAAAGAGAAATAAATCTCTATTACAATTACATGAGCCATTCTAAAATAATTGAAGGTTTTGATGAATTTAACGATTATCATTCTGAAGATGAATACATGTATAACTGGCAATTTGAATTTAAGAACAACAAACTCAAATTTATAAGACTCGCAATTGCGGGATAAAAGTTTCTTATAGAAACATTATAAATTCAAAATTTATAAAATGAAGAGAATAGTCATTTGCGTCATTAGTTAAATACCATATAAGTTTAATTAAACCAAAACTTAAAATTACTTACATTGTTTATGTGGTTTAAAAACTTTTATATTTCGCTCCTCTGGAGCTTTTTATAGGATTGGAATTATATTTTCTATAAATATTAAGCTCTTCCAGAGCTGAAAATCCTTTTTTTTAATGTTCTATGCAAAGCTTCGAAAAACCTAAAATCGTACATATTATGTTTTAATAGAAAGCTTCGGAGAAGCTAAATATTTATAGAAAAAACATCCCATGAATAGTATCACAGCCCCAGCGGGGCGACATATTAATTGACGTTTATTTGAATTGACGAAACTGGAATTCTATTTCCAGCCGTCGCTTTTAACTGAATATTTTCTTTCTTCCCATTCGACTGAATAATCGCAATACATTTTCCGTTAAACAATTTACAGGAATTGGCTTTAAACGAATCCAAATTGGCTTGATAACCATTATCAACACCAACTAATTTTCCTCCGCCGGAAACCTCAAAATTTATTAAATCCATAGCGTTTGGAATTAAACTCCCGTCTTTATCGGTCATAGAAACCGTTACATAGACCAAATCGTAAGTATCATTTTTAATTGTGGTTTTATCGGCTTTCAAATCAATTTTTGACGCTTCTCCAGCTGTGTGAATTTCCTTTTCTAAAACTACTTTTCCATTCTTTCTGGAAACCGCTTTTAATATTCCAGGTTCAAACTTCACTTTCCATGAAATATGCAAATCATCATTTTGTTTCGATTTTGTTCCAAGCGATTTTCCGTTTAAGAAAAGTTCCACTTCATCTGCATTATTGTAATATGCCCAAACGTTGATTTCCTGATCTTTTTTCCAGTTCCAATGTGGTAGAATATGTAAAACGTCTTTTTTTGACCATTCGCTTTGGTACATATAATACACATCTTTTGGAAGTCCGGCTAAATCCACAATTCCGAAATACGAACTTCTTGCCGGATACGGATACGGATCTGGCTCTCCGATATAATCAAATCCTGTCCAGATAAAAGTTCCCGCCATGAAATCCTGACTTTTTATGGTTTTCCAGTTCTCTTCGTGCGTGGCACCCCAATACGATTTCACCTGATCGTAAGCCGAAACCGTCCAATCTGCATTTCCGTCAAAAGGAGCGCCATGTTTAGTTGGCCAGGCTTTAATAACTTCCGATTGATCGTAATGTCCGCGAGTTTCCAAAGCTGAAACACTTTCTGAAGCTAATATTTTCTGTCCTTTAAATTTAGTTGGGAAATCCTTATAATCTTCATGTTTGTAATTGAAACCCAATAAATCTAAAGCGCCTGACTGATAAATAAAGTTTTTCTCGATTACATTTTCTGTCAAAGCAGAAGTTACGGGACGAGTTGTATCTAAAGATTTTACGATTTTAGCCAATTCTCTCGTAATCGCAATTCCCGTTGAATCAAACTGCTCACGAATTTCGTTACCAATACTCCACATCATAACTGACGGATGATTGCGATCTCTTTTGATGAAATCTTCTAAATCTTGTTTGTGCCAAGCATCCCAATCTTTGTGGTAATCGTTGGTTACTTTTTTCTTCTTCCAAACATCAAAAGCTTCGTCCTGAACGATGAATCCCATTTCATCACACAATTGCATCATTTCCAAAGAATGCGGATTATGAGACATTCTGATGGCATTGGCTCCCATTTCTTTCATTAACGTCAGTTTTCTTCTAACCGCGTGAATGTTTTCTACAGCGCCCAAAGCACCATTATCGTGATGAAGGCAAACGCCTAATATTTTCGTTGGAACTCCATTCAAAGAAAATCCTTTTTCAGCATCAAAATTGAAATAACGAAATCCTAAAGGTGTTTCGTAATTGTCAACCAATTTCGATTTCTCGTACACTTTTGTAATCACTTTATACAAATACGGATTTTCGGTATTCCATAATTTTGGCTGTTTCACTTCCAGATTGTGAACTTTTTTCTCAGAAGTTTTAGCTCCGATTTTTTCTGTCGAAGTGAAATTCGCCACTTCTTTATTGTCAGTATTTACAATCGAAGTAACCAGTTTAAATTCTTTCGAAGATGCATTATCATTATCAATCGTAACTTCAATATTAACTTTAGATTTTTCTGCCGAAACTTCTGGAGTTGTTACAAAAGTTCCCCACTTTCCAACATGTAATTTCTCCGAAGTAACCAGTCTCACATTTCTGTAAATTCCAGAACCTGTGTACCAACGAGAGTTTGGTTGTGCATCATTATCGACTTTTACGGCGATAATATTCTGTTTTCCAAAGTTCAAATACTGCGTTAAATCATAACCAAAAGAAATATAGCCATTTGGACGCATTCCTAATGATTTTCCATTAATGAAAACTTCACTGTTCTTAAAAACACCATCAAATTCAATTGAAACCGTTTTGTTTTTCCAGTTCGCAGGAATACTAAAAACTTTGCGGTACCAGCCTTTTCCGGCAGGCAAAAATCCTTGTGCTTGTTTGGTTTTAGCGTCTTTATCAAAAGGTAATTCAATACTCCAATCGTGCGGTAATTGAAGCGTTCTCCAATCAGCTGAATTATAATTTGTGTTTACCGCTTCTGGATAATCTCCTAATTTAAAGTTCCAGTTTTTATTGAAGTCTTCTACAATTCTGGCTTGTTTTTGCGCCATTATTGCTGTTGAAAACAAGATTGCAAATGCAAGTGTAATTTTCTTAACCATATTTATTTTTTTTCTCTCGCAAAGTCGCAAAACCGCAAAGTTTTTTTCTTAACCATATAAGTTATATAAGAGAATTTAAGCTTTGTCTAAAATGAACTTAAATAACTTATATGGTTTAATTTTCTTTGCGACTCTGCGTCTTTGCGCGATTATTTTTATTCTAATCTAAACTCTTTTATAAAGTAATTCCGTAAAGTTTCCGTAGAGACGCACTGCGGTGCGTCTCTACAATCCAAATCTTTATAAATTTAAAACTTTGCGTCTTTGTGCCTTTGCGGCTAAATTACTGAAACTCGAAATTATCCAGCAACAACCCTTTCAAATCATCTCCTTCCAAAGTAATTTTATAAGTTCCTGCATTAATATAACCTCCTGATGTTGTATTTAATATTTTCCATTTTTCTGGTGAAGGGAAAAATTCAATCGTGTCGTTTCGCATTAAAATTCCGTATGCGTCTTCCATTTTGAATTTTACTTTCATTGGCATCTCATTTCGATTCATAAAACGGAAACGCATTAAATAAATCCCTGCGACTCCTGGTTTTACTTCAAACTCAATGCTGTTATTTGTCTTTTGAGTGAATTCAACGTAATCTGCTTTTTTGAAATTCCCTTTTTCGATTCCGCTTCCGGTTGTTTTTGTTTTTTCGGCTTCGATAATTACGGCTGGTCTTGAATCGTCTTTTTCACCCATATCATAAGTTGGAACCACAACAATTGAAGTCGTCGTTTCTGAATTATCAAAAGAAACCTTTTCTCCTTTTTTTACTTTTTTAGTGAAAACATCAAAAAAAATTCCGTTGCTATTTTTCGCTTTTTCTTCTATTTTTTTATAATCTGAAAGCCAATTTAAAGTCTTTATTTTATTATCAACTAAAACAAAAACATTCGATTCTTCTTTTGCCGTAAACGAACCTGAAACTTTAGAATCAGCAGAAAACTGTAAATAATCTGCTCCAAAAACTTCTGACGGAAGTTCTGTAAAAGCTACTTCTGAATTTACATATTCTTTAGAATTAATATCCAGCCAAGAAGCGATTTTAAAATCTTTAGAATCTAAACTTATGTTCTCAATATTTCTAGCCGATTCTTCAGCTGGTCTTGCGTGATAATCTTTTGTCGCAATCGCAATTGCCGAAATAATAGCTTGTCCCGCTTTTACGTTTGGAAACGAAATTTTAATTTTCCCACCAATGCTTTTTACTTTTAATGTTTTCTTTAAAGCATTATCATGACCCGCTTCTGCCCAAATGTCGAAATCTTTTAAAACTACATTATCGTTTATGGCAACATCAAACAAGCGCCAGCCTTTGCAATCTAGTCCGCCACCTGTTCCGTACCAAGGTTCTGTGAAATACAATTCGATTACATATTCACCGTCTGGTGCAGGAAATTCATAACTTAACTTATCAACTCCGTATCTGAAGGTTTGAAATAAAGTCTGATCTTTTGTTCCGTCAATTGGGTCGAAAGTACTTCTTTGACTTGCATAAAAATCAGGAAGTTTTTCGAAATTATCTGTCCATGATAAAGAACCCCAAGTATTTTTTCCGCTTTTATGAGTATCCGTTAACCATGTATTTCCATTACTATCCGTAAATTCTGAACCACCACAATTGACTCTGTAAATATAATTTAAACCGCTTTTTGCTTTTAAAATATCGGTTTTATTCGGCGTCAAAGTTTCTAAATTTGGTGCTTTTGGAAGATTATTCAAAACGATATAATCTTTAGCAACTGCTTTTCCGTTTACATAACCAACTGCATATAAAACATTGTATTGAACATTGACATTATTAAACTGAAAATGTTTCCCTATTCCTGGATTTTTTAGTTTTCCTAATGATGTTTTATTGACGTCATTAAACAATTCTACTTCGTCACAATTTGAATAAATATCGATTCCGTTTTTGATTCCGACACTTTCCCAACGGCTTGGCCAAGTGTGCGAAACAATATACACCATCGGATTGGTTTTGTTCGAAACGTAATTAGCGCGGTACATATAATACGCATCTAAAGGTTCGCCCCAAATCGTAAAAAGTCCTTTGTAATTTACGGGTCCGACTTTGTCGATATCTCTAAATCCTTCTCCGTTTTGAACACGTCCCGGATTTTCGTGCGAAGCAAAAAGCCAGTTGAATTGTCCCGCAATTTTATCACGAACCGATTCGGCTTCTCTCACTTTAATTTCCATTAACTGTGAAAAACGGTTTTCGCTTAAAGTTCCTTTTTGATCGAATTCACCTTCTGTATGCAAATCTGCCGAACGCCAAGCACCGTATTCTCCGTTTAATAACTGCGTCGTCATTTCGAGATGATACTTTAACGGATCTCCGCCATACGTTCCAGACCAGTTTTGAACAACGTTCCAATCTGTTCCTTCTCCGCCGTTGCAAGTCGTTACGATTCTTTGCTTTTCAGATAACGGATCCATTTCGCGGATAATCTGCGTGCATTCTTCTGCAAACTCTTTCGGAATGGTACTTTCGTTTTGCAAACCCCACATGATAACAGACGGACTGTTTCTGCGTTCTTTAATCCATTCGCGTAAAAGGGTTTTAAAATTTTCTTTAAATTCTGGTGTATCGTACCAAATATGCGCCGAAAACTGACTCCAGAATAAGATTCCGTTTTCGTCTAATTCACTTTGGTATAATAAATTATGAGGCTGATGCGCTTCGCGGAAAGCATTAAATCCTGCTGCTTTAATCTGCTCAATTCGGGCATGAATTTGCTCATTTGAAAACGCATGGTTGTTTCCGATCTGATGTTCGTATTCACAAACTCCATTGATAAAAACGGGTTCATCATTAATGAAAAAACGATTGTCTTTTCCGTCACGACTAACCGGCCAGCTCACCCAGCGGATTCCGTAAGGTGTTGTTAATTGGTCTAAGATTTTTCCGTTTTCAGAAATGGTTGTAACCAGTTTATACAAATACGGATTTGAAGGCGACCATAATTTCGGGTTTTGAATTTCCGGCAATGTCATCGCTACTTCTTTTTTCTCTCCTGAATTGTATTTGATTTGATTTTTAATGCTTGAAACTTTCTTTCCTGAAGCATCAAAAAGAGTATTTTCTACCGTTAAATTTCGGTTTGAAGTGCTATAATTTTTGATTTCGGTTGTCGTATGCAGAATCGCTTTTTGTTTTGAAACTGATTTGTCATTCCAAATATGAACGCCAAAAGGTTCGATTCTAATATCATTTGTAATGACTAAAGAAACAGGTCTGAAAATCCCCATTGGCTGTGAACCTTCTGAAAATCCCCATTCGCCCGAACAACCTCCGCAAACCCAAGGAAGATCAGCAATAAATGATGGATGTGATGCTTTTACGAGAATCTGATTTTCTTTGTTTGAAGCAATTAATTTGGAAATATCCAATGTAAAAGTGGTTCTTCCGCCTTTGTGTTCGCCGGCTTTTTTTCCGTTTACCCAAACTGTTGCGTACGAACTTACGCCTTCAAAAAACAAAAAGAACTTTTGTCCGGATGTGATTTTATCCAGTTTTAAAGTTCTTTTGTACCAGGCTGTTCCGTGTAAATTTCCATGTTTTGTTCTCCTGAAACCATAATACTGATCCCAATTGTGAGGCACACTTACCTTTTGCCAATTGGAATCAGTTTTTGGATTTTCTACAAAATCTTCTTCTTTCAGCGGAAGATTATCCAGCATTACGGTCTCCCAAGATGAATTCAGCGAAATTTCTTTACGCACTGAACTTTTGCCCTGACTCCAAACAGAGCAAAAACTTGAGAAAAAACAAAAAATAAAAAAAACTATTCTGTTCATATTTTTGAAACCATATAAGTTATATAAGGTTGTTTTTGTGTGTTGTCCTGCAAGGTTTTCAAAACCTTGTAGGTCTGAATTTTGTGATGTTTAACTTAGATACCTACAAGGTTTTGGAAACCTTGCAGGAGACGAAACGTTCTTGTGATCATGTTTGCGTGAGGGATTGAGGCGGTATCCTTTTATGTAGCGGAGCGGAATAAAAGATATAGCCGAAAGCCCGACCCGGAGGGACACGCCCAAATTATTAATAAAATAACCAGTCGATTGCTGCTTTTTCTCCTGCGTCGATATACCCGACATCACGCGGTGTAATATTTTGATCTGCGTCGATGAAACCTAAAATCAATACTTTTCCTTTGCCTAAATCGAGTTTGTTTTCGCCCGGTTGGAAAGTGTACGTATGAATGTTTACACGTGGTAAGTCTTTCAAATTCATGGCGCTTGCCAAAATTACTTCGGCCTGACCGTGCGCATTTCCTGCTGCATCGGTTTCTAAACTTGGCGGTAACAAAAACCTTTTTTGATCGGAGTTGAAATAGCCGACTACTAATTTAACCGCTTTTGTGTTTCTAAACTTCAAATGTGTTCCTTTTTCGTTTTGGTCGTTTTCTACGAATGAGAATCCTTTTAGGTTTTGAAGTTCAGGAGCAATTTTGGTTAATTCAGAGATATCTGTTCCGTAAACTTTTGTTCCTGTTTTTACCAAATAACTTCCTGGTTTTTCGTCAATAAAAGTTACTTCGGCTGGTTTCCAAGGTTTGCCTTCTTTGGTTTCGATTTTACCATCTTTAGATGATTTTAGCTTTTCTAAATTTCTTTTGAAATTCGCCAATTCACGCTCGTAATGCGGTAATAATTCTGCCCATGTTTTGTTGTTTCCGTCGTCTCCACCAATCGGGATTCGGCGTTGTGCAGTCTGCATACTGTTGGCATACCAATAATGATCTTTCGTTAGATTTACCAAAAGTTCGTAGTATTCGATGCTTTTTTCTAAATGCGGCAATGCTTTGTCTAAATCGGCAATATCATTTGAATAGCTGTAACGTAAAACCAAAATCGCAGCTTTTACTTTTTCTGAAAAGAAATCGGCGAAAGCTTTATAACAATGTACATCGTTTTTAAGACGTAAAAATTCTTCTTTGTCTTTGGTTACGCTGGCTTCAGCTTTGTCGATGGCTTCAACTGCCAATCTTCCGTGTTCTGTAATTTCAGCGATAATCTGCGTTGGAAGTTCGCCAGAATGTGGTTCTTTGTTCCATTCTTTTTTAGCGTATTCCAATAACAATTCGCCCGGAGGCCCACAAGATTCGTGGAATCCTGGATATACTCTCCATTTTGACGGATTGACCAACTGACTTTCGAACATTCCTAACAATAAGGTTTGACGGTTTCCTTCAGTAATTCCGAAACGTCTTAAGGTTTTTGGAGCGATTTCTCCTGTTTCTTCGTAGGCTTTTAGAATATTGTTTGCTGCTTCCTGACTCGTTCCGTATTTTGAAGCTAAGTCGTTATCCCAATATTTAATTTCTTCGTTTCGGTCTCTTTTACTGTCCCAAGCGTATCTTGCCCACGCTTTGTACCAAATCCAGTCGCGATCCATTTCTAATAAACGTTCGCCAGTTTTGGTTTTATCGGCAGAATACGGCCAATCCCAATACGAAGCCTGCGGATACAAATGTAAAGCATTTGCTCCGTGAATGTTGTGCATTGCTTTTACCGTTTTCTGGATAAAATCTGGTGAACCGTATCTGAAAGGCTCCAAATTCGCCAAAATATGTACGTTTTCAATATGAATCGATTTTAGAGAACTTAACTGTTTGTGCGTTTCGCCCCAAGGTCCACCCGGTGTGTAAGTTGTTAACGATTCTCCAGTATATTTACTTTCTGTGTATAAGTTTTTGTATAACGGAAGCGATTTTTCCATTACCAAAGGTCCGTCCGTATCATGAGAACGAAGGATAATCGGCGGTTCTTCTGTTTTTCCTAATGCCTGCAAACCATCGCGAACCCCCGGAATAATTGTTTTGGTAAACCATTCTACGTCATCATCAACCGTATTGATCGCTTCTCCCAAACAAACCATTAAACCAACGTTTGGATATTTTTCGATAAAAGCAGCAATAGATTTTCTAGTATAATCTGACAACAAAGGCGTAATTGGTCGTGAACGATCCTGAGTTTTAATGTTGTAATGTTCAGCAAAAGGCTTAGAAACGATAATATTATAGAACATCTGAATGACCCAGATTCCTCTTTTGTTGGCTTCAACAGTTAAGAATTTATAAATTTCTTCGTTCTTTTTGAAATCTTCGTCGCTTACTTCTACTGCAAATGGATACTCTTTTAGTTTTACTAAAGAAGCAAATGGATGCCCGTTCCATAAGTACAGGGAATTCATGCGGTTATCAACCATCATGTCCAAATACTTAATCCATAATTTTTGATCGTAAAACCAAGGAAAAGTTTCTGGCGTATACGGATATTCGTAAACGTCACGCCCCGGAAGATAAACTGGTTTCTGCATTCCGATGCAAGCGCCACGCAAAACCATTTCCGGACTGTCGTCAATATTTAGTTCTGATGGAAATTTACCCGATTCTTTAATTCTATCTACCAATTCTAAAGCGCCATACAACGCTCCTGTCGCATCTGTTCCTTCGATATACGTGATATTATTTTGAGTACGAATCTGAAAACCTTCTTTTTTAGTGAGTTTACTGTCGTCTATTTTAGCACTTTTGGCGTTTTTCTTCCAGAAATCGGTTCCTTTTTCGCCAATCACAATTACTTTGTCTTTTGATTTTTTTAGTTTGTCTGAAGCAGTAATCTGAAACCCTTTTGAAGTTAACGTTTCGGCTAATTTTTCTGCACCGTATTTTGCTCTCGGCGCATTGGCATCACTCACAATGGTGATGTTTTGCGCTTGCGCGAAAGTGACGTAAAAAAATAAAAAAAGTAATTGTAATTGTTTCATTGTGTTTTGTTTTTATTCTTGGCAATCAATATATTTTCATCTAGTTTGTCATTTCGAGGAACGAGAAATCTTCGCAAGTAATTCCGTAAACTAAATCGACAATCTTTGTCGAGCTTCTCGCGGAGATTTCTCGTTCCTCGAAATGACAAAAATGAGAATCTTTTTTTGCCACAGATTAAAAGATTAAAAGGATTAATTAATCTGTGAAAATCCTTTTAATCTGTGGCAAATATTTTTTTAATTCTGAAAAACTTTCTTCAAATAAGCGACATTCGCTCCGTAATTGGCTTTTACATTATGAACTTGTGTCACGTCTCTTGAACGCTCTACAATCAGCCAACCGCTCCATTTCATTTCGTCCAATGTTTGTTTGATTTTTAGCATGTCGATCGCAGGATCATTTTCTAACCAAAATTTATCGGTGTTAGAAGCGTGAATCTGCGCTAAATGTTTCTTTCCTAAAATTTTTAATTCTGATACAATATCTCTTCCGTTATCAACGGCATTCGCAAAATTGAAAGAACTTTTAATGTATTTTGAATCGACTTCTTCTAATAGTTTTTTCTCGTCTGTAGCGCTTAAAGAAGTTTCAATTGCAATCACTCCTCCAATTTTACCGACTTGTTTTCCTGCCCATTTTAATCTTTCGATAATAATCGGACGCAGTTCTGGATTTTTAGTCAAATCACTTTCTGTTCCTAATGGTAAAAAAGCCACTTTTACTTTCATGTTTTTCATTGCCGCTACACAATCGTTAATCATCGGTTCGATGGTTTCTCTTTTGGCAAAAGACTGCGCATAGAAACCTGACATCGCAATTGAGCTAATTCCGACATTTAATTCTTTTGATTTATCTAAGAATTTTTGTCTTTCTACAGGATCACCTAGTTTACTGTCAAAAGTGGGTCTTTGCCCTAAACCGCCCATGTCGAGTTCGATTCCGTCAGCTTTAATTTCAGATGCTAAAGCAAAAGAACCTAATTTTTGTCTTTTTAAAATCATCCAGTCGCAAACTGCAACTTTGTACTGCTGTTTGTTTTTTGATGCCTGAGCCGTTGCACAGCTGTTGAATGTTGTTGAAGCAACAAATAGTATTGCAACAATTAAGTTTTTATTTAGTTTCATGTTATTTTTTTTCTACCATTAAGATATTAAGGTAATTAAGCTTTACTGTATTTAAATCTTTGCGAATAGAAAATTAAGAGAATTAAGCTTAATGTTCTTAATTTTAAGTTGATTAACCACTGCAACTTAATTCCCTTAATGCCTTAATGGTTTAAATTAATTTTACTCTTCTTCTGCTTTTACCGCTGTCACTACTTTTCCTTCTTCGCCTGGCCAAACTCCGTTTTTGATTGGGAGTGCTACTAATTTACTCGGATCAACTTTTACATATTTCAGTTTTTCTCTTCTCCAAGTGTACACAATATGCACCATTCCGTCTGAACTTTGAATCATCGATGGATACGAATATTGGCTGATTTTTGAATCTTCTAAAACCAAAGCGGCGTTCCAATTGATTCCGTCTTTAGAAACTGAAACATTCAAAGGTGTTCTTGGGCCTTTGGCTTCTGTTCCCGGAGGCAGAACGTGATTGTAAACTAACAAATGTCTTCCGTCTTTAAGAGTTACAGCATCCGTTCCTGAGTTGTTATTTGGAAGTCCGATTAACTCCACATCTGACCATGTTTTTCCGTTGTCTTTTGAGAAAGTGCTAAAAATTGCTCTATTTCTGGTTCTTCCGATAGCTTGAATGCTTCCGTCTTTGTGAAATAAAATACTTGGCTGAATCGCGTTGATTTTTTGTTTTCCTCTTGGAAGCGTATCGCCCATTACCCAAGTTTTTCCAAAATCAGGAGTTGATTCCATTCGAAGTCTCCAGCCGTCGCCTTCAATACTTGACGGACATAATAAAGTTCCGTTGCTTAATAAAACTGGTTTATTTTTGATTGGTCCTAAGAAACCGTCTGGCATTTTTTGAGCTTCAGACCATGTTTTTCCACCGTCAGATGAAGTTCTGATTACGCCCCACCATTCAGATGGTTTTGGTCCGATTTTGTAGAAAAGCATTAAATCGCCATTCGGAATTTGATATAAAACCGGATTCCAAGTTGGTAATCTTGGACCTTCTTTCATGACACCGTCGGCCACTTTTACACCTTCATTCCACGTATCGCTTCCTTTTGGTTTGATTGCTACATAAATACAAACGTCTGGATGTCTTTCGTGCGTTCCTCCAAACCAAGAAGCTACTAAATCACCATTTGTTGCTTCGACAATTGTAACGGCGTGGCAAGACGGATAAGGCGCTTTATCGTAAATAAACTGATCTACTAAAATTCCTTCTTTCCAAGTCTTTTTTTCTAAAGCCGACTTACAGCTTCCTAAAAGGAGAAGTCCAAACAAGACAAATACTAATTTTGTAATCTTCATTATTAATTAAATTATGAATTATTTTTTCTGACTATAAATATATACCCAACATTTTTTTAGGTAAAAATATTTATTAAGTGTAAAAATAACACTAAAAAATTAACAATCTATCCTGTACTGTCCCGAAATGCTAAAAATGCAAATTATTTAACGTTTATCGCAAAATTTCCTGACGAAAGTGTCGTTACAGCCTCATTTTTTTAAGTTGCATATAATCCCCATTAAAATCAATCTTTTACTATTATGATTTATTTCAAAAGGCTTCTGTATTTAAAAAAAGGAAAAGTACTACAATTTAAAAGTGTTTACCTATACATTCTTGATTATATTTTTTAATTTGCAAAAAAATTACTCCATAATGCGTAATTATAAACTAAATGAAAACATTTGAGTTAGAAAAAAATATCTGGACAGAAATTGACTTTGAACAAATGGGATGGCACGATTGCTTCATACATGCATTTGCCCTTGATTCAGATGCTTATGATGACTTCATACAAAGCGATTTACTGTTTGACATAGATTATATTTTTAAATGGGTATTAGATAAAGACTCGGCACATTATTACTTTTGGACAGCGCCCTGCGCCTTAATTTTTAGAGAAGTTACCAATTTAAAAATTCAATATGCTTCTGGAACTAGCTTTTTACCTGAACTTGAAATAAGCGATATTAAAAGAAAAGAAAAACTCTATGAAAATGGGCATAAAAGCTGGCACTGGCAAATAGAACTTGTTGGAGACAGTTTTATAAGCTTTGACAGCGCTGGATATAAACAAGTCGTAAAACGTCCGCCCACATATATGGATAGACAAGCTTTTACACGAACAGAAAGAGGAGGAATAAACTTTGATGAATCGATATAGTATTAAACCTTCTAATGTAAGTGCATTAGTTGTTGTTTCAATAAAAATTTACCGTATATTTAAAACATAATCACCCGAAGGCAAAGTTAGAACTATAGTTTTATCTTCTGTTTTATAAGTTCCCGAAAATTGAGACAGCTTTTGTTTGTTTACTGTAACTGATGAAATATCGCTCGCTGGAAGATGCACAACCGCAGAAGTATTAGCTGGAATACTAATATTCCAAACCAATCCTTTTTTATTTTTTTTCCAATCGCTTTTAATGGTTCCATAAATTGATTCATACGAAGCATTTACATACGTCAATCCCGCATTAAAATCAGGTTTCATTATTATTTGTTTGAAGCCCGGAGTTTCAGGATTGCTTTTGATTCCCGCCATATTTTCGTAATACCAAATCAGTAAATCACCCAAAAGCATCACGTGGTTTTGAGAATTCATCGCTGGATCTGCGGTGTTTCCGTTCCAAAGTTCCCAGATTGTCGTTGCGCCGTTTTCGACCATGTAACCCCAGCTTGGGTAGGTTTTGTTGGATGCTAATTTGAAAGCCAAATCTCCTCTTCCGAAATTGGTTAACGTACGCATTAAAAATTGTGTTCCGATAACACCTGTGCTGATATGACCATTTTTAACCACTTCAACTTGGTGTACCAAATTTTCGAATATTTTGGTTTGAAGTTCATCTGGAACCATTCCGAAAGTTAAAGGCAATAAATTGGCGGTTACAGTATTATTAGCGTAACTGTTTTTATCTGCATTCAAATATTTTGCATTGAATGATTTTTTAATTCTTGAAGCCAATTCATCGTAATGCTGAATATCTTTTTCCTGATGAGCAATCACCGCAAATTTCTTCATGATATTCAACAACTGATAATAAAACGCACTCGAAATCAATTCGCCGTCTGTTAAACGAGCTGGATCTTTCGAACGGATTAATTCTAACGATTCTGGCGGAACACACCAATCGCCGTATTTATCTTTGGTCATGATATCATCAACCAAATAATTTTCTTCCATATAATCCATCCATTTTTTCATGTATGGATATTGTTTTTCTACCACTTTTGCATCATCAAATTGCTGATACAGCATATCTGCAACTGTAATGTAAGTTCCAGGCCAAGTCACATTATCGCCATAATAACGCCAAAAAGCAGGTGCTACATCTGGAAGTCCGCCGTCAATAGTTTGTGAATATTTAATATCGTCTAACCATTTTGCATATAAAGTCTGGTTATCAAACAAGAAACTTTCGCCATAAGCGCCCGTTGTTCTGTCTCCCAACCAAGGCTGACGCTCATTTCTTTGCGGACAGTCAATTGGCATTCCTTTGTAATTACCGCTGATTCCCCACCAAGCATTCTTAAAAATCTGATTCATGATCGGGTTCGAAGAATCGAAAGTTCCTGTTGTTTGGATGTCATCGTAAACGACTTTTCCAACGAAATTTTCTAAAGTCGGTTTGGTTGTAAAACCCGAAATTTCAACAAATCGAAATCCGTGGAAAATAAAACGTGGTTCCCAAACTTCTTCGCCTTCGCCTTTTAACGTATAAATATCAGTCGTTTTCGCATCACGCAAATTGGCAATGTATAACGAACCGTCCGGCTGAAGCGATTCTGCAAACTTCATCGTAATTTTCTCTCCGCTTTTTCCTTTCACTTTCAATTGTAACCAGCCCACCATATTCTGTCCCATATCCAAGATATAAGTTCCTTTTGGTGTCTGCTTGATGGAAATCGGTTTTACTTCACGTTTAACCTTCATATTTGCCGACATCTGACCTTCATAAAATCCGCCTGGTTCCTGTACATATTCAGCAGAGAGCCATTTTTTATCATCAAAATTAATGGTGTTCCAGCCTTCCATTTCTTTGCGAGCGTCGTATTCTTCACCGTCATATTCGTTGTTCGATAAAATGGGGCCGTCAGTTGTAATTTTCCACGAATCATCTGTACGGATTACATCTTTGCTTCCATCTGTATATTCTAAAAATAACTGCAAAGCCATTTTAGGATACCCAAATGTTTTGATTTTATACGGTTTATAATCCTGACGCATGGTAAAAAAGCGTCCGTTTCCTAAAATCGTTCCAAGCATATTTTTACCTTCCTGTAACTGCGAAGTCACATCAAAAACATTGTATTTTACGTTCTTCGTATAATCCGTCGGAACGGGCGCTAAAACCTGATCCCCGATTTTATTTCCGTTAATATAAAGCTCGTATAAGCCCATTCCCATGATATAGACTTTAGCATTTTTGACTTTCTTTTTCAGGTTGATTTCTTTTCGTAGATAACGTGCTGATAATCGAGAATACTGCGAAATGCTATCGCCTGGCGAAGTTTTTTCATACCCAATCCATCGTGTTGATTTCCAATCCGCGTAAGTCAGAATTCCAATGCTAAAATGTGCATTTTCTTTCGATTGAATTTCGTCTTTGTTTGTAAAAACCGTCACTTTCCAGTAAACGTCTTGTCTGTTTTCAAGTTTTTTTCCATTATAAATTACATTTACAGATGCGTCGCTTTGTATTTTTCCACTGTTCCATAAATCGCCATTTCCGGCATTTAGTTTTTCTAAACTGGAAGAAGCAATAATTTGATAAGCAGTTTGTTTTACATCTTTTACATCGGCTTTTATTTTCCAGCTTAGTCTTGGCTGTAAAACGTCAATTCCTTCTGGATTGCTAAGCATTTCGCATTTCAAATCACTTACAATAATTTTGTTTTGAGCTTTCGCCGAAAGGGTGAAAAGTGAAATGATTAGGGTAAGATGTAAAAAAAACTTTTTCATGGTATTATAATGTCAGATCCCAGAGGGATAAAATATTTATAGATTTAATAATCGTAAGTACATTCAGTCCCAGAGGGACGACATATTTATAGAATATTATAATAGTATGTTTCATAAGCCCCAGCGGGGCGATATATTTATAGATTTTACAAAGATATGTTTATTAAGCCCCAGCGGGGTGACATATATTTTCAAAATGTGTCGCTCCGCTGGAGCTTGTGTTATTCGGAGATATATTTTGCTATAAATATTAAGCTTCTCCGAAGCTAATTCTCAGTTTAAGGATTAATAAACCTTTTCAATTTATCCAACGTACTCAAACTTTCAAATGCAATCTTATTTTGTTCTAATAATTTACTGGTTTTCCAACGCATTTTCCATTCAGGATCTTTCAACTTTTGTCTCAGTTTCGATACTATAGATGGATTATTTTTCAAAACGGAGTCATCAATCCAATATTCCAAAAATTCTAAAGCATTTAAACGAGTGGCAACATCTTTATGATCCAAACCTTTCAATAATGTTTCTCTAACTCTTTCTGCAGGATACGTATCTAGAGTTTCGACTAAAATTTCATTAATAACAGAAGAAAGTTCTATAACACGATTCTTGTCCAATCCTATTTGATAAACCCTGCTGAATTCGTCCGAAAGAAAATCTGCCCATTTATCAAGATCTTCATCCTCACTCAAGGCGTAGTAGACAAACTTAACTTTATCGGGCTGTGTATAAAGATTATTTTCACAAAAACGCTTTACCGCTTCCAGATCTTTTACCGCTAATTTCTGAACGTCTTTTATTGCTTCTTCAGAATCTTCGTATTCAAGATCATAATAATGATCGAGAGTTATAATCTGGTCAAAATTGTGTATTGGATTATAAGTCATTGTGTTTTCAATTATTGGTTCTGGAGAAAATTTTGGAGTATACTTTTTTATGAGTTCTTTTATTTCATTTTCAGTTACATTATAATCGTCTATTTTTATTTCGATCGTTTTCTGCTTGTAAACAAAACACAAATAAAACTCCTTATATGACAGATTGTACTTTGCCGTATGTTCTGTTTTAGCAATAACTCTTGGAAAAATAATATCTTTCCATTCAAAAAATGTCTTGTTGAGTTCTATTCCTTCTTGTGAAAATATTATTCTTTTATCAAAATTGAAAAGTGTCATGACCGCTTTTTTACCGTAAACGATAATAAAGACAACCGCAACAACTGGCAAAGCTAAATCAGCAAACTTAAATGTAATCTTTTCGAAATTTATCAATGACAAAAGATAAAAACCCAATGCCACAAACACCAGATTCCACACAATATTTAATAATCCGCCTTTGATTGAATAATTTAGTACAGTTTTCTCCAAATTTTCTTTTTATTTAAAAGCTACTCCGAAATCACCCTTTCCAATTTCTCAGAAAACGCAATCTCTTTTCCGTTTTTATAAATTCTAAATCCTTTTCCTTTTTTATATTTTTCTCCGGTTTTATCCCAAAGAATCGTAATAATATTACCGTGATATAAAACATTATCCAAACAAAACCAATCCCATTTTTCCTGTGGAATCAACGGATTCACTTCAATCTTTTCATCTGCTCTCGGACGTAAACCAACCATTCCCGTAATCATCAAATCGTTAAAAGTCGAATGATTGTAATAACGGCTTCTCTCTCTGTCGCCCATTAACCAATACCCCGTAGTTTCGTCTAAATACTCGCCAAGATAAGGTTTTCCTCTGTAATATTGTGACTGAACATATAATTCCATTTGTTTAAAATAATCTGGTTTTCCAACAAAATTCTGATCGTAACCATTTAAAACATTTGCCATTGCAGTCAAAGTCTGCGAACTTGCAAAAGGCCATATAGCGCCATCCCATTCGCAGGTTCCGGTTCCGTGAGTTCTAAAACGCGGACTTCTTCTTTCTGCCGTTGTTAATCCAAATGGTGCCGAAAATCCTTTTTCGTCTTTTACTTGTTCCCAAGCTTTTTCAAATCCTTTTCCTTTTTCAGGAAGATTAAAATACCATGGAATAAACCCGATTGCTTCTCTAACCTGCGCCAAAGTATCTTTTTCTGTGAAAGTCTCAAAGAATTCACTCTTAGGATTCCACAATTTTGTTTCTACTAATTGCTGTAAAACATCGGCTTTGGCTTTAAATTTTGCTTCTGCTTCTTTATCGCCTTTCATTTCAGCCATTTTAGAAATTGCTACAGCATTCCCATACATATAACTGTTAATGGTTGGTCTTGCATTTTGCACTTTTCGCCCGCCACTTAAAGATTCTTCCATCCCGTCTTTTACATCATGCTGCCAAAATAAACCATCTTTTCGTTGACGGTCTTTTTCCCAAACAGCATAATCCGTAACCATGTCTGGATATAGATTCAATAAGAATTTTTCGTCTTTATTCACCAAATAACGATTGTATAAAGCATCGGCCGTCCAACTGCTGAATTTATACAATTTGTTCATCGGTTTTCCCTCATTTCCTCGGTACCAAATTTTCACATCCTGCTCAATATACTGCGGATCATGAACCCATCTGAATTCATTGATATGATGTCCTAAAGCACAGCTGATCATATTGTATTTATCGGCATACGAACGATCTACCAAAAATTCAGTAATCGCAAATCCCTGTGGTGTTTTTTTGATGTGCTTGCGAACACTCCACCATCTGAAATAATAAATCTCCTCAAAATTCTGCTGTGGACATTCAAACAACGGAATATTCTTTTCCATCCAAGCCCAAGCACTGTCATTCGGAATCGCAAATTTTAAATTCTCATCTTCCATAGTGTTGAAATAATCAACATAATGTTTGTAATCTGCCGATTTTAAAACAGCCGATTTTCCTTTCTGTGAATGATTTACACCCGATTTACAGCTTGTATTTAAAGCTATTAAAACCGAAAGCGCTATTATTTTGTATTTAAAATCTCGTAACATTTTAATTCTATTAATTTAATATTTTGGGCGTGCCCCTCCGGGTCGTGCTGTCCGTTCCCGCTTTTTTTATTCGGCTAAAAAGCCTCATAAAAAAGAGCTCCACTTCCATCACTCACGCAAGAGACGTTTCAGTTTTACCACTCCTGCAAGGTTTCCAAAACCTTGTAGGTATTATATAAGTCTTCAATGATTAACCTCATAGTTTTGTCATTTCGACCGTAGGGAGAAATCTCCGCAAGTAGCTCGACAAAGATTGGCGACTCTCTTTACGGAGTTACTCGCGGAGATTCCTCGTTCCTCGGAATGACAAAACTGACGTAATAACTATATTCTTATATAACTTATATGGTTTAAAAATTAATTCCTGTAAAAGTATACGTCTGCCCTGCTTTCATATTTACATCATAAACATTATAATTAGGCAGAACCACTTTCTTCAAATTCGCTTCGTGAGAAATAATCGGTTTCTTCACTTCAACATCATAAAATAAAGCATTTGAATTTTTACCATTTGCTTTTTTGATTGACGAACCTTTCAAAGTATTTTCCACTTTTAAACGACAGTTTCCACCAATTTTTGAATAGATTTTTAAAGTCGAAACTTTGTTATTTTTCCAAGTCATATCAATTACAAAACCGCCTCTTGCCACTAAACCTTTTATACTTCCGTCTTTCCAAACGGTTGGCAATGCTGGCAATAACTGAATCGCATCTTCCTGACTCTGCATCAGCATTTCTGCGATTCCAGCAGTACATCCAAAATTCCCGTCAATTTGAAACGGCTGATGCGCATCTAACATATTCGGATACGTTCCTCCGCCTTTTCTCTGATCGGCTGTAACCAAATGCAATTGATCCTGAATCAGTTTATAAGCGTGATTTCCATCTAAAAGTCTTGCCCATAAATTCACTTTCCATCCCATTGACCAACCGGTCGATTCATCAGTTCTGTAAATTAAAGATTGTTTAGCAGCCTCAAATAATTCAGGCGTTTTGATTGGCGAAATCTGATTGCTCGGATACAATCCGTACAAATGCGAAACGTGTCTGTGATTGTCTTTCGGATTATCCCAATCGTCCTGCCATTCCTGCAACTGGCTGTGTTTTCCGACTTTCATTGGAGGCATTTTTGCCAAAGCATCGCTTACTTTTTTTACATAAACAGCATCTGGCGAAACCAAAGCCGAAGCTTCAATTACATGCGTAAACAAATCAAAAATAAGCTGATTATCCATTGTTGTTCCCGAAGCAATGGTCGATTTTCCCGTTCCTCCCGCATGTGTATTTTCGGGCGAACTTGAAGGCACAACAACCAAATATCCCGTGTTTGGATCTATAATCATGAAATCCAAAAAGAAATCGGCAGCACCTTTCATAATCGGATAAATTTCTGATAAATATTTTTTATCTCCCGTGTACAAATATCTTTCCCATAAATCCTGACAAACCCAAGCACCTCCAGTCGGCCACATTCCCGAAGCCGCTGAATCGACTGGGGCGGTTACACGCCAAATATCGGTATTGTGGTGTAAAACCCATCCGCTGGCATTGTACATCATTTTTGCGGTTTCTGCACCCGTAACGCTTAACTCTTTTGCCATCTGCAAAAACGGTTCGTGCATTTCCTGCAAATTGGTTACTTGTGCTGGCCAGTAATTCATTTCAGCGTTGATGTTTGTTGTGTATTTACTGTCCCAAGGCGGTGTAACCATATCGTTCCAAATTCCCTGTAAATTCGCTGGCTGTCCGCCTGGCTGTGAACTCGAAATCAATAAATAACGTCCGAATTGAAAATATAGCGAAGCTAATTGAGGATCAAATTGTTTGGAGAAATCTCTAATTCTCTCATTTGTTGGTTTCTTAGCATTTTCATTCGAACCTAAATCTAAAGAAACTCTATTGAAGAATTTTTGATAATATTCTACATGCGACTTTTTGATTTCGTCAAAACTTTTTGGTAAAGCCTGCTCTAAAAACGATTTACTTTTCGCAATTTCATCTCCCGAAATATCTTGATAGTTTTTAAAATTAGTCGCAATCGAAATGTACAAAGTTACTTCATCGGCTTTGTTGATGCTTAAAACACCATTACTGGCATCGATTTCTCCACCTTTATTTTTAGCGGTTAATCTTCCTTGAAATTTTACTTTTCCTTTTACGCCTTCAAAATTAGTTCCTACTCCCGAAAGGATAATCTGGTTACCTTCCGTCGAAGCCAACGTTTTATCAATCGGACTGTTCATAAAAACATTACATGTAATCTGTCCTGGTTTGCTCGCAGAAAGTTTCACAACAATAACCTGATCTGAAAATGCAGTTATGATTTCGCGCGTAAATTCCACTTCATTAACGGTGTACTTCACTTTCGCGGAAGCATTGCTAATATCTAAATCTCGATAATAATTGGAATATTTTTGATGCCCCGGAAACGAAATATAAACGCTTCCAAAAGTCTGATACGGCATTCCGTCATTGGTTTGCGACATAATATCCTGCGTCGCCAAATCCTGCGCTTCATCAAATTTTCCGTCAAAAATTAACTGACGAACAATCGGCAAAGCTTTTATCGATTTCGTATGTGCATTGCTATTTGGAGAACCCGCCCAAATTGTTTCTTCGTTCAATTGCAAACGTTCCACAGCTGGATCGCCAAAAACCATCGCGCCTAAACGTCCATTTCCTAATGGTAAGGCCTCGTTCCAGATTGATGCTGGCTTATCGTACCAAAGTTTTAAATCGCTTTGCGCTGATGCAAAGGAAAAAATCCCTAAACAGATTGCGGTTATTTTAATTTTTAGATTCATATTTATATTTTTTTTCGCCACGAATTGCACTAATTTCTTTTTTAATTTTTATTTCAATTTCTCTAATTTTCTGCCATAGATTAAAATGATTTTTTTTATCTGCATAATCTATGGAAATCCTTTAATCTGTGGCATAAAAAAATTAGTATAATTTGTGAAATTGCTTCACCTGTTCGCTATCGCTCGGGTCGTGGCAACTAATTTTATTTCTTAACCTCGTAAACTTTCAGATTTTTCTCTCCGAACATTTCATATAATTTGTTGATGTCTTTCAGTGCATTTGCAGGAAGTTTTTCTCCTTTATCTCCAAAAACAAACAACTTTTCTTTCGGTTCTATTACACAAGTCGATTCGTCGATTTCACCTTTTTCGTTTTGAACTTTTTTCAAATCTAAATTTAGATATTTCGCCATAAAAGGATATAAAGCCATACGTTTCGAGATTCCGAAATCATGTCCTTCTTTTGCAAAATGAGCATTTTCCACCAAATCTTTTTTCCCGTATAATTCATAAGTTCTCTGAATAAACGGAAACTCCAATTCCGGAACTGCCAGTGTCCAATCTTTTCCATCCGAAACAATCAATTGCGGTTTTGGAGCCATCATAGCTGAGATTTCGGCATTGTTTGTTCCGTTTCCGCAAAGGTGAATTCCGCGTCCGCTTTCGCACGGACATCCGCCAGAAAAGTGAGACGAAACCATTACAACAGGCGCCGAAACTTTTACTCTTTCATCAATCGCTGCTAAAAACATCGTATGCGATCCTCCGCCCGAACCACCTGTAACGCCGACTCTTGTCATATCAGCATTTTTAACCGTTGCCAAATAATCCAGTAAACGAATTCCTGTCAGCAACTGAACTGTCGATGCAATGCTGTTTCTGTGCGTTTCTTCTGGAAACTGTAATAACGATTCTCCCCATGCAAATAAGTCATAACCAACAACGATTGCTCCCATTTTAGCCATCATCGCACATCTGTATTGCTCATCTTTTCTATATCTTCCATCGCCAAAATGTCCGTCTGGAGTTATAATAACTGCTGCTTTTTTGTTTAACGGATACGGTTTATAAATCGATCCTGTGGCGTAAACACCCGGCAGAATTTCTAAAGCTATATTCTCGACGCTATAATCTCTGTAAATTCTTTTTGGAGTTAAAAGTGGCTTAGATTTAGGCATTGGGGGAGCCTTTTCTAATCCAAATGATGTGATCATACAAGCTTTTAACTCCGTTTTGCGTTTTTCCCATTGTTCTTTCGTCGAATAAAGGTTTTCTAAGTAAAACAAGCGTTCTTTTCCTTTATCGACTGAGACTTTATGGTTTTCATACTTGCGTATGATGTAGGTTCCATCGGGTTGCTTAAAATACATCAATTCGAACGGTGCCAAAATATTAGTCAGCGAAAGTGGCAGATTTCCAGGTTCAATTCTCCAGTCGGCATAGTCAAGTTCTTTTCCTTTTAATAAACCTCGGTCGTCGTTGATCGTAACGTTAAAAACAGTTTCAATTTTCTTAAGCGTTTCTGAAACCGGTTTTCTAAAATTGGTATCAGAAGTCTGTGCATTGGCGATTGTCAAAGCAAAAATGGAAACTAAGAAGATGTATTTTATTTTTTTCATTGTTGTGAATTTGTACGCGGATGACACGGATTCGCTATCGCGAAGACGCGGATTTTCACGGATTTTTTTACTCTTTTAAATAAAAAAATCCGTTTTTATCTGCGTCTTTACGAAGTAAATCCGCGTCATCCGCGTTCTATAATTTGCATTCTATTATATATTTTCCTGAACCTAATTCTAAAACTGGTTTTATTCCATCATTACCAACTCGAACCTTTCTATCATCAATTTTTATTTCAGAGCTTTTAGAAACTGGCAGTTTTATTGTCGCTGTCGTATTTACCGGAATCTGAACACTCAGAATAAATTTGCCGTCTTTCTTTTCCCAAGATGAAACAATTTTTCCATAAACCGATTGATAATCCGCTTTTGCGAAAGTCATATCGCCAACCACTTCCGGCTGAATAAAGAAATGTTTGAATCCCGGTTTTTCGGGATCGGCTACAATTCCCGCTAAACTTTGGTAAAACCATTCTTCGATTTGTCCCATCATAAAATGGTTATACGAATTTCCTTTTCTCGGATCCCATTGTTCCGTCAAAGTCGTTACGCCATATTTAATCTGAAAACCGTAACCCGGCGCATCGTAATGATTGTTCATTTTGAACATCGTTTCGTTTTCGCCATTTCGTGCCAAAGCCTGAAATAAATAGCGATTTCCAACATCTCCCGTTGTTAAACGATCCCCTTTTTCTTTGATGTCTGCCAATAAATTCTGCATTACCGCTTCTTTATATTGTGGCTCAACAATATTCATAAAAATCGGAACAGCATTACTAAACTGACTTCCTGTTCCGTATTGTTTGGTTTCTGCGTTAAAAAACTCATTATTAAAAGCCGTTTTAATCTCAGCAGTCAAAGTTTCGTATTTCTCAATATCTTCTGTTTTACCTAATAATTTAGCTGATTTAGCCACCAGACTCGCACCGTAATAAAAATGAGAAGTTGCAGAAAGCGCAATCGGACTGTTTTTAGAATATCCTGCGGGATGTGTTCCGTAATCGTACCAATCGCCCAAACCGTGTGAAACAATGTGATTTTTAGATTTTGATTCTAAATAATCAACATAGTTTTTCATAACCGAATAATATTTTTCGATTAAAGAAGAGTCTCCGTAATATTCGTAATACATCCAAGGAAGAATCACGCCCGTTACACCCCATTCAGGTGAATCGGTAAAATCGCCTCCAAAAATGATATACTCAGGAACAATCGACGGGATTAGACCACCATCTCTCTGAGAATCTGAAATATTCTGCATGGTTGCCGGAATGAAATTCTCCAGATTATAGTTAAACATCAAACCTGGACCATTTAAGTGAATTTCTTCCAGCCAGCCTAATTTTTCACGTTGCGGACAATCTGTAAAAACACTCTGAAAATTACTTTTTATAGCATTGTTTATTAATTCATGCGTTTTATTGAAAAGCTCATTTGAACACGTAAAACTTCCCGCTTCTCCAGCAGAATTGTAAATGAAATTCGATTTTAATTCTACCAGAGTCGGCAGACTTTTATCTTTTGTTTCTTTGTAATTGATGTTTTCAATCTGAACAAACTGAAATCCGTAAAAACTGAACTTTGGAGTCCATTCTTCTACATCTTTTCCTTTTAAAGTGTAGTCGTAATAATACGGTTTTCCCGATTTTCCCTGACCAACTGTTCCGTCTTCGTTTAAACTTTCTCCAACCCAAACGCGAACAGTTTGTCCTTTTTTACCTTTTACTTTGATAGTTGGAAATCCCGAAAGATTTTGTCCCATGTCAAAAACAAAGAAATTTGGTTTAAGTTCTTTTGCCGTTTTAACTTCGTATTGTTTCTGAATCGTAATTGGTGTTGCAGTCTGCGGTCTTAAAACGCCTTTTGGTGCTTCCTGAACGACTACTTTTTTCCAATCTCTATCTTTAAAACCTTTTTTATTCCAGTCCTTTTGTTCCAAATTGGCATTGTAATCTTCTCCTCCAAAAATACTGTTGTACGTAATCGGACTTTTGCTGTATTTCCAGGTTTTATCTGAATTTATAATTTCTTCAGAACCATCATTGTATTTGATTTTCATTTTGAAGAATAAAGTCGGCGGACCAAAACTTACAAAAAATTTGGTATATCGTTCAGCGAGTGTATTGTACATTCCGTTTCCTAACAAAACGCCAATCACATTATCGCCTTTTTGAAATTCTTTTGCGCTTAATTCGTAAACATTGTAATTCACTGTTTTGTCATAATCTGTCCACAAAGGCGCAAACTGACTGTTACCCACTTTTTTACCGTTGATCATCAATTCGTAATGTCCTAAACCCGAAATATAAACAACCGCTTCTTTGACTTGTTTTTCTACTTCAAAAGGCTTACGAAGCATAATACTTCTTCTTGAAAGCGAATCGGAAGCATTGATAATTGCATCTTTTTTTTCTCTTTTATAAGTGGCGCTATGGAAGTTTCGACCTTCCGGAAAATGACTGTCGGCTTTGGTAATGGCTCCAATCCAAACGGGATTTAGTTCGGATTCTAAAGGTGCTGTTCTAAAAGTAGCGGTTCTGCTCCATTTAGAAACTTTTCCTTCCTGATTCCAAACTTTGACTTTCCAGAAATACTTGGTTTCGTTTTTTAATGGTTTTCCGTTATAAACAATATGAAGGTTTTTATCTGAATTTACTCGTCCTGTATTCCAGATATCTCCGTCGTCATTGTTTAGTTTTTCTTCGGAAGAAGCCACTAAAATCAAATAGGCAATTTGCGAGGCGTCAGATTCTTTTGAAACTAATTTCCAACCTAATCTTGGCTGATTCTGAACAACTGCTAAAGGATTTTCAGCCATTTCTGTTGTGAGATGCACAGGCAGAATTTGACCTTTAGAAACTAGGGTTACTAAAAGACAAAAGGTAATTAATATGTTTTTGAAATTCTTCATTTCTTATTGTTGAGATTTTTGAACGCTGATGACGCGGATTCGCTATCGCGAAGACGCGGATTTTCGCAGATTTTTTCTTCTTTTTAAATAAAAAATTCCGTTTTTATCCGCGTCTTTACGAAGTAAATCCGCGTCATCCGCGTTCTATAACTTTTTCGTAACCAAAGATTCGATATTGAAAACTGCTTCAGGGATTAATTTTCCAGTTTGAGGCAGATCGTCGTAATCGTCTGTGTCTGGCGCTGTGTCTGCATTTGGAGTAAATCTCTGTTCTCCTGTTCGGAACATGATTCTTTCAAATCCGTCAGTTGGCGCGTAGAATATCTTTGTTGATTCTTTTTCGTCGTTTACTTTTATCGTGTATGAACGGTTTTTAGCGTCTAATTTAACCGTTATTTTGTACGTTTTGTTGGCTTCGTATTTTCCAACTCCATTAGAACGAGCTCCAGTTTTCACTTTAATCTGACCGTCTGAGTCAAAAGTCAATCGTACCGAAGGCATACCTTGTTTGTTCTGAAATTCAACTTGTAATAAACCATGATTGTTCTGTTCTGGTTTAACTGTGAAAACAGCTTCCATTTTTGAGGCAAAAGGAATTACTCTTTCGGCACGTGAATAATCAAAATAATCCTGATCTCTTAAAGTCAGCCATTTTTTTCCGTCGTCTTTCTTTTCGATTTTAGTTGATGCCCACGAAAGATCGTAAGTGTTCCAAAACTTCAATTCTTCTCCATCAGGTAAAGTATTAAAAACATCGTTTACATTTTCTGTGACAATTGAAGTTACCGGAACGGGAATCGAAGCCACCCAAATATCTTCTTTGTTCATGCTGTAACCAACCCAGATTTTTCCGTCTGGCGGAGTTCCGTTTTTTTCTGTAATTCCGCGAACGTATTGCGGGCCGGCTGATTTGTAATTTCCACCATATCGCATCGGACTTACTTCGCCGTGAACCAATAATAAATCTTTGTAATTCAGTCCATCGTCACTCGTTGAAATTGCCAAAGGCCAGCGATATTCTGACGGATTATAAAGCGTTGCATATCGATTGTCAGATGCTTTTTGTCCCCAGATTTTAGCATTGCTGTTTACAAATCCTGGCGCACGCAACGGCATATAATCCCATGATTTTCCGCCGTCACGACTGATTGAGGTTAAAGCGTGTTTCCATAATCCAACCACATTTCCGTTTGGCAAATGGTAATAACTGAAAGCTTTATAAGGTTTTTGAAGCGGAATTAACTCATCGTCACGGTCAGCTTCTTCAACCCATTGCTGTAAAACTAAAGGTTCAGACAGAATTTCTTCGCAAGCTTTTTTCAAACCTTTGTCTTTTGATTTGGTATAAAAAGGGAATTTCGATTTCGATTTGTCCCATGTTTTATTGTATCTGATGAAATAAATTTCGCCGAAACTTCCATCTTTTTTAATTTCGCGAATGACACGCCCAATTCCTTTACCGTCGTTCGGATCGTCTTTTTCATCCATTGCAATTCCGTAATACGCTAAGGCAAAAAGTCGTTTGTCTTTTGACGTATAAAAGCCCATTCTCTGATGCATAATCGCATCCAGGTTTTTGGCAACGCCTTCAACTCCTTCTTTTTTCCATCCGTCAGGAATTCTGTAAATCGGAAAAATTACTTCTGGTTTTGTCCAGGTAACACCGTCTTTTGAAGTCATTAATAAAGTCTGGCTCGGCGGAATATGTTCGCCCGAAGGATCGCTCAAATAATGCAGATAAAAGGTGTTGTTCCAATACGCCATCATTGGCTGGTGATTGTATGTCCATCCGAATCCGTCTGCTTTTTCGGGATGTTCACGGCTCGCACGCATAATCTGCGTCGCGTGAACTCCAACTGCCAGGCTTAACTGTCCGTGATGGTAATCGATGTTTGAAAGTGTTTTGCCAACATAACGCACGGTATCGTTTTGTGCATTGACCGCTGTGCAAGTCATAAGAATTGCAGAAGCGGTGATGATGTTGGTTTTTATGTTTTGGAAAGCAATCATTTTTTTTTTATTTTTTGCCACAGATTAAACAGATTCTCACAGATTTGAAAAAAATCATTTTAATCCGTGTAATCTATGGCTTTAACTTATTTCCTATCAATTAATCCTTTTAAAACTTCGCTAGAAATTGTTGTAATCGTTCCGTGTTTGTGACCTTCCGGAAGACTTATTTTGGATGAAACATCTTTAAAATGAACAAAATCTGGAGTACTTAATGCTTTATAATTTTTTGAACCGTAATTGTCATAATACAACAGCCAATTTTTACCCACTTTTACCACCGTCGGGCCTTCTGATAAATATTCGGTTAAAGGTTCTGAACTTTTCTCAAACGGACCTAAAGGCGATTTTCCGAAAGCTACTTTTATGTTTCGCATTGGTCTTGTATTGTCTTTTAAAACCAAAACATAATCTTTTTTTGCTTTTTTTACGATCACACAGTCAATTACACTGAAGCCTGGATCGTAGTACAATTTTGTATCTGAAAAGGTTTTAAAATCCTTTGTCGTTACATAATACATTCTGTGGTTGTTTTTCTCCTCTTCAGCCCCTTTTGGAAATCGGAACGGAATAGTCGATGCCCAGATAACAATGTATTCTTTTTTTACATCATCATAAAAAATTTCGGGCGCCCAAACGTTTACCACTTCGGGTTCGTTTTTCATTACGGGAATGTATTGCTGTTCTGACCAGTGAATTAAGTCTTTTGAACTCGCGTAGCCGAAACCGTTTCCGCCTTTCCAGTCGGTTGTCCAAACCATGTGATAGGTTCCGTCTGCTCCTTTTGTGATTGACGGATCACGCATTATTTTACTGGCTCCGATTTCTGGTTTTAGAAACGATCCTTCTAAGCCTTTCCAATGGTAACCGTCTTCGCTGTACCCCAGATATAAACCTTCTGTTGCTGGTTCTCTAAACGACGTAAAAAGATAGATTTCTTTCTTCTTTTGAGAATAGCTGAGCGTGCAAACTGCAATTATTATGACTATAAATATTTTCTTCATCTTTTTTCTTTCCTGCAAGGTTTTCGAAACCTTGTAGGTATGTTTTTTCATTGATGTTAAACTTTAATACCTACAAGGTTTCGAAAACCTTGCAGGATACGCGTACTAATTTTAATTCCAAAAAAGCCTAATCTTTCTCTTTAGCCCCGATTGCAGTGGAAATCCTTTTTTGTATCGTTTCTTTAACGAGACAAAAAAGATTGTAACGGAAAGCGGGACTATGTTTGCAAAAATGCCTTTTGTTTCTGCTTCTAAAATTTATCTAATAACTTATTTTAACACCTACAAGGTTTTGAAAACCTTGCAGGAGAGCGAACATATTATTCTGTAATTACTCTTTTATCTAAAGAAGTGCCTTTTTTAATCGCTGTTTTCACATTATTAAAAACATTGTTTTTCAGGAAAATATTTTTGGTTTCTTTTCCATCGGCTTCGATAAAAATATCGGTTTCATTGAATGGAAAATTATTGTTGATTAATGTATTTGAAACGTTATCTAATTTGATCACCGGAACTCCTTTTATGGCAGTTAACGAACCAACGTTGTCTAAAATAACATTTTTTGAATCTGAAATTTTGAAAGATGAACCAACTGTCGCGTTTACTTTTACATCATGAAATTCAACATCTGTCGCCGTATTTACGGTAAAACCCTCTTTTCCGTCCATGTTGATGTTGGAGAACGTAATGTTTTGAATCGGCATTTCTGTAATTCCTAAAATCTGTCCGGCTTTGTTTACGTTTGAAGCCGTGATATTGCTCATGTGAATGTTTCTGAAAATCGGCGTTTTCTCGGTTACTGGCTCGACTGTAGTGCCTTTGTCGTAGAAAAGACTTAATACGATGGCTTCTTCTTTGATGTTTTTCATGACGATATTATCGACACGAATATCTTCTACCACTCCGCCTCTTCCACGAGCCGATTTGATACGGATTCCACGATCTGTTCCGTCAAAAACGCAGTTTGAAATGGTAATTTTTTTGATTCCGCCCGACATTTCGCTTCCGATTACAACTCCACCGTGACCGCTTAACATGGTGCAGTTTGTGATGGTAACATTTTCGGTTGCTTTTCCGTATTTACGCCCGTCGCCGTCTCTTCCCGATTTGATTGTAATGCAGTCGTCTCCAACGCTTATATGACAATTTGAAATGTGAACATTGGTGCAAGAAGAAGGATTAATCCCGTCTGTATTTGGCGAATGCGGATTAAAAATCGAGATTCCGGTTACAGTAACGTTATCGCAGAATTCTGGATTAATCGTCCAAAAAGGTGAATTTTGAAATGTAACGCCTTCAATCAAAATGTTTTTGCAGTTGTATGCCTGAAAAAAAGAAGGTCTGAAAAATTTCTTATCAACGGTTCTTTTGTAATACGGTTCTGTGTAAAGCCCTTTGTTTTGCTCTTCCCACATTTTTTGATATTTCGTTTCCGGAATTGGACCTTTGGCAGATTCAATTCGGTACACTTCGTTCCACCATGCTTTTCCTTGTCCGTCGATTACACCTCTTCCTGTGATCGTGATGTTTTGCTGATCTTTTGCGTAAAATAAAGGCTGGAAAGATTTCATTACAATTCCTTCGTAACGCATTTCAACATACGGTAAAAAATCATCGAAGTTTTCAGAGAACTTTAAAAGCGCCCCAGAATCTAAGTGAATCGTGATGTTACTTTTTAGTGTTAAAGCTCCTGTCAAATATTCTCCTGCAGGAAAAAAGATGGTTCCGCCACCGTTTTTAGATGCTTTTTCTATTGCATTCTGAATGGCTTGCGTGCATTTGATTCCTTTGTTATTTCCGCCTTCTTTTAGGATGTTAATCCAGCCGTCGTTTGCGAATGTGGCTAAACTGGTGATGAAGCAGAATATTATTAGTATGTATTTTTTCATTGTTGTGTTGTTTTATTCTCAATTTTTGTCATTTCGACGAAGGAGAAATCTCCGCGAGTAGCTCGTCATGCTTGAGCAACTTTGTAGAGTTTCTTGCGGAGATCCCTCGTTGCTCGGGATGACAAAAATGGGGTTACTTTTTAAACAGATTTCAAAATCAAAACCCAGTCATTACCGTCTTCTTTGTTTCCTGCTGGCTGGAAGTTTTGAGTTCCTTTATTGTCAAATGTTCCGATTTTGGTTTTCTTTCCGTTTCTTGGATTGTACCAGGTTGCTTCGAATTTATCTCCGGAAATTTTTCCTAGTTTTACTTCTATTATTCTTCCGTTGTAAGTGTACAGCAAAGCATATTTTTCTCCTCTTATTGCCGGAATGTAATCGTATTTTTCTCCTTGGTTAACTACTAAAGAAACATCTGGTGCTCCTTCTAAAAATGGAAATTCTTCCATTAACTTTTTAATGTAAACCATTTGTTTAGCTCCCGGCGCATTTATGGCTGATGTCCATAATTCTTTATTTCCGTAGGCTGGTTTGTCGCCTTTTCTGAACATTTGCATTACAGCGTTGTGTCCGTAAGTATAACCTGCTCCTCCAGATAAAACCGACCAATATCCGTAACGACGTATGTCGCTTGCAGTCCATTTTGGCTGTAAAGTATCGTGGAGTCCGTGTGGAATTCCTTCGTAAGATGGTTCTCCGTCCAATGTTGGTTTGGTTGGTTTTAATTCGAAATCTCTAAGAACGAATTTGTAATTGTCTTCTTTGAAATTGGTTTTTATCGAATCCTGATCGTATCTTCTGTGTCCCGATTGGAACATATTAAAATCCAGCCATTTTGCATTGTGAAAATTCTCTGAAGAGTCGGTTCTTCCAAACGGGTGGAAAGTCACTAACTGCTCCGGATTATTAGTTTTTAAAGTATTTCCAATGGCATTCCAGATATCCTGAAACTCGTTTCCGTGTGTATCTCCTCCGTTTAACCAGATTACGTTGGTTCTGCTTTTATATCTATTGGCCAAGAACTGAGCGTATTCTGTTGCCTGTTCTTTGCTTACTTTATTTCCTTTTGATACGTTGGTTCCCCAAACTGGAACCATTGCTACGTAAATTCCGTTTTTCTGAGCCACGTCTAAAGTGTAATCTACGTGATCCCAATAATCGTATTGTTTTGCGTCTTTGAAATCATTTCCTGCCGTAATCAACGGTTTTGATACGTCTTCATTGATTAAAGCTGCATCGCCATAAACGTTCACGGCATTGATGTTATGCAAAACCATGATCTGAACTACATTGAATCCTTTTTCTTTTCTGTCTTTGAAGTATTTCTCTACTCCTGCTCTGTCCAGTTTTCCGAATGCCAGCCAGCCTGTGTCACCCAACCAAAAAAATGGTTTTTCGTTTTCGGTAACAAAATAATGCTGATTTTTAGATACTTTGATTTGAGGCAGAGCTTTTGTTTTGGCAGATTGCGAAAATCCGCTTTGTGCTGTCAACAAAAAGGGTATACTTAGAGCGTAGAAAGATTTTATTTTCAGATTCATTTTGGGTTGTTTTTGAATTTTGTTCTTATTTTTTTGCCACAGATTTCACTGATTTAATGGATTTTCCAAGCTTTGTCTTTATTATTTCACGCAGATTTCGCTGATTTTAGCGGATTTGCGCAGATTAAATTTTAAAAATCTGTAAAATCTGCTTTGATCTTTTTAAATCTGCGTGAAATTTTTTTCGCTCGCAGATTGGGCAGATTATTTTAATTCTAATTTTCTAATCCTTTTAATCTTTGTAATCTGTGGCTAACTATTTCTTCACTACAAAAAGCACTTTTTCTTTTATTTCGGCTTGTGGAATTGTGATTTGTTTTCCTCCGCTGATGTTGGCTTTTTTTGTTGTATTTCCTGTTGAAGCATTGATTGCAAATACTTCAAATGTTCCTTTTTCGTTTGATAAATCGATTGTGATATCATGGTCATTTTTCAAATAGAAAAGATAGCTTTTGCCTTTGTTTTCTAATTTCCAAAGATTGTCTGAAAACGTGTTTCCTTCAACTAATTTCATTTCGATTAAAGCGGCATAAAACTGAGGCAGTTCAATTTTTGGAATGTTTGGTAAAGAAGCTCCTGCCATTAAAGCTGGCCAGCCAAATCTTGATGAACCGTCTGTTGAATATAAAACTATTTTCTCTGGATATTTTTCGCGGTATTCTCTAACTGCACGATATACCTGATTGTCGGTTTCTTTTCCGGTTTTTAATTTTCTGGCGTGCTGTCTTGGTGCTAAATTTACGCCTCCTTGTGGAGCATAAGCTGAACCGTCTTCTTTGTAATACCAATATCTAATGTCGATTACATCAACGGTTTTGTTTCTTTTGGCATCGTTAAGAATCACGTCTTGTACATCTTTTGTAGCACTTAAACCGATTAAGCCTTTTTTACCAGTTTCGTCTTTCCATTTTTGAGCCTGGTCAATCCAGAATTCCATGAAGTGAAGCGGACCTGTATATTCGGCACTTGTTAACTGAATTACGTTGCTGTTTTCCTGAAAGTTCTCAAATGATTTTCTAATGAAACCTTCATGTAATTTTCTTCTTTGAGCATTCGTAATATCATAAAACTGTTCCGCCATAAAAATACGTTTGTCTCCTGCGTACGGCGGTGGCTCCGGAAATCCAGAACTATTGATATTGTTTGCCGAACGCCAAGGCGAACTTGCCCAATGCGCTCCAGCTTCTAAAATATTATGCTGAAAATATTGCTGATTGATTAACAATTGTCCGTTTGGTTCTGCTAACGTTGCAAACTGCGCTAAACGATTCCAGTACCAATCGTTGAATTTCGTTAAATCATATTTGCTTAAATGATCCCAAGCAAAATCCTGCCCACTTCTTGCAAAAGGCTGTTCGTAAAACGGAGGCCAGACATCGGCATCGAATCGGCGTACGCGTTCGTGATCGTCCATACGGCGCTCGTACCATAGACCGTAGTTGTGTTCTAAAGCAACGATGTTATTTTTTGTTAAATAATCTACTGTTTCCTGAACTTTATCTGTTAATCCGTTTCCTGTTCTTCCTGGTACAAAACGGGTTAAATGCGGTGTAGATTTGTTTACGAAATCATCTGTAAGATCACCTCTCCACCATGCTACATTGGTTTCTTTTCCTGCAATTAATTTTCCTTCAAAAGTCAACCAACCATTTTCTGTGATTACTTTTGACGTTGATTTTTCTGTTTTATCTGCAACAACTTTTAAATCGTTTGCATTTTTTAAACCTTTACTATCCGTATTTACTGGATTTGCTTTTGAAGCTTCTGCAATCCATTCTTGTAGACTTTTTGATGTTGTAACTGAGTTTTTAGTCAGTTCTTGTGCAACTTCGATTGTTGGACTTGAAGATGGTTCTGAGCCTAAATCGTAAATAAAAGGCTGAACTGGAAGTTTACCTAATCTGGCTTCTAATTGAGTGTAGAATAAACTTCTTGGACTAATGTGTCCGTTTACGTCTTTCCAATGTCCGTTTCCTCCAAATTGTCCCCAAACTCCAAAAGCCCAGTTTTGTGCTGTCGGCGGATTATAACATTCTACTTTTGAAGCTGATGATTCCCAAATAACCGAATTAGCTGCTGTCCATCCTGCACCTCTTCCTGCCTGCTCTCTGTTGTTGTAGCTTAACGCTTTTCCGTCAATATTTGCAATGTCGAATAAAACTCCGGTTGCCCAGCTTCCGATTGCACCGCTATTTTCAAATGGCAGATGCGATTCGCATTGCACAAATACATTTGGACCCGTTGTACCAAATCCGCCCACAGCAAAATCATGATAGCCAAATTCAGAATAACAACGTTGGAAAAGCGTCTGCTGACCTTCTGTATAAAAGGTATGTCTTCTGAATGAAGCGATTTCAGAAACCGGTTCTGTTGCAATACAATCTTCAACCGTAACTTGCTGACTTGTTTTTAAAACCGTAACGGCTCCACCTGCAAAGTGTTTGAAATTAACTTGTTTTACCCACGCATTCCTAGTGTTCTCAATGCTTACTGCCTGCCATCTGTGTTCTTCATCTTTTGCATTTGAAGGATTGAAAGTCGATTTTATCAGCATGTTTTCAACACCGATATGCTCAATTCTTCCTGCCCATGAATAAACGGTTACTTTTGAAGTTCCGAAAACATCGTCTAAAGACATGGTTATTGGAGCGTTTACAGTAACTTCATTTCCGTTGATTTTAGTAACAATTCTGTTCCAAGTCGTAATCCAGTCGCCTTTTTTCCAGCCAATCCATGAAGTTTCTCCGCCGAAATCCTGCATGTTTACTTCTTTAATGAAATTATCAGTTAAAGGTTTGCTGATTTCGATTTCGTCTCCAACTTTTAATTTTGCAGTATTTTTTAATTGGATTTTCTGTGTTCCAAGTGGTGTATAAGCATTGTTGAATTCGAAAGTATCTTTATACACTTTATCATTTTCACCCAAAATTCTAATTAAAGCTTCTCTTTCTAAACCAGTTCCTAAAAGTACGGTTCCGTTTTCAGAATTTCCGCTTCCGCGAAGAACAACTCCCGATTTTCTGATGTATAAAGTGCCGCTTACTTTGAATGTTCCTTTATCTAAAAGAACAGCTCCGCGAAAACCATTTTTATCTGGTTTTAAACCGCTTACATAATCAATCGCATTTTGGATTTTCTGTGTAGCGTCTTCTTCCTGCTTCGAAACAAAAATCTTGTTCTCCAGATTCGGAATTGCTTTTTCTGATGACATATAACCAGCAAAAGAAAAATCCGGAATCTGATTTCCCTGATTGTCTGTTGTGAAAGTTAGTTTTCCTTCTTTGGTTTTTACAATGTCCGGAAAAGCAGTTTGGGCTGTGATATTTACAGACATAGCAAAACACATTATGACTAATGTGTTTTTGAAGGAAATTATATTTTTAAAATGAATGAAGTTCACTTCTGTATTATTTTAGATTTCTGAATTTAGATTTTAGATTTTCTAAAGTTACGTATTTCCGTAATTTTTGTCATTTCGACGAAGGAGAAATCTCCGTTAGTAGCTCGACAATCTAAATCAAACTTTGCGGAGTTTCTTGCGGAGATTTCTCCTCCGTCGAAATGACAAACTGTATGTTATTACTTAGCGTTGAACTATTGCAGCAAAGTTTTCAACTTCGCCAATGTATCGGTGTTATTCTCCAATTTCGTCCAGTCTACTTTTTGATTTGGATCGATGTTGTTGAAATACTTTTCGATGTTCGTGTAACCGTCTCCGTTTGAATCTTTATTGGCGTCTGAAGCATCATTTGGATTCAAGCCGTATTTTTTCTCCCAAGCGTCTGGAATTCCGTCGTTGTCCGAATCTTTATAAGCTTTTCCTTTATAAGTTGGATATCCGCCAACCTGATCTGGATGTGTTATGATTCCTTTTTTGTATGAATCGGCTGGAAGTCTTCTTTTTATAAATTCTTTTCCGATTGCATTTTCTAAACCGTCTTTAACTTCGATTTTTCCTGTTCTAACTTGTTTGATAACACGCTCATCTACAGCATCTCTTTTCGGAATCGTCGCTCCAACATTCGTTAGAACAAAATCATAACTTTCTTCTGCACTCATGATTTTAAATGAAGGCATTGAAAATGGTTTTGGCTGTTTAATTGCTTCTAAAAATTCTTTTGTTTCTGCTTCCGGAAGATTTTCCAACTGAACTCCTCCATTCCAGTTATCTGCCGTAACTTCTGGAGATCCTACGATAAAGTTTCCTGAAACATAAGCTCTTCCGTATTGTTTTGGCTGAATATATCCTGATTCCGGTTTTACGATTCTATGTGAAATAGGTTCGTTTACTGGTGTAATTGGTCCCGGTTTAAAATAATTATTGATGATGTTTAACATTGAGCGATAATCACCTCCATCAAGAGTACGATTCCACCAATTGAATACTACGTTATTGACAAAATTAAAATCGCCATACATTCCGATAGAAGCATTTCTAGAAATGTTGTCGGCCCATAAATTGCGCATAAAAGTACTATTTAATCCGCCAATTGTACTTCCAAACGCGTGATTATAAGTATCTAAACCTTCTGCTGAAATAGTATTTTGAATTGTGATATTACACGCTGGCAGTTTTTCCAGTTTTGATTTTTCGTTAGCTGCAAACTGATGTCTGTATAACGAAATATTTTCGTCTAATCCCCAACTTACAGAGCAATGGTCAACAATGATATTTCCCATAGGGTTTCCACCAAGAGCATCGTCTCTTCTTGTAACTTCGGTTGCACCACGTCTGAAACGCATATGTCTGATAATGACGTCATGTGTGTCGATTTCTAATGTTTCTCCCGCAATACAGATTCCGTCACCCGGAGCTGTCTGACCTGCAATTGTTACATAAGGCGCACGCATGCTGATTCTTTTTTCAAGTTTAATAATTCCTGAAACGTTAAAAACAATAGTTCTCGCTCCAACAGCTTCACAGGCTTCACGAAAAGTTCCTTTTCCGCTGTCTGCTAAACTTGTTACTACAAATATTTTTCCGCCACGTCCACCTTGTGTATACGCCCCTCCACCTTCAGCTCCAGGAAATGCAGGAATATCAGCTTGAACAAAATCTTTTGGATATGAAGCCCAAGGTAAATAGGGTTTTCCCTGTTTTGCCTCTTCTTTGATAATATGATAATTAGCATTCCAGATTTCAGCCAGTCTTTTTTCTTCATCAGCTAAAACAGCATCTGCTTTTGCTTGAACATCTTTCGGAATTACGGGATATTGTGCATACGCCGAAGAAACAAGTGAACAAAATGAAAATGCCATTAGTGTTCTTTTGAAAGTTCGGCTTGGAGAAATATGTTGCATGTTAATAGTACTTAGTAGTTAGTTTTTAGTCCTTAGTTTTTTCGTGGTTAGTACTTAGTTCTTTAGTTTAGCGAAAACTCACCATGGACTAAAAATCTAAGGACTAAGGACTATTCTTTTTGACCTTCTTTCTTGGCCTTCTCTCTCGCTTCAACACGTTCGTGCCAGTCTTTACTTTCCTTGTTTAGATCGTAACCTTGTTTTGATAAATAGTTGTTGATTCTTCCTTTGTATTTGCCAAACCAGCCGTGTTTTTCTTTAGATGAACCAGCATCCATTGCGTGTTCTCTGGCTTCTACTAAAGCTTTGTATATATAATCTTTTTGTTCTGCAGTTAAATTTGGAAGCATATCGTTGTAACCTGCAACTGTGATTGGAAGCACTCCGTATGTCATTCCGTCTTTAACTTCTGTGATTTTATCTTCTGATAATTCTTTACCCAATTTCTTGATGTAAGATTTATGCAGTTTTGCTATTGATTCGTCTGCTTTTGATTTCAGTTTGTCAATTTTCTTGTTTTGATCTTCTTTAGCTAAAGAAGTATCTTCTTTTACTTTTTTGATTTCAGCGTCTCTTCCGTCCTGAATCTCCGTTAAATCTCTGAATTGCTGTGCAATAATATTTGAAACTGCTTTTTCTTTTGCTTCGTTTTTCAAATCTAATTTTGCGACGATTTTAGCGGCTCTTTCATTCGTAACTTTTACGTATTCTGGATCTAAATGCTGTTGTGCATTTAAAGTAGAAAATGTGAAAAGAACCGATAATAAGCCGATATTTATTTTTTTTATTAACATCATCTTTATTTTTTTAATCTCGCAAAGTCGCTAAGACGCAAAGCTATTTCTTAAGTTTTATAATAAAACTTTGCGTCTTAGCGACTTTGCGAGAAATTTTTCTATTTCTTTAACCTATCGGTTTTTATTTTAAATCTAACAAAGGTCTTACCAAAGTTTCTTTGTTATTCGCTAAATCTTTCCAGTTTACTTTTATCGCTGGGTTTACACCGTTGATATAATCTTCAATATTAGAATATCCGTCACCGTTTAAGTCTCCCTGCGCATCAGATGGATCGTTTGGATTTAAACCGTATTTTTTCTCCCAAGCGTCTGGCATTCCGTCTTTGTCTGTGTCTACGTAAGGTTTTCCTTTGTATTCTGGATATCCGCCAACTTGAGAAATATCTGTAATAATTCCTTTTTTATAAGAATCCATTGGAAGTCTTCTGTGTTCGAATTGATAGAATTCTTTTTTCTCTAAACCTTTCGCATATTCCGGAACTCCAGTTTTTACTGTTCTTACGATTCTTTCGTCTACTTTATCTCTGATTGGTAAAGTTGCTCCAACATTTTTAAGAACATATTCATACGATTCTTCAGCTGTCATGAATTTATTAAACCATGGCATTGGGAAAGGTTTTTCGCTTTTCATTTTAGCGAAATAATCTTTTGCTTCGTCGTATGACATCAACTCTCCTTTTTTGTTTTCAATTTGAATTCCGCCGTCCCAGTTGTCTTTGGTTACTTTTTCGTTTCCGTTCACAACGTTTCCGTTTACATAAGCTCTTCCAAAAACCATGTAAGGTAATTTACTTCTTCCTGATTCTGGTTTTAAGATTCTGTAGCTGATTGGCTGTGTTAAATCGGTAACTGGTCCTGGTTTGTAGAAGTTGTTGATAATGTTATAATTCGCAGTGTAATCTCCACCATCTGTAGATCTGTTATACCAGTTAAAAACCACATTATTAACGAAGTTAAAAATTCCGTTCCATCCGATAGAAGGGTTTCTACCAGCATTATTTGCCCACATGTTTCTCATGAAAGAGCAGTTTTCTCCACCCAAAGTACTTCCGAAAGCGTGATTATAAGTATCTAAAGCTTCACCAAATAAACTGTTTTGGATGGTAATGTTTACCGTTCCAACTTTAATATCTGGATAACCTGGCCCTGGGTTGTACATGTGTCTATAAATTGACATATTTTCGTCTAATCCCCAAGTTGCAGAAACGTGGTCGATCATGATGTTTCCAACTGGATTTCCTCCAATGGCATCGTCTCTTCTTCCCACAAAAGTTTCTCCACGACGGAAACGTACGTGTCTAATAATTACATCGTGTGTATCAATCCAAGTTGATTCTCCGGCAATACAGATTCCGTCTCCAGGAGCTGTTTGTCCCGCAATTGTGATATAAGGCGCACGAATAATCAACGGACTTTTTAATCTGATAATTCCAGCAACATTAAATACGATTATCCTCGCTCCTCCTTGTTCACAAGCTTCACGAAGTGTTCCTGGTCCGCGGTCTTCAAGGCTTGTTACTGTGTAAACTTTTCCTCCACGTCCACCAAAAGTGTACATTCCTCCTCCTTCAGCGCCTGGGAAAGCAGGAATTTCTGCCTGAGGTAAATCGGTTGGTCTTGATGCCCACGGAATATATGGTTTTCCATGTTTTGCTTCTTCTTCAATAACAACTAAAGCTTTTGCCCAAGCTTCGTCTGAAAGTCTTTGTGCTTCTTCTTTAATTGCTTTTTCTTGTGCCTGAACTTCCGGGCTTATTTTAGGATATTGGGCAAAACATTTTGCACTTCCTAAAAAAAGCAGCGATGATGCGATAAATAATGCGGAATTTTTCATGTTAATTTTTAATTGTGGTAATTCTTTTTAAACAAATCACCTGTATCTTTTGACGAATACAGGTGAAAAGTTCTATTTAATGTCTATTGTTCTTTAGTGAATTTAAAAAAGTTCACTAGCATTTTATTGTTGGTAATTGTAATCTCCTTCTCCACCAGAAGCGTCTTTCCATCCAATTGTTTGTTTTAACCATGGATTTTGTGCTAACACTGTATTTTGTAATCCTTGAATATAATAATTTGGATTAAATTTGATTTTAACTGCAACGTTATTTACCTGATCCATTGGAGTTGGCGGCGCAGCTAATACAAAATTATTTGTGTAAAAAGTGGCCAATGTATTTAATTGTGCTTCAAAAGTTGCTTTTGCAGCATCTATATCTACAGAAATACTTGCTCTGGCAGTTGTTAAAGGATCTGCTGCTGTTTGTGTGATGTTTTTAAACTGTAAATAATTTCCAGTACGCTGTGTACCATTGATAGGTGTTAAACCTAATTTTGCAACAGTTCCGGCTGTTGTACCTGGAAGTCCAGTATTGTCATAAAGCATCCATCGCTGTACATCCCAGTAACGTTTACCTTCATAAGCTAATTCTACTCTACGCTCATACAATACAGCTTCTATAGCCGCATATTTGTCAACTAAAGTACCAATACCATAATTATTTGCTGCATCGATACCAACACGTTTTCTAATTCTGCTTAAATAAGCAATCGTGTTATTTGTCTGACCTAATGCCGCATAACATTCTGCTATATTTAATAATAATTCTGCATAACGGTATTCTAAAATATCATTTCCAGAATATTGGAAATTACTTGTGTTAGAAGCAGTTACATCTGTCATTTTTCTAACAATTGCAGGGCTTGGCTCATTATTTGAATCACTAAAATAAAGTTTTTTGTCTTTATCTTCCCATCTGTAAGCCCATACAACTGGTTTAGCATTTTCTTTATAATCCCATTTTACACCAGAGAAAGCAAACGTTCTGTAGAATCTTGGATCACGTTTAAGAAAGAAAAGGAACGGATCATAACCATTTGCCGCTGTAGGTCTTTCTCCTTTATCTGTAGGAAATAAATCAATCATCTCTTTTGGAGCTTCCATAGCACCTGTACCACCTTGACTAACTAAACGGATAGCTTTTTCCCAAGAGTTATTAACTCCTAGATTTGTATTAAGTGCAGATAAAAGCTGTGTTGTAATTGCTTCAGAACAAAATGCATTACTTCCTAGTGCAAACATATTCTGCCAGTCTTTTGCTGAATTTCCGTATAAACCATATCCAGCAGCTGTTAAAGCAGTTTCAGCTTCTAAACCAGCTTTTAATGCCGCATCCCAACGTTCGTTAGAACCATCCCAGTTTTTATTAAATAATGGACTTGCATAAGTTAATAATACTCTTGATTTTACTGCTAAAGCGGCACCTTTTGTAACACGTCCATATTCTGCTGCAATCCAGTTTGGAGGCAATAAGCTTGCTGCCATATCCAAATCTTTTACAATTTGTTCTACAACCTCGGCAACTGTAGCTCTAGGTAATTTTATAGCTTCATCCTCTGTACTTGGAGTCTGAACTTCGGTTACAATAGGAACACCTCCATAAACACGCATTAAATCAAAATATTGAACTGCACGTAAGTAATATAATTGTCCTTTTGCCTGATCGCGAAATGTTTTATCTAAATTTGCTCCTTTAACATCAATATCTCTAATAAAAGAGTTACAATCTCTAATTCTGTTATAAGGAACGTTATTAATTTTATCTTCAAGTTTACCTCCGTAGTAACCTGATGCATCTGCAGCATTTACATAAGTAAGGTTTGGATTAATAAGAGGCTGAATTCCTCCTATTTCTTCAGTCATTTTAGAATATGTATCTGTAAATGAACCTACAAGACTTTGTCCTGGAGATTTAAAAGCAGAGTAATAATCGAAATAAACATTATTAATATACCAATTAGCACGTTCTTGACTTTCGTAAAACGAATCGTCAACACTTCCATAATTTTTCTTTTCTTCCAAAAAATTATCGCTGCAAGAAGCACTTAGCACTACTAAAAGTGCTAAGGTTACATATTTATTAATTTTTAGTTTCATCTTTAATTGAATTAGAATGTAATGTTAAAAGTAACAGCCCAAGTTCTAAGAGTAGGATAATTCTCTGAAGAAGTATCATACATATTGCGGTAATGATCAGGATATGGGTTGTATAAATCCCAAAGATTATTACCTGTTACACCAATTGACCATTTCGAAATTTTAATTTTATCTAAAAGATCTTTAGGCAAATCAAATCCTAATGTTAAGTTTCTTACTGTACATCTAAAAGTATCTAATTGCCAGAAATCTGAAGGCACTGTAAGATAATCTTGTCCTGTAGAGTTCAAATTAGGATATCTTCCATTTACGTTATCATCTGAATACATATCATTCCAGAAAGTTTCACGCGCCCACATGTTGTGAGAAGAACCAGTACCTTGTTTTACAACATCTATTGCGCGGAATCCACCCCAAGAAGTTGCTATTTGAGTTTTAAAGAAAAATGATTTATATCTACCTCCTAAGTTAGTAGTAAAACCATACGATCTGTTTTTATTCACTAATTTAACGTAATCTTCATTCTTTTGGATTTGTCCATTTGGTCCAGCCTGAGTTCCATCTGTACTATTAAATTGTCCTGCTGCATCTTGATAAGCCAACATTCCTTTTCTCATATCAGCAACATTAGAAATTCCTAAATAATTTGGCTGTCCGCCTACAGCTGCTGCATTTTGAGTTAAGTAAGACCAGTAATTTGCAACATCCTGATCAGTACGTAAAATTCCGTCTCCAGTAGAAGTTCCTTTCCAAGTTTTGAAACCCCAAGATGGGAAAAATGTAGATTGCCCTGCCTGAGTTAAGTTGTTTGATGGATGTAATATAGCTGGATCTGGATATTTTTTAACCATATTGTCTGATAATCCAAAGTTTACTCCAACATTATAACTAAAGTTTTTATTAACATTATCTTTCCAGTTTAACGCAAACTCTGCTCCCCAAGAATCAACCGCAGCATAGTTTTCTTCTGCAAATCCTCCTCCAACAGAGATTGGCACTCCAACTTGTCCTGCCATTCCTGTTAACATTTCTTTTGATCTATCATAATAGAAATCTGTTGTTAAAGACAATCTGTTTTTTAATACAGCTAAGTCAATACCCACGTTATTTTTGATAGTTGTATCCCAGCCTACATTTCTATTTGGCTCAACTCTAGGTGTAACAGCACCTCCAAGAACACCTCCATTAGATCCAAACTGGAAACCTTTATCAGCTACAACATCATAAAGTTTCATCCATCTCCAAGCATTAATATTGTCATTTCCTGTTTTACCAATAGAGTAACGAATTTTAAGGAAATCCATCCATCCTACATTATCAGTAAACCATTTTTCTTTAGAAACAATCCATCCTGCCTGAACTGAAGGGAAGAATCCCCAATAATTTTCTGGTGCAAATTTTGTAGAAGCATCACTTCTAAAAAGGAATTGAAGCATATAACGTCCTTTGTAACTGTAGTTTAAACGACCTAAATATGATAAAGTTCCTTGCTCACCTTTTAATGCAGTTGAGTTAGTAGTTAAAGTTCCTGCCGTTTGATAAGAACCTGCATAATCTTTTCCAGTATTTTCAAATGCTAAACGTGAACTGTTAAATTCTGATTCAGAACGTTCTACAGAGAACATTGCTCCTACTTCATGATTATCAAAAGTTCTGTTATAATCTATAAAAAAGTTAGCCTGAACAGATTTAGAACGTGAACTATTGTAATAAACTCTAGATCCACGAGTATTAGTTTCGATTTGATAGTAATTGTGAACCCCATCATTTACAGTTGTAGGTAAAGCAGAACTAGCTAAGTGACTGTCTAATTTTTCATACCCCATAATTCTTGCTAAATCATATGGTAATTGAATTTGCTCTGAACTTTCAGAAGTTTGAGTTCTTGCATAAGTTCCTTTTAAAGATAATCCTTTTATAAATGGAACTTTCCAGTTAAGTGACATATTTACATTGTATGAAAAATCACTTGAAATTTGTTTAGAACCATTGTTTAATCCTGCAAAATAATTCCAACCTGCAATTGTGCTGTTTGAATTTGGAGAACCAATAGTACGATCTGTACGTGCAAACGGAGACATAAAATATTGTTTATCGTTTACTGTAGTTTCCCAAGGAATATACTTAGGCATGTGCAATAAAAGTCCATAATCTGCTTGTTCTCCTCCTGATGAAGAAGCATAACTATCATTAATACTTGATGACGCTTTTGTAAATGATTTTTCAATATCTCCAGAATTACCAGAAACTGCTGCAGAAAAATCTAAAGAACTTGTGATTTTTGCTGTCATACCCGTACGGAAGTTCCATTTCTGATAATCTTGTTTTCCTAAATTTGCATCTTGTGTAAAGTAATTAATACCTGCAAAATAAGTTGCCTTTTCAGTACCACCACTTACGCTTAAAGTGTGCTTTTGCTGAATTGCAGGCTTCCAAGCTTCTTTAAGCCAGTCATAATCTAAGCCTTTCATCTCTTCTAACTCTCTATCTGTAAAAAGATTCGATGAATTATTACCCAGATTATTATTTCCTCTAAAAAATCTATTAGAGAAAACACCAAATTCATATGCGCTCATCGTTTTACTATGACTAACTGCATCATTTACTGCAAATTGAGTAAAATATGAGAACGTTGGCACACCACTTTTTCCTCTTTTAGTTTTAACAACGATAGCTCCCTGAGATGCACGAGAACCATAAATAGCTGCAGACGCATCTTTTAAAACTGTCATACTTTCAATCTCCGAAGGATCTAATCTGTTAAATGCATCTAGAGATGGTCTACCATTAATTGGATCCACCTGGATCATATCGTCAATAATAATTAAAGGTGTTTTTGAACTACCATCTTTTGAGAATCCATAAGTTTGGCGAATTTCAAGAGAAGCACCATCACCAGGACGACCCCCGCCATCAATTACACTTAAACCAGGCACCTGTCCTCTCAAAGCTTCAGATAAATTTGAAACAGGAAGTTCCTGAATATCTGATGCACTGATTGTAGCAATAGCTCCAGTAAGCTTTTCTTTCTTTTGACTACCGTACCCTACTACTACTATATTTTGTAATTCGTTTGAGTCTTCCGTTAGTTTAACATTTACTGTTGTTCTTGTTCCAATTGGCACTTCTTGTTTTCTCATTCCTATAAATGAAAAAACTAAAGTAGCATTTGGTTTTACTTTAATTTGAAATTGACCATTAAAATCAGTCGTAACTGTATTCTTTGTAGATTTCTCTGTTACGTTAACTCCCGGAAGCAGACCTGATACATTATCAGTCACAGTTCCTGTTACCGTAACTTGATTTGAGTTCTGAGCATAACTCATCACCGTCATCAGTGTAAACAAAAGAAAACTACATCTCTTTAAAAGTGCTTGTTTCATAAATGCTTTTTTGTTTTGGTTAGTTTATTATTGTTAGTTAGTCATGTTTTAAATGTACCTTTATATATTTAAAGAAACTAAATCGTTGTAATTAAATGTTAAAAATACATTTATTATTCATATCCCAAAAATATAACGATGCTACATTACAACCGTCCTGCTCTATCCTGTTTTAATCATGTAATCTCAAAAAAAAAGACTCAAAAAAAACAATATTAATAAAAAATGAAGAAAAAAAATATGCGTAATCGAATATTTAAAACAAAAGTTTGAATAAAACAAAATATACAAACGCGTTTGAATTAAAATTTCGCAGGATTTTCATCAAAACTCTTCTTCTTCTAAACATTCTGTAAAACACTCTTTCGTTACTACTGATACAGAATAGCTTATAAGTACGAAAACGTTATCAAAATTGAAGTAATAATTGTCTAAAATACATTTATTTCCTATTAAAAAAACTTACAAAAACACCTAGTTAAGCATTTAAAAAAAATTTAAACATTTTTTAAGAGAAAAACATTTTTTAAAAGTAAATTCTGACCAAATAAAATTGAGTTATATTTTTTATACCAAAAACCTTAATTCACAAAAAAACCGTCAGAATAAATTTCGACGGTTTCTTTTATTTTCTTCGTTCAAGTATTGAAAAACTAGAGCTTTTTCATAGCCTCAAAAACTAATCTTGCCACTTCAATACCTCCTTCTGTTTGAAAATGTGTATTGTCTTTTTGTCCTTCTGGAAAAGCAGGATACTTACCACTTTCAAAATTCATAAAATAATTTGTCGTAACATAATCTTGTCCTTTTGATGAGAAGAAATTCATTGACAATTCATTCAAATCAATATATTTCACATTTAATTCTTTAGCTACTTCGATCGCAGCTTGTGGATAATCGCCGTGAACATTACTTAATTTACCATCTTTCCAAGGATAGTTTCTAGCAACAGGAGTAAGCACAATCGGAATCGCGCCTTTTTCTTTGGTTTGATTAATGAAAAGTCGAAGAAACTCTTTATAACCCTCAATATTGACATACCGTTCTGTTTTTTCCACAGAAGCATCATTATGTCCAAATTGCATCATGACTACATCTCCTTTTTGAAGAGATTTATAAACAGAAGCCCAGCGTCCTTCCTGAAAAAAGGTTCTCGTACTTCTGCCGCCTTTTGCACGATCATCAATTTTTACTTCTTTAGCATTACCTAAAATGTTCTTAACCAGTTTTAAACTGTCTTTTTGAAAGAAAGGCTGAAAAACCTGTCCCCAGCCAACTTGTGGAAATTTCTTGGTTTGATAATTTTCTTCTAACGAATAATCAGCAACCGTCGAATCTCCAATTAAATAAATCTTTGTTACTTTTGACTTAAAACCAAAAGCGCCCAGTAATAAAACCGAGCACATTCCTATTATAAAAATTTTAAACTTTTTCATAAGCTTATTTATTTGGATTCCATCCGTTTAAAACTAAATCTCTATCGTATTTTTTAATTTCTTCTTTCTTTAACTGATGCGACCATGAAACTCGTTGAGATATATTTTTCGCACTCGAACCTTTACTTCCGAATTCAGCATAATAAGCTGTTTTATCTTTATCAGGAAAACGGGTATCGATCCAAGCGTTCCAGCCTTCTGGAATAATATGTGAACCTAGATCTGTATTGATGAAAACCGTCTGCGCATAAGGTCTCCAGGGTCTTCCCAAAAATACTTTATCGACCGATTTATCTTTGGCAGTAAGTTTACAATCCACAAAAACATATCCATAAGCCTGACCTTGCGGAGTTGAAGCTGCTGTGATATAAGAGTTTGTCAAACTTTCGATCGTACATTTATAAAAATAAGCCGTTGCAGCTCCAAAAATAAAATCGGTTGTTCCGTTAATAAAACAGTTTTCAAAATAGATTCGAGTTTTTTCTTCAGATAAATAAAGCGTGTCTTGATTACCTAAAAGATTGCAGTTTTTTACGATAACACGATCGCCTTTAATATGAAGCGCTACCGCCTGTCCTACTCTCCCCGCTGTATTTTCAATCGTAAGATTTTCAAGCGTACAGTCATTTCCTTTAATTAAAAACGAATACGAAGTTCCTGTTCCAAAAGCCGTTTTTCCTGACGGATCAGGCTCACGAAGTGGTTTTCCAGAATAATCATCAAATGAAATAATCGTTTTATTTCTGTCCGTTCCTTTTAAAGTGATGAAGGTTTTAGAAACGGGAATTTCTAACTTTTCTTTATAAACGCCAGGTTTTATCGTAATTACCACTCGTTTTTCTGAATTGTCTTTTACATTGTTTACCGCTTCCTGAATAGTTATAAAATCTCCCGAACCGTCTTGTGCAACGGTTAAGGCTAATTTATTATCAATGGTTTGGGCTGATAACGAAAATGTTATTAGAAATAAAGCCAAAATATATCTCATAGTTCTTAATATTTTAAGTTTTTAGACAAAGTTTATCTGTAGAGACGCACAGCAGTGCGTCTACACCATGTGCATCAAACATTGTGGTTACGTTGCGTTAGACGCACTGCTGTGCGTCTCTACAAAAAAACAATGTCCATATAATTTTAACGCGACATCCAAACCGTCATTTCTCCCTGTCCTTTATTTCCCCACGCAAAATACGGAACCAATTTTACAGGAACAGAAGTTGCATCTTTCGATGAAAGAGGTTTATATAAAGCCTTATTCCAAGAATTATTAGGATTGATAACAGCTTCAGCCTCAATGCTCACTAAATTTCTATTATTTAATGTAAAGTTGTTAGTGGTAAATTTAGAATTTAATTTTAAAGCCACATCATTTACACTAATTTTAGCAGGAAGCTGATCCGATTCTAAACAATAAACTAAAGGTCCTCTTTTTACAGCTACCTGATTTTTAACTTCTTCAACCAACGGATTGGCTTCCATCAATTCAACGGGCATTGGCATATTCAATTCGATAACATCTCCTTTTTTCCATTTCTGGTTTAATTTCAAATATGTTCCCGAAACAATCTGATCTGTAATTTTTAAATTATTAACCGAAACTTCAGCATTCTGACTCCAACCCGGAATTCTTAAAAAGAAAGCCTGTAAATCTTTTGGCGCTTTTACGATTTTTAAAGTGATTTTTCCGTCCCAAGGATAATTGGTTTGTTGTTCGATTTCTAAAGCTTCTCCGTTTTCTGTTTTTGTATTCAAAGTGTTGCTTCCGTATAAATTCACATACAAACCTTCTTTTGAAAGATTGTAAGCGTAATTTCCAACTTCCGCAATTGTTCTCGTTACGTTTGGCGCACAGCAATTTGATAACGCAATATAACCTTCACGCACATTTCCCCATCTTTGGTGAAACGGCAGATCATTCGAAACGTTCAGCGGATTGTTATACAAGAATTTTTCTCCTTCCAAATCCATTCCCGAAAGTACGCTATTGTAAAGTGCTAACTCCACAATATCAGCATATTTAGCATCTCCTGTAATCTGAAGCATTCTCCAGTTCCACAACACATTTCCAATATTGGCACAGGTTTCTGTATGAGCCGTTGCGTTTGGCAGTTGAAAAGGTCTTCCGTACGCCTGATGAATTTTCTGCACGACAGTTGGATCGTAAGAAGTTCCGTCTGGCGAAACTCCGTCGTACAAAGAACCACAGCCTCCAGTAATGTACATTTTGCGATACGTTACATCATCCCAAATAGATTCTAAATTGTCTAATAATTTCTTTTCTCCAGTTTCGGCGTATAAATCGGCAACACCCGCGTACAGGTAATTCGCTCTTACGGCATGTCCCATGGCCGTTGTCTGTTGTCTAAACGGAACTCTATCCTGATTATCGTCGGTTCCGTCGCTTGTCGTTCCTTTAATGTCAATTAGATTATTCGCCAATTCTAGATATTTCGGGTCTTTTACCGTTCTGTACATTTCGACAATTCCCATATAATGAGACGGACAAATGGCATTTCTTGCTAATTCCGGCGAAGCTTTTTTGTAGAAATCATATAAGAAATCGGCAACTCCTTTGGCAATATTCAGAAAATTGATTTTTCCAGTCGCGCGATAATGAATACAAGCTGCAGTCATTAAATGTCCCATATTGTATTTCTCGAAACCCAATTGCTTTTTCACTTCTTCGGGACCTAAAGTTCCCCAGCGTTCATCAATCAAAACTGGTGTGTGAATATAACCGTCTTTGCGCTGTACTTTTGCGAAAAGCGCAATCGCTTTATCCATTTCGGCATCGAGTTTCTTGTCTTTTGTGATGGCATAAGTCGCAGCCATTCCCTCAAAAATCTTGTAGAAATCACCATCATGAAACGAAGGCCCTTTGAAAGTTCCTTTGCTTAATCCTGCTGCAATTTCGAAGTTTTGATATGCATGCGAAGTTTCACTATGATACAAATCCCACATATACGGAAGCGTATTTTTGGTTTCTACATCAAATTGTTCTTTCCAGAATCCGTTCGTCCATTTTACGTCCTGAAGTCCAACACTTTGAAGTTTTGAATACGGACTTTGTGAATTCGCAACCAAACCTTTATTCTGAGCCACAACTCCAGCGCTAACTAAAAACAAACTCAAGGAAACATTTAATAAATTTTTCATTTTATAATTGTTTTGAACCATATAAGTCATATAAGTTCATTTAAACTAACTTTTCTAATTTGAAAGTTGATTTAATCAATCTTATATGATTTTTTTGATTTCTATTAAGTCAAGCTTATAAATTCTTACATGACTTATATGGTTTAATATATTTTACTTAACAAAGAAATTAACGCTTCGACTCATTGAATCTCCGTCTGCATCTTTTACAGTTACTACGAAAGATGCAAAACCTTTATCTGAAGCCGTGAACTGAATTTCTTTTCCTTTTAAACTCGCTTTCCCATTTTTAACTTCAGAGAAAGTATAGACTGGTTTGTTGTCGTAACCTTTGAAAAAATCTGCAACAGCTAACGACTTTTTATCTTTTAAATTGATAAAATAATGAGGTTGAGCGAGCCAGTCTAAATAATTATCCAATTGCGTAAATCCGTCTTTATCAGTATCTGAATTCGCATCTGAGAAATCTCCTGCTGGTGAATTTTCATTTAAACCAAAAGCTTTTTCCCACCAGTTTGGTAAACCGTCATGATCAGTATCCCAATCTGTTGGACGAGTTTCAGACGGAAAATTCGGCCATCCTCCTGCATCTTCTTCGTTATCGATCATACCGCCGTAACCGCTTTTGCTTCCTTTATACGTAAAAGTTCCTTTTTTAGTTTCCTCAATAATTCGGTTATCATGTTTGTCAAAAAACGGCTGATTTGCCCCAACATCCGAAAGTACATTTTTATACGCTCCATTTGCCGATTGTGTTTCCACGAAAGACTCAAAAAACGCTTTCTTTACGAACGTTTCGTATTCTACCATTTCTTTATTGGTAACGGTCATTTTTCGTCCTTTATCCTGTGTTTTTTCATCAAAATAACCCGGCATCACATTTCCATCAAAGAAATAACGCTGCATTCCTTTTCCAACACCTTCGTGCTGTGCATTCAAAGCCACAAAAATTTTGGTTGAAGCACCTGGTTTGTAATAGTTATTGACAAAGTTCACTTCGTTAGCACCGCCGTCAGTGGCTCTTTTTCCCCAGTTGTACACTACGTTATTACGAATATCCAATCTTCCTGTGTAAAATCCATCACCACTTAAACCACCACCAATACTCCAGTTACGACCTTCATTATGAGCCAATAAGTTGTGATGAAAACTTCCGATATCTCCGCCAATTGTAGCAGCATATCCGTGCATTTTTCCAGCTTCGTATTTGTCATGTCCTGCTACATTTAAAGCCTCAGAAATTAAAGTGCGCTGTAACGTAATATGATGCGCACCGCGCGAACTAAACGATTCATCAATCGTCCAGCTGATTGAACAATGATCGATAATACTATAATCGGCGCCCGTTAATCCCATTCCGTCAAACGTTTTACCGCCGCCGATTCTCACTTTCAAAAAGCGGATTACACCATCGTTTCCAGTCAGTCCGATAGGCGCTCTAGTAACCGTGATTCCTTCGCCTGGAGCCGTTTGTCCCGCAATAGTAACATAAGGCTGATTTACAACCAATCTCGAAGCCAGTTTAATATTTCCCGAAACATTAAAAACAATTGTTCTCGGGCCGATTTCCTGATTCACGGCGTCGCGTAAACTTCCCGGGCCGTCATCGTTTAAGTTTGTTACTTCAATTACTTTTCCACCACGTCCGCCCACAGCATAACGTCCGTAACCTTCTGCACCCGGAAAAGCCAGTTGAGCAGGTTTAAACGACCACACATTTCCTAAAGTTTCCTGACCGTTATTATCGACTTCGTCCACTCTCCAATAGTATGTTGAACCGCTGTACAAATCAGAAACGGAAAAACTTTTATCAGTCAATTTTCCTTTAAATTCTTTTGAAGATTCTGTTGCATTGGCTACTGCATTTTTATCCAAACCAAAATACAATTTATGAGCGGTACCGTTTTTTGAAGCATCCCATTTTAAAATCACATTTTTGGTTACTTCAACATGTTCGTCTCGGTTTGCTGGTTGTGGAGTTCGCGCCTGATTCATCAAATTTGGCGTATCTAATTCAAAACCATTAATCACAATTTGTTTTACGATATCTAGATTGTTTGTCGGATCAATTTCAAAACGAACAATTACGTCTTTTCCTTTTTCTGCATTGAAAGTAATATAAGCCATCGAAGCATCAACCTTTGCATTGGCTCTCTGACTTGCATTTACCGTTTCCTGAAGTTTCCCGTTTACTAAGATTTTTATCGGAGAAAAAGTTTTTCCGTTAATCACATCAAATGCATTATGAAAAGTTAAAAGCGTATGTTTTCCTGCCGTTAAACCGCTTATTTTTAATTCTAAATTTTCAGCTGTAACCAATCCGTCACTTCCTAATCTGTTATAAAAAGGAGCGCTCATTCCGACTTTATACCACTTTGAAGTAAAGTTTCCTTTAAGTTGAAAACTCACTCCGTTAAAAGCTTTTTGATCTTCTTTGCCTTCATTAATTACCCAGGCTTCATAACTTGGATCGTGAACTTCTTCTAATCTTCTCTGAAAAAAGTCAAAATCGACTTTTACAATCTGCTTATCAGCATTTTGTGCCTGCCCGTTTGCAGCCAAAAGCAATGCCAAAGCAAAAGAGCTTACTAATTTCTTAATCATTTTATGGTAATTTTTTCTGTTTCTGATTTTCCAATCAGGTTTATAATGTCTTTTTTTCTTTCTTCCGGAATCACTTTTAAAACCTTTAATTCTCCATTAACGAGCTCAGCTTCAACAGTTGTGTTTTGGGTAGCGTGTAATTTAAAATGAACATTCCAATCTTTTGGCCATGCCGGAAAAAGATAGATTTTACCCTCTGCTTCCTGCAAAAGCATTTCCTGCATACCGATCATTCCTGAACCTCCCCAATTATGATCTGGAACCCAATCAAATCCAGGTCCCCAAAATGCAGGGAAACGTCTTTCTGAATTTGCCATTTTCAACAGATTGTATTTTCTTGCTTCTTCGGTTAAACCTAATCTGGCAGAGAAAATATTATCCTGTTTCCATCCCACATGACTTCTGAATTTAATGGCATCAGAATCGTATTTCCATGTATTTAAAGCCGTTTCTAAATCTAGTTTTCCAACACCGTAAATTCCCCACGGATAAACAGGATACAATTGCGGAACTTCTGAGTTATTTACGCGTTCCCATGATTTTGCCGGAACTAAAACTTTATGATTGTCAATCTGTCCAAAATTCAAAGGCGGAATTCTGGTTTGAAACGCCTTTAAATAATCAATATCTTCTTTTGACAATTCTTTCTGCGAAAGGTTTAAAAGCTGTTCTGTAATGACTTGTAAAGCAGAAATCGTGCTGTTCGAATTATTCGCCATTTTATAAGTTTCAGCTCCAGACCCCGGATAAAGAACTAATTTTCCGTTTCCGTCCAACGCTTTTCTGCCTCTTTGTTTGGCTAAATATTGATAATGTTCATCGAAAAATCGAAGACAGCTAATGATAAATTGATTATACTTTTGAATATCTTCTTTTGCATATTCTTTCTGCTGTAACATCATTTGACAGAATTCCAAAACCGTGTCCCATTCGTATTCCAGCCATGCATTGTATTCCATTCCCGGATCGTAATCTGCGGGGCGTTTCCATTCGTATTCGGCTGGATTTGGCAATCCAAAGTTTTCTAATTGTTCTGTAAAAGATGCCCCATTGTGTTTCCAATAAATTTTACTGCGTAATTCGGCATTTTTTTGAATTGATAAGTAATAATCCAATTGTGATTTCATCATATCAAAATCACCGCTTTTTACCATCGGAAAATAAACCAATCGCTGATTTTGAGCCGTCATCGTTCCTCCTCCCCAATTTCTGAAATCGGGTGTAAAATTCAGTTCTTTATTGGTGTAAACGGGATCAACAGTAAAAAGTCCGCCGTTGAATTTTGTTGGATATTTCCCGTACGCATTGCATCCGAGCATATATCGAAACAATTGATAATTCTGTCCAATCTGATAAACGGAATCTTTCTCAATCGATTGATTTTTCTGTGTAAAAACAAAACTGCGGTTCCAGTAATTATTCCACCATTTTGTTGTGTTTTTCTCGGCTTGTTTGGTTGTGTTTTTATTTGAAGTAACTAAATTTTTCAATCCATTATTCCAGGTCGAAAAATTAGATTGGCTGGTGTTTAAGTAAATTTCTAATGAATGTTTTTTTGAAGGTTTTACACTAGTTAAATTAAAACCTTTAAAATCTGCATCCTGATATTTTCCAAGATACGTTCCGTCTGGTTTTAAGTTATCGCCTTTCATGAATCCGCCGAAAGTCAGATTGGCAATCGGGTTCATCATTTCCTCTTTAACCGATTCCATTTTCTGTTGTTTTACTGCCACATCAAAAACGGTTTGTTCACGATTTCTGTGGTAGAATTTAAGTCCGTTATTTTCAAAAGCAATCGAATCTTTAAAAATAAATAAATCTCCCTGAGTCGCCCATTTATAAGAATTCGCATTATTTTCTTTTCCTTTTGAATGATGGTTCTGATAACGCCAGCTTTCATAAGAAGCCGTCATTTTCAACGAGTTTTTACTTTCTAAATCAACATGAATAATCGGTTTAAAAACATCCACCCAAAGTTTGATTTTCGTATCATTTTGTCCAACTAAAACATAACCGTCTTTCAGTTTCAATTCCTGACGAAAACCGTCTTTACCTTCAAACGGATTTGGAGTTAAAGTGATTTTCACGCGACCTAATTTCAGCAACGTATTATGTTCATCAAAAGTCCCGCTTCGCGAAAAATAGAAATACAAATCACCTTTCTCTACCCAGACATTCATACCAATATCACCGCCCCCCAAAGGCATAGATTCAGATGAATTATTGCTTTGAGTCGTCCAAACTTGATTGTAAGTATCGAGTACAGGGATTTGCGCTTTTAGGCAAAGCGTAACGAAGAAAGAAAATAGAAGTAGTATGTTTTTCATTTTTTACGTTTCCTGCAAGGTTTCCAAAACCTTGTAGGTATCATTTTTAAGTTCCAAGATTAACTAACACCTACAAGGTTTTGGAAACCTTGCAGGAGTACTCGCGTGCTACCATTCATCCGTTCTAAAAGAAGAAATCGGCAGACCTCCCGCGCTGAATAATTCCGCTTTCGCGAAGTCTTTCCATAAATATCTTACCGCAACTGGTTTGGCGACTTTATCAGAAGTCAAAACCACAGATTTTCTTCTTACGACTGTTTTTGCCGGATAAAAAACTTTGTCTTCACCAGCGATTTCGAAACCTAAAACTTCTTTGTCATAAGACGTAATTCCATTTGCAACATCATCAAAAGAAACCGTTACAGCGCCGTCTTTTATCTCCATTGATTTGTATTTCGGACTTTCAAACTCGAAACCTTCAATTCCGTATGTTCTTGCCAAAGCCTGAAAAGCCAGTCGGTTTCCTCCTTTTTCCTTGTCCATTGGATGAATGTTATTTTCTTCCCCAACATCCATTAAAACCGCCATTGCCGAATTCGGAATTTCCTTTGAAGCCTTAAATTGCGCCTCTCGCAAATAAGCCGAATTGTATTTTTCTAAATAATCTTTTGGATGAAACGAAGCATAATTAAACGGCGCAATCTGAGCGAAATAAAACGGAAAATCTCCCTGATTCCAAAGCGTTCTCCAACTACTTACCATTTTCTTCATCAGAGCCGTATATTCATTTGCTCGTTCGTAATTCGATTCGCCCTGATACCAGATACAGCCTTTGATTCCGTAACCAATAACTGGCGAAAGCATTCCGTTAAACAAAGTCGTCGGAACACGATTTGGGTCTTTTGCCAATTCTTCTTTTGTAGTCGGAATTTTAGCGCTAGCGAAATCTTTCAGCATTTCTTTGTTCATCCAAGCTTCCATACTCGAACCTCCGTACGAAACGTGAATCAGTCCCACCGGAACATTTAAAACTTCCTGCAAAAGCGATCCGAAATACCAAGCCGTCGCACTAAAATTAGAAGTTGCTTTTGGAGAAGCTTCCTCCCATTTTCCTTCAAAATCCTCTTTTGGTTCTAAAACCGTCGCACGCGGAATCGTAATCAATCGAATGTTTTTATTGGTTGATCTTACGATGATTTCGTTTCCGTTTTTAACCGGCTGTCCTTGAAATCCTTTCAATGGCATTTCCATATTGGATTGTCCGGAACAAAGCCAGACTTCGCCGATTAAAATATTTTTGATGGTTATTTTTTCAGTTCCTTCCGTCACTTCAATGGTAAAAGGTCCGCCTGCAGTTGGTGTCTGCAATTCGGTTTTCCATTTACCCGAAGCATCAGCTTTTGCTTTGTAAATTTTAGAATCCCAAGATGTTTTAATAGTGATATTCGCGTTCCTTTCTGCCCAGCCCCAAATAGGTGCATTTGATTTTTGCTGTAGCATCATATTGTCGGAAAAAATTGCTGGCAGTTTTATTTTTGCATTGATTTGGAGGCTTAGAAAAACCGTTAAAATTGCAATGATTGATTTTTTCATTTTTATCATTTTGTTTTTTTGCCACAGATTAAAGGATTAAAGAGGATTGTTTATCTGTAAAAATTCTTTAATCTGTGTCTATTCTATTTTTTTAATTGCCTCCAGCTTTAGCTGGAGGTTAAATGTTTCTTTCTCTATTAGGCTTTAGCCAAACTTCGCATTTGGCTAAAGCCCAATTCTTGTGTTATTCCTAAACCTCCAGCTAAAGCTGGAGGCAATTGATCTTATTTTTTATTCTAATTAAAATGTGTCGCTCCGCTGGAGCTTAACTAATCTTATACTATTATTCTCTATAAATATTTCGCTCTTCCAGAGCTTTTTTAACAAGTCCCAGAGGGACGAAATATTTATAGAACAAAAATCACCATCATACAAAAGCTCCAGAGGAGCGACATATCTATAATTTCTCTTTTAAAATCGTAACCGGCCCCAACAATCCCGCTTTCAACAACGGATTTCCTTCCAATCTAAATGGCGCCGTTGTCCACGTTAATCTCTCTTCTTTTGGGAGTTTTTGATCGCCCATTAAACGATTTGCCCATGTATTCGTTACTTTTATTACAATTGTATTTTTTCCTTTTTGTAATGCTTTTGAAATATCTGTTTTAAATGGGAAAGTCCAAAGCGTTCCGCAATCTTTTCCGTTGATGGAAACTTCAGCGATATTCGCAATTTCACCTAAATCTAACCAGATTTTGTTGGTGTCTTTTCCTTTCCAAACAAATTCTTTTTTGTACACGACAGTTCCAGAATAATACTTGATCTGATCATTTTCTGAAGTACTCCAATCAAAAAGCTTGTTGGTTTTTACAACTTCTTTTGGACCTTTAAATTCAGTATCAAACTGCATTTCCCAGTTTTCATCTAAAACCTGAACTTTTTCAAATTCAGACTCTTTTTTATTAACTAAAACTTCTTTCGCTTCTTCTTTAAAAAGCACAAAACCAGATTCGTTAGCTTCTAAAGTTACTGAAACAATTGTTCTGCCGTTTTCTATTTTCCAATTGGCTAAAGCCGAAGTTTTATCGGTAACTGGATTATACCATTGAGGAACTTTTCCAGCTATTCTGAAAGAAGCATCAAAAGTTCTTTTTTGCTCTTTTTGATTCGAAAGAAAATAAACTTCTTCATTTTCTGCTTTTCTATGAGCCCAAGCAATTGTTTCAGAATCAGCTCTGTTTAGATTTGGAAAATAAACATCTTGTGTAATTCCGATCGAAGCAAAATCATCTCCTAAATACGGTAATTTAACAACCTTTCCTTTTCCGATTTTCCATGAAGACGAGTTGGTATTATTCCAGATTTCATCAATTACATTCTGCCATTTCTTTTGATTTTCTTCCGATTGAATACCTGGCTGAATTGTTGGTTTATCCTCAACAAAAATCGTTGCGCCGTCTTTTAGCAATTGCAGGATTTTTTCGGCGGAAGCCAAAGACAAAATTTTGTTCGGCGCCATTTTATGACTTCCCGGAAACAATAAAGCGCCGTATTCTATTCCATTTTCGAAAGTTACTTTTCCGTTTATAACTTTAGCTTTATTGATTAAAACATCAGAATTGAAAGAATCGTATTGATAACCGTTTAACGGATTAATCCATTGTGATAAATCAGTAATATTTTTAGAATACGTCACTTCTTTTGGCATTTTCGCCGTTGGCTGACCTCCATTTTCTAAACGGATTTTCTCGCTTTCGAGTCTTTCTTTTCCAAAAACATTCGGAATAAAAGGCACCAAACGATCCGGCACAAAAGAACGCGACGGAAAATCTTCGCCAATAAAAACCGCCAAATCGATTACAGGTTTTCCTTTTTGCAATTGAAACTGAACTCTTTGACAATAATCAAACCATGCTTTTCCGGGTTTCCACCAGGTCTGGTCTCTTTGGAAAAAAGTTCCGATATCGTCTAATGTCATTCCTGGTTTTCTATCCGTCCACGGATTATGAACAAAAACATGGAAAAATAAACGGTTGATTCCCAAAGCATAATTACGGTCTGCCGTGGTTTTTAGATTTCCGGGATGTTCATCCCAATCCATTCGTAAAGCCGTAAAAGATTCTGCTTGAATAATATCTTTTCCATAAATATGTCCGCCCGAAATGGCATCAACCATATCAAAAGGTTTGTCGTGCGTTGGGCTTTTCAGCCAAAATTCACCACCCGGATAATCGACATATTTATAATGTAATAATGCATCGCTCATCATGGTTGGCGCGACATTTTCAGAACTTAACTTAACGTTATATTCTTTTGCAATTTGAGCAACTGTTCCATAAAAATTATCAGCAACTAAATCGGCAATAGTTTTTCTAACATCGTATAAAACTTTCTCTGAGAAATCGGCACTTTCTATCGGAATTCCCGCCATAACTGGCAGATATTCTACCAAATCATAACCGCGTCTCTTTTTAAATTCATCTCTAAAAACCGAAGACCAATTTTGGCTTCCGCATTCCCAACTGTCAAAATGCAGGATTTCCAAGACTTTTGAAGCCAGTTCCGGCCCAGCAGAACGAACCGCTTCTCCAAACCAATGATCCAATTGAAAACGAATTAATTCGGGATTAAATTTGTCTACTTCCAAACCTTTTCCTGCTCCACCCGTCGCATTTTCGTGTCCTGTAGAAGTATGTCCCATTCGGATAATTTTCCATTTCGCTTTTGGAGCTTTCCAGTTTAGATTTCCATCCCCATCAACAAAACCCGAAATATTAATAATTTCCGATTTTTTAAATGTTTCTATATTCGGAATTTCTTTCTCTGAAGTCTGTGGAGTCAAACGCCAGATTGCACCTGATTTTCCTTCGTAGTTATTAATTAAAGACTGATTCGAGAGTGTAATTTTACTCACTTTCAAATTCTGTTTCCATTTCGCAAAATCTAAATCTTCTGCTCCTGGTTCTGTTCCTTTTGGATCATACACAAATCGGAAATATTTTGCTGTTACTGGTGTAATTGTGTGTGTATTTGGGAAATCCATGTCCTGCCAGCCGTGACGTGGCGCAATTAGTCTTTCGTGGAATCTAAAATTTATTCCATCATCGCTCACTAGCACAATCAGGCGCTGAGCCTGATAATCTCTTCCTTTAGTTTCAATTACAATTGATTTGCAGGTAAAAGGTTTTTCAAATTCGTACTGAATCCAGCCAGCATCGGCAAATTTGAAATTTTCGTCTTTTTTAGGATCTGCCAAAAACGAGGCATCTGTATAATTTGATGTCGTTACTTTTGGCAATTGAATCTGCGAAGTGATTTGATATTCCTTAATTGGAACTGCAAAAACCGCAATGTCTTTATAATAGTCTTTGTAATGCTCTGGAACTGGCAGTTTTGAAGTGATTTTCTTCCCTCCTAAAATTTCATTGGTTGACCAAACTACTTTCTGCATCGACATTTCTGGTGTAATCCACGGACCGCCAGCAACCGCAAATCCGTCTGCGCCATGAAAAGCGAGTTTTAACCCCAAACGATCGGCTTCTTTAAACGCCCAATGAATCATATCCCAAAACTCTGGACTCAGTTGTAAAATCGGCGGGTCAATCAACGGCGGATTTGCCGGGCCTTTAATTGTCATTAAATAAGCACCTGCAATTCCGTTTTGTTTCATGGCTTCTAAGTCGGCTGTGATCCCAGCTTTAGAATAGGCCGATTTCATCCAATACCAATACACCCAGGTTTTGGAGGATTCTAATGTGGGCTGAAAATTGGTTTCTTTTTTATGAACTTCCTGCGCAGAGACGAAACTTGCGAAAAGAAGGATAAAAAAGAGGTGTTTTTTGTTGAACATTTTTATTTTTAATTCAATTTTGATCTTTTATAATTCTGATAATCTGCTTGATCTGCCAAATCTGCGGGAAAAATTTACTCTCGCAGATTTGGCAGATATAAGAGATTTTTTTCTCCTATTAAACCCGACAGGTTTTAAAAACCTGCCGGGTTTAATATCGATGCACGCATTTTTGTCATTTCGAGGAACGAGAAATCACACTAGAAGCTCCTCAAAGCTTGTCTTCAATCTGTGGCGAATCGCGCGCGTGATTTCTCGTTCCTCGAAATGACAAACTGTATCTTTATTTTTTAATTCTCAATTTTTAATTATTAATTAATTTAATACTTAAACTTTTTCAAACTACTTTCCAACTGATTTTTTGAACCACTGAAAGGCATTAAATAAAAGCTATACTGATAATTTCCTGATTTAATCTGATATTGTTCAATTGGTTGCGCTACAATCGTCCAACTGTCATTTCCTCCTACACCCATTTGAATTAAATCAATATTTAGTGTCAAAAATCCAGGATCTTTTAAATCATAAGTATGACCTGATGCACTTAAATTTTCCTGCGTATAAGGCCATGCACTCATGCTCAAAAGTTTATTGTCATTTACGACTATAAAACCTTGATTTTTCTGCGGAGTTGTTAATGCCATCCATCTTACATCACATCTATTTCCGTTTTCCTGTGGTTTTGGATAATGCTCGATAAAATCATTAATTGGAAGCGAATATTTCCCTGCAAACGAACCGAAATTTCTGTCGCTGTAATTTTCTAATTCTCCTTTTCCGTACCACGAAATCTGATCGAATTTTCTTTGAACTCCCATTTGCATTCCGATTTTTGGAATGTTTGGCAGTTTATCTGAAGCTTTTAAACTGTAATCTACTTTTATAACCCCATCTGGACTGATATTGTACACTACATTTACGTTCGCACTGTCTTTTATAATTTCGTAATCGCTTATAACTTTAATTTCAGAAGCCGATTTGTCGATTTTCACATTCACCAATTTTGGTTTTGCTTTGTACCATTGTTTCAACAACTTTTGCGATTTCCATCCGCGTTTATCGTTGTCCGTAAGCGGTCTTACGAAGTTAGGAAGTAACGGTGCAAAAACCTGTTCTTCTCCGTTGAAAATGTATGAACTCAAAGCTCCATTTGTTTTGTTGATTTTTATATCGAAACTTTTTCCTTTAATAGTATAATCTGAATCTGATTCAGAAACATTCAACGATCCTTTTTTGGTATTTAAAACCAAAATTTCTTTCTTTTTCAACACAAACTGATCTTCCGCGACAGCATAACCTTTTGAAGCCCAAAGTTCATCTGCTGAAAGCTGAAATTCAATATTCAAAAGATATTCTGCATCATTTTTCATTTTTGGAAGATATTGACTGATATCCAAAGTTGTAGATTGTCCAGCCTCAACTTTTAATGGTTTTAAAATATGAGTTTTGATTACGTTTCCGTTTTCTAAAATTTTTAAAACCGGAATATAACTTTCTAAAGATTTAACCGCCTGACGATTTTTAATTTCTAACTGATTTCCGTTTAAAGTCGAAACCGCTGGCTGATACACCCATTTATTTTCAAAAAGAGAACCTTTTGGTTTTCCGTAAGAATCTACAATTCCTTTTGTATTGAAATTTCCGTCATGGTATTTTTCGCCAAAATCTCCTCCATGCGCAAAATAATTTTGTCCTGATCTTGAGTCGAATTTTACAATTCCCTGATCTTTAAATTCCCAAATACAGCCTCCGATCACTCTAGGAAGCGAGCGGAATTCATCCCATAATTCTTTTAAATTTCCAACTGAATTCCCCATGGCATGTGAATATTCCACAAAAATAATCGGACGTGTATCTTTCTTTTGATCTACTAAAAATTTCGGTGTGAAAACGCCTGGATAAAAACGGCTGACCATGTCGACATACGAATCATCTTGCGGATTTTCAAATCGGTAAGCATGATCAATTGTTTTTGGATATCTCGGATCAAGCGGATCGATATAGCCGTCTAATTTTGCATTTCCCTGCGCTGGTTCATAATGTACCGGACGCGTGATGTCAAAATCGTGAACCCAGCCCGACATGGCAGAGTGATTTGGTCCTTTTCCGCCTTCGTTTCCTAAACTCCACATTACGACTGATGGATGGTTTTTATCTCTTTCCACCATTCGAATCATTCTTTCCATATAAGCGTTTGTCCAAAGCGGATCGTTGCTTAATTTACCACCAATTCCATGTGTTTCTTGGTTTGCTTCATCCATTACCATGATTCCGTATTGATCACATAATTCGTAGAAATAAGGATCGTTTGGATAATGGCTTGTACGTATAAAATTGAAATTAAACTTTTTAATCGTAGTAATATCTTGTTTGATATCTTCTCTCGTAACCGCTTTTCCTCTTGTCGGATGATGATCGTGACGGTTTACACCATAAACATAAGTTTCTTTTCCGTTGATGAGCATTTTACCATTCTCTTTCGAAAATTCAATCGAACGGAAACCAACTTTACAACTTTTGGCTTCTGTAACGTTTCCATTTTTATCCTTTATGGAAATGACCATCGTATATAAATTCGGTTCTTCTGAACTCCATTTCTTTGGATTTTTAATGTTTTCTTGGAAGAATCCAAAACGAACATTGTCCAGACGAGGATAACTTTCGTTGATTAAATCAAGTACAGGTCTTTGTAGTGGTTCTTTGAACATTGCCGTATTATTGGCATCGTACAACTGAACGTTCATCGTATAATCTTTAACTTGGACTCTTTCTCCAGTCAAATTTTCTACTTTTGGTCGTAGTTTGAAAATCGCGTCTTTGTATTCTTTGTCTAATTTCGTCTGAACAAAGAAATCCTGAATACGTAATTTTGGTTCAGCCATAATGAAAACTTCACGCTGGATTCCGCTCATTCTCCAATGGTCCTGATCTTCTAAATAAGAACCATCTGTCCAACGAATTACGCGAACAGAAACTACATTTTCTCCTGTTTTCAAATAAGGCGTAATATCGAATTCTGAAGGTAGAAAACTGTCTTCTCCATATCCTAAAAATTCTCCGTTTAACCAAACTTCAAAACCTGAACTTACGGCTCCGAAATGTAAAGTCACGGTCATATCTTTCCAGTTTTCTGGAACGGTAAAACTTCTTTGATAAGAACCAACTCCATTATAATCTTTCGGAATATAAGGAGGATTTATTGGTCGAAACGGATAAACGGCACTTTTGTAAATTGGATTATCATATCCTTTCATTTCCCAATTGGAAGGCACTTCGATTTTATCCCAACCTGAAACCTTGTTTTGATAAAAATCTTTTGAAGCTTCTTTCAAATTAATGGCATATTTAAAATCCCAATCTCCTGTCAGCATCTGCATTCTGCTTTTGGTTCTGTCGCCTTTTAAAGCGTCTTCAACACTTGTGTATGAATACGCAGTTGCTCTTGAAGGCTGTCTGTTGATGCTTGTAATCGTTGGATCTTCCCAAGGTGCATATTGATATTTTTTATGCAATTCTGGAACTCCTGCTGGCTCTCCTGTTACGGATTGTCCGTTTGCATAAAATGTTAGAAGTAAAATGTAAAATGTGAATACTGATTTTGGTATCGAAAATCGAAACTTTGAAAAGTGATTATTTTGAGTTGGTTGAAACATTATTTTATTTTTAGTTTTTTGTCATTTCGACTGAAAGGAGAAATCGCACTATCCCGAAGCTTCGGGACACAAACAATGGTCGACAATCTTTATGATCTTTATTCTATATTCTTTGCTCTATTTTCTTAATTCTTTTTCTTCTCCTTTTTCTCAGGCGGAGCCACAAAATTCAATTTACTTTTTCCTAAATCTTTAGAAGTTGCAATCGCAATTCCTCTTTGTTCTGCTTTGTTAACCGCGCAGTAAAAATGATAAACAACGCCATCGTGTTTTACTACAAAAGATTTGTGCGCAAACAAATCATCATAAGGTTCAGATGATTTAACTAAATCGTCTCCTTTCCAATCCGTCCAGTTTACTAAATCATTTGAAACAGCAAAACGGTTAAATGCACCTTGATTCCATCCCGTCCAGAAAGCGCCAAAATAAAACATCACCCAAGTATCATTGATACGCTGAATATAAGCATCTCCCGAAATTCCTTTATGATGATTGATTAAAGGTTTATCACCATACCGTTTCCAATTTTTCATATCGTTTGATACTGCCATTGCAATACGCTCAGCTCCTTTTGCAGGGTTAATACTGTCACCACGGGCATTGTAATACATGATGAAATCGTGTCCTGTCACTTTATCTTTATCACGAATCACACTGTTTTTGTACATCGTGCTGTTATCCCACCATTTGGCATCTTTATCTTTTGGCGTCAAAACAGGATTTTCTAATCTTTGAAATTCATGTGGTTTTGTCGGTGCTTCTTTCGTATACGCCATTCCGATTGACAAAACGCCTGCTTCATAACCTTTACTATCTCCGCCAAAATAACTCATCCAGTATTTATCTTCGTATTTTTCCCATTCGTAACTTCCGCCCCAAGTCATATCTTGCAACGAAATATATCCTGCTTTTTGATTGACATCCCAGTGTTTTTCATTTTCTGAAAAGGACATTACTTTTCCTAGATGTTTCCAATCTAAAAGATTATCACTTTCCGCCAGCCAGGTTTCGTAACCTCTTCCGTCGTAAATCAAATACGTCATGTACCATTTTCCGTCTTTTCTGAATACACTTGGGCAATCCATTTTATAAGAGTTGTCTGTTGGCACCATCACCAATCCGTATTTATAAGGTGTTTTTATTTCCTCATAAATTTCCTGCATTACGCTGTTGGTAATTTCTCTTTTCTTGTATTTGGTGGCACAACTTGTTAATAACAATGCAGTTACAGCAATAATTAAATACTTAATTTTCATATTCTTTGTGTATATTTTTTACGCGGATGACGCGGATTTACTTCGTAAAGACACGGATTATTACGGATTTTTTTTCTCTCGCAGATTTGGCAGATTTCGCTGATATTTTTATCTGCTTGATCTGCTAAATCTGCGGGAAACTTTATTTTATTATAACTAATAAAAATCAGCGTAGATCAGCGTTTTTACGAAGTAAATCCGCGTCATCCGCGTTCTATTTTTTCAACTCAGCTAATCTATCCTCCATTACATCCTTGTTCAATTTTACTTTTACCATTCCTGTTGGGTGAAATCTTCTTTTTAGATCGATGGCATTATACACTATCGTGTAAACATCATTTCCTTCGGGGATTAAACACAAAGGCGTTCTCATAATATCCCACCATTTATTCACTTTAGTTTCTATTGGAAGATAATGCGCTTCTGCCCAGTTTACACCGTCTGCTGATAATGAATAGGCTATCATGTTTGGTAAATGATGTCCCCAGCCGTCTGGACCTCCGTCGAAAATCGCAATGTACATTCCGTTTGGTAATTGACTAACAATTGGATTTTCAACAAAAAGCGGATGCATGGTTTTAATTGGTTCCAAGCCTTTGTTCATCCTCAACCAAGGCCCTTCTAAACTTTTAGATTCGGCTAAAGCCACAAACCAGCCTTTTCCTGATTTCTTCGGATAATCTGCCCACGAATTAAACGGATACGCACCGCTGTAAAATCCGAAGAATTTGTCGCCTACTTGATACGGAAAAAAGGAAGCAACTCCCTGACGTCCTTCCCAAGGTTGAGAATCCAATCCCGGTTCCATAATAATTCCCATATCTTTATAAGGCCCGCCGATTCCGTTGATCCCTTCTACAGTCGATTCACAACGCCAGATTCTTCCGAAAGAATGATTTGGTTCTATTTCTTTACTTACGGTATACGCCAAATAATAGCCGTACCATTTGTTTGCTTTTTCATTAAAAACAGGCATATACGACCAGATTGCAGCACGACGATCATTCATAGGGTTATCGTCTTCGGTTACGGCGTAAACTCCGCTTGCTTGGTATATTGTCGATTCTCTTTTCCAGTGAATTGCATCTTTACTTGTCCAATGTCCGATTTTGGTTTTTACACGGTCGTAATAATAATCAACACCTTTTTCTCCCGCTCTTTCCGTTGGAAACATATGATAGGTATCGCCGACTTTTACCACGCGTCCGCCTTCAAAACCTCCCTGAATTCCTTCCGTTCCAGACATCCCTTCGTCGATAACAGGTTTATTTTCTCCTCCAATAACTTCAAAAAGACGTTTTTCATCTGAAAATCCTTCCACAATAAAAGTCGGGTTCCAAAGTTTTCCATCTGGAAATTTGGCGTCTCTTTTTTCTAGTTTCTCAGAAGCTTTAACAACTCCTAAAATCGCAAACAAACCTTTTCCGAAATTGATGTTTTGAGTTCCTTTTGAGTAAGAAACGGCATAAATATTTACGGGAGGTAAACCAGTAATAGTTACTCCATTCTCTAAAATTAACTTGCTATTTTTAATATTTTCAGATTGAAGATATTCCGAATTTTTATCCTGAAAAACACCAACTAAAACCGTTACAGCTTCTTTAAACTTTAATTGTAATGGAGCATTTGTTCCATTTTTATATTTATCTAAAGGAAGTGCAATTCCAGTTAAACCTTGCAATTCGGGAGCGACACGAACAATGTTGTGTTTGCTTCCTGAAAATACATGTGCGTATTGTGTAGTTTTGAAAGTCTTGTAATTGGATTTTACAATTTCGAATGAAGCTGGTTTCCATGCTGTTTGTGCGTTTGTTTGTAGGCATAGAAGAAACAGCGCTAGAAAAGCGGTTTTTAATTTGAAATTGTATTGGTTATTTTTTGAAAACATTGGTTTTATATTTTTTTGAGCATTTTTTTGTCATTTCTACTGAAAGGAGAAATGAAAAACTGGACGTTAAAAACTAAGGACTAAGCGCTAAAGACTAATTACTAAAAAACTAAGAACTTAAATAGCCTTATAACTCACCTTATACTCCACATTCGGTTTTACAATCAACTGATATTTATTCTTTGCTAATTCTGTAATTGTTCCTGAGTTTGTTTTGGGTTTGCTGACACTTTTAAAAATTAATTTCCCTTCTCCTTCTCCTGCTTTTACTTTAATTTCTTTGGTACTGCAATACACGGCAACTTCTCCATTTGGTGTTGGCACTTTTCCTTCCATCCATTTTAAGCCACCTAGATTGGGTTTGATTTCATATTCTGAATAACCCGGAGCGGTTGGTTTTACGCCTAAATAATATTTCCCTAATAAATAAATCGGACTTGCTCCCCATGCGTGACAAAGACTTTTCCCGTAAGGTCGACCATACATTTCTAAATGTTCCTTTCCACTTTGTTTTGGATCGTATTTTTCCCAAAATGATGTAGCATCCTGATTTAACATTCCGCCCCAATAATCACGGATTTCATCTAAAACAAACTTTTGTTCGTCCATTGCGCACAAAGCTTCCAACTCATAAAAACGCATGTATGGCGTTGTAATTTGAAGAACATCTTTATTCAACAAGACCTTATTTTTTACACTTTGTTTTTGTTCTTCATTAAAATAATTGAAGAAAATACCGAACATATTAGCGTATCTGGTTACAATATTCTGCATTTTCCCGTTGATACGCTGGTGCTTCATGACGTTTTCTTTTTTATCCCAAAACACATCGAATAATGAAGTTTTTAAGTCAGAAGCTAATTTTTCATACTGTTTTTGATCTTCGTTTTGACCTGCAATTTTAGCGCTAACTGCCATCGCTTCTAAACTTCTTGCCAAAAGCATTTGTTCAAAACTTACTTCGCCAGTTTTTGGTAATCCGTCTGCCCAGTCAATAAAAACCCAGTCGCCTTCTAATGGTTCTAAGAATCCGTTTTTGTTTCTTCTTTCTAAACAGAATTCCATCAGCGATTTCATTCTTGGATAAAAAGTTTTGATGAATTTCGTATCGCCAGTATGCAGATAATAATCGTAAACTCCCACAAACCAATACAGCGAATAATCCATAATGATATTAATGTGAGCCGTTACAGGATCTTTTCCGCGAAGCGCTAGCAACGTTCTTTCAACCGAAGGCGAATCGAAGAATAAATAATAATTCATCAAATAGCTTTGATAAGCGTCTCCAGACCAAACCCAACGATCACGTTTAATTCCGTCTATAAAAAATTCGCGTGAAGTTAAATGCATCGTGTAAGCCGACACATCCCAAATTTTATTCAATAATTGGTCTGAAGATTTGAATGAACCACGATAATCTAACGGCAGATATTCGTAAAGCATCGAAATCGAATCGTATTTTATTCCTGCATCTGCTTTTACCTGAACATAACGGAAAGCTTTTGATCCATCGTGTGTATAGGTTTCTGGCTGTTTTCCATCAAAAGATAAATGATCTAAGGTTTCGCATTTCGCAGTATCCTGAGCTTCTTCTCGAGATTCTCCGTAATAAAGTGCTACTTTTCCTTTGCCTTTTAAACCGTGAATTTTAACATAACCAAAAGTTTCTTTTCCGAAATCTACCAATTCACCTGCTCCAGTTTTCTCTGATTTTTTAGCGAATAAAGGTTTCGTTGTCAATTTAAATTCTGAAGGTTTAGTTTCCGGCGAATCAAAATTCCATGAACCAACAGGAACCCAAGGCGTACCAGATTGTTGTGCTTTTCCGGCTTCGTCAATCCAAAGTTTATCTTCGTTGGTTACTTTCCAAGAAGCGTCTGATTTAACGTAATTACCTTCAATATAAATTGCTGGCAATACTTCCTGATTGTAAACTTTAAAAGAAATTTTATGTTTTCCAGCTGGAATTGCCAACGATTTTGGCTGTCCGTAAATTTGAACGCCATCTAAAAGTAATTGAAAAGGTCCTTCTGAGTAAATTTTTACTTCATCTGGTTTCGGAATATCTACTTCTGTTTGAAAAGTTACTAAAGGATACGAACTGTAATATTGCCAAAGCGGAGGAAATACGGCTTCGCGTTCTGTACGTCTTACCTGCATTTTATTACTTAACCAAACTTCAAAATCGCCTGGATACCAAATCCATGTTGCTTTTTTCGGTTTCTCCTGCGCCGATACTAACGAACAGAAAAAAAGAGCAGTAAAAAGAAACAAAATCTTAAAAATGGAAGGGCGGTTTAGCATAGTGAGTTTATTTTGGGACTAAAGATAAGTGTTATTTTTACATTTCACAACCTGCACTATCCTGTTATTTCGCAAAAAATACGAATCATTGATAATTTTTTAAGGGAAAAATTATCAGTTATCACTTTTTTAGTACTAAAAAAAATGATGTTACGATTTTTATGGTACGCGGATGACACGGATTCGCTATCGCGAAGACGCGGATCAAAAACGGATTTTGATTATAATCAAGAACTAAAAATCTAAAAAACTTCTATAAGCCTGAAATTTAAAGTCAGTTTGCACATTTTTGTCATTTCGACGAAGGAGAAATCCCCGCGAGAAGCTCGCCAAAGATTGGACTTTCGTTGCGGAGTTACTTGCGAAGATTTCTCCTTCGTCAAAATGACAATGACTGTGGTTATTTTATATAAAAACTATAATCTAAGCAATCAACCTTTCCGCCTCATTCTCATCTTCCAAAATATAATTAGAAGGTGTTTTTCCTAAATGTTTTTTGAACATAAAAATAAAAGCACTTGCTGTTTCGTAGCCTAAATCTAAAGCGATTTCTTTTATGGATTGTTTTTCTCCTAATCTTTTAATTGCTTCCAATAATTTCAAACGCGTGCGCCAGTCGCTGAAATTCATTCCCAATTCTTTTATAAACAAACGGGACAAAGTTCGACTGCTCATAAAAGAAAGTTCGGCGTAATGATCGATGGTGTGTTTACTGGCAACATCGTTCATTAAAAGTTCGACTACTTTTTGGAGTCTTTCGTTGTTGGTTGTGGGTAAAAATGTGGCACTTGGTTCAATCAAAGCCAATTCGTCTAAGAAAACGCCAATGACTCTTAATTGCGATTCGGTTAAATTTCCGCTTGTTCCAAAGGAAATAATTTTGAAAACCAACTGTTTTAAAAACATCGGAATATCAAACGAAAAACTCATTTCTGGCAGTCCTTTCATCACCGACGGATCGATGAAAACACTGTAATAATTAACGTCTTTCTGAAAAGTAACCTGATGCTCTACCCCGCCCGGAAGCCACAAACCCTGCAACGGATTCACGACCCAGATATGATTTCCTACCACAACATTCATAACGCCACGTGTCGCATAGATAAGCTGACCGCGAGGATGCGAGTGCGAGATACACATTTCGTTGGTTACCATTTCGGTATAACCAACAACTGGGATTGAGGAATCAACCTGATATCCAAAATCCGTTGCCATTCTATATGTCCGATATTGACTATTCATTGTCCAAATATAGCAATTTTGACATTGTTATTTGTTTCAATTTTGTAAAAAATAATACAGCTGTTATTTTGAAACCATTTAAAAACCTAAAAATAACTCATGGAAACCGTTAAAGTACAACCAGAAGTCATTAAAAAAACCACGTATTCAATCTTATTTATAATCAGCTTTTCGCATTTGATTAACGATCTTTTACAAGCTGTAGTTCCATCAATTTATCCGCTCATTAAAGACAATTTTGGTTTGAGTTTTACGCAAATCGGAATTATCACGCTTACTTATCAAATGGTTGCTTCAATTCTTCAGCCGTTTGTGGGAATGTATACCGATAAAAATTCTAAACCGTATTCGCTGATTATCGGAATGTGTTTTACAATGGTCGGATTGTTTCTCGTATCTATCGCTTCAAGTTTTGTATTCCTTTTATTATCAGTAAGTTTAATCGGAATCGGATCTTCTATTTTTCATCCTGAATCTTCGCGTGTGGCGCATTTAGCGTCGGGTGGAAAAAGAGGATTGGCGCAGTCTATTTTTCAATTAGGAGGAAATGCAGGAAGCGCTATCGGACCTTTATTAGCTGCTTTTATCATTATTCCACATGGTCAATCGTATGTGGCTTGGTTTTGTATTATCGCTTTGGTCGGAATATTTGCTTTGTATAAAATTGCAATTTGGTACACTGAACATCTTTCTGAAAGAAATGCCAATAAAGCTGCTTTAAAAATTGAAACACATCATTTGTCTAAAAACCGTGTGATTGCTTCGCTAATCATTTTATTGGTTTTAATTTTCTCTAAATACTTCTACATGAGTAGCATTACGAGTTATTATACTTTCTTTTTGATTGATAAATTCCATATCTCGATTCAGCAGTCGCAAGTATATTTATTCTTATTTTCTGGAGCAGTTGCTGCAGGAACTTTAATCGGAGGACCAATTGGTGATCGTTTTGGAAGAAAATACGTGATCTGGGTTTCAATTCTTGGAGTTGCGCCGTTTACATTGATGTTGCCTTACGTTTCTTTATTCTGGGTTGGAACTTTATCTGTAATCATCGGATTGATTCTTTCTTCGGCTTTCTCTGCGATTCTGGTTTATGCGACCGAATTAATGCCAGGAAAAGTTGGTTTAGTAGCCGGTCTTTTCTTCGGATTTGCTTTCGGAATGGGCGGATTAGGTTCTGCAGTTCTGGGAAAAATCGCCGATGCAACGAGTATCGAGTATGTATTTAAAATCTGTGCATTTCTGCCGTTGATTGGTATAATTACTGGATTTTTGCCGAATATTGAAGGTCGCAAAAAGGCTTAAATTTTTAATCTCGCAAAGTCGCTAAGGCGCAAAGATTTTTTTTTAAAGTTGAATTGCGTCCAGCTTTAGCTGGATGAAAAAATAATCGCAAAGCTAAGGCTTTAGCCAAATCTAAATAGTTTGGCTAAAGCCTTTTTCTATTCTTGCAATATTCCTCCAGTTTTAACTGGAGGCAATTCATGAGAAAATATCTGTGTTGTCTATTATTTTTTTTGAAATATAGCCAATGGTTTCAACCATTGGAACATAATATATTAAGGCAATAGATTCGCAACGATACGTTTCCCAAGGTTGAAACCTCGGGCTATGTTGAATAGCTGATTTTATTTGGTTTGAATTTCTTTTTGTGTGGTAATAATAATTTTATTTCGCTGATGTTCAACCGTTACGAAATTCCCGCAATTAAAACCGATTTCCTGAAGCCATTTTCCGCAAAGACGAATTTCGGGGAATATTACATATCGATGATACGATCTTGCCATATATTTTGGCTGAATTTTTAATCGTCTTTTTGCTGATTGTTGAGTTATATTTTCTTGCTTCATACTTATTAATAATTTACACAATATTACCATAAATATACATTAAAAGAAAATAAATTTACATAAAATGTAAATTTTTATTTATTAAACTTTGATTTTCAAGTCTTTAAATTTTTGCGATATTTGCAAGAGAATTCATAAACTAACAATGTGTCAAAAATAAATTTGAATAGAATAAAATCTGTTTTGGCAGAAAATAATAGAAATGGTAAAGATTTAGCAAGTCATTTAGGAAAAACAGAAACCACTGTTTCTCGCTGGTGTACAAATGAAATTCAACCTTCTATTGAAACACTTTATGAAATCTCTAAATATTTGAAGGTTGATATTCGGGAGTTGTTGGTTTCTACTGGGAATAAATTATAAAAAAAACGCTTTCCTAAATAAGAAAGCGTTTCACTTAATCTATAATTTTTAGCATTTTAAATTTGTAACAACATAATTATTTAATTCGTTTCATAAGTTCCGCAAATGCTATTGATAATTGATCGGCAGGAGCATTTACAATTAAATCAATTAACTTACTTTCGGGTGATCGATTGACTATAACTTCTTTTGCCTTTTTTTCAGCAATCTTTATTCTAAATAGCTCACAAACGGTTATTGTATGGCTACCTTTTTTAGATATTGGCTCAAATATACAATTATCTATAATATTAATATTTTCATCATATTTATCATAATGGGCATGAATTATCGTAACATTTTTAGAGTTTTTCGGATACCTAACAATAGATTTTGCAAGAATATTTGTGTCGCCTTTTTTTGTATTGCAACCTGGGCAAGAAAGCGCTAAATTAAGAGGCTCGAAAGTAAATTTCCAATGTAACGATTTTGCAATTATATGTTCAATGTCAACTTCTTTTATGTCAAATCCAAGTTCTCTTTTGCAGTAACAACATTTATTATCTTGCTCAATCCTTAAAAAGTCTCGAATGTTTTTCTTTATTTCATCGAAATTGTCACTTGTATCCCAATCTGTATGTGTTTTAAACTTCTCGCCTATTATTTTTTGCTCTTCAAGTGTGAGATTATAGGGATTTACTATTATATTACTCATATATGAACTTTTAAAATAGTTGAGATTACTAGTTTTAATGGATCTTCATCTTTTATATTGGGAAAAACATCCTGTAATTTTAATTTTAATTCTTTAAATCGCGAACTTGTTTTCTGATTTTTGCCTAATAATTCTAAACTTTCAGTTACTAAATTTGATATGTAATAATTTCTAGTTGTAGGCATCTCAAATACATTTAGCAATATATCTTCTGCAGAGCACCCAAATGTACTATCTAACAAAAGATTAGATTTAATCAGCTTTTCATTTCGTTTCAATGTAACAACTGATGAATTATCTTTGGGAAGGTCTGATACAATAAAATGCGAATGTGATGCTATTATTATATGACAACCATCGAAGTTTTCAAAAATCTTATTCAACAATTCTAAATATCTATATTGCCAACTTGGATGTAAACTAATCTCAGGTTCATCAATTAAAACACAACATCTATCTTCAACTAGCGGAACTAAAGCAATTAATGTCGTTAAAATATTTGATTCACCTGAACTCGCATCGCTGAAACTAAAACCTTGATTATCTTTTTTGAATAACTTAACTTCAAAACCTGTAATCATGTTAAGTTTTCTAAGAGCATTCAAAATTTCATATAATCTCAAATCTTCTTTATATGATGAATCATCTTTATCAATTCTCTCAATGTTATTAGACGAAAAATTAATAGTCAACTCGTAAGTTCTAATCTGTTCTTGTCTAAGCTTATTCAGAAAATCACAAATATCTTGAAATTTAGTTTTATAATGATTTTCAATTCTTGAGTAATACTTACTATCAAAAACAGAATAACTAGATTTCCTATGCAAATAATCACGTAAATGTTCCGGAGTTATTAATTCATTGCTATGAACAATTTCGGCATGTCTTATTCTATATTCTAATTTTATTACTGGAGAATAATCTAAATAATCAAAAACATGTCTGTAACATTTTGACACGTTTTTATTAGAATAATTCTCAAGTAATATATCAATAGCTCGACGCATTAAATACTTTGAAGAAGATCCCATTCCGCCACGTGTACCTAAATAATTATATCTTTCTTTATTATAACTAAAGTCCTCATCATGTCTTGAACGAAAAGATCGATCAATAGGAAACTTATCTGAAAGACTATTTGATACAGCAATAATTTTACTTGGTTCTTTCGAAATCTCAAATAGTGAAAAATCAAATAACTCATTTGAACTTTTTTGAAATCTCTTATTTAGCACTCTTGCTATATTACCAAGTAAACGACTTTTTCCTGTTCCATTATTTCCAATAATCAAACTAAAATGATTAGGGCGCTTATCATTTGAGTGATTTACCAGTTTAATTCTATCTGTTTGATAATTATCAACATCTATTTGTATTTCATTAATTCTAAAATCCATTCATTCGTTATTTACATTGTGAACCAAAATCTAATAAAATTTACTTTGAAAATATTTGAGTTAATTTTCAATACTTTTTAAACAAACCTAAGATTTATTTTCTTTAAATTAATTATATTTTATAATTGTTAAATAAAAAACGCTTCCCTTTATAGAAAGCGTTTGTATAATATAAAAAATGAATCTCTTTAATTCCCATTAAAAACCAAATACAAAACCAAAATCGTCAGTCCCAATAACCCGAACAACAACTTCACTTTTTTACTTGTTTTCGGAATATCAGCTTCATCAGAAAAATTAGTTTCAGGATTTTTGTCTAATAACGAAATAGCGATTGCCGTTACGGTTAAAACAGCAAAAATGTAAAACGAAATCAATAAAAAGTGAGGCCAAACTGGGTATTCATCGGCAGGGAAAATCCACAGGTATAAAACACCCACAAACAAACTAAACGCCGAACCCCAAGATAAGGTAAAGTTTACGGCTTTTTTCGTCGTGCGTTTCCAGAAAACACTCAGTAAAAATACCACAGACAACGAAGGTGCTAAAAAGCCTAAAACGGCTTGAAAAATATTGAACAAATTCTGCCCTTTAATATTATCAATTGCAACCGCCATTAAAATAGCAAACAAACACCCAGCAGCAATAGTAATTCGTCCAATTTTAATCTGGTCTTGTATAGTCGCCGTTGGATTGATTTTCTTTACATAAATATCATTCGTAAAAACGGCGCTCAATGCATTTAGCGAAGAACCAATTGTTCCCACCAAAACGGCAATCATAACGCAGATTACCAAACCGTTCATTCCGCTTGGGAAAAGATTCGTAACCATCGTCATATAAGCCAAATCGGAGTTTTTGCCTAATTCTGGGTATAAAACATAACACAAAATTCCAGGTAGAATAAACAACGGAAGCGCCATTACTTTCAGCCAACCGATGAAGTTTACGCCTAATTGTCCCTGTTCTAAATTTTTAGCTCCCAAAACACTCTGCACCATAGATTGATCGGTACAGAAAAAGGCAACAGCTGCTACAGGATATCCGAGCAAAATAGCTGGCCACGGATAACTTGCATCATCTGCAGGACGGACTAAATTCCAAAAGTTAGAAGGTGTTTTAGATAATAAAACATCGATTCCGCCCACTTTTTGCAATCCTAAATACGAAAGCGTCAGCGAAACGACAATCAATAAAATCATTTGAAAAACGTTGACTTTAGCAATCGCTTTTAATCCGCCTGCGAAAGTGAAAATTCCAGAGAAAATCACTAAAACAGTAACGCTTTGCCACATCGGAATTCCCAGAATCTGACGCACCAAAACGCCTCCGCTGAACAATCCTAAAGATAGCCAGCTTACCAAAATTTTTACCAAAGCGTACCAAGCCAGAATGTTCTGCGTGCTGTCGCCGTAGCGTTTTCCCATATATTCCGGCATCGTACTGACTTTACTCGCAATATATCGCGGTGCAAAAACCATCGCCAAAAGCAATAAAAATACAAAAGCATACCATTCGAAATTTCCTGCCACGATTCCGGTTGCGTAACCAATACTCGCAAAAGCCAGCAATGACGAAGGTCCAACGTTGGTTCCCCACATATTAAACCCGATATTGTACCAGTTTAAGGAGTTTCCAGCCAGAAAAAGCGTTTCGTTTTTCTTACTCTGCTTCACGCTTACTATGTATCCAATAACCAATAAAGTCACCAGATAAACCGCTACGATGATAAAATCGAGCGTAGTTAATTTATCGTAGATGCTGTTCATAGCCCGTATTCGTTAAGAATATCGGCAATTTTAACCGGCATTCCAGTTTGTAGCGTTTTGTCCATTGCCTGCAGTAAAGCCACGGTTCCAATTCCTTCTTCCATATCTGGATAAGCCGTAAAACCCTGCTCGATACTGTCTACGAAATATTCTAAATAATTCTGATATTCTCCGCCGTGGTGGCTCTGCCCTTCAAAACGGAAATAATATTTTAAAGTGCTGTCGCCCCATGTAATGACTTTTTCTTCTCCCGTTTTATCCGTAACTGCATAACGCAATTCGTGATAATCGGCCTGACTTGCACCTTCTGTCGCTCTTAAAATTGTACTCATTCCGCTGTCGCGTTGTGCAGGCTGAGTTGGCGATGTATACACACCACTAACACGCGCAATTCTGCCGTCGGTTGCTTTGAAGATAAAGTGCATGGTATCTTCATTTTTCAATCCTGCCGATTGTCCATTACTGCTGATCATACCATAACCCATTACTTCCTGAATGTTCGGCAAATACCATCTGATGAAATCTACAGGATGGCTCAAACCTCCGTACAACCATTTAAACGATTGTAATAAAGACCACTCTTTCTTTAAAAACCATCTGTGATCGGCGTGGTATTGGGCTTCGATAGTAATTAAATCTCCAATTAATCCCGCTTCGTAATCGGCTCTTTGTCTTTTGGCTGGCTCGAAGAAACGGGAGCTTTGTCCGATGAAAACTTTCTTTCCTGTCGATTTGCTTAGTTCTAACAGTTCTTTGGCATCCGAAAGATCATCTATAAAGGGTTTGGTACAAACGACATGTTTTCCGCTCAATAAAGCTTGTTTTACGTGCTGTGCATGCAAATGATCGGGCGTATAAATTGCGATAATATCAATCGATGCATCGTTTAATAAATCATCGTAATTGGTGGTGTACGAATGAAAATCGAATTCTTTTGCTCTCTGTTTACACAATTCTTCGTTTCGGTCGCATACTTTTAAAAGTTCTAGTTTTGAACTTTCGATAGCGGCTGACATTGTGCTTCGTCCTTCTCCAAGTCCCAGAATGGCTATTTTTAACATTGTTTTTTTGGTTATTTTAGATTGTTGATTTTAGATTTTAGATTTTTTTTTAGCCACAGATTAAAAGGATTAGAAAGGATTTTTTATCTGTGTTAATCTTTTTAATCTGTGGCAAAAAATTACTTCGTTTCTATCTTATTAAGAAAAATCCAGGTTTCGTCTGGTTTTGCGCCTTCGATTCCGGTTTGGTATTTTTTCATTAAGGCATTCCAGTCGTCTACACGCGGATTGTTTTGTGTCGTTTTCGGATTTAGTTTATCTAGATTTTCTCCTTTTGGAATACTGATCACTAAGATTAATTGTCGGTCTTTTTTGAAAACCTGCAACTGCTGAAAATCGGCATTACAAAAACCTTTCGCAACTTCCGGCCATTTTTCAAATTGCATTTTGTGATAGTCTACATATTCTTTTTGTAGTTTTTCATCAGCAGGAAGATTGGCTGTTAAAACTACATTTTCCCAATCAGATGCCGGTTTCGAATCTTTACATCTTTCGAAGTTTTGGAAATCGTAAACCAGATCTTCATAAATTTTTATTTCTAATGAAGGAAAAGCTAAAGCCAGTTTTCGCTTCGTTCTTTCCGGCTGATTCATTTTTCCGTAAATCACCAAATGATTTTTCCATTGGTACAATTCCTGACCTACAATTCTGAAACCTGTCAAAGTTGATTTGATTTTTTCGATGTCAAAATCATTTCCAATCAATTCAATCGCATACGGTTTTGGCATTTCCTGCAATCCCCATTTTTCGTCGATTACGATTTCTTTTTCCAAATCTTTGTAAGGCGCTCTGATTCCGGCAGCATTTTTAATCTGAGTACTCACGTACGGATCATTGTGTTCCCAAATATTTCCTTTTGGACCATTATGATTTTTAAGAATTTTCTTTTCGGCAATCCAGTTGTTTTTAATGGTAAAACCTTCCGAACCTTCATCAGTATATAAATACAGCCATAAAAACGGATCGTGTGCATACGGACTATTGTACACTTTGTCGATATAATTTTCTTCGATTCGGCTGTTTGGCTGAGCCGAAAGCGTGTAAATTCCCGCTACATCATGAAGATGTTTCGCATAATGATGAATTTTATTCGCCAGAATTTTATTGTTCTGCATTACGTTTGGCGTGTGCGTCCAGCCCCATCCCATCGAAATTCCAGAATACGAAACGTCCGAAATCTCATTGTGTTCAATCGTAAGGTTTCTCACAAAACCTGCTGCAATTCCCAAAGTTCCCCAATCTTCATTGGTTACGTTGGTAATTAAATTATCAGCAATAACTTCATCCGAACACATTTCTCTTTCATCTTTTATGATTAAAGGCAAATGTGCTTCAAAAGGTTCTTCAGAAAAAATACCAACATTGATAGCGCTTCCGCCAATGTCTTTAAATAAATTTCCTTTTACGGTATTATGATTTGTTCCTTTATTTAAATCCAAACCAGTCGAAGCCAAATGTTCAAATCGGCATGACTCAAACTGAATGTTATTCGAATAATTGACTTCAACTGCTGCACGAGGTCTTCCTACCCAAGCCTGATTCTCCAAATTCGCCTGATTTGGCGTTCCCGGTTGTTTCAATTTATAAGCATCTAAAAGATACAATCCCGCCTGCAAAGGCACGTGTCCTTGTTGCGAAGGACGAAGCCAGTTGCTGTACTGAAACGAAATTCCCTTGAAATTAAAATGATGAACTGGCGAATCAATCGTTCCTTTTACTTCAACCAGACTTTCTAAAACTGGAGCCGTAACTTTTACTGAATTTATTTCTTCACCCGTTCTCGGAATGTAATAGATTTTAGCATTTTTCTTGTCTAAAAACCATTCTCCAGGTTCGTTTAAAAGCGAAAAAGCATTGTTTAAGAAATAAGCCGAGTTTCCGTTGTTTTTAGAAATCCACGGAGCAGGCCATGGATGCTCGCTCTGAATACGGCTTTCTGGTTCTTCAAACGAAAGTTTCGCACTGTCTTTTTGTACTTCGATATTTTTGATACGTAAGTTGGCATTCGACCACCATTGTACAATAAACATTTCCATTCCCGGTTCAAACTTCACCGATTTATCTTTAAACGGAATCCAGCAAGTTTGTTCTTCGTGATTCCATGATAGAATACGTTCCATTGAAGTTCCGGCTGTATTTTTGGCTCTAACAGCTTTTTTGCCATTCACCCATAATTGTCTGTAATCAATTAAAGTTCCTGCTTTTTTAGGAGCATCAGCCACCCACACAGCGCCTTTTTTAAGTCCGTTGATAACGGTTGTTGATTTTGTCCAGTTTTTGATTTCGATTCCACCGCTAATAATTGGTTTTGCGTTTGCATCGGCCACAATTGTTGTTGGACTATCGGCAGTTCCAGAATCTTCTGGTCTTACAAATAAAGGTTCGTTTAAATAATACGTTCCGTCCATAACTACAATTCTGATTCCGTCTTTTATCGATGGATCTTTTAATCGGCGGAGTTCTCTGGCTTTTCGCATCGCCATATGAACAGTTGCCAGCGGACTTTCTTTTGTTCCTGAGTTTTTGTCATTTCCTTTCGGGGAAACCCAAATTTCGGCCGCATTTATCGAAAACGAAACGCAGAGAATTAAAAAGAAGCTCAGGATTTTAGTAAATGTATTCAAACGCATTATTTAATATTTTGATTTTTTTCTGGGTAAAAAATTATTGGGCAATTAAAATTAAGTATATAAAATTTACAAATAAATGTATTTTTAACACTTTTACCAAATAATTCGTCCAATTTACTTGAACATAAAGTTATATGCATCCTGTACACTCCTGTTTGAGTTTTTTTTTTGCCACGAATTCACAAATTGCACTAGTTTTATTTTGCCACTGATTAAAAAGATTTTCACAGATTTTTTTCTTTCAAATTATCATTTAATTTTAAAGACATGCTGAGAAAAAATTAGTGCAATTCGCGTAATTCGTGGCAACTTTATATACAAAAACCAAAATCATTTTAATCCATTTAATCTGTGGCAAAAACAATTTTAATCGAATGAAATTTCTTTTGTAAACTTTTTTTAATAGATTTGTGTAATCGATTACATTAAATTTTCTTTATTTATACTGAAAGATAATTTCTGCATCAATAAAAAAACTTACAAAAAACTACTAACATGAAAACCAAACCAATTGTACAATTCTTTCTCGCTGCTGCGTTTTTACTGGCGGGTTCATCTGCTTTAATGGCTCAAAAAACAAATGATCCATATAAAGTTGAATTTAAAATGTCTAAAATCAAAGAACCTGTTATTCCAAAAAACAGTGTAAACATTAAAGATTTTGGCGCTGTAAACGGCGGTTACGTTTTAAATACAAAGGCTTTCGCCGATGCCATAGATGCTGTTTCAAAAAAAGGTGGCGGAAAAGTCGTTATTCCTGCGGGAATCTGGCTTACAGGCCCAATTATTTTAAAAAGCAATATCGAACTGCATGCTGAAAGAGGTGCTTTGATAAAATTTTCTACCGATAAATCTTTATATCCAATAATCGAAACCAATTTTGAAGGTTTAAATACCTGGAGATGTATTTCTCCTATTTATGGAAAAAACCTTGAAAATGTTGCTTTTACCGGAAATGGTGTCTGGGATGGTTCTGGCGAAGTTTGGAGACAGGTTAAAAAAAATAAATTAACGGAAAGCCAGTGGAAAAAGGTGATTTCGCAAGGCGGCGTTTTAAATAAAGATAAAACGAGCTGGTATCCATCAGAAACTTTTATGAATGCTTCTAAAGGTGCCGATCAAAATGTGCGTCCTGATTTAAAAACGAAAGAAGAGTTTGAAAAAATACACGATTTCCTTCGTCCGGTAATGGTTAGCATTCAAAACAGTAAAAGAGTTTTATTTGACGGACCTGTTTTTCAAAATTCTCCGGCGTGGAATATTCACCCGTTTATGGTGGAAGATTTGATTGTGAGAAACGTAACGGTTCGTAATCCGTGGTATTCTCAAAACGGCGACGGTCTTGATGTAGAATGTTGCAAAAACGTATTGGTTGAAAATTCAAGTTTTGACGTAGGAGATGATGCAATTTGTATTAAATCTGGAAAAGATAAAGACGGACGTGAAAGAGGTGTTCCGTGCGAAAATATTATTGTGAGAAACAATATCGTTTATCACGGTCACGGCGGTGTTACAGTTGGAAGCGAAATGTCTGGCGGTGTAAAAAACCTTCACGTTTCAAACTGTACTTTTATGGGTACTGATGTAGGTTTGCGTTTTAAAAGCGCACGCGGACGAGGCGGTGTTGTAGAAAATATCTTTATTTCTGATGTTTTTATGACTGATATTCCATCACAGGCGATTTCTTTTAATTTATATTACGGAGGAAAATCAATAGCTGAAACTCTAGAAGAAGGCGGCGATAAAATCGTTAATAAGGCAATGCCGGTAACGGTTGAAACACCGCAGTTTAAAAACATTTCAATTAAAAACGTTACGATTAAAGGTGCTCAGCAGGCAGTATTTTTACAAGGTCTTCCTGAAATGAACTTAGAAAATATCGAAATCTCTAACTTAACGGTTACAGCAGAAAAAGGATTCTCTATTATTGATGCCAAAGGAATTAAAATTGACAATGCCAAACTGGACATCGAAAACAGTAATGTATTTGAGATTTATAATGTAAAAAATATGTCTGTAAAAAACATTGAATTCAATTCTACATCTCCAAAAGCGGTAAACATCAATGGTGAAGGAAATGCTGATATTGAATTGGTTTCTTCTAAAAATCTTGATTTTTCTAAAACAACTACACTTGGAAGCGATGTTCCAAAGGGAGCTGTAAAATTCTAAAACAAATTAGTTTTATGTTTAAAACAATGTCTAAAAACAGTCCGTTATTTGTTTTCACCGTTTGTGTATTTACTTTATTTCAGGTAAATGCACAGACTGATAAAGATAATAAAGCAGCAATAAGTACTAAGGTTTTTACAGATGGCACCAATCATTGGTATCATATTAAAGATAAAACCAATATTATAAATCCGGTTCCAAATCAGCCGCAATATGCTGAAACAGATTATGCGAAGATTGCGGATAATATTTTGTACTTCCAGCGTGACAATGGCGGCTGGCCGAAAAATTACGATATGAAAGCAATTTTAACGCCGCAACAGATTGACAGCGTCGTTAAAACGAAATATATTGAACATACGACGTTTGATAATGAAACGACTTACACACATATTCATTATTTAGCGCAGGTTTATACACTTACTAAAGACCCAAAATATAAAGATGGCTGTCTGCGTGGTATTAATTTTACTTTAAAAGCACAATATCCAAACGGGGGCTGGCCACAGTATTATCCGCTTGAAAAAGGATACAGCCGTCATATTACTTTCAACGACGGAGCATATATGGGCATCATGAATCTTCTTAAAAAGATCGTAAACAATGATCCGGATTATGCTTTTATTGACACCCAAACCAGAAAAAAAGTTGAGAAGTCTTATCAAAAAGGATTGGAGTGTATTTTGGAAATGCAGATCAAAGACAATGGAAAACTGACTGCGTGGTGCCAGCAGCATGACGAAATTACTTTATTACCTGCATGGGCGCGTAAGTTTGAACCGCCTAGCATTTGTAACGCCGAAAGTGTTGATATTGTTTTGTTTTTAATGGCAATTGACAAACCGGATGAAAAGATTATAAATTCTATTCAGGGCGCTGTAAAATGGTTTCAGGATTCTAAAATTTACAATACCAGAGTTGAAAGTTTTAAAGCTCCGGAAATGGATTCGAAATACAAAAAGATCACAAATGATGTTCGTGTGGTAACTGATACTACTGCACCGCCAATCTGGACGCGTTATTATGAATTAAAAACACACAGACCTTTATTTTCTGACCGCGATAGTGAACTTTTGTATTCTTTGGCAGAAGTAAGCCGTGAACGCCGAACTGGTTATGCGTGGTATACAGACAAACCTGAAAAAGCTTTGAAAAAATATCCGGCATGGCAGAAGAAATGGGCGCCAAATGCAGATGTTTTAAAACAATAATATTTATTAGCCACAGATTAAAAGGATTAAAATGATTATTAAAAATCTGTGCAAATCTTTTTAATCTGTGGCTTTTTTATTCTGAGGAAACATAGCCCGTGGTTTCAACCACGAGAGACAAAGAACAGGGAAACATTGCGTTACAATGGTTGAAACCATTGACTATGTTTTTTTGCCATTACAAAAAAGAGACTATCTCAAAACTCGAAGTCAACCTTTTAGTGCTCCAGCGGAGCAAAATATTTATAGAATATCAATAAAACAAATAAAAAAAGCTCCAGCGGAGCGGCATATTTTTACAATTATATGTCGCTCCGCTGGAGCTTTATGTTTAAATCTATATTTTCTTGCTATAAATATTTTGCTATAAATATTTTGCTATAAATATTTTGCTATAAATATTTCGCTTCTCCGAAGCTTATTAGATTAAATTCTAATCAATTAAATTGTAGAATAAATTCGCATTCTCAAACCAAATTTTATTTTGGTCTTCAACTGAATATTTTGAGATATAATCTTCTAAAGTTTTTACAACCTCATTGTAATCTGAAGCAACGTTCAAAACCGGCCAATCTGAACCGTACATCAATTTATCTGCCGAAAAATTAGCAAAAATAACATCCAGATACGGTTTTAAATCTGCTGGTTTCCAGTTTTTCCAGTCGGCTTCTGTGACCATTCCTGAGATTTTACACCAAACGTTATCGTATTTTGCGATTTCTTCGATATTTTTTTTCCATGAATCAATATCTCCTGATTTAATATCCGGTTTTGCAATATGATCGATTACGAATTTCTGCTCCGGAAAATCATTTACCAGACTTATCGCTGCAGGTAACTGACGATGGAAAATCAAAATATCGTAAGTGAAATCAAATTCTTTTAAAGCTTTGATTCCGTTACGAAATGCAGCACCAAACATAAAATCATCGGCTTCGCCCTGAACAACATGACGAAATCCTTTTACTTTTTTGTAAGCCGAAAAATGGCGTAAACGTTCTTCAATATTGGCATTTCGAAGATCAACCCAGCCTACAATTCCTTTTATAAAATCATTTTTAGAAGCTAAATCAATAAGAAAATGAGTTTCTTCTTCAGACTGACTTGCCTGTACAGCCACACAGCCTTCAAATTGATTTTCTTTTAATAACGGCTGTAAATCTTCGGGAAGAAAATCTCTCTGAATCACCGCCATAGTTTCATCAATCCAGCTGTCTCTAACGGGATCAAATTTCCAAAAATGCTGATGCGAATCGATTCGGTTACTCATACTTTTTAGTTTACATCACTGATTAAAGCACGATCTAAATGCACATATCCGCCGTCAACAAAAACAAATTGTCCTGTTGTGTGCGATGATTTTTCTGAAATGATAAAAAGTGCTGTATCTGCAATTTCTTCTGTTTTAGTCATTCGGTTTTCAAACGGAATACTTTTGTTGATTTTCTTTAAAACAGTTTCACCATCGGCAAGTGTTTTAATCCAGTCTTCGTATGCCGGGGTATAACTTTCTGCAATGATAATAGCGTTTGAACGAATTCCAAACTGAATCAAATCTACAGCCCATTCTCTTGTAAGTCCTAAAACACCACCTTTTGCAGCAGCATAACCCGAAGTTCCTCCCTGCCCTGTTAAAGCTACTTTTGAACCAATATTAAGGATATTTCCTTTTGATTCTTTTAAGTATGGAAGTGCATATTTTACCAATAAAAAGTAACTTACTACATTTAGTTTTAAAGAATCCATGAATTCCTCGTATGTGGCATCTAAACCTGCTCCGTCATTAACACCAACGTTGTTAATTACAGCATCGATTCTTCCGTATTTTGCTGTAATGGTTTTAACAGCATTTTCAATTTCAACAGGATCTGTTACATCGGTTTGAACGAATATAGAATCAATTCCTCTTTTTTGAAGATTTTCCGCGTAACCAAACCCTCTTGCGTTTCTGTCTACCAAAACCGGAATTGCGCCTTCGTCTGCCAGTCTGTTAATCATTGTTTCGCCAATACTTCCTTCTTTACCAGCCGAACCGGAAACGACAACAATCTTATTTTTTAAATTTAAATCCATTGTGTGGTTATTTAAGGTTACAGTTTTCCTCATTTTTGTCATTTCGACGAAGGAGAAATCTCTGCGAGAAACTCTACAAAGATTGGCGAATTTCTAGATGGAGCTACTTGCGGAGATTTCTCCTTCGTCGAAATGACAAACTGAATCTTAAAACTTTATTTTAATATACATTTATTCTATTTCAATTAATGCTTTGATTACATTATTTTTAGGATCTGTAAGGCTCGTAAAATCTGTAATCATTTCATCAAAACTTGTTCTGTGCGTAATGTACTTTTTCGGATCGATTTTTCCTTCTTTCAGGCATTTCATTACGTATTCGAAATCTTCAATCGTAGCGTTTCGGCTGCTCATTAAAGTCGATTCTCGTTTGTGGAAATCCGGATGACTGAAACTCAATTCTCCTTTTTGAAGTCCTACCAAAACAAATCTTCCGCCATGCGAAATATAATTGAAAGCGCTGTTCATTACTTTTTGGTTTCCTGTAGCATCAATTACCACATTAGCCATGTCACCGTTTGTTAATTCTGCCAGCTTAGCAGCTACATCATCGTTTAACGGATTAATCGTTTCATCGGCATTTAATTCTGTTTTACAGAAGTTTAAGCGATAATCGTTGATATCCATTACGATAACTTTTGCTCCGGCAATTTTAGCAAACTGAATAAGTCCAATACCAATTGGTCCGGCTCCCATTACCAAAACCGTATCTGTTGGTTTTACAGCTGCTCTTCTAACTCCGTGTGCTGCGATTGCAAGCGGTTCAACCAAAGCCAGTTCATCATAATCTAAACCTTGTCCGTGTAATAAATACTGCTCAGGAATTGAAACATATTCAGCCATTCCGCCGTCAATATGCACTCCAAAAACTTTAATATTTACGCAGCAGTTCGTTAGTCCGTTTCGGCATGCAACACATTTTCCGCAGTTGAAATACGGAATAAATGTCACTTTATCACCCGGTTTAAAACCTGCTGCATTTCCTTTTACATATTCGGCAGCCAGTTCGTGACCTAAAATTCTGGGATATTCAAAATACGGCTGTGTTCCGCCAAAAGCATGAATATCAGTTCCGCAGATTCCGATTCTTTTAATTTTAAGCAGGACTTCGCCTTCTTTTGGTTCCGGAATTTCTTTTTCTTTTAACAGAAATTCCTGCGGTTTTTCGCAAACAATAAATTTCATCTTTAAATACTTTTAGATTACTTTTTATAAGCTACAGCTGTCTGCTTACTCGTTCCTAAACCTTCAATTCCAAGTTCGATAACGTCGCCTGCTTTAATGTAAACCGGTTCTGGTTTAATTCCTAAACCAACTCCCGGAGGCGTTCCTGTACTGATAATATCGCCAGGAAGCAAAGTCATAAACTGGCTTAAATAGTGTACTAAATAAGGAATTTTAAAAACTAAGTTTAATGTGTTACTGTCCTGATATTTTTTACCATTTACAGTCAGCCACATTTTAAGATTATCAACATCAGCCACTTCATCTTTAGTTGCCAAAAATGGTCCAAGAGGTGCAAACGTATCGCTTCCTTTACCTTTAGCCCATTGTCCGCCACGCTCTAACTGAAATGCTCTTTCACTGTAATCATTCAATAAAGCATAACCTGCAACATAATCTAAAGCTTCAGCTTCTTCAACATAACTTGCTTTTTTACCTACTACAAATGCTAATTCCACTTCCCAGTCGGTTTTTTCACTGTTTTTAGGAATAATCAAATCATCATCCGGTCCGCATAAAGAAGTAGTCGATTTAAAGAAAATGATTGGTTCTGTTGGGATCGGTGCATTGGTTTCTTTACAATGATCCACGTAATTCAATCCAATACAGATTATTTTTGAAGGTCTTGCAACCGGAGAACCCAAACGCACATCTGCGCTGACTTCTGGCAATGAAGGATTGCTCTCTAATGCTTTTTGTAATTTTTCTAAGCCATTTTCTTCAAAAAAGCTTTCGTTAAAGTCTGAAACTATAGAAGAAACATCATATCTTTTTTCACCAATTATAACTCCTGGTTTTTCTTTTCCAATTTCTCCAAAACGTATTAATTTCATTGTATTTATTTTTTTAAGGTTCTAAGTTACTAAGGTTCTGAGGTTCTAAGTTTTTTTATCTTGTACCTTTGTTTTAGTAACTTTTTAATTTATTTTATTTTTTTTTTAGGTGCTAAGGTGCTGAGGAACTAATGTTCTAAGGTTTTTTCTTTGAAAATTAGTTTTAAGCTTTAGCTGAATATTTTTTAGGTTTTAAAAGAAGTAAAAATCTAAGGATAAAAGAAAAACCTCAGTACCTTAGAATCTTAGCTCCTCAGAACCTTTAATTATTTAGCTTAATAAACCCTCCGTCGATTGGGTAATCACATCCAGTGATAAAACCAGCTTCTTCACTGCATAAATAAAGAGCTAAAGCTGCAATTTCATCTGGTTTTCCCATACGGCCAATTGGCTGTGATTTAGAAAGTTTATCGAACATTTCTTCTTCTTTTCCTGCATAGTTTTTAGAAATAAAACCATCTACAAAAGGCGTGTGAACCCTTGCAGGCGAAATAGAATTACATCTGATGTTTTCATTTAAATAATCTCTCGCAACAGATAAAGTCATTGCCATTACAGCACCTTTAGCAGTTGAATACGCAAATCGGTCAGAAATACCTACCCACGCAGCAATAGACGCCATGTTTAAAATAACACCGCCGTTTGAAAGTCTGAATTGTGGAATCGCCGCGTACAAGCAATTGTAAACTCCTTTTACATTGACATCCATTACACGGTCAAAATCAGCTTCAGAAGTGGTATCTACTTTACCCACATTAGCAATTCCGGCGTTATTGATCAAAATATTGATATTGCCGATTTTCTCAAAAGCCGCTTTTACTTCGGACTGGCTCGACACGTTACACGCATACGAAAACACAGTACCGCCTGCACTTTTTATTTCATCGACTGCATCCTGTGCACTTTCAATAGTTAAATCAATAATATGAACTTCAGCACCCTGCTTTGCAAACAACGCTGCAATCGCTCTTCCAATGCCGCTTCCTCCTCCGGTTATTACCGCTTTTTTATTCTGTAATGAAAACATTTGTAATTATTTAATATTTATTGAAATCAAAATTCTATGGAAATCATCTTTTAAAAGATAAATGTAAAAACCACAATTACAAATGTAATCGATTAAAACAATATTTGCATTTTATTTTTCTACTAATATAATAAAATGATCATTCTTTAATAAATTATAACATTTTTTATTCGCTTTGTAAAAAAAGACACCTACTTTAAAACTTTTTTCAAAAAAAGTAATGTAAAAAGTTACATTTTCTTGGTCATTTCAATCTTATTTCTAATTTTGTAATTGTATTTTTTACATTTATTATTTCACATCTTTTTTACGACTATATAATTCCTATAAAATGATAAAATTAAAAGGCATAACCTGGAATCACACAAGAGGTTTATTACCAATGGTTGCGACTTCGCAGCGTTTTACCGAACTGAATCCTGAAATTGAAATTACCTGGGAAAAGAGAAGTTTACAAGAATTTGCCGATGCTTCTATTGAAGATCTGGCTAAAAGATTTGATTTATTGGTAATCGATCATCCGTGGACAGGCTTTGGAGCGCATACAAAAGCGATTCTTCCTTTGTCTGATTATCTGCCTGCGGATTATATTAAAGATCAAGAAATTAACACCGTAGGAAAATCATACGGCAGTTATGTTTTCAGCAATAAATTATGGGCTTTACCAATTGATGCAGCGACTCCTGTTGCTGCTGCACGTTTAGATATTTTAGAGAAAAAAGGAATTGAAGTTCCTCAGACATACGACGATTTATTGGCTTTAGCCAAAAAAGGATTAGTTGCCTTTGCCGGAATTCCTGTTGATGTTTTAATGAGTTTTTATATGTTTTGCTGCAGTTTAGGCGAAGCTCCTTTTCAAACAGAAGAAAAAGTTATTTCTGCTCAAAAAGGAAAAGAAGCATTACAAATGTTCCGTGAACTGGCACAATTAATTGATCCTGCAAACTTTAACCGAAATCCAATTCAGGTTTATGAAGCGATGGTAAATTCTGATGAAATTGCCTACTGCCCTTTTGCTTACGGATACTCTAATTATTCACGAGCCGGATACAGTAAAAACCTTCTTCATTTTTATGATTTGGTAAAATTGAATAATGCGTCCATGATTTCGTCTCTTGGCGGAACAGGATTAGCAGTTTCGTCATTCAGCCAAAATATTCCGGAAGCGATTCGTTATGCTGAATTTACAGGTTCATCGCACACACAGCAGAATATTTTTGCCGATAACGGAGGTCAGCCGGGACATTTACAGGCCTGGAAAAATGACAGAATCAATTCAGTCACAAATAATTATTTCAAAAATACACTTCCGGCTTTAGAAAGAGCTTTTTTAAGACCAAGATATTCAGGACACATGCATTTTCAGGATCATGCGGGCGATGTTGTTCGTAATTATTTAATGAACGGCGGTAACGAAGAACAGGTTTTAGAAGAAATGAACGCGCTTTATGCCGAATCTTTAAAATTACAGCATTCATGAAACCATTAGAAGGATTAATTGTATTAGAATTCTGCCAGTTTCTGGCGGGTCCGTCTGCGGGTTTAAAACTGGCTGATTTAGGTGCACGCGTTATTAAAATCGAGCGTCCGGTAAAAGGCGAAGCGTGCCGTCAGTTAAGCATAAAAGACCTTTTTGTAGACGACAGCAGTCTTTTGTTTCATACCATTAACAGAAATAAAGAATCTTTTGCCGCCGATTTAAAAAATCCTGACGATTTAGTTTTAATCAAAAAACTAATCAAAAAGGCTGATATTATGACCCATAATTTCAGACCAGGCGTTATGGAAAAAATTGGTTTGGACTTTGAAACGACACTTACAATTAATCCAAAAATAATATACGGAACGATAACAGGTTACGGCGACAAAGGTCCTTGGGCAAAAAAGCCGGGACAGGATTTGCTTTTGCAGTCACTTTCGGGTTTAAGCTGGTTAAGCGGACGCAAAAGTCAAGGGCCGGTTCCGTTTGGTCTGGCTGTAGCCGATTTAATGTGCGGTAATCATTTTGTTCAGGGAATTTTAGCAGCACTGCTGAAAAGAGCCAAAACCGGAAAAGGTGTTTTGGTTGAAGTAAGTCTGCTGGAATCTGTTTTAGATGTTCAGTTTGAAGCGATTACTTCATTCTTAAACGACGGCGGACAACAACCTGAACGCGGGGATGCAAAAGGAAGTGCACATGCTTTTTTGAGCGCTCCATACGGCGTTTACCAGACACAAGACGATTATATTTCGCTTGCCATGGGTGATTTACTTTTTATAGGAAACACACTTGGCGTTGATCTTTCGCAATATGCTGATAAACATCTCTGGTTTGAAAAAAGAGACGAAATCAGAGAAATTCTTGCCGAAAAAATTCGCACTCAAAAAGCAGATTTCTGGCTTGAATTACTTCAAAAACAAGGTATTTGGTGCGGAAAAGTATTTGATTATGAAACTTTAGACCAACAGGCTTTTGTAGAAGATTTACAACTTAAACAAACCGTAAAAAATTCAGAAGGCGAAACTTTAGTTACGACACGAAGTCCAATTCAGCTTGACGGTGCGGTTTTATTAAGCGAAAAAGCAGCGCCAAAAGTAGGTCAGGATAATTTAGCAATACACCAACAATTTTTAAACGATTAAATGAAACCATTAGAAGATTATTTGATAGTAGATTTCAGCCAGTTCCTTTCGGGTCCGTCAGCCAGTTTACGATTGGCCGATCTGGGCGCGCGCGTTATAAAAATTGAAAAACCTGGAACTGGAGATATCTGCCGTACTCTATATACTTCGGATTTAATTATGAATGGCGAATCGTCTGTTTTTCATACTATAAACAGAAATAAAGAATCATTTGCCATTGATTTTAAACAACCTGAAGAGCTTCAAAAATTAAAAAAATTATTAGCCAAAGCCGATGTTGTCATGCATAATTTCAGACCCGATGTTATGGAACGCATTGGTTTAAGTTATGATGATGTAAAAGCGATAAATCCAAATGTGGTTTATGCTTCAATTTCTGGTTTTGGAAACCATCCTGAACTTAAAAATTTACCGGGACAGGATTTGTTACTGCAGTCTTTAACAGCTTTAACATGGCTGAGCGGTAATCAGGAAGATGGTCCGGTGCCAATGGGTTTATCGATTGTCGATATGCTTGCAGGAGCACATTTAGCACAGGGAATTTTAGCGGCTTTATATCGTAAAGCCACTCATAATATGGGCGGAACCGTTCAGGTAAGTATGCTCGAATCGGCTTTTGATTTTCAGTTTGAAACTATTACCACGTTTTTTAACGACGGTGGTGAACTTCCGGTTCGAACTAAAACCAATAATGCTCACGCTTATTTAGGCGCGCCATACGGAATTTATCAAACCAAAAACGGCTATTTAGCACTTGCAATGGGTTCTATTCCGGTTTTGGCTTCGTTGTTAAAATGTGATGCATTATTAAAATTTCCGGAAAATAAATTCGGGCTTAGAGACGAAATCAAAAATATTCTGGCCACTCACCTGCTGACTCAGGAAACGCAGTTTTGGCTGGATATTTTAGAACCGGCAGATATTTGGTGTGCCGGAGTTTTAAACTACGAACAGCTTTTTAAAGAAGACGGTTTCAAGGTTTTAGAATTTACACAAAAGGTTGAAATGCTCGACGGTTACTCGTATAAAACCACAAGATGTCCTATAAAAATTGATGGTGAATATTTTACATCTGGTAAAGGTTCTCCAAAATTAGGACAGGACAATGAGCGAATTATAAAAGAATTTATAGCATAAATCATGGAAAAATTCAGAATCGCCGTTAGAAAATTTTCTCCTTTCGAAAGTACGCTGCAAAAACTGTGGGATGCATTTTGTCTGAAAAACAATATTCAGATTGAAGTTGAAATGATACCGCTTGAACTGCACGATCTTTACGAAGAAACCATTACAAAAGAAGGTTTAAAAAACGGAGACTGGGACATTGCACATTTAAATACTGATTGGATTTTTGATGCTGCCAATGAAAAAGCGGTTTTGGATTTAACTTCATTTATCAATAAAAATGCACCTCAGGATTATCCACAAGGCTGGCATAAGTCATTATTACATTTACAGCAGATAAACGGCGGTACGTACGGGCTTCCTTTTCATGACGGTCCGGAATGTTTGATTTACAGAAAAGATTTATTCGAAAATCAAACCGAAAAAGAAAATTTTAAGAAACAATTTGGTTACGAATTGTTCCCTCCAAAAAACTGGGAGCAGTTCACCCAGATTGCCACATATTTTAACCGTCCGGCAGATAATTTGTATGGCTGTGTTTTTGCCAATTATCCAGACGGTCATAACATGGTTTTTGATTTCTGCCTGCAGTTATGGACACGAGGCGGATCTCTTTTAGATAATCAAAATCAAATTAATATAAATCATACTGCTGCCGAAAAAGCTTTAGATTATTACCGAACTATTGTAAACACAGCAATTGCAGTTCATCCGGGTTCTAAGAATTTTGGGTCTGTAGAAGCCGGAATGGCTTTCGCCGAAGGACAAGCGGCAATGTCTATCAATTGGTTTGGATTTGCTTCAATGTGTGAAGTTATTGGCGAATCGAGAGTAAAAGGAAAAGTAGATATTACTGAACTTCCTCATGATCCTGACCATAAAACAGCTTCGCTGAATGTGTACTGGTTATACACCATTGGAACCGGAAGTAAAAACCAGCAGTTAGCCTACGATTTCCTGCGATTTGCCACTACTGCCGAAAGCGACAAACTGCTTACAAACGAAGGCGGTATCGGATGCAGAAAATCGACTTGGAAAGATGCTGAAATCAATCATGTGATTCCGTACTACCATAAATTGGAAATGCTGCATGAAAATGCGCTGACATTACCGCAAACCCCAATCTGGCCAAAAGTAACAGAACTTATCGATCAGATGGTTTTAAAAGCAATTGAAACGGATATTCCGTCGAAAACACTTTTAGAAGAAACTCAAAATGCTATTGAAAAAATTATTTAGATATGAATATTCCATATAAACCTTTACTGCCTCAAACAGATCAGCCTATTGTTATTATCGGCGCGAGCGGTATTGTAAAAGACGCGCATCTGCCAGCTTACAAAATGGCCGGATTTACCGTTTTTGGCATTACAAACAGAACGATTTCAAAAGCACATGATCTGGCAAAAGAATTCGATATTAAACATGTTTTTGAAAATGTAGCCGAAGCGGTTAAAAATGCGCCTTCAAATACTGTTTATGATATTACGGTTCTTCCGGATCAGTACATCGAAATCTTAGAACAATTGCCTGACGGTTCAGCAGTTTTGATTCAGAAACCAATGGGAAATGATTTGGCACAAGCCAAAGAAATCGTGGAAGTATGCGAAAGAAAAAATCTTGTGGCAGCAATCAATTTTCAGCTTCGTTTTTCGCCATTTGTAAGCGCTGCAAGATATCTGATTAACGAAGGTTTAATTGGCGATTTATACGATCTAGAATTTAAAGTAACCGTAAACACACCTTGGGAATTGTTTCCGTTGATTAAGGAACATCCCAGATTGGAAATTCTTTTTCATAGTGTTCACTATATCGATTGCATCAGGTCATTTTTAGGAAATCCAAAAGGTGTTTATGCAAAAACAGCTAAACATCCGCTTAAAAAATTATCATCGAGCCGTTCTACAATTATTTTAGATTATGGAGAAGATAAACATGTGGTAATCAATACAAATCATGATCACCATTTTGGTCCAAACCACGAAGAAAGTTACATTAAATGGGAAGGAACAAAAGGTGCCATTAAAGCAAAAATGGGATTATTAATGAATTATCCTGACGGATTACCAGACATTTTTGAATATGCATTAGAAGATGAAAACGGAAAGTACGAATGGAAAAAAGTTGAACTGGAAGGTTCTTGGTTTCCGGAAGCTTTCATTGGAACTATGTCAAATTTAATGCGATTTAAAGAAGGTTCTGATTCAAAATTATTAGCAAGCGTACAAGACGTTCTGGACACAATGAAAGTAGTAGAAGCCTGCTATATCAGCAGTAACAACGGCGGTGTTTCATTAGAAAAATTATAAAAACATAAAATTTTAAACCATATAAGTCATATAAGTTCATATAATTTTTGTGCATAGTTTACTGCTTAAATTATCTTATATCACTTATATGGTTCAAAACCAAAAAACAAAAAACATGTATTTCAAATCAACCTTTTTTGAAGATTATCAGCTTAATGATAAAAGAGTTACACTTGGCAGAACGATAACCGAGACGGATTTTGTTGTTCACGCCGGACATACGGGAGATTTTTTCCCGCATCACATGGATGAAGAATGGTGTAAAACACAGCCTTTCGGACAGCGTATTGCACACGGAACTATGGTTTTTGCAATCGGAATCGGTTTAACAGCATCTGAAATTAATCCAGAAGCTTTTTCGAGAGGATACGATAAAATGCGATTCGTAAAACCGGTACACATTGGCGATACGATTCATTCTGAAATTACGATTTCTGAAAAAGGCGAAGCCAAAAATCCAGAAATGGGAACTGTAACTGAACATGTTGAAATCATTAACCAAAGAGGTGAAGTGGTTTTGGTGTGTGATCATTTACTTCTTGTCAAAAAGAAATAATCTTTTTAAAGAGACAAAGAAACAAAGTTGCAGAGTAACAGAGATTTCTTCTCTAAACTTAGACGCATTACGATGCGTCTCTACAAAAAACTTTGTCACTATACAACTTTGTCTCTTTGAACCTATTCAAAAAACTAAACTATCTAACAAATGCAAATAACAAACCAAACCGGCGATCAGCACGAAGTGCCTACAGAGGGAGGAAAAACCAACTATCTTCTGCCATTTATTTTAATTACCAGCTTGTTTTTCCTTTGGGGAATGGCACACAATCTGGATTCTATTTTGATTCCACACCTGAAAAAGGCGTGCGAATTAAACAATCGTCAATCGACTTTAATTGACACTTCGGTGTTTTTTGCCTATTTTATTATGGCGATTCCGGCCGGAATGCTGATAAAAAGATTTGGTTACAAAAACAGTATTATTACCGGACTGCTGGTTTTCGCAGCCGGAGCTTTTTTATTCGTTCCTGCTGCTAACACCAGAACGTATGAATTATTCTTATTTGCTTTATTTGTAATTGGCTGCGGATTAACAATTTTGGAAACAAGTGCAAATCCTTACGCAGCGATTTTAGGTCCTGCTGAATCTTCTTCTAAACGATTAAATTTAGCGGCATCTTTTAACGGATTAGCGGCTATGGTGGCTCCAATTGTGGGTTCATTATTTATCCTTTCGGGAACAAATCATACAAAAGAACAAATGGCAGCAATGCCGGAAGCTGAAAAAACAGCATATTTATTAGGCGAAGCGGCTGCAGTAAAAATGCCTTATATTATTCTGGGAAGCGTTTTGGTTTTAGTAGCGGTAATCTTTTACTTCATGCATTTGCCTTCTATGAAACCACAGCATACAGAAGCTGAAATTAAACCCGGATTTTTCTCTGTTTTAAAATTCCGTCATTTAAGCTGGGCTGTTATTGCACAGTTCTTTTATGTAGGTGCTCAGGTTTGTATTACAAGTTTCTTTATTAGAATTGCACAGCAAGGTGCTGGTTTAGACGAAAAAACAGCCGGATATTACCTTGGTATTTACGGCTTCTTATTTATGGCAGGACGTTTCATTGGAACTTTCTTCCTGAGATTTGTTAAAGATTACGTATTACTTTCTATTTATTGCATTGCCAGTATTGTGCTTTGTTTATTAGCCATTTACGGAACCGGAATTGTGGTAATTTATGCATTAGGCGGTATTGGTTTCTTTATGTCGATCATGTTCCCAACTATTTTCTCTTTAGGATTAGTTGGTTTAAAATCAAATACAGAAACAGGTTCTTCATGGCTGGTAATGTCTATAGTGGGCGGTGCCATTTTGCCTTACGGAATGGGAACTTTAATTGATATTAAACACGATGATATTCAAGCTGGATATATTATTCCGCTTGTATGTTTTGTAATTATTTTATCGTTTGGTTTATACGGGCACAAAGTAAAAACTGCTCAATAATATATTTTAGATATATCTATAAAAAAAACGCCTCAGAAAGGAGGCGTTTTTATTTGGTTATTTTTAAATTTAATTAGCGACGATTCCCTTGTGGATGATCATTACTTTTATCAGAATGCCCATGGTCTTTTCCGTTATTGTTTCCTTTTCCTTTGTTATCAGACTTTGATTTGCCTGGAGATTTGGCACTTTTAACTGGTTTTTCTCCTCTGTTTTTCTGAGGCTGACCTTTGTAACCTTTTGGATAATTAGCTCTGTGTTTTGTGTGATATGTATAAGGAGCATCTCCTCTGTAATCTGTTAAAACTACTTTATATCCTGAATACAAATCATATTGTCTGTATCTTGACGGAAGTCTTTTTTCACGAATCCACTTCCCTCCATTATCATAAATAAACACACTCTGATTTACATCATAATACACATCGATATCTGGTAAATAATAATATCTGTCATCATCATAGCCTTGCGGTCCCCAGCTTGGCGGCGTTCCTATATTTACGTTAATCGAAACTTGTGCCTGAGCAAAAAATACGCTCATAAATAACATTGCGGCGAATACTAACTTTTTCATCTTTCTAGGTTTTTAGAATTAATTTCATTTAAGAATAATCGAAATTAATGCCAATATTCAAGTTTAAGACATTCATTATACCGAACCGAAGAATTAATCGACGAGCAGGAGTTTTTTGCCGATGTAAATTTGATAAAACAGTATAAAAAAAACGCTCCGTTTCGGGAGCGCTTTTAGTCATGTTTATTTTAATTTAATAGCGATCATTGGAACTGATATGATCTTTTTGTGGAGTTTTATTGTTTGTCTCTAAATTGAAATTCATCTAAACGGTTACAAAAGTATATCAATATTGTGGTATTGTACTATTTTTTAGACAAAAGACACGATTTAAACGACAAACGGATATTTTTAAGAGTTTTACTTCATCTTATTTCCAGCCTCCGCCTAAAGCTCTGTATAAATTAACCAGCGCCTGCAGCTTTTGTAAGTTATCGTTAATACCGCTTAACTGTGCTGCTAAAAGGTTTTGCTGCGATGTTAATACATCTGTATAATTCGTAGCTGAACTGTACTCTAATAATTGTTCTGTAAAATCTACTGCTTTTACCAAAGCTTCAATTTGTTTTTCTCTTGAATCTTGTTTTTCAACTGCCATTTGATAAGCATACAAAGCATTTGAAACTTCCTGCCCTGCTGTTAAAAGACTTAACTGGAAATTATTGTATGCCTGTAATTGCTGTGATTGTGCTGTTGTTAATCTCACTTTGTTTTTGCCCTGATTAAAAATTGGCTGTGTTAGTCCTCCAATAATCGAATAAAAAATAGAATTAGTAAAGAAATCTTTTAATTCTAAATTCGAGAAACCACCGCTCGCTGTAAGCGTTAAACTTGGATAAAAATAGGTTTTAGCCAGATTTGTAGATTCAAAAGCCACTCTGAAATTAAACTCAGCCTGACGAACGTCCGGACGATTTTGTAATAACTGAGAAGGAACTCCAACAGCAATATTTTCAGGAATAGTCTGCGTTCCTAATTCACCTCTGTCAATAGGTCCCGGACCTTGTCCTAATAAAATATTAATAGCGTTTTCGGTCTCACGGATACTTTGTTTTAAATCCGGAATCAAAACCTCTGCCGCATGCTGGTTGGCCTCACTCTGCACGACAGCTGCACCGGTTACGATTGCACCTTCTTTTAAAGCTTTAATCGTTTCAACATTTTTAATACGGCTTTCTAAGGTTTCTTCTGTGATCTTCAGCTGTTTATCATACGCTAAAAGCAGAAAATAATTATTGGCAATATCAGAAATTAATTGTGTCTGAACAGCTTGTTTCGCTGCATCGGTTGCTAAATAACTAGCCAGAGCGGCTCTTTTAGAACTGCTTAGTTTTCCCCAGATATCAGCTTCCCAAGAAGTACTTAATCCCAGTTTATAGGTTGTAGTTAACGTATTAATATTAATTCCCGGCGGAAAGTTAAGCCCTGCTTCAGACTGTTTAGTATGTGTTGCGCTTGCATCCAGTTGCAAAGTTGGGTAATAAGCTAATTTACTTTGACGTAAAGAAGCTCGTGCCTGAACGATATTTTCAATGGCATTTTTCAGGTTAAGATTTTGATCTAAACCTTTTTGAATCAAGGCATTTAGTTTCTCATCTTTAAAAACACTCTGCCACGGCATATCGGCAATTGTAGTCGTATCTGCCGAAGCCTGATCGCGGTACAATTGATCTGTTTTTAAAGTAGTGGGACGTTCGTATTTCTTGGTAACAGAGCACGCACTTAAAAGTGCGGCTGTTATTACCATAAGAATATATTTATTTGAACTATTCGTCATCTTTGTTTTAATTTAATTTTACTCCTTGTGAGCTTCTAGTAAATGAATTTCTTCTTCATCGTCGTCGTCGTCATAATTTTCCTTTGGCGGACCACTCACTCTTTCCTGTAATGTTTGGAAAATGATAAACAGAACTGGAATAACAAATACCCCTAAAATAGTTCCAATTAACATACCTCCTACAGCTCCAGTTCCAATCGATTTGTTACCTACCGCACCGGCTCCTGTTGCGAACATTAACGGAACAAGTCCTAAGATAAAGGCAAATGAAGTCATTAAAATTGGACGCAAACGTGCAACGGCTCCTTCAACTGCAGCCTGTAGAATAGGCAATCCTTTTTTCCTTCTGTCTAAAGCAAATTCGACAATCAAAATACCATTCTTCGCGAGAAGTCCAATAAGCATGATTAAGGAAATCTGAAGGTAAATATTACTGTTTAGTTTGAATATAATCGAGAACAAATATGCTCCTGCCAGTCCAAACGGAATTGAGAACAATACCGCAAATGGAAGAATGTAACTTTCGTACTGCGCACTTAAAAGGAAATAAACGAATACCAAACATAAAATAAAGATAAAAATCGTTTCACTTCCTGATGCTAATTCCTCACGCGTTAAACCAGAAAACTCATAACCATAACCAGCCGGAAGATTTTCTGCTGCAACTTCCTGAATGGCTTTAATAGCATCTCCGGAACTAAATCCTGGTTTTGGCGCACCTGTAATCGCAATAGATGTAAATAAGTTAAATCTTGAAATTGATTCCGGACCAAAAACTCTGGTCATTTTTACAAACTCAGTAATTGGTGCCATGTTTCCGGCACTGTTACGAACAAAAATTTTATTTAACCCTTGTGTATTAGTTCTAAACTCCGGCGAAGCCTGAATCATAACACGATATTGTTTTCCAAATTTGTTGAAATTCGAAGCATACAATCCCCCATAATATCCCTGCATGGTCGATAAAATTGAGTTTACAGAAACTCCTGCATCTTTGGCTTTTGCCAGATTAATATCCATCATGTACTGCGGGAAACCAGGGTTAAATGGTGTTGTTGCATATTGTATCTCCGGACGTTCAGCCAGTTTGGCTAAGAATTCGTTGTTTACTTTGTAAAATTCAGCTGTTGTATGTCCACCTTTATCCTGTAATTGAAATTCAAATCCACCGCTTTGTCCAAATCCCTGAATTGTAGGCGGAGAAATGAAGAAAATACTAGCTTCACGAATACCGCTTGTTTTGGCAAAAAGCTGTCCAATTACATCGTCTACACTTAAATCACGTTTATCCCAAGGCATTAATTTTACAATAACCATACTGTAAGCACTACCCGCTCCTGCTGTAAAGTTCTGCCCAACAATACGAAGTGTGTTTTTTACGCCCGGAATAGTTTTCGCAATACTGTCTACTCTTTTAGCAATAACATCAGAACGTTCCATCGAAGCTGATGGCGGTAAGCTGATGTTAGCAAAAACAGTTCCCTGATCTTCAGAAGGTACGAAAGCTGAAGGCGTAGTTTTCATCATATAAAATAATGCTAAACCAGCGATAACAATTGAAGCCACCGGAATCCATTTTTTTGCTGAAAGGAAACTTACAGAACGCTTGTATCTTTGAGTAACATTATCGAATGCTACGTTAAACGATGTATAAAAACGTTGTAAATAGCTTTTGTGTTTATGATCGTCAGCATGCGGTTTTAAAAGCAAAGCACACAATGCCGGACTTAATGTCAAGGCATTTACTGCCGAAAGAATAATCGCCACAGCCAGTGTAATACCAAACTGTTTGTAGAAAACTCCGGTTGATCCGGTAATAAAAGTTACCGGAATAAAAACCGCAGCCATTACAAGCGTGATAGAAATAATCGCCCCCGATATCTCGTCCATCGCATGTATTGTAGCTTTCTTAGCCGATTTGTAACCGTGATCAAGTTTGGCGTGCACCGCCTCTACAACCACAATCGCATCATCGACCACAATACCAATTGCGAGTACCATCGCAAAAAGCGTTAATAAGTTAATTGTAAATCCAAATAAATTCAGGAAGAAAAATGTACCTACAATTGCAACCGGAACCGCAATTGCCGGAATTAAAGTCGATCTAAAATCCTGAAGGAAAATAAATACTACGATAAAAACCAAAATAAAGGCTTCAACTAAAGTATGCACTACTTTTTCGATAGAAGCATCCAGATTCTCGTTAACGTCAACCAGCGTAGTATATTTAACTCCTTTCGGGAAATTTTTTGCTGCTTCTTCAATCAGTTTTTTCGAATTATTAATTACATCACGTGCATTAGATCCCGGAGTCTGGCTTACTGCCATCGCCGCAGATTCTACACCGTTTGTTTTAATAGTCGAAGCATAACTTAATGATCCAAGCTCTACTTTAGCCACATCTTTAAGGCGAAGCATCTGCCCGTTTCCAACTGATTTTATAACAATATTCTCAAATTCCTGAGCACTTGTTAAACGTCCTTTATATTTAATTACATATTGAAAAGCCTGATTTCCGTTTTCACCAAATTTACCTGGTGCCGCTTCGATATTTTGTTCTGCAAGTGATGCCGAAATATCGCTTGGAATCAGTTTGTATTGCTGCATTACGTCTGGTTTCAGCCAGATTCTCATCGAATAATCTTTGGCACCAAAAACGGTAACATCTCCCACACCAACTACACGCTGAATTTGTGGTACAAGGTTAATTTTGGCATAATTTTGAAGAAACGTCTGATCGTAAGCTTTGTCTTCACTATATAAAGAGAAAATCAATAAGTTACTACTCTGACTTTTGGTTACAGTAACCCCAGCCTGAGTTACCTCGACCGGTAATAAACTCGTAGCTCTGGAAACCCTGTTTTGCACGTTTACCGCTGCTAAATCAGGATTTGTTCCTACTTTAAAGAAAATTTTAATCGAAGCATTACCATCATTTGTTGCTGTAGAAGTCATGTAAGTCATGTTTTCTACACCATTAATCTGTTCCTCAAGCGGAATTACGATACTTTTTAATACTACATCTGCATTGGCTCCTGTATAACTTGCAGACACGTTTACTGTTGGCGGTGCAATATCAGGATATTGAGAAATAGGAAGCTCAATTAATCCTAAAACACCCAGAATGACAATAATAACAGATATTACCGTCGATAGTACAGGTCTTTGTATAAACTTTTTAAACATTTTTTTTATTTTAAGTCAGCATAAACCGTTTCAGGCTTTTGATTTTGAGCTTTGATTTCTGTTCCTTCTTTTAAAGAGGCAACACCTTCTAATACAATTTCATCGCCAGCTTTTAAACCGCTGGTTACCACATAATAGTTTCCTGCTGAATTGTCAAGCACTGTAATATTGGCATTTTTCGTTTTTCTGTCTTTACCTACAACTACAGCAAAAATTTTATCCTGAAGTTCAAATGTCGCACTCTGAGGAACGATTATTGAATTTTTTACTTCATTAGGAATTCTTACTGTTGTGCTGCTTCCGCTTCTAATAATTCCTTTAGAGTTAGGAAAACGTGCTCTTACGTTTACAGAACCTGTTTCTGTATTAATTAAACCGTTTACCGTTTCGATATGACCTTTTTCATCATACGCTGTTCCATCTGCAAGAACTAAAGAAACTGCTGGTAAATTTTTAATTTTTTGATTTAATGAAGCTCCTGCATCTTTAGTAAAATTTAAAAGCGCTTTTTCGTTCATAGCGAAATAAGCATAAACGTTTCCAATGCTTGAAACTGTTGTTAGAGGATCAGCAGTATTTGAACTTACCAAACTTCCTAAACGAAACGGAATCGAACCTACAACTCCGTTTACCGGACTTGTAACTGTAGTATATCCTAAATTAACTTTAGCATTTACCAAAGCGGCATTTGCCTGAGCTAAAGCGGCCACAGCTGATTCGTATGTGTATTGTGCTGATTCTAAATCATATTTACTAATGATTCCTTTTTCAACCAAAGGTTTTACTTTGTTTACAGCCAGTTTTGCAGAACTTAAATCGGCCTGAGCACTTTTAATCGCTGCTGTCGCAGTACGAACCTGCTGCTCATATTCTGGAGCGCTGATTTTAAACAAAGGCTGTCCTGTTTTTACAACAGCACCTTCATCTACAAAAATTTTATCGATATATCCTTCAACCCTTGGTCGGATTTCTATGTTTTGCTGTCCCTGAATACTAGCCGGAAAATCGCTGTTTAAAGTCGCTGATTCCAACTGTAAAGTCACAGTTTTATATTCTTTAATCTGCGGTGCACCTCCGGCCTGAGCCGATTTATCATTTTTACCGCATGATGCGATAAGAAGTGATGCTGCAAGGATGCTTAAAAATGATTGCTTATTCATTTGAAATAATATGTAATTATCGATTATATGACAACAAAAGAAATAAAATATAACACGCGAAAATTTTCAAATAGACGAAAACGGAAAGACAATCGATAAAGATGTCCTTTCACACGATGGAGATTTTTAAAAATTAAACAAGTGTTTAATTTCAAAACTCATCGGCTCTAAAATGGTTTTTAGAGACTGTAATTCTGCGTTGAGCGATTGCTTCTTAATCGCATGTAAATAAAATGTAATATTGCCTAAAAAGTAGAAAATCGTAATGGCATCAAACCTATACAGACCTTATTTATTTACCGGATTACACATTCTTGGCTGGTTATTATTGGGATTTATAATGTTGTTTTATATCCCCTTAACCTGGAATGTTGTGCTTCCTGCAATTTTCTGGCTTTGGCAGATCATTATCCTGTTTCTGTTAATGTTCATTTTTTATACTAATGCAAAAATAATAGTTCCTAAAACGATTATTAAAGATAATACTTCGCCGTTTTTATTTTGGGCTATTCTGGTTATTTTCGGCTTTCAGATTATTGCTTATTTATATACTTCTCAAACCGATCTTCACAATAAAATTACTGCGATTCTTGGTTTTAAAAAATACCGAAACCCATATTTTGACAATTATGTGTTCATGCTTACACTTTTGGTTTTAGGAATAAGCACGAGCTGGGCGATGTTACAGCACTGGCAGAAAGCGGCACAATACAAACAAAAATTAGAACAGGACAAAACAGCAGCAGAACTTGCCATGCTGAAAGCGCAGATCAATCCGCATTTCTTCTTTAATTCATTAAACAGCATTTATTCATTAACCTATACTGATATCGAAGATTCCAGAAATGCACTTCATACGCTGAGCCGAATGATGCGTTATTTATTGTACAGCACAGAAGAAAGAACAACATTGCTAAAAGAAGCTGAATTTATGAGAGATTTTATTTCGCTTATGAAACTTCGTGCCAATAAAAAACTAACGATAACAACTGATATTCCAGAAAAAATTCATGATTATCCAATTGTTCCAATGTTATTACTACCTTTAGTAGAAAATGCTTTTAAACATGGAATTCATGCCACAGATAAAAGTGAAATTCATATTTCGTTAAAGCAAAAGGGCAGCAATCTGGAGTTTGAAGTCGAAAACACTTATTTTGAAAAAACGTCTATTACAGATGAAGGCGGCATTGGTTTAACCAATACAAAACGAAGACTGCATTTGATTTATCCTAACAAACACACACTGATTGCCGGTTTGGCTAAAAACGGAATGTACAATGTAAAACTGCAAATAAATTTAGAATAATGACGGTATTAAAATGTATAGCAGTAGATGACGAACCTCTGGCACTAAAACTGGTTGAAACTTTTATCTATCAAACTCCTTTTTTACAATTAACCGCAAGCTGCGATAATGCAGTTGAAGCGATGAGCCTGATTAGAGAAAAACAACCGGATCTTGTTTTTCTGGATATTAATATGCCCAACTTAACCGGAATGGAACTTGCCAGACTTTTGCAGGAACAGCCGGGACAAGTACCAAAAATTGTTTTTACAACCGCTTACAATCATTATGCAATTGAAGGTTATAAGGTAAATGCGGTTGATTATCTTTTAAAACCTTTTAGCTACGAAGAATTTTTACGGGCGGCAAATAAAGTGCTGCAGATAACAGAAGAAGCTTCAAACAATTTTCAGCCTATTACATCCGATGATGAATTCATCTTTTTAAAAGTTGAATACCAATGGGTTCGTATTTCTTTAAAAGAAATACTCTACATCGAAAGCCTAAAAGATTATGTAAAAGTTCACTTAGATGATAATCAAAAAGCGATATTATCCCTGATTTCATTAAAAGCCTTAGAAGAAAAATTACCATCGTCAAAATTTATGCGTGTTCACCGCTCATTTATTGTATCGCTGGATAAAATAAACGCCATAAGCAAAAATTCTATTTTTATTGATAAAACAGAAATTACTGTTGGCGAACAATATAAAGAAACATTTAAAACCATTGTAGACAAATGGTTAAAGTAAAATTGAAATTTTAGTATCATGCAAAAAAGATCAAACAAATATTATTTGACATTAAGCTTAAAGGAATATGCAAATGGCGATACCGAACCTGCAAAGGAACTCGGAATTGAATTTGATAATCACGACGAGATTTTTGGAATTATCCAGAGAATAAAAGATAAAAACATATTTGATAATCCATACGAAGCTACACAGTTTGCTCTGGGATTAAAACTTTTCACTGAAATAAAACTTAAACATCGTAATAATCCTTTATTTGATGAATTAAATGAAGTTTTTCCTCTCTTCATGAAAAAATTAAAAAGCTTGTAGTTATCTGCAAGCTTTTTTTATACCAAATTATGAAAGAATTTTAAGATGTTATGTAAATCAAGTTTTTGACATTTAGTGTAATTTTATTAAAATGATCTAAAAAAAGAAAGCTTTATGATACACAAACATGGATTAATTATCACTAAGACCGAATTAGATTTTGAATTTGAAGGCGTTCTAAATCCGGCAGTTATTGCAGACAACGGAAAAATACATATTTTTTACAGAGCCGTTGCATTAGGAAACCACTCTACCCTTGGTTACTGCCGCCTTTCAGATCCGCTTACTATCGAAGAACGATATACATACCCTGTTATAGTTCCTGAAACTGAAAACGAAAAATATGGTGTCGAAGATCCACGAATTGTAAAAATTGATGATCTTTTTTATCTTTCCTATTGCGGTTATGATGGTGAAAATGCTTTTGGTTGTGTAGCTACTTCTTCTGATTTAAAAAACTTTACCAAACACGGCATTGTTGTTCCTCAATTATCCGGCGACGAACTGCGCTCACTTATAAAACATCAGCAGGATTTAAATATTAAATATTTTCAGCCCAGCACGGGAAGCAGTTATGTATGGGACAAAAATGTGGTATTCTTTCCAAGAAAGATAAACGGAAAACTGCATTTCCTGCATCGAATACGCCCAGGAATTCAGATTGCTTCTGTTGATAATCTTGACGACTTAAATCAGGAATTCTGGAAAAAATATATGCTCGATTTTAAAAATCATATTGTACTGGATCCAAAATTCACCCACGAATTAAGTTATTTAGGAAACGGAGCTCCTCCTATAGAAACAGAATATGGCTGGCTTTTAATTTATCATGGTGTTCATGACACTATAAACGGTTATATGTACGTGGCCTGTGCGGCACTTTTGGATATTGATGATCCTACAAAAGAAATTGCACGACTTCCTTATCCGCTCTTTATTCCGGATCAGCCGTGGGAATTAAAAGGCTATGTAAATTATGTTTGTTTTCCAACAGGAACTATTCTGGACGATGATGATGAACTTTATATTTATTATGGCGCAGCCGATGAAGGAATTGCGTGCGCTTCTGTTAACATCAAAATCTTGCTGACAGAACTTTTAGCAAATAAAATTTAATCAAACATAAAAAAGGCATAGTCAATACAACTATGCCTTTGTTTTTAATTAGAACTTATTAAGTTCAAAATACTGCTTAGATCACTGCTCTCTCTTTCAGTAAGCGGTTCCAAAGGTTTTCTCAAATGTCCGCCATCAATTCCCTGAATAGTAAGTCCTGCTTTAATTGCTCTTGGAAGTCCTTTTTCTACAATAAACCGCAGTAAATTAATCTGTTTGTAAAATAACTTTTGCGCTTCCTGAAAATCATTTTCCTGAACAGCATTGTATAAAGCAATATTCAATTCCGGAATTAAATTAGGAGCTGCAGTACACCATCCGGATGCTCCTGCCGCAAAAGCAGACAGCGCCAGCGGATTTGATCCGTTGTAAAAAGCGGCATTTTCGCCAAATTCTTTCTTTAAATAATGCATTCGCTGTACATCTCCGGTACTTTCCTTAATCATGGTTACATTTGGTATTTCTAAAATACGTTTTAGTAAAGCCGGCGACATATCGATTCCTGCTGTTGCAGGATTATTGTAAGCCATAATAGGGATTGAAATTTTACTGGCAACCGCATCATAATGCTTTACAATTTCGTCATCGCTTAGTTTCCAGTAACTCATAGGAATAATCATGACAGCATCTACTCCCGCTTTTTCGGCTGCTTTTGCATGATAAATAGTTCGTTCTGTAGTTAAATTAGAAACGCCTGCTAAAATTGGAACTCTGCCTTTTACCTGTTCTACTGTAGCTTCTGTTATGGCTTCTTTTTCTTCATCATTTAAATACGGCATTACTCCTGTGCTTCCTAACGGCGCTACAGCATGAGAACCTGAAACAATTAACCGTTCCAACAATTGTTTATAAAGCGAAATATCCACTTTTTCATTTGTATCAAATGGTGTTATCGGGTAAGCAATAATACCTTTTAGTTTTGTATTTTTCATTCGATAATATTTATAAATCTCTTCCTTCTTCTTCTCTTAAAGCCACTCCTAAATTCTGCAATTGAGGCGCATTTTCTGTTGCGATGTATTTTGCGTTTTCAGAATCGCTCAAATTTTGGTGGCGGTGCCAGGTCCATGCAGGAATATAAACGGCATCGCCAGCTTTCCATTCTACTTTTTGATCTTCAATTTCGGTATAACCAGAACCTTCAATTACATACAATAAAGTTTCATACGTATGTCTGTGTCGGTTAGTAAGCTGTCCCGGAAGAAGTCCGCCAATAGTCATACTTACGTTTTTACTCGGAAGATCTACAAAAAATACAGGATGCTTTCTTTCTGCCGAAAATTGATCGTGAACACCTGCATTTTCCACATTTCTGTGAATTAATTTATCCGGCATCACAAAAGTTGGTCTGGCATAAGTCTGGTGAAAATCTTTTGATGAGAATTTTTGTTCTTTCGTTTCCATATTCAATATATTTAGGTTGATGCATTATTGCATGACAAAAATATTGTAACTTTGGACTGTCACTATAACACAGTTTTAACATAAATAACTAGTCCAGATGTTACGACCTTGGCAATTTGAAATCCATTTAGACAAAAAATCAGATAAGGCATTATACCTTCAAATTGCTGATGCTGTGATTAATGCCATAAAATCTGGTAAACTTACCAGTGGAAATGCATTACCCGGAAGTCGTAATATCGCAGGATTATTAAATGTAAACCGAAACACAGTTATCGAAGCACTCGATGTTTTAACTGCAGAAGGCTGGCTGATAAGCATTGACCGAAAAGGCACTTTTGTTGCTGATGTTCTTCCTGAAATCATGACCGGTAAAAAATCCGAAGAAAAAATCAACAGCACAGTTGACGAGCCTAAAGCACATCTTGTTTTTGATGACGGACTTCCTGACAGCCGTCTCGCACCTATGAATGATCTGGCACGTGCTTATCGCGAAATTTTCAACAGAAAATCACGCTGGCAGATTATGGGTTACAGCAACGAATTTGGCAACACCGAATTTAGAAAAGCCATTGTACAGATGCTCAACTTTAAAAGAGGAATGAATGTTTCTCTTGATCAAATTTGTATAACACGAGGCAGTCAGATGGCGATGTATCTTGCTGCACATTGTCTGTTTTCAAAAGGCGATTTTGTTATGATTGAAAATCCAGGTTATAAACCGGCCTGGCAGGCTTTTGAAAATGCCGGAGCGAGTTTACTGCCTGTAAGTGTTTCAAATGACGGTTTAAATTTAGATGAAGTCGAAAATTACCTCAAAAATAATACAGCTGTAAAAGCAATATATGTAACGCCTCATCATCAATTTCCCACTACGGTAACAATGAGTCTCAAAAAGAGATTAAAACTCATTGAACTTTCAAATCAATATGGTTTTACGATTATTGAAGACGATTATGATCATGAATTTCATTTTGGTCAGCGTCCTATTATGCCTATTTCGAGTTATAGCAATGCTAAAAACTTTATTTACATTGGTACTTTAAGCAAAATTGTTGCACCGGCTTTGCGAATTGGCTATTTAGCAAGTTCTGCCGAAAATATTCAAAAGGCGGCCAATCATCGAAAAATAATTGATGTGCAGGGTGATAATATTATGGAAGAAGCTGTTTTGAGTCTTATTAATGAAGGAAAAATCAAAAGGCATCTCAAAAAAACAAACCTCATTTATAAAGCCAAAAGAGATTATTTTGAAAACCTTTGTAAACTTCATTTAAAAGATAAAGTAACTTTTACCAAACCCGAAGGCGGATTGGCTTTTTGGATTGTGCCCAATAAAGAAATTGATGCAGAAAAAATCTGCACGGCACTGCTTTTAAAAGGAATAAAAATAATGAATCCGGAAAAATTCAGTTTTAAGAATCCTTCAAACGGTTTAAGATTAGGCTACGGATCACTTACCGAAGAACAAATGGAAGAAGGCATAAAAGCACTTGCCGGTTATTTATAAACGAACTGGTTTATGATCAATACAATCTAGTTTTATGTCGTTTGTTTCCAATTTAATATTCATCAGCTGGCAATAATTACCGTCGTTTTGCTGTAGAAAATAACCGCAGTTACGACAGGTACTTTGAACATTTATTACTTGAAGTGTATGGAGCTGTTCGACAATTGAACTAATGTTTTTCCATAAAACGTTTTTTTCATTCTCAGGAACCATTCGTATCAAATCAAATAACGGATCTGTAAAATCTTCTGTTAAAAGAACCATTTCCAGCCCTTTTGCTGTTAGCTCTATGGCGTAACTTCTGGAATCATTTTCATTTACAGATTTTGTTATATAACTTTTTTTCTCTAAAATTCTAACCGTATCGCTTACTGTAGCTTTTGTTAAATTAAATTCTTTTGCCATATAACTTACCGTTGCCTTATTTTTTGAATGATGTTTCAAAAAAATCAAAACCTGAATTTGTATTGGACTCAAATCATGATTTTTTGCTTTTTCCCACAACAATACTCTAAAAACCTGAGACAAACGTTCAAAACCTGCTGTAATTTTTCCGTCTAAACTGCTGTTTTGAATTTCTAAATCGAAGATATTTTTCATAATTACATTAAATAAAATAGACTGAAAGTCCCCACACTTTCAGTCTAAAAATTAATAATTCTAAGCGAAAAATTAATAACAGTTTTCCATTTCTATAATCGAAAATCCGTTTTTAAGAATTTGATCTTCGATATCTGCAGGTGCTTTGTCGATATGACAAAATGTGCATTCTTTAGAACTTAAAGGCTGGCCTTCCTGTAAAACTGATTTAAGGTATTGTTTTCCATATTCAAAAACCTGATTTGCATCGTCTGTATTTTCATCAACCAAAATATCAAAATGCATTATTTTGCCGTCTTTTCGGGTTACATAAGTATCCCATACTGCTACTTTCATTGTTATTTTATATTTATTGTTTGTTGTTTTGCTTATGCTTTATAAAACCTCTTTGGAAATGACTCCAAAGAGGTATTTATATTTACCCGATTACTTCTTCGATAGAAGCACCAAAATTAATGTGCAGTACATTTCCGTTTGGCGTTACAAGAGCCGGAACAGATTGTATTCCTGCTTTTTGAGCCTCAGCAATTCGAGATCTGTCTTCTCCGATGTTTACAACTTCAACATCTTTAACTAAATTTAAAATGTCGTGTTCTGCGCTTACGCAAACTGGACAACCTGCATGATAAAAAATTGATTTACTCATCTTAATTTGATTTTAATTTGACTTTATTGCCATGACAAAATTAGTTAGGATACCTAACCATTAAATAATCCAGTTTTTTCATTTTCGGGCATTTTCTGGTCTGGTTTAGCATTTTTACTGGACTAGTTTCTATAGTAAAAACTGGATCTTTTTTACAATCCAGTTTTCTAATATCTTTGTGTGTATGAAAGAGGATATTATTTTCAATTTAAAAGAGGTTCATGATCGTATCGAAAAAGCCTGCGGAATTTCGGGGAGAAATGTTACGGATGTTCAATTATTGCTGGCAACGAAAACGGTCCCTGCAGAGCGTATTCAAATTGCTTTTGAGGCCGAAGAAACTTTAATGGGCGAAAACAAAATGCAGGAATTGCGCGATAAGGATTCTGTATTAAGAAATCTAAATATCGAACGTCATTTTATTGGTCATTTACAGACTAACAAAGTAAAAGATGTTTTGAAATATGTAACTTGTATTCAGTCTCTTGACCGGTTAAGTCTGGCAGAAGAATTGCACAAACAGCTTCTAAAAGAAAACCGGACTCTAGATGTTTTTATTCAGGTTAATACTTCTTTTGAGGAAAGTAAATTTGGACTGGCTCCTGCCGATGTGATTTCGTTTATTAGAGAAATAAAAAAATATGAATCGTTAAAAATCAAAGGTTTAATGACGATTGGCTTATTAGATGTCGAAAAAGAAAAAATGAGACCTTCTTTACGATTACTCCGCGAAATACGGGATGAAATTTACGAAGCTAAAATTGAAGGTCTAACTAATTTAAAACTTTCTATGGGGATGTCGCAGGATTTAGAACTGGCCATTGCCGAAGGTTCGAATATGGTACGAGTGGGAACTTCTATTTTTGGAAACCGCTTTCTAGGAAAAGAAATCTGGAACGAGAATATTGCAGAATAAAGTCTAATTTTGCACCAAATACAATCTCAAAATGAATTTGCACGAACTTGTTGTAACTGATACTGAAAAAATTGCACTGGACGATCTTCTTTTTAGTGAAGAAAACAAACTGGCTTTAAATCAAACGATTAAAGAGCACAAATATATTGAGGAATTAAAAAAGTACAATCTTAAAGTTGATAATAAAATACTGCTTCACGGACATTCCGGCTGCGGTAAAACAACAACAGCAAAAGCAATTGCAACAGCTTTAAATAAAAGCATTGTCATTATAAACCTCAGCACTCTGATTAATGCCAAAATTGGTGAAACCTCTAAAAATGTAAAAACCATTTTTGATAAAGCGATTCGCGAAAAAGCGGTTTTATTTTTAGATGAATTTGATCAGATTGGAAAAAGCCGTGAAAGCGATGATAAAGATGTTGCCGAAATGCGACGTCTGGTTAATACCATCATTCAGCTTATTGATTATTTCCCAACAGATAGTTTATTGATTTGTGCAACGAATTTTTACAATAGTATCGATTCGGCTTTATTGAGAAGATTTCAAATTAAACTAAAATTTGAAATGCCCAATAATAGAGAACTGGATATTTATTACAACAAATTACTTTCTCATTTTCCGGTTCATTTACAGGATATTCCACGAAAATATACTGTTTCTTACGCAGAAGCAAAAGATTATATACACACGACAATGAAAAGGCAGATTATTGCCGAACTGGAGCTGAAAGAACAAAAAATAAACGAAACTATTCTATAAAAAAACGCCTCAGAATCTGAGGCGTTTTTCAAAAATTAAAATCTAAATTAAGCTTTCGCTTTTCTTTTTACTGTACACCCAATTTCTTTGGTTTGTGTTACAGCTGGTTTTTGTCCGCTTTTTAAAGATGCAATAACATCTTCTGCATATTTTATTTTTTGAGGATTATTCCCTTCCGGATCGTTGTCGATTGCGCCAACATATTCTACTACATTTCCTTTTGAAGTTTTAGAAACGATAAAAATGTGCGGTGTACGTTTTGCTCCGTATTCGTCTGTAATTTTTTGTCCTGCATCAAATAAATATGGAAAAGGATATTTTTTTTCTTTTGCCAAATCCTGCATTTTAGCAAATGTATCGGCAGTAGAAGCTTCCGGATCATTTGGATTAATAGCAATTACCGGATATCCCTGTGGTTTAAATTTTTTATCTAAGTCGATAATTCTCTGTTCGTAACCAACTGCGTAAGGACATGTATTACAGGTAAAAACTACGATATAACCTTTAGCATCTTTAAAAGTTCCAAAAGAAACTTCTTTATTGTCAACATTTTTCAGTTTAAAATCCGGTGCAGCATCTCCCGCTTTAAGAGTTGTTCCTGTCTGCGCCTGAGAAAGAAAAGCAGAAAGTGCTAATGTCAGTAATAAGATTATTTTTTTCATAATGGTTTATGGGTTTACAGTTTTTTATATTCAGTTAATAATTGTTCATAGGTAAATTCGCTTTCAATAAATTTTCGATTGCTGCCTTTTATAAAAAGCGTTGCGGGAATACTGCCCGACCAGCTTGGATCTATTCGATCAATAAATTCCTGCGGACTGCTTTCGTTTAAAAGAAAAACTTCATTTTTAAGGTTTTTTCTTTTTACAAACGGAACTACATTCGAAGCCAGTTTTGATTTAAAATCAAGACTTACCAGCAAAACGGCCAGTTTCTCTGATTTATGTTCGGCTCCAAGTTTTTCAAAATGCGGTAATTCTTTAATACAAGGCGCACACCACGTTGCCCAAAAATTGACTACATATGTGCTGTCTTTTCCGTTTTTTATTCTTTCGTTAAGCTGATCAATTTTTAAAAGCTTAACATTCTGACTGTAAGTCGATACAGAGAAAAAACCAACAATAAAAAGACAGTAAAATGTTTTTATTTTCATGAGAAACAATATGTTAGAATTAATTGTGCCTTACAAATATAAATCAATGAAGTCTTACTTTTTGTTAATAAAAGTTTAATGAGTCTAAATTGATGTTTAAGAATTGAAAAAAAGAAATTTAGTCGTTTGTTTCTTTTTATTTAACTAACAATAAATTGTTTGGGATATCCTGTAGATTTTTCAACTTCGAAATACTCATCAAAATCTTTATTTTTATTTATTTCGTAATACAAATTTAACTGAGAAAGAAAGCTTTCAAGATTTGGAGCTATGACATTTCTGTCATTATCTGCATGCCAGAATTCAATTATTTGTCCTGCATGTCCTGTAAAAGTTCCATCACAATCATAACAAATATAATCTCCTCCTCCATTATGAAATAATGGAATCCATTTTGCATTCCACCAATTTTCAATTTCAAAATCAAATCCAATCATTGAAGTGTTTTCAGCAGCAGTATCAAGCGCATCTTCCAGAGAAATAAACATAGAATTATTTACAAAAGATTCAAAACTAGTGTCTGCCTGCCCATTTTTCCATTTATAAAGTACTTTTACATCTTCCGGTAAAATTATATTGTATTTCTTTTCAAGTGCTTCTATATCTTTATCATTCAAAGGTTCATTTAAACTTTTATAGAATTCCGGTCTTAAAGACAATAAATTTTGATTTAGTTTTTGAAGTGTACTATCCATTTTTTCAATTTATTTTTGATACTAAATATTAATACCTAACTGGTTTCTAGTCCGCAATACACATTTGAAAAATCCTTTTTTGCAAGATCGCTTTTGTGAATAACAAAATAAATTTCGCCGGCATCCCAAAAACTAAAGCCAGGATTGTTGTCACTGCTTACACGCAATAGTACCATCCATTCTTCTGGTTTTCCTTTGAGTTTATTTACTGCTTCTATTTCAGGTGAATCATGCTGTTTAAACACATAATTGTTAATGCCGTGAGAAGATTTTGTATCAAAAGGCAAAAGCAATTCCTGAAGTGCTTCGGTTTCATCATATAGTTCTTCTAATTCCTTTAATTCAGGTGCAGTTTCTTCATAATACTGCTCATCATTATAAAATGATGGAAGACTTACACATTTTGCAGAATCAACCTTAAATGGATGAAAAATACCAGCTTCATCATAGATAAAATCTTCATCAATATTTAATTCTTTTGCCGATTTTAATTTTTCGATTTCTCCATCATAATAAATGACTTTTGCAGAGAAATCCTCCTGATCATTAATAAAAAAGTAAAGTATTCCGGTGCGAGGCAAATAATCCTGTAAACCGGCTATAAAAGAACAATTTATTTGAGCAATAAACTGATAACCTTTTTTTTCTTCATCAATTGTTAGCGTAGGATAATCGACATTTACAGGTAAATCCGGAAGTCCTCCCATTCTTGTATTTCCCAATTCATCATAAGTATCAGGAATTGTAGTAACAAAATTTACTGAATGACGAGCAATATTAGAAAGTCCTTTTTCATATTTCTGAAAATCTGTTTCGTTAATTGCTTTTTCTAGATCTGAATTTAATTCTGCATCGTTACGGGCATAAAATAATTCATTGTTAAATGGAATTACACCACTATTATCTGCGCCTTTATAAGTATAATCCAGAAAAGTCATTTTCTTTTCCAGTTCTAAATCAAGTTCCGGAATATTTTCAAGTCCCGAAGGAAGCGATTTAAAAGGATTATTTCTAATATGCAGTTTTCGGAGATTTGTTAACTGAGTATATGAATTTGGAATATCGGTCAGCTGATTTCCTTCTAAATGTAAAACTTCCAGATTATCAGGTATTGACTTAGGAGCCGACTCCAAATTGTTATTTTCAAGATAACAATATTTAAGATTTGAAAGATACTGAATTGTATACGGATGAATTCCTTCTGCTTTACTTCCTGCCAGCAATAGAAATTCCAATTCCTGAAGGTCTCCAATCCATTCCGGAAACTTGCTAACTGCCGAAATTCCCGAAAAATGCAGACTTTTTAAATTCTTAAAATGTTTGATTGATGAAGGTATTTCAGTAAAAGCTTCAGCTTCTTTACTGTTATTTGAAAACTGAATTGTAAGCGATTCCAAATTAACTAATGAATGAAGCTCTTCTCTTAATTCTGTTGGATCTGGATCTTTTAATTTTAATTGACGTACGATTTTAGGCGATGTCTTTTCTAATTCTTTGAGCAGGGTAAAATCGTATTTTTCCCATTCTAGATCTTGTATCGCTATTTTTTTAGCTAAACTTATTTTAAATCTTTTAGGTTCCCATTTATCTTCCAGATAACCGTTTAATCCTATCCATCCTTCTTTTAAAGTAACATTCCCTGTAAAACCAAGTGAATATTTAAAACCACGATCCCATAAATAGTGATTATAACTTTCGTCTCTTCCTTTTTCAAACGGAACAATACCGGTTGGTATTCCCTGATTATATATCTGACTAAGAGAAAAATTTAATGCCACAGCTCCATTATACGAATCTATAATGTAACCATGCTTTTTCTCATCAAATTCAGGAATAATTCCTTCCAGATTAACATATAAAGTTCTGTCTACAGATTCACTGCATTCTGGTAAAAACTGCAATTCAATATCATCTATAATCCAATATTCTTTTCCATCTTCCGGAATAGAGAATTCTTCTATAGCGGGAAGAATATCGTTTTCTTCTGATTGTTCTTCTTCATTGCTTAAATTATTTTCTGATTCTTTATGATAATAAAAATCAAGTAAAAATTTAGGCAGTTTATCAATCGCTTCCTGAGGATTTCCAAAATATTCAAGACTCTGCCATATTTCATCAAATAATGGTTCGTAGAAACTTCGATTCTCTATTTTGCAATCGCCTTTAAAAATATAACAAAATGTATCGCTTATCTGAACAATACTATAATAGTAGAAAATATCCTCTTCTGATTTCATTAGTTGAACCGGCACAGCGAGGTTTCCTAAATAGACTGTTTTTTCTTCCAGTAATTCGATCTCTTCATTTTTCGGTTTACACGATTCCCAAAAACGCAAAACAATATTTTCTCCAGTAAATTGATCAAAAAATGCTGCAGGGATAAGGGTTGTCGTCGCATAAGATAAATAATCACTATCAGGCTGTTCGTGTGCTGCCCGAATGCTTTCCCAAACTACCTGCATATCGGTGTAAACAGAAGGAATTAGAAGAGAAAATGTTTCGGTTTCAAATTTTTGATTGTTCATAAAAGACTATTTTGGCTTATATAATAATTTTTGAAATCAGTTATTTCAGAGTCGTCAGAATTTTATTCAATTCTATTACCTCTTCTTTATAACGCGGATAATCTGATATATTACGTACGCTGTGATTTTGATTATTGGTTAAACCAATTCCTTCTGTCTGCTGAAATGGCGATTCTATAATTAAACCATTTAAAATACAATCTGCCAGATATTCTGAATGTTTTTCAAATTTTGGAATTGTATTTAAATGTTTAATAATAAAAGGTTTTAAAATCGTTTTTTGATCTTCTATTATTCCTGTCATTGGAAGGAAAAGAAGAAAAAGATTTGGATATTTTTCAAAAGCCAGTAATTCTTCTAATGTAAAAAACCAGGCTTCAAAATGACCGCCAAGATTGCCAATGTAAATATCATTCAGAAAAAAGTTGATTTCATATTCGGCAAATTCTACGGCAAAATTTAAATCGTTGTTTATTTTTCCTGCAACATATCTTGGGTTTTCTTCGATATCGTCCTGATTAAAAAATATTCTTTCCCAATCGTAAGCTTCTTCTTCATTGGTATCTACAACTTCCAGAACCTCATCGATATTGATTTCTTCTTTTTCATCGTAACCACGCGACCAGCAGAAATAGTATTTCCAGAAAAAAGTATTTTGGGTTAATTCTTCTATTTGTATTTGTCTATTCATACTATAGTAATCGCTTTATTCTAAAGAAAAATTAAATTGATTTTAGAATTCTATTTTAAACGGATATGTAAAATCTGCTGTAAAATCGGGTTTTTGAGCCGAAGGTTTTATCAAAAATTCAAAAGTAGGTTCCATATCTTCCACTTGTTCTACTTGCCCTGATTCTGTTTTAATTTGTAAAGTCTGCTTTGTTAAACCTGCTAAAATCGTAACGCTGTAAAAACCATTTGGAAGTTCGATTGTTGCGTGTTTGTATTTTTTTAGCAAATCGACTTTTTCTTTTGTAAAATTTCTTAAATACGGAATCGTATATAAATAAATTCTGCCGTTTACAACCGTAAGACAATATCCATCGCGTTTGTGCTGCAGTTCGTTTCCGGGTTTTAATAATTCGGGAACGTCATCTGAAAGATTAAAATAAACGGTATACGGATAATTTTCTATTCCAATCATCGGTACAATTACTCCCTCTTCTACAACCTGATCTCCGGTTTCTTCAGTTGTGAATTCCGTTAGAAGATCATCCGGCAGATCATTTTCGATTTTATATTGCATTAAACAATCTACATCGCCAAGAATGAAATAATCCATAAGATCGTTTAGTACTTCGTTGAATTTATATATTGCCATATTGCTTATAGTTTAGTTCGTTTTCCCATATAATAACTGTATTCTTTATCAAAAGCATATCCTCTTTCGTCGATTACTTTAAAATGAAAATCATTCAGGCTTTTGGTTTTGATTATTTTTACTTCATCGCTTATCGTGCGTACAAAATAGGCTTGTTTATCATCTTTAGCATAAAAAGCATTATCGCATTCCAGATAATAGATGCCGTCCAGACAAGTTTCGAGAATTTTAAACGTCTGTGGATTGGCATCCGGAATTATTTTTCCTTTAAAAAACACATGATTTTTATCTTTTCCAAGATTGCCTATTAATTCAGTATACGGTATTGTGAAAGATGCTAAATCAACATTTTCAACCAAAACCGTGTCTCCAAAATACAATTTATCATCTGCGACAGCATAATAATCATTAAGATATTTTGCTTTACTGTAATCAAAAGGCATTTTATCGCTGTGACGGTAATAATTTCCGTTTGAAAAAGTATACCATTTACTGATATCAATTACTTTAAAATCCTTTGGAAATGCATCTTCTAAAATACAAAAACTACAAAAGGCACTTTGCAGATAAATATGATTTTTATCTGAAAAATAAATTGTTGAAGCAAAATCATCTTCTGATTTGGCATTTGTTGCTGTAATTTGAAAAGTTTCAAAATCAATAGTTTTATACAATTTCTTAAAAACTTCACTATCGTAAAAAAGAATAAATTTATTATCTATGATTTTGTATCCGTGTCCAATTTCTTTAATCATTTTATATGTTTTTCTATCTGATTATTTCTAATTCATTAGAATTCTCAGGTTTGTATAAATAAAAGGTATGCACTTTGGGCATCGCACTTTTAGCAGTTTTTGAAATCAAAGGAGAATAACCGTAAGACAACATGTCTTTGCAGACTAATGTCACAATTTTACCATTTCCATAAAATTTAAGCTCGGCATTCTGGCATGGGTAAATAAAGTTGCGTTCTTCACTGGCGTATTTCAGGATTTCATTTGATAAGTCTTTTTCAAAATTCTCTCCCATCCAGGGTTTAGACAAAGCTTCTTCGTGAATGCTGGTTTTTAATAATTTTAAGTAATCTTCTTGTTTCTTTGATTCCAAAATGTTCTTGAAATTGGTATAAAAAGCATCAACCTGTTTTCTCAAATCAGGTTCACTTTTTAAATCTTTACTTTTGTTCCAGCCGTTAATTTTCCATGAAATATCTTTATCAATTACATTAAAAGAGGTTTTAAACTCAAGATAAGCCGTATTGGTTTCAACTTTTGGCGTTTCAAAAGTCAGGATTTCCCATTCTGTTTGTATTCCTTTTCCTCTCGCTTCTGCTTTATCTAAAAGAGACAACGGTTCTGTAGTTTTCTTAACGCTTATTTTTACTTTTGCTGTTTTGTTTATCGTTTCATCAAAAGACGTTTCGTCTTTCTTTTGAGGATATAATCTAATTGCAATTTCCTGTTTACCGGGTTTTAAAATATATTGATTAATTTCTTTTCCTAACGAAAAACCGCCGCCCAGCCCAAAATAAACCATCACAGGTATATCATTAACCAATATTTCGTAAGAGCAGTCCTGATGTTCGTATTTTAAAGTAAATAACATTCCTTTACTGTTTTGACTGCTTTCTGTTTTATTCATTTTTTGTTGGGCAGATATTTGAATGGCTGAAAAAAGCAGCAAAACAGCACTCATAAATAAATATTTCTTTTTCATTTTTTATTTTTAGGATTGTCCCCAATGAAATTCGCAGTTACTGAAATTTAGCGCTTTTAAATCCTCTAGCTCTATTAAAACGCTGAAAACGCCTTCGTCATTAAATCCGTTTTCGCCAATTTGCAAAAGGACTAGTTTATCAGAATTGACCACGTCTAAAATCTGCTGTTCCTGTGCCTGGCAATGTGTAAAGATTCCGAAGATTTTTGAGGTTTCGCTTCCTTCAAAATAATCCCATATTAAACCGTCGTCGTTGGCATCTTCTTCTTCGTATTCATCTTCAGGATCACGGTATCGGTCAGAAAGTTTTTCGGTTGTTGCAAAAGCTTCTTTTATTAAAACGCCTTCAAAAAAATTATCTTCATGATCTTTTACAACTCTTACTAATTCGCTGTTATCAATATCTGCATAAACAACCAAACCTTTGTCTTCCATGATATCTGCAAAAAAGAACAAATGTCCCGTTTTAGGCAAAAGTCCGTACATGTCGTGCGGTGCAATTTGTTTTAAATCTAACTGAGCGGCAAAACGCAGGTCTTCCGGATAATCGAAATTTTCAGGAAGATCAGCAATTGGTCCGCCATAACGCGAATGTCCTAACGGAATATCGAGCGTGCTGGCTTTTACAAGCAGTCCGTCTTCTAACAATATTTCCGGCATTTTTAAACTGTCTCCATAATAATGTTTAGTTGCCGGACGTAATTCTATAATATCAAAAATTTGATTTTCCATTTTGTTTCTGCTAAAAGTTATTCGTATGATTTCAAATAAGCTGTAATATTTTTTTCTAATAAAACGGTCATGGAATCTGCTAGTTTTATTATTTTAGGCGGTCTGTATTCGTGGGCATAACTTGAAATCTGACCATTTTCAGCATTATACAATAGTAAATCGCCGTCACCATGAAGCCAGAATTCTCCCAAAACCAAGTATTCTTTTTCATTAAATGTTTCCAGAAAAATATGTTCAAAATCGATTGTGATTCCTTCTAATTCTAATTTTGAAATTGTGTTCCAAAATGTTTTTAAATCAGCTGAAAATGAAATTTCTAAGTCTGTTTCTTTATCTAAAATTACAGCTTCTGTTTTTCCTTTTTCAATTTGATTTGAAGTATCAAAAGTCTTCACCAATTGTTTGAAAAATTTTGGATATTCCTTTTCGATATAACCGAAATTATCTTTTACAAAATTTCGTTTGTCTTTTTCTTTTTGTTTTTCTGCTCTGCAAAAGGCTTCAAATTCTGCGTTATACTCTTTTTCATAAATGTCATTTAGATCAGCATTTATATTTTGTGTTTTGAGCCATTTAAAAACTGCCGTTTGCGCTGCAAAAGCATTTCCGGCTGTACTAAGATTTGCTTTTGGTTTTATCTTTAAAAAAGCGGTTCTTCCGCAGTCTTTTTCAACTAAATCTTTATTAGTATCAAACCATTTCAGCCATTCTTCTCCTGAAAGTTTTCCTTCTGCTAAAGCTGTAAATATCTTTATTAATTCCTGATCCATAAAACATTAAAGTTTGTTATTATCTTCTTCGGCAATCCAGGTTAAAAATGCTGTATCGGCACCGCCAATTTCCACAATTCTGTCTTTATGTGTCATAAATCCTAAACCATGTTCACTGTCCCAAGAGCAGGAAAACAGAAAACCAATGTATGGAATACCATCTTTAAAAACAGAAGTAATGTAAATTGTCAATGGCGAAATCAAATCAGCAAAACCTTTTATTTCCTTAATATCCGGCATAAAATCCGGTTTGTCTTCTTCACTGTAACCATAGATTTTCTGTTGTTCTGGATATATTTTTAATAGTTCCTTTAAAATGCTTTCGAGTACTTTCGTCTGGTTGTTTTGAAGATATTCGATTCCATTTTCATGTTCTTGTGTGATTTCTTCATTCTCGTCTTCATCATGAGATAAAATTTCACAGCTTATAAAAGCATCTTCTTCATTAAAAAACGACTGCCATTCTTGTAATTCAATGGAATCAAAAAAATCTTCTTCATCGTCATATTCTTGATTTGAAAGTGTACGCGGATTTTCTAAATGTTTATTGAAAAATTCATAACAAAACGGCGCTCTGGTAAATATGTAATCCGGGTTTCCATTATAACATAAGTAGAAATATTCTAATGCTTTTTCTTCATTACCGCATTCCAGACAGCACTGGCCTTTATAATAATTTCGAATATAAGGTTCATTGCGCCCCGAAGCTGTATGACGGTCGCTTATTTCTAACCAACGCATCATATTTTGGAAATCTTTTGCCCAAATATATTCATTTGTCATTCTGCCGGCAATAATATAAGCCTGATAAATACTGTATTTCTCATCATCGGCTTCGTGCCATTTTTCTTCAATAAAATGAATTAAATCTTCTTTTGTGAGCTTGTTTTTCTTTAGAGAAAATTTATCTAAAAAAGTATCTATTTCGTTTATGATTGCTGCTGCGTTTGACATATTTTTATTTTTTTAAATTCCACATCATGGTTATCAAACGTTCCTCCGGAACGTAAAATCACCACAATCATTTTTTTTCTACCGACGAGATGTTCCTAATGGAACATTTTTTTTGCAATTGCTACCAACGAGATATTCCTAACGGAACATTTTTTTACAATTGCTACCAACGAGATGTTCCTAACGGAACATTTTTTTGCAATTGCTACCGACGAGATATTCCTAACGGAACATTTTTTTGCTTTGCATAGTGATAACATATTGACATCACCATTTCGTTCTTGTTCCAGAGGAACATTTCGTTGGTAACTAATATAATCTACAATCCAAAATCGTCCCGTAGGGACGTTTGAATTATAATAATCAAAATCAAACGTTCCTACGGAACGTGAAATCACCACAATCAATTTTCTACCAACGAGATGTTCCTAACGGAACATTTTTTTTTGCTTTGCATATTGATATTGGCATCACCATTTCGTTCTTGTTCCAGAGGAACATTTCGTTGGTAACTAATATAATCCACAATCCAAAATCGTCCCGTAGGGACGTTTGAAATTACATTGGATCAATAAAAACATATTGTTCATCATACTCAATTTCAAATGCTTTTAATATTTTCAGATATTCCTCTAAAAATGTTTCTTTTTTATGGTGTTCTTCCTGATTTTGTATGTAACGAATCACATTAGGAACATGACTTCTCGAATAAGAAAAAGCTCCATATCCTTCCTGCCATGCAAAATCTAAAGACAATCTTTCCTCTTTAATCCACTTACTGGTTTCAGTTTTTACATTTTGAATTAAGGAAGATATAGATTGTGTTGGACGCATTCCTATAAATATGTGAATGTGATCCGGCATACTATTTATAGAAAGCATCTTATGATTATTTGACTGAATAATTCCAGTTATATATTGATGCAGTCTCTCTTTCCATTCTTTCGCAATTAATGCTTTTCTATATTTAACAGCAAAAACAAATTGTATATGTAATTGTGTATATGTATTTGCCATATTGATATTTTTTTACCTGCATGATGTTCTTAAAAACATATTCTATCCGTTCACTTGTAATTTTTCAAATATTTTCTTTTCTGTATCAGTAAGTGTTTTACTTATTTTAGAAAAGTTTTTGCTTTGTCCAAAAGTGGTATACATGACACTTTCCCAGCAATAATCCGCCATTTCCTGAGCGTCGTTACCGCTGTCTGAGTATTCTTTTAAATCTTCTTTTGTAAAATAGTAATCAACAAAATTCTCTTTACTGTCCAGTAATAATTTCAGGCTTTTTTCATTTGTAAAATATGAAATGAAATTTTTATTATGTGGATGTTCCTGCATCGATAAAATGGCATTGATGTATACTTTTATAGACTTTTCGCTGATACCGAATTTCTCTAAAAATACAGGCGTAAACTTGGCTTGAATAGATTGATGTTCTTCATCAACAGTTTTATAGTAGTCAATCAGAGTATCAAAATATTTTTCATCTTGTAAGCCTAAAGCAAAGACAGCAAAAGTCGACGGCATAGCGCAATTTTCGTCTTCTAAATTGTTGTACCATTCATATTCTTTTTTCGCAAGATTTACATATTCTAAAATATTTTTATGAAGATTTGGATATTTTACAGCTCCGGCAAATAAATAATTCTGTCCGCATTTTGAAAGTCCTTTTATAGGCAGAAGTTCTTTTTGTTTTGATGAAAAACTTATTTCGTAACTTTTAGGAAAATCAGATTTCAGGAGATTGTTTATAAACTGCAGAGCTTTTTTATAACTTTCTTCATTATCATTTGCCAGCTTTATATTTATTGAAGCAAAAACATCATTTGCTTTGCCTGTAAAGTCTGTGTCTTTATACTGCGTTAAATCTTTAGGAAGTTTTCCAGTTCCGTTTTTCTTAAGCTGTTCTACTTCGTCTGAGCCTAATTGTGTTACAATATCAAAATACCTATTGGCTGTAACTGTGGCATAACTTGGACCGTATTTGATATGACAAACAGCAACATAACATACAAAAGATAAAATTTCTTTTTCTTCTTCAGATATCGAAATTTCCGGATTTGTTTTTCTAGTCCAGATTTCAGTCCAATATTGCTCATTTTTGTCAAAAAACTTTTCTGTTATACGTTTCTTAATCCATTCTCCAATCGTGTAGCTAATTTCATTAAAGCCATTTAGTTTTCTTAGTTTTTCAAAAAAGTCTACATAAAGTTCTTTTGAAAATCGTCTTGTCTGAAAAAAGTATTCAATTACAGAGCTGTTCAGAAATTTTTCGCCTGAATCCAGCAGATATGGATTTGGATAATCTTTATCGAGTTTTATGGTGCCGTTATTTACGGCTTCTATAAATCGTTCTAAAAGTGCTTCGTTTCCTTCTGTTTTTACAAGATAATTTAATTGTCTCATGCTTTATTTATTGCCTCTTTTTTAATTTGATTATTCTTCTTCATCTTCATACGCTTCCTCATCATCATAAGAAAGATAAGACCAGTCAATCTCTATACAGTCCAGAATTTCATCAAAACGTTCCTGACTGCTTGAACCTATAAATGCCGCTAAACATTTATTATTTTGATCGAAAGAAAGGCTGATTACATCGTAAAACTGATCGCTGTAGACTTTTTGATTATCTCTGCTTATTTCCGGAACTAGTTTCCAGTTTTCTTCTACAAATTTTACAATTTCGGGTTCAATTTCTCCCATATAATTTCCGTTATACTGCAGTCCGCCCAGCGTGCCGCTAAAAACAGCCATGAAAAAGAAAAAGTTTTCGGTTGTCTGGGTTTCAACTTCCCATTCAGACTGTTCGATTGTATCGTAATTGCCGTAAACTGGCGGATTATCTTCTATTAAATCTTCTTTTTTAATGCCCCAGACAGCCACATTTTGATTTTCTTCATAAAAAACCAAATAGTTATCGTCTGTTAACTCTATTTCGTCTGGTTTTAAAAGTCTGTTAAAGCTGTAGTTTAGATTTTCTTCTTTTCCTAATTCTAAATAATATTCTCTAAATTTTTCCGGAAGTTGTATATTGAGTCTTTTCTCAAGTGCGGCAATTTCATTTTCTGAGAAACCATAGTTGTCATTTTCAGAAAGATTGTAAAGACGTTTAATTTTCTTGATATAATTCATTTTGGCTTTTATATAATTTATTGGAGATTTAGTATCTCCATTTTTTAACTGTTTTTTCTCCAAGAAACTGTATAACAATTTCTTCTGCCCAATTTTCAGCTTCATTATTTTCTGCAAAATCTGCCTGTGCAAAAATCAAACAGCCTTTAAGATAATCATCGACAGTATCGAACATTTTGGTTAAATACGGCTTATCGTCGTGATCGTAATAATAGATTTCTTTGGTTTCGCTGTGAAAACAAAACATATTTCCGTTGCCTAAATAGTCGCTGAAAGAAATTAAATATGGTAAAAGAGCGTTATCTTCATCCGTAAAATCAGGACCGTATTGCGGTGCATCTGCCCAGATATCTTTAATCCAGTCAACTTCTGTAAAATCCTGAAGCTGTTCGCCAATATCTGCAATTCCAAATGTCTGGTAAAAAAGTTTGAGGTTTTCCGGCAGTGTAGTTCCTAATTTTGTTTCAAGAGCCAGAATTTCTTCTTTTGAAACAGGCTTTTTTAAATCATCTCCAAAATTATCTGCAATTTGCTCAATAATTTTTTGAGTGTTTATTTTCCAGTCCGCATCGCCAATTTGGTTAAACGGAATCAGAATATCTTCTTTTCTAAGTATTTCAATCATAACAACGGCTTATATATTTACTAAAGTGAAAATACACAATTCTTTGTAAGATTGCAATTACTTTATGAAAACAAAAAAAATTAGGTTCGCGAGATGGTTTTAAATTTGTTTAAACAACTTAAAATTTTCTTCATAATTTTTATCGGCATCTAATCCGAAGAATGAAAAAATCTCTCTTTTAATTTCGATATTTTTTGGATTACGAAGATCTCTGTCTTTAGAATAATAACCATTATTCCAATAGGCGTTGTTTGATTTTTCCTGAATGCACTTTTCTAAATCGCTTGTATCTAATCCAAAACCAATTCCTTCATTTCTATACGGATTTGGTTCATGCCAGCCATTACTGCTTTTTTCTTTAGAAATTAAATACTTATCAAACTTTGATGATTGTGTTTCTTTGTAAATCAATCCGTATTGCAAATAAACAGTTTCGTTATCGATAGCACTAATACTTTTACTGTATGAAATAAGCATTTCTAAATCACTAAATTCTAAGTCTTTGTTACCTATAATTTTATTTTCTCCGTAAAAAAAGTGATTATCCATAACCGCTTGCGATGGCAGTGCATCGCAATGAATTAGTTCATCTAAATTAATATTTGGCGTGTTGGCAATTTTATGATAGACCTTAACGATAAGAGGTTTTCCCATCAAGTTCTTTAATCCGTAGTTTTTATTTTCTGTAAAGTCTTTATTCTTTCTTAGTTTAGCAATGTCTAATAAAATTCGCCCAAATCCCCATCTTTTTCTGCCAATTTTAAATGCAAAAAAATCTCCTTCCTTAAATTTACAGTTTTGGCGTTTTGCCTGTTTAAAACTTTCAATTTCTTTTAAATCATCTTGGGTCGTTTCTTTTATCCAATCTTTCAGCCAGATTTTTAAACCATTTATAGTTTTATCTTCCTTCGTTTTTCCAGAAAAATAATTCGTTTGTGTGGTATAATTTGAAATTAAAACATGTCCGGCCGAAAAACTAAAATATACACCAAACGGGCTAAATGACTGCGTTGCTGTAAAATTTAATTTCTTCGGTTTTCCTTTTGCAGTTTTAGGAAGAAGTACAGATCTGTTCTCTGCTGTTTTTTCTAAAAGTTCCTGTTCCAGATATTGATTTTCTGATACTGTAATTTTCTTTCTTATAATATCTCCGTCAAAATACAAATACATATCTTTTAATTTTATAAGTTCCCAGTTTTTTTCTACCGGCAAAAGCCCAAGATACTTTCTCTCATCATTTGTGAGTTCAAACAAGATATTTTCCATATTTTTTTAATATTTAAAGAAGTGCATTATTTCTCAGAAAAAAATTCCAGTTGTTTAAAAACCGGAATAAGTGATTTTCCTTTTTCTGATAGATTATATTCGATGTGAAGCGGTTTTAGTTTGATGACATTTTTATCCAGAAGCCCAAATTCTTCCAGTTCGCGCAATGCGGTAGATATCGATTGTTTGTTGGCGCCTTTAATGTCACGCAAAAGTCCGTTAAAACGTATTGGACCATTTACAGCCAATAAAAAAATCTGCGGTTTCCATTTTCCTGATAATAATTTTAAAAGTCCTTCTGCCGGACATTCACTTTCTTTTTGGGATTTGTTTTCTGTAGTCATGTTTTTTTGACTAATTGACTTGTGATTAAATACAAACGAACTTTGTGATAAAATTATAAAAATAAGAAAGCCGAGCGTACATTTTAAAAGACTTTTATGAAAATACTGCCGCTATTATTAATCTTGATTTGCAGTGCGAGCTGTCAATCGCAAACTAATTCGAAAATGAACGAGAATACAACAAATCCGTTATTATGCGATCCTGAAAATGGAATGTGTGAAATGCCAGTTACTGAAAAATCAAATGAAACAGTTTCTATTAAATCTGAAAACAAACCTGTTAAAATAATTTATTATACTGATCCAATTTGTTCGTCTTGCTGGGGAATTGAACCGCAGCTTAGAAAATTAAAGCTGGAATATGGCGATGATTTTGAAATTGATTACCGCATGGGCGGTTTACTGCCAGATTGGAGCTACAACAGCGGTGGTATAAGCAAACCGTCTGATGTAGCGCATCATTGGGATGAAGCGAGTTTGTATTATGAAATGCCAATTGATGGAAATGTATGGCTTGAAGATCCGCTTGATTCTTCTTATCCGTCTTGTATTGCCATGAAAGCGGCACAAATACAGAGTAAAGAAAAAGCGATTCAGTTTATGCGCATTCTACGTGAAAATTTATATCTGGAAAAGAAAAATATTGCCAAATGGGAAAATATTGCCGATGCAGCCAAAACAGCCAATCTTGATATAGAAAGATTAAAAACAGATTATGACGGCGATGCAAAAAAACTTTTTGAGGACGATTTAAGCCTGGCAAGAAAACTTGGTGTTAGAGGTTTTCCAACTTTCTTTTTCTCTGACGGAAATAATAATCAATTAACTGTTTACGGATCTAAGCCTTTTGCTTCTTATGAAAATGCTCTTTTGGCATTGTATCCTGAAGCAAAAAAGAAAAAGTTTGAAAATAAGAATACGTTATCACTTTTTGAAATTTATCCAACTTTAGCACCTAAAGAATATGCAGTTATTCAGGAGATTTCTGTAAATGACGCTTCGATTATTTTAGAAGAGTTATTTAGAAAAGGAAAACTGGATAAAAAAACGATTAAAAATGGCTCTCTTTATTTTGTAAAATAGAAACCCATTATCAAACCTTCCTACGGAACGTAAAATTGTCAAATCGCAATTGTTTTTTCTACCAACGAATTGTTCTGAAGGGAAAATTTACAAAACGTGATAGTAAATAAAATATGTATTTAGAAATAATTCATTAGTAAACAGATCCATAACTCACCGAAAGATTGTCTTATAAGAAGGTTGATTATTTATGAATAAACTACGATTAAAAAGCTCGTTTTGTATTAAACGTTTAGTTTTATAAATAAAGCCGGAAGTTATTTCCGGCTTTATTATTTTTTAATCAATGTGCTTTCAGAATTAATCAGCTATTTTCGCAAAAAGGAATTTTATCCGGTGAAAGAATCCATGAAATTCCATCCGACTCTTGTTTTACGTGCCAAATTACAAATCCTTTTGACAATTCACCAAAACCATAATCAGAATACATAAAAGGGGGAATCCATATTAATTGTATTTCACCGTCGCCATGCCATCCAGCTTTTTTAAAAAGTTTTTTTGCCTCTGTTATGTATTCTTCTGCATTGTTGAGAAATAATTTTGGATCGAGAGCAAAATGCAGATTATCAATCCATTCATAGATATATAAATTAAAACTTTTTAATTCATCAGGGTTGTACTGAATAACTTCTTCTTTTTTAATTGTATAAGACATATTATTTTAATATTTGATAAACTATTTTCAAAATTACTGTTATCAAAATAGAAAATTTATCCAATAACGTCATAAATTGAATACTTTAAGCCAAACAAATATTAATGATTTTTTGCGCTTCTTCTTTAAATTGAGTTTGATATTTAACTCTCACAGCACTTTTACCAATAGAATCAAAATATACCCAGCCTCCTATTTTTTGAATAATATATTTGGGCTGTGTTTCGGCATTGAAGATTTTATCAAACGAAACTGTATTTAGAAAAATCTGATGTACATCATCAAAAAGCTTTTTCTTGAGTTCGCCGTCTTTTACGAAGCTTATATAATGACTTTCAGAATTGTAATAGCAGTCAAAATAAAGGTCGTTATTGAATTTATAAGTATTATTATAATATTCTATTACTTGTTTAAATGTTCTAAAGCGAACGGGTTCTTCAGAATGACGCGGCAATATTACGATTGGTTTATCTGTATTGTTTATAACAGTAATTACATCACCATCGATTGTTGAAGCAATAGTAAGTGAGTTTAATACAGAAGGTATTTCCTGCTCTTGTAAATCCCAAAAATCCATGTAGTCTCCAAAATTTACTTTTACAAAATCCGGATCAGGCTGCTGGATCATCAATAATTCATTTATGTTTCCAAAACCATATTTAGAGATAAATTCGGTATAATCTTCCGGTAACGGAAATGTTATCTGATTTTGGATTTCTTGAATGTCAGCATGCGTTACTGAATGTATTTTTCCAATAGTGTAAATTGTATCCATGCAGTTTTGGTTAGCAGTTTGGCGCTGTTTTTTAGGAACATAAAAATAAGTCATTTTTATATTTAAAAAAATCATTAGCTGATTTCTTTCAAAATTAAATCGGCAACGGCATCAATTGCCTGATTTATGATACTTTCGGGATTACCTTTAAATTCATAACGGCGGGCTGTTTCTGTATGAGAAAAAACAATATGAATAAAAATTGTACCTACCGGTTTATCTTCACTTTCGCTTCCGCCTGGAGTGGTAAGTCCGGTTAAAGCAACACAAATATCTGAATTCATATATCGATAAAAATTTTGTGCCATGAGTTTGGTAACTTCTTCAGATTCTGCACTGTATTTTTCTATTGTGCCCCACGGAATATGAAGTAAATCTTCTTTCATTGATGTGTGATAACATACCATTCCTCCTATCAATATTCGTCCGGAATTAAAAACTGTCGAAAATTCATAACTCATTTTTCCTGCCGAAGCGCTCTCAACAAATGTAATAGTTAGATTTTTTTCTATGAGAGCCTGACAACAGGCAGTTACTTTATCAGAAGCCATATTATTTAAATGTTTTAATTAAACAAATTACTACTCAAATGTAAATGGTTCCCTTATATGAAAATTACACAATTTCTTACAATATTTATATTATAAGTAACTGTTAATTATGCAGCTATAACTTATTTTCCTGTAAGAAGTTCCAAAGCCTTCATAACTAAATTTGTAAAACATGCTAAGTGAAAAAATAACAACTTAAATACAAATGTCATGGAAAAGCCAAATAACTTCGAATATGGTCAGACTGATCCTGACTATATCGATCAAAATACACTTGTTGACGGAACTTATTCTAATGAGGACCAATACAAGCAGATTCTAAAGAATGATACTCCTCAGGAATTTGGAGAAAGTGATCCCGATGTAATCGACCAAAATACTCTTGTTGATAATGATAATTATGCACGAGACGAAGATCCGTATCAATATCAGGAAGAATTTATTGGAGATTTAAATCATCCGGAACAGGATTTCGAAAATAACAATAATGTAAGAGCTGAAAATATTCCGAATGAGGAACGGGTGGTAAATGAAGATGATGCTATTACGAATGATGATACCGAAAGTGATCTGAATGATGAATACAATCCTGATTTAGAGGAAGAAAATGAAATAGAAAGAAGCGTTGATGACGATAAGGATGCTCCGGAAAATTTAGATGATTTTGATGCAGAGCATTATCCTGAAAATCATCCTAGAGAATAACAATTAGTAAAAAAATTGGTTTATGACTTTAACAGCTCAAATTGTCTGGCTTTTTGTACTGGCAGTTCCCATAGCCTGTATAAGCTGGACGGTAACGCACGAAGAAATTTTTAGAGAACCTCATGAATGGTGTGTCAAACGATCGCAGAATGACCGCTATATTTTATCGAGAAAGTTTTTTTATCTGCTTACCTGCGAATATTGTTTTAGTCATTATGTTACGATTGCTTTTTTAATTCTCTGCAATTATAAACTTTTGTTAAACGATTGGCGCGGTTACATTTTGGCCGGATTTTCGCTGGTATTTATGGCAAATGTTTATATGAGTCTTTTTGCTTTGCTTAGGCAGGCAATTAAAAAAGAAAAGGTGGAAATTGAAAAAATCGAAACTGAAACTGACAACGAAAAAAATGTAAACACAAAATAAAAATACGTTTAATTAAATAAGTAAAAATCATGGAAAATTTACAGTTTATTGACCCGCTATTGCACGGAATCAAACCTTTAGAAAACAATACAAAAAATCTTTCAGTAAAACAGCTGGCGTGCGCCGGATTTGGCTCTCTTTTGGTTGGAGCTGTTTTAAAGAAAACCGGACATACAAAAACTGCTGCAATTGTGGGAAGCCTTGCTCTGCCATTATTATCTGCTGCAGTTTATAAAAAAATAGCAAATAAATAAAAGGGAAACATTTGCTAGTTGCGAAAATGCCCGTTAAGGTTTTATACCTAACGGGCATTTTCTATTAATGTCATGTTTAATTTGCCGGGTAATTTTTACGCACTATGAGTATTTTTAAACTCGTGGAATTATTTTTTTAATTTGCCGGAAGGTTAATGTTTCCTTCTACCCAGTTTAAAGCTTTATTGAATGCTTCTTTTTTAAAACCGTGAAATTCGCCCGGTACAACATAACTAAATCCGTTTGTAAAAGAAATTATATCTTCAGAATCTGTTACAATTGCAGCTCTGTTCCATTTTCCTAAATGTTTTAATCCTAAAAGAGCATCCTGAAGCCAGGCACCGGCAGTAAAATTTTTAATATCGGTATCCAATACTAATAAAAAATTGATTTCATTTGTTTGTTTTACCAAATGTTCGACTGCAGGAACAACTGCTGTTAAAAAATCGTCTTTTGTTACTTCTGCCAATGCTCTAAAGGCAACAATATTATCGGTAGTGTCAATTTGATGTATCATGATTTTATACAATTTGAGTTATTATTTTAGTTTTGCCAGATTCATTTAAAATGTATAATCTGGCTGCTCAAATTTAATTATAGAACAACAGATATATCTTACATTTTATCGTCTGATTCTTACACAATACCTATGCTTTTTTTACTGATTTTTATAAATTAAAATCAGAAATCATACTAGTAAATTTACTAAAATAAATAATTCAAAATACTGTAATCAAGCGTTTTATACATTTATTAACTTAGCAATTTTAAAAGAAAAAGCCTGTTTCTTCCGAAAACAGGCTTTTTACAAAAAATAAAAAATAAACTAACACAAAATCTTAATTGTATCCCTGGTTTTGCTGGAATACTTTTTGATCAATAACGGTCTGCGGAATTGGAAATAATCTTTTAAACGGCTGTGATGCAGCTTTTGCTGTTCCGGCTAAATCAAATTTTCCAAAACGAATGCTTTGCGGTCTTCTTTGTAATTCCCAGTATAATTCAAAACCTAATTCTTTATATAACTGCTGAGCGTCTAAAAATGTAAGTGCTTTTCCGGCAGCATTTCCAAACAGAGATTCTCTTTTTCTGCTGGTACGTAACATATTTAAATCATCCATAGCCGGACCAACATTTCCTTTTCTAAAATTAGCTTCGGCTCTCATTATATACATTCCTCCTAAACGGAATAATGGAATATCAACATTACTGTTTCCGTTTCCTCCTTCCGGATCAAATTCGTACTTAAACACACGTGCTCCCTGATTTATTTCATTTTGAGCAAAAACAGATTTTGTTGGATCAGCAAATGTCAGTGTAGGCGTAAAATTCATTCTTGTTGTTGTGCTTTTTTCCATATATAACGGAGAAACTTTAATACGGTTCCCTACCATTTCAAGAGATCCAGAAGATAATAATATTGGTCCATACTGAAGTCCAGCCTGAATTCCTCTGTTAAAATGAAACCAAGGAAGACTTGGGCTGCTTTTTGGCACAATGTCAGTTGCAGGTACACTTACATCTGTACCGTCGTTCATAAACCACGTTCCGTCTGAGTATTGATAGTGCTGTTCAAATCTTGGATCATCATGATTTCCATCCCATGTTGCATAAAATTCCGGCGTTGTACAAGCTGCATTTGTTCCTCTGTTTGCTGCAGATGTTCTTTGGTTACGTTCCATACATACATAAGCAAAGCTGTTAGAACCGTTGCGGATGTAATCTATTTTTTGAGAAATTGCAAAAATAAGCTCTTTACCATTTTCATTATCTCTTGCAAAGTTTTTAAAATAATCGCTTTCTAAACTGTATTTTCCTGAATCGATCAATAATGATGTGTAGTAAATAACACGATCCATATCTGTTCCTGTTCCCGTTACAGCAGCTTCGTTAAAATTAAAGTTTGAAGAAGCATTGTAACGGTCTTTAAATACGGCTCGATTTAAATACATCGTTGCTAAAAAAGCATAACCAGCCTGTTTTGTAAATCTTCCGTGGTACGTGCGCTGTGTTCCAATATCAGCCAAATCAGGAAGTAAAGCTTCAACATCTTTAATTAACTGGTCAATCTGTGTATCTGCTTTTAAAATCTGTAAAGGCGCACTAGGATTCATTGGATCTCTATAGGGAGCCTGTCCGTATAAGTCTAGTGTTGTATATGTGTAATAAGCCAAAAGCGCTTTAGATTCTGCTAAAAATAGTGTCTTTTCAGGAAAAGAAGTTTCTTGCGCTGATTTTATGGCAGTTAAAGAACGTGTAATTCCGTTTGTTAATAAATCCCAGTTTGAAACAATAATGGCATTACTGGAACTCCATGTAAACTCGTGCATGTCTCTCCATTTTCCGCCGTCTCCCCAGTCACTTCCGCGGGTTGGTAAAATGGCTTCATCTGTAGTATATTCCTGCATGGCAAAAACAGCACCGTGATCTACGAAAGTTCCGTCTCCTAAACGGTCGTAAGCAGCTGCAAGAGAACCCGCAGGATCTGATACAGAATTTCCTGATTTTTCATCCAGAACCACTTCATCTAAATCAGTACAGCTGTTTAGGAGAAAAATAAAAGAGAATATTGTTAAAATTTTTATACTTAAAAATGTCTTTTTCTTCATGATTTATAATTTTAAAGTTGCTCCAAAACTGAATGTTCTAGAAGTTGGATAAGCAGCATAATCAATACCAATAGACTGGTTTCCTCCGTTTGGCTTCGGGCTGTTAATTAATGGATCAAATCCTGAATAATGTGTAATTGTAATTAGATTATTTCCTGTTACATAAAGTGTTAATCCGTTTAACCAGTTTACTCCTTTTAAGTCTAAATTATAACCTATACGAGCTGTATTTAATCGGATGAAATCAGATTTTTCTAAGAAAAGTGTCGATAAAATTGGAGAGTTTGCAGGGTTTGCTCCAGACTCATAATATCCTGTTGCTACGTTACGATCTGATGCTAAGTTGTTAATATTTAAAGCATTTAAACCTGTGTTATTTAATAAATATCCGCCAGTCTGCCCAATAATTGAGAATGAAAAACTCAGGTTTTTATATCGCATATCACTATTAATACCGTAGTAAAAAGTTGGCAGTGCACCTTCAATAATAACTCTGTCGCTGTTATCGATTTTACCGTCTCCGTTTTGATCTTTAAAAACGTTTGCTCCATTTTGATCAAAACCAATATGTTGTAATAAGTAGAAAGATCCTGCAGAATAACCGCTTCTGTAAATATTAGCATTTACTCCTGATTGTCCGGGACCAGAAATAGTTCCTGTTAAGATTTCTGAAACCGGAAGGTCTTCAATTTTATTGTTTAACGTTGCTCCGTTTACATCAACATTCCAGCTGAAATTTTTAGTATCAATTAATTTTGAACCTAACATAAACTCAAAACCTTTATTGATAATTTTTCCCTGATTAATATTTGTCCATACTGTTGGTGTTGGGCTCAACGGAGGCGAAGGAATATTTAAGATCGCATCTGTAGTTGTTTTGTTGAAATAATCAAGAGTTCCGTACAATTTATCATTCCATAAACTAAAATCTAAACCAAGGTTTGCCTGCGTTACAACCTCCCATTTTAAATCAGGATTTGGTGTTCTAACTACAGAAACCCCGTTTACTAAATTTAAATCATCGTACAAGTAATATCCATCTGCACCAGATAAAGAATAACTTGCTTTTGTAATCTTGTTTTCAACTTCCTGATTTCCGGTTTGTCCCCAGCTTGCTCTTAATTTTAAATTGTTTAAAGCTGTTACGTTTTCTAAGAAACTTTCTTTAGAAATGTTCCAACCTAAAGCAAATGAAGGAAAATAACCGTATTTGTTATTATCTCCAAAACGAGTAGAACCGTCAGCTCTCATCGAGGCAGTCAATAAATATTTATCGTTAAAAGTATAATTTAACCTTCCAAAATAAGACTGTAATTCGTTTTCCTGAGCATACCCAGAAAGCACAGGAAGAATACCTTTAAATCCGGGATTGATTTCTGGTTTTACACCAACTCCTTTTTCTGTAATACCTTCAATACTGAAACTTGTTCCTGATCTTTCAAATTTTTGATAAGAGAAACCACCCAAAGCCTCAATTTTATGTTTGTCTAATGTTACATTGTATGTTAAATAATGCTCGATTAATGAGTTTTTTGAATCAAGATTATTTTGAACATATTTACCTATTTTACTAATATCTGTAACGTTTGGATAGATTGTTGTGTTTCTTTCTGATGTAGAACGGTCAATACCAATATTTAATTTATATTCTAATCCGTTAACTATTCTAAAAGAAGTTTCTAAGTTTCCTAAAACTCTCAATGTACGCGTTTGATCTTCATAAATACTTAATAAATAAGCAGGGTTATAATGCGCGTTCATATTAAAGTTGGTGTAATTTCCATTAGCATCAAATACAGAACGAGTTGGGTTTGCCATTAAAGTATGTACGATTAACTGCCCGTTAGAACCGCCGTCGTCACTTGTAGGAACACCGTCGTCTGTTGTCTGGCTGGCTGTAAGGTTTAATTTTAATTTTAAACGTTTGTTGTCTAAAAATGATTCAGAAGCATTAAGTCTTCCTGAAAGACGTTTGAAATTACTGTTACGAATAATACCTTCTTGATCCATTTGAGCAACAGATGCGTAGTAATTTCCTGATTCTGTTTGTTTTGCAAAAGACAAAGCATTATTTTTTGTAATAGCCGATCTGAAAATTACATCCTGCCAGTCAGTATTTCCTCCGTGATCAAATGATTTATCTTTAATAGCATTTCTATATTCGCCTGCGTTTAAAACATCTAATTTATGAGCGACAGTAGAAACTCCCATATAAGAATCTAATGTTAATGTTCCCTCGCCTTTCGATCCTTTTTTGGTTGTAACCAAAACAACTCCGTTAGACCCTCTTGCTCCATAAATTGCGGCCGCAGATGCATCTTTAAGAACTGTAATCGATTCGATATCACTTGTATTTAAAAAGTTTAATGGATTTTTTGCAGATGAAGATCCAAATCCAACATTACTTCCCGTTGGGCTTACATCATCATTCGACAATGGCATACCGTCAACAACAAATAATGGCGTACTTCCGCTTCTAATAGATCCTACACCACGAATGGTAACATTTACTCCTGCTCCGGGTTCACCACTTGTACTCACAACACGAACACCGGCTACTTTTCCCTGCATTAAATTATCTACAGAAACGTTTACACCTTGTTTAAAATTTGCTGCTTCTAATTGTGTAACTGCTCCGGTAACATCTTTCTTTGATTGTTTACCATAACCTACAACTAAAACCTCATTTAATTCTGATGTACTTGGCTCTAACTGAATGGTCATAAAACCAGCCTGTGCAGGAAGTGTTTTGCTTTTGTAACCTACGTATGAAATTTCGATCGTTTTTCCTTCGCCGACAGAAAGTTCAAAAACACCGTCAAAATCAGTAACTGCAGAGTTTGTAGTACCGCTTTCAAGTACTGTTGCTCCAGGAATTGGCACTTTGTTTTCGTCTACAATTTTTCCTTTTACTTTAATTTTGTCAGCTGCTTTTGCATGAATAACTTTAGCAGCGGCAGTTTTTTGAATTAAAACTAATTTTCCATTAATGTTATAGTTAAAACTGGCTTTTTTAGAAAGATCACTTAAAATTTCTGTAACTGATTCTCCTGTAAAATTTACAGTATATGCTGTATTATCAGCAATTACAGCTTGTCCGTAGCTGAATTTATAATCTGTCTGCTGGCTTAATTTTGAAAAAATAGAAACCAGAGTTGCTTTTTCTATTTTATTTTCTATTTTTGATTTTTTTAAAATAGTTTTACTAAAACCACTCTCAATGGTTAGTAACGCTAGTACTAAAAAGATAAAACTCTTTAGATTTAAATAAGAAGGTTTAAAATACATGATTTAAGTTATTGTTTTTTTATCGATACTTAATTATTAATGGCAGTTGTTCTCAGCAGCTGCTTTTTTGTTTTTAATCCACTTTTACTGTTTCGCCATAAACTTTGAATTTTAGGTTGGTGATATAATTTATTTGTTCTAAAACATTCTCTAATGCTGCGTCTTTTTTAATGAATACCGTTAACGGCACCGCTAATACCTGTTCATTATCGTACTGAAATGAAACACCGTATTTATATTGTAAAATTGTAATAACCTGTTTAAGTGTAGTCTGGTTTAAGGTAACATCTGTATTGTACCAATTGACTAAAAATGATTTATCTGCAAGCTGTTTGGTAAGTTTTTGTGATTCAAAAAGAGCTTCTTCATTTGGAATTAAATCAACACTTTGCCCTTTTGAACTAACATTTACTTTTCCGGTAACGACAATTACTTCACATTTTGTTTTCGACATTTGAATGTGAAATGAAGTTCCTACAACTCTCGTTTTGATTTCGCCGGAAGTAATAATAAAAGGATGCTTTTTGTCTTTAGCGATTTCAAAAAAGGCATTTCCTTTTAAAAGCACTACTTTTCTTTGATCGCCGTTAAATTTTTCAGGATACTGAAATAATGAGTTTGCTGCCAGATAAATTTTCGAGCCGTCACTTAATTTGATAGATTTGGGGATATCTGACGTTTTAAATGATAATTGCTTCTCGTTTGCAGTTATTGGTTTGTAAAAAAATGCCAAACCGGCAAGAAAAAGAATACTGGCAGCTGCCATATATTTTATATAAGGATTGATGGTTTTCTTTTTTACAATTCGAAGCTGAATTCCATCGTATATATTTTTAGAAACCTCATCAGAATTTCCCATCAATGCCTGATCCCATTTTGCATTTTGGTATTCGCTTAAAGCAAAATTCTGTAATAAATTTTCTTCTGCCTGCGAAGTTTTATTTCTTGAACTTTTATCAATTAAATATTCTAAACTATGTTTAATTCTTTTTATCATAATACTTATTGTTACCTATAAGTACCCAAAAAGAAAAATCGTACTATCTGTAAATATTATGAAAACATCAACAGAAAGTTATCTTAAAAATTTTGTTTAAAAAAGATAATCGGTGCCAGCCAGGCCAGATCTTTCAAGCCTTCGCGCAATTGTTTTAATGCCGATGAAATTTGATTTTTTACCGTTTGTTTTGAAATTCCAAGTTCGTCTGCAATCTGATCGATTGACATATCCTGAAATTTATACATTAGTAAAACCTCTTTTCTTTTCTCCGGAAGTTTATCAAGTAACGAATACAATAAATCCGTTACTTCTGGATCAATAGTCGAAAAATTGTCGATTATGTAATCTTCGAATTTGTCTTCCATAATCGTCTTATCAAAACGATTATTCTGGTAATGTTTAAAAATCTGATTTTTTACTGCTCTGAACAAATAAGGTTCTACAGCGTTAATATTTAAATCATCTTTTCGTTCCCATAAATCGATAAATACATCCTGAACTATGTTCTGTGCCAAATCTTTATCCTGAGTCATCGTATAGGAAAAGGCATTGAGTTTCTGCCAGTAATCAGTATACGTTTTTTCAAAAATTTCAGGATTCTTCATTGGTAATTTGGGTAACATTAAGTAGTGTAAAATAATAAAATGTTCAACCAATGCTTTTTGCCTGAAAGTTATCTTTAAATTAAATAATAAATGTTTTTGATGTAGAAATACTACTATTTTGAACAGAAAATGACAATAGTTTTTCGATTTCTTTTCGTTTAGCTAACACAAAAAATAAATCGTAATTTTACTTTAGTATTACTCTAAAAAAGCAATTCTCTTTTGCTGCGCAATCTTAATTCACACATTCAAATTTCATTAAATCATGAAACAAATTTTGTTTGCATTATTTTTTGCCGGGATACAAGTAGGCCACGCACAAAATGATAATCTAAAAATCAACCAAATACAAGTTATCGGTTCGCACAACAGTTACCGCCACGCTATCGAAAAAGATTTATACAATCTGATTCAGGCAAAAGATACCACTCGTTCGCTAAAGGGTTTACAATACACCCATATTGGCATTACAGAACAATTAAACAAAGGATTACGAAATCTGGAAATTGACATTTTTGCTGACGCTAAAGGCGGAAAATACGCTCACCCAAAAGGTTTAGATGTTGTAAAACCAGAAGAAGCGTATGATCCTGACGGTTTAATGAAAAAACCGGGTTTTAAGGTTTTCCACATGCCTGATATTGATTTTAGAACCTCGTGTTATACTTTCGAAATCTGTCTTCAGGAATTAAAAAAATGGTCTGATGCCAATCCTGATCACATTCCGGTTTTTATTACGCTGGAACCAAAAGACGGCGATGCTAATTTCTTCGGCACCAAACCGGAAGATTTTACCGCTGCCGTTTTTGATGAAATGGATAAAGTAATCCATAAAAATCTTGGAAAAGATAAATTAATTACGCCCGACATGGTTCGAGGAAAATACAAAACACTTGAAGAAGCAGTTTTGAATAATAACTGGCCAACGCTGAAAAATGCAAAAGGAAAGTTCTTGTTTTTGTTAGATAACAACGGCGCAAAAAGAGATTTGTACGCATTAAATCATCCGTCCTTAAAAGGACGCGCCGTTTTTATAAATGCCGAACCAGGAAAACCGGAAGCTGCGTGGTTATTTAGAAATAACTCTGAAGATCCACAGATTGAAGATTTGGTTAAAAAAGGCTATATTATAAGAACCAGAGCCGATTCTGACACCAAAGAAGCCCGTGCCAATGATTATTCGCATTTTGAAGCCGCAAAGAAATCAGGTGCTCAAATTATTACAACTGATTATTATCTGCCGAGTACTTTTTTTAATTCTCCTTATCAAATTAAATATGATGACGGGACTTATGTGAGAGTTAATCCGGTTAACGGTTTTTAGTTTTAACCGCAAGGCACGCAAAGTTTTTTTAATCTCGCAAAGACGCGAAGACGCAAAGTTTTTAATATTCTTTGCGTCTTCGCGTCTTTGCGAGCAATTTAAAAAATAAAAAAACTTTGTGTGCCTTGCGTAAACCTCAGCGATCTTTGCGGTTAAACCTGAAAACTTTATTTCAAATCCTTAACTTCCCCATTCTTCAAATCAACTGTAAAATGATCTGCCGGAACTTCGTGCATGAATTTATTGAAGATTATCAGGAATAATTTCATTTGTTTTTGCAGTGGTGTATCTTTTGAAAAATTGGCTTTAGAACCTTCTAAAAACAAATTTGAAAGGATTTTATATTCTTTTGCTCTTTGAATGCCAACATCTGCAAGAGCCAGTTCATCGGCACTTCTAAAACGGTAAAAATCGATTAAAAGATCATTTCCTGTCCAGTTGAAATCTTCTTTTTTAAGATTGTTCCGCGTTAAAATTTGTTCCGATTCTGTTTCGGCTTCATTCCATTCTTTTTGAAACTGTGATTTATTTTTCAGAATAAAATCAAAATCCTTATCTGATTTTATATTCGACAGAACCAATAAATCTTTCGCAGAAACATTCAGAATAAAATCTTTAAAAGCAGACGGCCAGTCGTCTTTTAGAAAGCGAAGACGAACTAATTCTTTTAAATGGAAATCAGTAAAATCATGATAACTTTTGGTTTTCAAAATATCGATATTCCAAATATCTTTATCATTTTGGCTTTCCAGAAACTGATATTCCATTTTATACAAATCAAAAAGTTCGTCAAATCCCGGAACGTTATTGATCGTTATGGTTTGAATATCTATAAGATTATCTTTTTTAATCGTTAGCAACTTATAAGCCGGAATATAAGCCGCCAGCGAAGGCGTCTGAATATTAACTAAAGTATTGCCTTTTTGTGTGGTACGAACTCCTGTATCGTTAATGTGCATGTGTCCGCCAAAGTGGATTTTTAAACCTGCATCGGCAAAAACCTGCGCAACTTCTTCAACAGGAACACGGTTTAACTGCCATTTGTTTGGTCCTAAAAGTTCTTTTATTTCTGAAGAAGCATCGTCATTAAAATCAATCATAGGAAAGTGACTGAAAGCAACGAGAGTTTTTCCTCTAAGTTTTGCTTCCGCCGAAATATCCTGAACCCATTTTATAAGATGTTTTTTGTTGGAAAGTACATTATTATATCCTGTGCTGGCTTCAGAATAATTTTTAGAATCTTTAGGATCACCGTCAGTTTTCTTCGGAATATAAACATTCCCGTCGATTGCCATAAGCCATAATCCGTCGATTGGCTCTACAACATAACTTACGTCCGGAACTTCAAAACCGGGTGCAACATTGTAAACCCTGTTGGTTAATTGTGAAGCTTCGACAGCTTTTTTGTAATTGTAAGTTTGTGAATTGTAAGTACTGAAAGGAGTTGCCCAGAACTTGTACTTTTTATTGGGATAAAAACCAAAATCTTTAAGGTCATTTGTTATGCCTAAATAACCCATTTTAGCAATATCGGCTGTTACTACAACTGGCTGTTCGATATTCATGTTAGGCTTATACATGCCGTCTTTGCTAAAAATGGGTTGGCTTTTTCCTTCTTTACCTAAAAAATCTTCTTTACCCGATTCTTGTGCAAATGGTCCAACCGGATCATGATTTCCGGTAGTTATAAAAAATTCAATACCATATTTTTTCTGATACTGATCTAAAATCTTCTTCAATCCGCGCACGTGTATCGGCTGTCCGTCATCTGTATAATCGCCAGGAAGTGCCACGTATTTTATCTTTCTTTTAGCAATATCTTCCAGCGCTGCGATGAAGGCAAAATAATTTTCATTGAAAATTCTCGTCGAATGCAACTGCGAGGCCATCGTTCTTATTAACGCATATTTTCCGGTTTTGGTATTCAAAACACCTTTAAAATCATTATCAGATAACGTGCCAAACAAATCCTGAAGGTGCACATCTGATAAAAAAGCAACCTGAACACCGTTTAAATTCTTGTTTTTTTGGGCATAAATTGTATTGTTGAAAAAAATAAAAAAAGATAATATATAGAGTGGAGTATATTTTGAATTCATTGGGCATAAAGCTTTTAATATGCAGCAATTTTATTGATTTAAAGCTAAAAGGAGTTTATGCCATTGTTATGGAATGATTGTTTTTTAACTACAAAAACGCTGCGTTTTTTCAAATAATTCATTAAAAAAGGCCGTCATCTCTGACAGCCTTTTCATTACATTAAAAACCAAAAAATTTAATGCATTAAAACCATTATGGCAAATGGGTTAATTTTTATTTCTTTATAAAACGTTTTATTGTTCTTTTACCTTCTTTTTCTAAAACCAGAAAATAAATTCCTTGTTTTAAATTCGAAACATTCAAACTGTTTTCTTCAGCTTTTTGAGATCCAATAATGGCTCCCTGAGAATCTATAATATTGATTTTTCCTCCTGTTACATTTGTTGTAAACGACAATACATCTGAAACCGGATTTGGATAAATATTTAAAATATTCTCTTCAGTTTGTTCTTCGGCAGAAATTGCTGAAACCGCTGCAGAAGGCGCTGCATTTCCAACTTTGGTAATTCTAATCCAGTTGATATTCATTCCGGTATTCTGAATATAGATTCCGAAATTGTATGTTCCTGCATTTACGTTTACAGTCTGTGTAACCGTCTGCCAGTTCTGCCATCCGCCAGTGTTTGGAATATCAACATTTCCTAAAATTATGGTACCGCCATTCAAATCAGATGATAATCTGCCACCAGAAGCACTTGCAACTCTGTATTCAATTAAATATGAACCTGTAGTTGGGAAATTAATATTATTATACGCCAGCCAGTCACCTGTTTCAGTATAACCTACATTAGAACCTCCGCCAGTATCTGTAGTTGGTTCTACCTGAATACCGCTCATTGCTGAGTAATCTTCTGCCTGAATTAAGGTGGATGTCTGCGATGTTGTAGTGGCAATCAGTTTCCACTGTCCGCAAGTCTGGTTGTTATTGTCCCATTGCTGTACAATCGCTCCAGAAGCTGTACTTGCGCCCGCAACCTCAACAATTCTGCCGCTATGACGTGCCACAATTTTATAGAATCCGTCTCCTGTAGAAACTAAGATAAACTGCTGATTTGTAGTTCCGTTATACGGATATTGTTCAACACGCGTACCATTTGCTTTATTGAATCCATTAACGTCCATTGACTGACCGCTGTGGTTGGCAATAATTTTATACATTCCGTCTCCTAAATGCGTAAACGTAAATTTCTGATTGTTTCCGGAAGTCAAACCACCCTGATTAATTCCGGCTCCGTTTGACATACTTGCCGACCAAACATCCATATACAAACCACTGTTTCTGTTTTGAAGGAAGAAAGTCTGGTTTCCTAAAGTTGTTGTTCCGTTTGCAATAACTCTAATAGAACTTACTTTATCATTCCATGTTGTGTTTAAACATGAATTATCAGAATTAATTACCGTTGAAGCTCCTGTAAAATTATCATCCTGATATAAAATTGCCTGATAACCCTGTGTGATTCTCAACGAAGAAATATCATCATTTAAAACTCCAAGTGAATTTAAACGAGCCAGATTGTAATCTCCAATTGTTAATCCGCCTGAGAATCCTGTGTAGTTACAGTCTTTATAAACTGTAATCACATCTGTAGAAGAAGCAATATTGCCTCCCGGAGGAATTGTTCCGGTAATTGAATAACTTCCGATAGAACCGTAAGCCGAATAACCGCCGCTTCCGGCATTTCCTGCTCCTGTTCCGTCAACTCCAATATAATATTTACCAGCTGCCAAATTAACATTCATAGAAGCATTTAAAGCAAATGGATCTGAATTCCAGTACGTTCCCATTTCTGCTCCTGCTGAATTATATAATCTGATTAGAAGGTGAAGATTTCCGTCTCTCGAAACTGTGTTGGCGTTTATAGAAACATTTCCTCCTCCAGTTGTAAAAGAGAAGAAATCATAATCAGCTTCGCTTGAAATGATTCCATTTTTTTGATTAATCTGTCCGCTTGCATTATAATCTAAAGTTGCTGCAGAAGCGATCGTATTTCCGTAATCATCTCCGCGGTAACCCACTCCAAATTTAGCGCTGGCAATAATGGCAACATCATCCTGTTTGTTGTTAGCATTATTGTATTCACCTTTACTCCATTGTACAACAGGTCTGTAGTAACCTGCTCCCATAATAGGCGCCCAAGAAGTTCCGTCTAAACCTAAGAAATAATCTTCGGCAGGGCTTGTGCGTCCGTCATGTCCAAGATCAAAAGTATGACCAACTTCGTGAGAAGAAGCATCACCACCTGATTTTCCAGATGTAATAAATACCCAGCAAGGCACATCATTATCCCAGTTAAAAGAACCTATGTAAGCTACCCCGCCCGCTCCCGGAGCCGCAGTATTGGTTGGCGTAACTACAACGCGCATTCTTCTGTTTTTTGGATAAGAATTAAAAACGGCTTCGTTTGTGGTAACGTTTACGTTAAACGGACGATAGTCTTCTGAAACTACTTCCCAATGCTGCTGTACCGCTGCATCGTTCATACCTGAAGCTGCCGCATTTATAGCGTTTCCGTTATTCCAAAGATTTCCTGCCGGCATATAATAACCGTCAAAATCGAGCATTATACAGCCTGCAGCTCCCGGCAGACTCTGCAGATTTAGTAAAGCCTGACCAATTTCCGGCGCAGCTGCAGTTTTACTTGCAGTATTGTCTTTTGTTGGTACATTTTTATAATCGATGCAGACTAAGGTATTAATGTCGACTTTTTCTACAAAAGCATTTCCCTGCATATCAGAAAAATATTTGTAGGCTTCTTTTGTTTTTTTTAGAATAATATGACCTTCTAATGATTTGTCTTTTACTCTGATGTAAAAAGATGATTCTGCGATGTTCTTAATTTCGCCGATTATAAACTCGCTTGCAGCATCTGATTCTTTGTAGTTTATTTTGGCATTAAAACTTTTAGAATTCGCCGCTTGTAATAAAAATGTTTTTTCTGCACTTTTTGAAGCTGTTGAATTGGTCAGTTCTTTCTTTAAAGTGCTCATAAAAGTCTTACTCGATCCTAATGAAGTCTGCGCAAATGCAAAGCTTCCAAAAATTAAAAATACGAGCAGACTCAGACTAAATCTGTAATTGTTTTTCATATAATTGGGGGTAAAAAGGGTTACGATATAAGCGATGAAATAGTAACCGCAAAGCACGCTAAGGCTTTACGCAAGGTTCGCAAAGATTTTAAAAGAATTTAAAAGCTTTGCGAACCTTGCGGTTTTTCTTTGCATCCTTGCGGTTAAAAACTTATTTTTTAATAAAGCGTCTCACGGTTTTAATTCCGTTTTTCTCTAATGAAATAAAATAGATACCGCTTTTTAAATTTGAAACATCAATGCTGTTGTTGTTTACTGTTTGTGATGAAACAGTTGCACCGCCTTCAGAATTGATAACGCTTACGTCTGCTCCGGAAACTTCTGAACTAAAGAAAATAGTTTCTTGTGTTGGATTTGGATAAATTGTAACGCTTGCAATATCCGAAGGAGTTTCTGCCGGAGCAGCTGATTTTGCCGCTAAACCAGAAGCGGCTTTTGTGATTCTAAACCAGTTGATATTAAATCCTGTGTTCTGAACATATATTCCGAAGTTATATGTTCCGGCATTTACGTTTACAGTTTGCGTAATTGTCTGCCAGTTTTGCCATCCTCCAGTATTTGGCACATTTATCGCTCCAAGCTGAATCGTTCCTGCATTTAGGTCAGATGATAATCTTCCGCCTGTAACGGCACTTGCCACACGGTATTCAATTACATAATTTCCAGAAGTTGGGAAATTAACATTGTAATACGCCATCCAGTCTCCTGTATCGCAGTAACCTACATTTAAACCTCCGCCAGTATCTGTTGTTGGTTCAGTTTGTACACCACTCATCGTATTGTAATTTTCTGCCTGAATTAAAGTTCCGGTTCCTGTTGGAGGATTGCTTCCTTTTACAACCTGATCGATAGCAGTAAGCAATGATTTTGAACCTGTTGCATCCTGAGATAATTCCCAGATCATAACTCCGGCTGCGTTTTGAATTGCAAAAGTTGTTTTTTGTTTAATAGTTGGGATTCCGTTATAATAAATCGTATTTGCAACCTGATCCTGATTTTCTGCTCCCGGATATTGCGCTACGATATTTGCATACGAAATTCCCTGATTTGCAGAAGCTCCAAATCCGTAACCATAAAACGGAACTCCAATAACTGCTTTACTTGCCGGTAATCCGCGTCCTGTCCAGTAATTAAACTGATTTACGGCCATGCTGTACGGAGAGTGTTGTCCAGGATTTCCCGGTGCCCAAGGTCCAGTTGCATCATACGCCATGATATTAATCCAGTCATAAGCTGCAAAAGTAGATGAAGGTACATTTGCACCACCATATCCTTCTGAAAGCGCTGCTGTAATTAATTTTCCATTAGCATGAAGCTTATTGGCCAAAGCAATAACAAATCCGCCGTAATCGCCGTTAATGGCCGGACCCTCTAAATCTACATCGACACCGTCAAAATTATGTGCTACTACATAATCGTAGATTTTCTGAACAAAAGCTGTTCTGTTTGCAGGGGTTATTAAGTTGAAATAATTGTCGCGAATGGCTCCGCCTTCAGAAATTGCTCCTCCTCCAAGAGAAACAAAAACTTTTACATTATTAGCATGTGCAGTATTGATAATAGCATTATTTCCTGAATTAAAACTCAGGTAACCATTAGCATCCGGATTTTCAAACGCAATATTAATGTGCGTTAATTTACTGTACTGAATGGTACTCGCAAAGGAGTTTAAATCAACCCAGTTAGGAACGTACGCGATTACTTTTTTCTGAGCAACCGAATAATTAAAAATACCCAATACTAAAATGAGAATCCATTTTGCCGACATTCTTTTGTAATTGTCTTTCATAATAATTGTTTTAATAGATTAATAAATTCGTAAATAAGGGGGACGGTATTCTTGAATTTTAAATTTTAGAATGCAGATTTTAGATTTACTCCTTATGGTTATCGGAATAAATTTTAGATTGATTTACAAGTCATTGCAAACCAATCTAAAATCTACACGCTGCAATTATTTTTTAATAAAACGCTTTATCGTTTTTGTGCCATTGTTTTCAAAAACCACAAAATAAATTCCGGTTCTTAATCGCGAAACATCAATAGTGTTGTTGTTTATTTTTTGCTGAGAAACAACAGTTCCTGTCTGGTCTACAATACTTACTTTTTCGCTGCTAACCGCAGTTGTAACAAAAAGCGTATTTTCGGCAGGACTTGGATATACATTTAAAACAGAAGCTTCTGGTTCTTCAGCCGCTGTTTCAACAGAAGCCGTTTTAGCTGCTGCGCCTGCACCTACTTTTGTAATTTTAATCCAGTTGATGTTCATACCGGTAGTCTGAATATAAATTCCGAAATTGTATGTTCCTGCATTTACATTTACAGTCTGAGAAACCGTCTGCCAGTTCTGCCATCCGCCGGTATTTGGAACAGTTACATTTCCTAAAACAATAGCACCGGCATTCAAATCTGAAGAAAGTACGCCGCCTGAAGCACTTGCAACTCGGTACTCAATTAAATAAGAACCTGTTGTTGGAAAATTAATGCTGTTATACGCTAACCAATCACCAGTTTCTGTGTAACCTACATTTGAACCTCCGCCAGTATCTGTGGTCGCTTCAACCTGAATACCGCTCATTGCTGAGTAATCTTCTGCCTGAATTAAAACTGAAGTTTGAGAAGAAGTCGCTGGAACCAGCTTCCATTGTCCGCAAGTCTGATTGTTATTATCCCACTGTTGTACAATGGCTCCCGAAGCTGTACTTGCTCCAGCAACCTCAACAATTCTGCCGCTGTGACGAGCCACAATTTTGTAGAATCCACTTCCTGCATCTACCAAAATAAACTGCTGGTTTGTTGTAGCATTGTATGGATATTGTTCTACTCTTGCACCGTTTGCTTTGTTGAAATTATTGATATCCATAGACATACCGCTGTGGTTTGCAATAATTTTATACATTCCATCGCCTAAGTGTGTGAAAGTAAATTTCTGGTTATTTCCAGAAGTCAAACCACCTTGATTGATTCCTGCACCATTTGACATACTTGCATTCCAAACATCCATATACAAATTACTGTTTCTGTTTTGAAGGAAGAAAGTCTGGTTACCTAAAGTTGTAACACCGTTAGGAAGAATTCTGATAGAACTTACTTTGTCATTCCAGGTTGTATTCAAACAAGAATTATCAGAAGTAATTACAGTTGAAGTTCCTGTAAAATTATCATCCATATATAAAATTGCTTTGTAACCCTGCGCCACTTTTAGTGACGAAATATCATCATTTAGAACACCTAAAGAATTTAAACGTGCCAAATTATAATCACCAATTGTTAATCCGCCTGAAAATCCTGCGTAGTTACAGTCTTTATAAACTGTAATTACATCTGTAGTAGCCGGAACTGAAGGATTAAGTATTCCATAATATCCTCCGAAAGTAGCGATAACTTTTGTTGGCTGAGGCGAATGAAGCGATGGCGACTGATCTGCAACATCATCATAAGCAAATCCGTAAGCCAGATTATCAATATTAATTCCCGGTAAATGCCAGAATTTAGAATAATGGTTTGTTGGGTTTACCTGATAGTATTTAGATGAATCGTACCAGTTTTGCTGTCCCGGATTTGCAGTTGTTGTATTTACAACATGACGGTTTATAGCTGCGGTTAACTGAGCCTGAATTACAAGATCCAGATCTCCGTCAACTAATCTTCTGTCCAAAACTCCTTTCCCTTCTAATGCTTCCTGCGTTGTAGGACGATTTTGAACACGACCTGTTCTTCCAACAAAACCTCCGGATTGGCCAACCATTTCCAGTTGTTCACCAATAACTCTTCCTTTAAAAACACCTGCGTCTCCAGCATAAAAAATTAAATCTTCGTTTTTGTATTTATTCCAGATTGCATCGATATATGATTTTAAATAATTAGCATATTGTCCAGATCCCGGAGCATAAGCCGGAGTTTTAGATGGCGCTGTAATTTCTCCTGTTGCATCGTTTACGCAGCCTTGAAATTCTACAGGAACATTGGCTTTAAAAGCGGCTACGATATCAGCATGTTTTTTTAAATCTCCCACTTTCTTTTGGTAACCTCCGGCTCCAAAAAGCTCCAATCCCATTGGGTACTTATACGAATCTACACGAGTTGGGTTTCCAAAGAAACCATACTGATTGTTAGTTAACTCGATCATTTCATATAAAATTCCCTGATTTGGGTCGGTAGCATTCTGCGGATTTGGCGATGCATATCCAGAAGGTGCTCCGTTAGCTCCAAAAAAGTAGAAATACAATTGCGAACCTTTAGAAATAAAAACGCGGCATCCTGCGATTAAAGGTAAAGTGAAAGTTTTGTTTGGAATTTCACTCAGCTTGGTAAAACAAGCTGCGTATTTTGAGTTTTGCCCAGGTCCTGTATTACCGCCGTAAGTTGGTCCTGTAACCGTATTGTAAGAAGCATTCATTGGTAAAACCTGACTTGTTTTGGCATTTACCCAAACGTGGTTTCCGGTTGTATAATCGATCCCGACAATAGCCACATATAAATCGCTGTCGGCGAAAGTTGAATTATTGGCAATGGTAAAAGGAACTGGTCCCTGACCGTGCATTAAGCTTGAAAATACTAGAAAGAGTATTGTCAAAATGGATAATCTTTGAAGTTTATTTTTTTTCATATCTAAATAATTTTGGGGGTTACATAAATAGATTCTAAACCAATGTCATTTTTAAAAAAATGACTTTAATAATCCGTCAGGTGCAATTCGTGGTGCTATCCTTTTAAATTTTATTCCAGCTTTTTGAATTGGGGGTTACTTTAAAATGAATTACACCCAACGGATTTTAAAAATTATTGCTTAATAAGCTTTTTAGTCCAGCTTTTTTGATCTGATTTGAAATTCAAAATATAAATTCCTTTTGTCAGTCTGCTGATATCAATTACACTTTCGCTCGCATCTGCTTCAGGTGTATTCTGAAGAATTAATGTTCCTGAATTATCATAAATCGAAATGATTTTATTGTCTAATTTTTCAGGTAATGAAAGCTGAATATAATTAACAGCAGGATTTGGATATACTGCAAAAACTGTATTTTCTGCCTGAGTTTCTTCAACAGCGCTGTTTACTTTTTTAGCCGTTGAAGCTGATCCGTAAGCTTCGATTTCATATAATGAATAACCGTATGGAGCCAGCGCTTTTGCTGTACATAAAATACGCAGGTATCTTCCTGTGCCGCTTACTGTTAAATCATCTGTTCCGCCGTCAGAAGCTGTTTGTGTGTTTATGGTTTCATTTTCTGTGAAAACATTATCAGTCGAAAGCTGTACTTTATATTGCGTTGCATAAGCAGCTTCCCATTTCAGTACTACACGATTAAGATTGTAATTACTTCCCAAATCAACATAAATCCATTCTGTTGCATTGGCAAAAGAACTTGCCCATCTTGTTCCTGTTGCATCGCCATCTGTAGCTTTGCCGGCAGAAAGTGTTGGATTTTCTTCTGTAGAAGCAGTTGCCGTTTTAGAAAGAGCCAGATTTACATTTGGATTTGGTGTAATATTTCGAACAATAACATCGCTGAAAACTCCCGTTGCTAAAGTTCCATTATTGTGTGATGTTACAGCCATACCTACATAAATAGTACTGCCCATAGTTATGGTTCTTGCTGTACCAACCTGAGTCCATGTTGTACCGTTATCTGATGTGTAAGATGTAAAGGTATTTCCTGATCTTACAGTACGCAGCCATTTTGGGAAAGTTCCCGCGGCTCCTTGCTGAATCGTTGCTGCCGAAACTGCATCTCTTGACAAAAATTCTACTCCTGCTGCAGCTGTAATCGTAGTCATTGCATGCTTAGAAGTTGGTGTCAAGGTTTCACGGAACATTACTCCTGCTTTAGCATAAGTATTGGTATTCGTTAACGAACTTACTTTTGCAATAATTTCGGCATCGCCGGTAACAGGCTGATAAACATATTGAAACTGATCGCTGGTTTCCCAAATATCATTTCCGGCACCTTTTATGGTAAAAGTTCCGTTAGAATGTGCCGCTTCTCCCGCTGGCGTTACTGCTCCTAAATCTGTACTGATCCAAGGCGCAGGCAATCCTGCCGGAGTTTCTGTAGAAACTAAATTTAAAGCTCTGATATTGTCAAAATAATATGTGTTTCCAGAATTAGTTCCCGGTTCAAACAAGAAAACAAAACGGTTTACTTCATTATCAGAAGTTGAAGCATCCGGCGTGCTTACATACGTAAACGTAATCGTATGCCATGTATTCGTTTGTTTTACAACGCCCTGATAAATACTGTGTCTTCCAACAGGATAATTAGACGGAACCGAAGCACTGCTCTCTGCCTGCCAAGAAATTATAGATCCAACCGGAGCCGATGTATAAACATCCATAGCGAACTTTTTAGTTCCGGCTTTAAAATCACCAATATTGGTTAAACTCGTGTTGAATGAAAAGTTATCATACATTTCTGTTGACTTACGAACGTATTTTCCAACATTTGAAGATGTATTAATTCCAGATGCGCTGGGATTTGGCGTATTTGCCGTGTAAGTTCCAATAGCATCTCTAAAACTGATATTATGTGTGTTTTGATAATCTTCATAAACTACGCCCGGTGTAAATGTATCCGGAAGTTTAGTCGATCCAATTCTGATATTATCAAAATAGTATGTATCGTTTGTATAAGAACCTGAATTAAATAATAAAACCATTTGGTTTACAGCAAGATTCGAAGTTCCGGCATCTGGACTTGAATTGTAGTAAAAAGTCAGCGTTTCCCATTGATTTTGTTTCGTTGTAATCGCCACATAATTACTGTTTCTTCCTGTTGGATAATTTGCAGGAAGCGAAGTCGCGCTGTTTTCAAAATTCATGCTTACAACCGTTCCAACCGGAGCCGTTGTATACACATCGATCATAATTTTATTGGTCTGACTTTTAAATAAACCTGCATCTTCAATAGTCGCCTGCGTGTTAAAGAAAAGCACATCATACTGTTCTGTAACATTTCGAACATATTTCGCCACATTTGCAGACGAGTTAACAGAGTTTGATCCCGGATTTGCTACTACAGAATATGTTCCTGTTGTAGTTCCTTTTATAATTTTATTGATGCCGTCATAATTCTGCAAAACATCTGTGGCAACAATTGGTTTTTCTGTTTCTGCTCTTGTAAGCAGGTTATCAAAATAATAAGTTGCTCCTGAGTTTGAATTCGATTCAAAAAGGAAAACCACATTATTAATTGTTAAAGCACTTGTATTTGGGTCGATTATTTTTTCGAATTCAAATTCGATCGTTTCCCATTTATTCTGAACCGTTGTAACCGCTTTATAACCGCTGTGTCTTCCTGACGGATAATTCGTTGCCGTTGTAACATTACTGTTTTCTAACTGCATCGAAATTTTGGTTCCAACAGGTGCCGAAGTATACAAATCAAAAGAAATTCTTTTTCTTCCGTAAACGTAATCATTGGCATTACTGATTACTACGTTTTTAATATTGAATACATCATAAAGTTCAGATGAATTACGAACGTATCTTCCAACCAAAGCCGAAGTATTAATTCCCGTTGCTGACGGATTCGCCACAGCTTCTGTTAAAACTCCCGTTTTAAGTCCGTACACGACATTTCGGTTTGACTGAAAATCTTCATAAATTCTTTCTACCGGAATTGGCGCTTCTGTTTTAACAGCCAGTTTATACGTATTGGCTGCACAGCCCGAAACTGTCGTAGTTACCGAAACATCGCCACCAGTTGTTCCCCAGTTTACAGTAACTGCATTAGTTCCCTGTCCTGAAGTGATTGAAGCTCCCGCAGGAACTGTCCAATTATATGATGCTCCTGCAACAGCATTTATAGAATACGTTTTACCGCTTTCATTTTGATATACTTTTGTATCTCCTGCAACACCGTATTTATAACTTCCGTCGTAAACACGAACATAATCTACTTGTAGTTTTGCCGGGAAATCAGCCGGAATTGGCGGTACTCCTGCCCCGTTTACACTTGTGTAAGGTGTTCCTGCGCTACCAACAGCTAAATTTAGTATAATATAAAACTGACTGTCATTAAAAGGCCATCCGCCGTTTACAGTAGTATTAGGTGTTGCTGTATGAAACAAAACATCATCTACAAACCATTTAATAAAATTTGGTCCCCATTCTACCGCATAAACGTGAAAATCTGTTGATAAATCTGTTGGCGAACTATAGCTTCTTCCTGTAAAATGATATCCGTTTCCGTCATAATGTATTGTACCATCCACAGACTTTGGATTTCTGTGTTTAGCTTCCATAATATCAATCTCACCTGTGTATGGCCAGTTTCCGTTTACCGGAAGCATCCAGAAAGCCGGCCACGCGCCCTGTCCGTTCGACAGTTTCATACGGGCTTCTACTCTTCCGTATTTAAGCGAATATTTTCCTTCTGTAGTTAATTTTGAAGAAGCATACGGCTGATCCGGAAATTGTGACGTAGGCTGATATTTAGCCTCAATGTTCAAATAGCTGTTTGTTCCTTCTTTGACAATTGTAGCCTGATTAGGATCGTAACGCTGTGCCTCGGCATTTCCAAATCCGCAAAGCGAAGGACAGCCATTTCCAGAAATACTCTGCCATTTCGTTAAGTCTACTGTAGTTCCGTTAAACTCATCAGACCAAACCAATGTTCTGCATTGTGCCTGAATTTTTAAAAATGGCAGTAATAGAAATACGGCCACGGCTAATAGTTTAAAATAATAAAAATTGTCTTTCGGTGGTCGGCCGAAAAAAGAGTCATTTTGATTCATTTTTTTAGTTTTTTGTTAGTAAAGTCTATTCCAGTGTAAAAACCTGCTTTTGCAGAAACGAGGTCATTATTTTGGTAATAATCCGACAATATTAACAAATAAATCAGGCTAGACTTACATTTTTGGCTACGGTTTGACTACGGTGTTTATAAAAAATTGTAATAAACAGCCCTCAAAAACCGTAAAACTACCTAAGATTTTACTTTGTAATAAAAAACTAAAAATTAAGAATGAATTCTGTTATGTTGGTATCAGAAGGAAGCTGCAATTTTTTACGAATTCGGTATCTTGTATCTTCTACACCTCTTACAGAAATTCCTAAAAGCGGTGCAATTTCTTTTGTATTGAAATTCATTCGCAAATAAGCACACAATCGCATATCGCGTGGCGTTAATTCCGGATAAGTTTGTTTCAGCCTCTGCATAAAGTTATCATGAAGCTGATTAAAAATCTCCTCAAACTCATTCCATTGCTTATCTCCCTGTAATTCGTGATCAATTAATTTGTTGATTTTGGTTAACAGACTAAAGTTTACATTCGGTTCGTTTTTCTTATCAATCTGGCTGATAAGATCTTTTATCGAAAGCAAAATTTCATTTAAATGAATAAGATTCACCGTACTTGAAGCCACTTTTGCATTTTTTAAATTAATAGTTGCTTCAAGATTTTCCCGCATAATAGCCATATTTTCCTGTTCCAGAGTCAGCTTCTGTTCGTTAAGTTCTGCACGGCTTCTAAGGAGTTCTTTTTCCTGATTCTGAATTAACTGCTGACGCTGCCTTCCTGCTAGTGTTTTTTGGTACTTAATAATTAAATAAATCACCACGCTGTAGAGTAAAAAATACAAAATGTAAGCCCATATTGTTCTGTACCAAGGCGGTAAAACTTCAAAACGAAAAACAGCTTCTTCACTAACTACATCATAAATATTTTTTGCTCTTACATGAAAAACATATTCATTTTCTGGCAAATTGGTATATTCTTTTTCGGTCTGAAGGCTGCAGTCTGACCATTTTGGCTCAAAACCTTCAAGCCAGTATTCATATTTAGTGGCTTCGGCTTCATCATAAAAAAGCGAAGCAAAAGAAAAATGCAGTGCATTATTTTCATACGGCAGTACGACAGAAAATTTATCTTTAGCCGATCCGTTTTTGTTTGGAAGCACATCATATCGGCTTGAAAACAGCAGACTGTCTTTTGGAATAATGCATTTTACTTCAGAAATTACAGCTTTAAATTTGGTTTTGTATTTCTTGTTTTTAACTGAATTGTAATGAATTAAACCATCCTGAGTACCAAAAAAAACATCACCGCTGTTTGTTGTCTGAATATTTTCAAAACCTGGAATATATAAATAGCGAAGCTTTCTAAAAGGCAGTTCTTCAACACTAAAACTATCTTTTGCTTTACGGGTCATTTTACCAGTATTTTCTCCAGAAATGTACCAAATGTTATCCTGATTGTCCGGTTTTAAAAGACGAATATGATTTTCGAGCCCCAGATATTTTTTAAAAACAGGATCAGGAACCATTTTCTTTGAAGCAGGATTCTGTTTGTAAATCCCTTTTGTTGTTCCAAAAAGAATTTGATTATCAATCTTAAATGTATTGAGAAACAAACTCGAAGGAAATCCATTTTTCTGATTATAAAACTGAACTTCAGAAACAGCATCAAACGTTTTGTTCAGCTTAATTTTAAAAATGCCTTTATAACCGTGAGCTATCCAAATGGCATTATTTGCATCAGTTTCTATTACGCGGCTGCTTTCTTCAAAACCTTTTAATTTATGCTGATATACCCATGAACCATTTATATTTTTTAAAAGATACAATCCTGTATAACCGCCAACAAGGAGTAAATCCGAACGATTAGGAACTAAAATTCCCTGCCAGGCGCCATCTGTTTTTGCCAGTAGTTTTGCCGAATTTCCAGAAATTTCAAATATTCCGTTCTTTTCAAAAGCTAAAAGTGAATTTCCAAAAATCCCAATATTCCACACATTTTCAGACATTCCTGAAATATGCTGAAAGTGAATATTGTCGCGTTTTCCATTTTTGTACGCCTGCCAGTCCAGCCAGAACAAACCATTATCGGTCGCGATGTATAATTTATTTTGATAAATCTGACTGCAGTATATTTTTGTTTCAGAATTTGAAACGTCGAGAATTCTGGATAAAGGCGAAGAAATCTGAATAAGCGAAATTCCTTCTTTCAGCATTACCCATAAATTGCCTTCTCTGTCGACTTTAAAACTCGTGACGTAATCATTTTGCAGTCCGGTTTGTTTATTAATATGCTGAATCAAATGTCCGGCACTATCTATAACTATCAACCCGGACTGACGTGTTCCAATTCCAAAATATCCATCAGAAAATTGGATTCCAGCCGAAATTTGATTTTGTTTTACTATATAATCAACTTCTGTTACAAAAGGTTTTATTTGATTTTGAGCATACAAGAAAAGTCCATCTTTTTGAGTAAATAATAAAAGTCCTTTTTCTGTTTTAAAAATCTTTCTGATTTTCATTCCGGCAAACTTTTCTCCATTTGAAAATGAAACTAATGCATCGTTTTTTAACTGCAACAAACCTTTTTCATTATCAGAAACATAAATTTCATTTCCTGCTTCGAAAAAATCGTCGAAATTAGATTTTGTCTTTAAAACCTTGATTTTATTATTCTTGAAGATAAAAATTCCTTCATGAGAGAAAAAAATAACTTCATTATTTCTAATAACCGTATGCTGTACATCGCCAAAATTTCGTGCCGAATCCGGCAGTAATTTCACTAAAGAAGTATACTGATACTGACCGTTTGACAACTGAATTACATACCCAAAATCGCCCTGCGCGCCTACATACATTTTGTCGTTTTTGTCTATAGCAAGCGAACGAACCATACTGCGGTTTTCAGGCTGTGTTACAATACTCCAGCGAACGCCGTCAAACTGCATAATACCAAAATGATTAGCAAAAAACATCATGCCTTTAGAGTCCTGAATAACATCCCAGTTTTCAGAAGCGGCCTTATACATTTTTGGGCTGTAACTGGTAATAAACGGAACTCCAATTTTTTTTATCTGGGAAGTAACAACCGGAGAAAAAAGTAATAATGATAGAACTAAAAGTCTAATTATAAATTTCGTCATTTTGTTTCTGTCTGTAGGTTATACTGCAATTTTGGGAAATCACAGCTTTAAAAAATAATCCTTTGGGAAGATTATTTTTTAGGCAAAAAACATTCTCATACATCAACTACTCATTACTAATTTAATAACAATAAGCAATTAAAAAAACGAATGTATAAAATCAAATATATGAAATATAATTTTAATGCAACAAATTACATTTTAAATTAAGAATTAGTCAAAATGACAATTAGGTTATGAAATTCCAATTTTAAAAAACAAATTCCGAAATCAGGCGTGTCAGGCGAAGCGAAGTTGAAGTCCATTTTACAGTTTAAGCAGCTTACTTAATTCATCATAAGAACTAAAAAGCACTGCTCCTTCTTCTTCTAAATCTTCATTATTAAAACCGTTTACAAGACCATAAACTTTAAATCCGCCGCTAATTCCAGCTTTTACTCCAGCCTTGCTGTCTTCAACCACAATACAGTCTTGAACATCAAAACCCATTTCTTTGGCAGCATGAAGAAATATTCCTGGTTCGGGTTTCCAGCTGCCAATTTGGTACGAACTAAATATTTTACCTTCAAATTTATCCAGCAAACCTGACACCTCCAGATTCAAACGAATTTTCTCAACGGGTCCGCTCGAAGCCACACAATACGGAATTTTTAATTTATTGATAAAATCTTCAACGCCTTCCATAGGTTTTACATGTGTTTTAAAAGCTTCAAAACTTTTCTCACGATATTCATTTTCAAAACTTTCTGGTAATTTTTGATCAATGGCTTCCTCAATATGACGAAAGCAATCTTTTAAACTACGGCCGTTAAAATAGCGATAAGCATCTTCTAATACCATTTCAAAACCATGTTTCTGAGCCATTGCCAATAATATTCCGTTTCCGATTTTTTCTGTGTCGACTAAAACCCCGTCACAATCGAAAATTATACATTTTATATCCATAATTCTATTTTACATTTTTTCCTCATCTGATCTATGAAGTCAGAAAATCAAAATGTAAAATACAAAAATATCTTGTAAAACTGGGTATTTTTAAAGTGAAGAAGAGATTTTAGAACAATAAAATCGGCTTGTGCAGGATTTATTTTCTTTATGGCTTCCGCCGATTGAAACCATTCGGCACGATCAATTTCAGGAAAACTTTGAAGTTTTCCAGATTTAGGAGGCCATTCCATTTCAAAATTATTACTCTTAATTAAAGTTTGGTCAAGATCAAACTCTACGGCCCATGCATGTACCGTTTTACCTGACTTGAGTTTGACATATTCCAGCTTAATAAAATCGCCATCGACCTCAAAACCGGTTTCTTCTTTAAATTCGCGTATAGCGGCTTCCAGCGGATCTTCTTCCTCTGTAAATTCTCCTTTTGGGATCGACCAGCTTTCTAAATCTTTGTTTTTCCAAAACGGTCCGCCCGGATGAACTAAAAGAAAGAAAATTGTTTTATCGACAAATTTATAAGCTAAAATTCCGGCGCTCTGTTTCATAAAGTTGTTATTATTTTTCAAAATACATTCTATAAATATCGCAATACTTTTTGAAATATTCTTTTTAATTATGATTTACCATCTGACGATACAGCATCAATATTCCATTTTCATCTCTTTTCCACAGATTTACACTTTTTCCCGAAACCGATGCTTTTCCTTTTTTATTATCCCAGGAAACATCAACAAAATAATAACCGTATTCAATACTATAATTTTTCAACGGAATTATTCTGCTTGCTTTAATAGACAAAGAATCGATAGAAACACCATTTGGTTTTTCGTGTTCAACAAAATAGGGTTTTATATTATCCATACCTATCAGCATTGGAGTATCATAAGTTAAATAAATGGCATCTTTTGTAAAAAATTCAGCAGCATGTTTTTCTCCCTCTCGATTTTTTACAAGTTCGGCAATTCGCTCGTTTCGTTTGTATATTTCCTCTTCTATAGATTGATTTATTTTAGATTTTGGGATCTTAATACTATTGGTTTTAATGACTAAAAATTGAGAACCATCAATTGCTTTATCTGCTCCCCAAATCTCCGATACTAAAACCAGTTTTTTGTTTTTAAGGGCTTTCCAAACATTCATATATTTTCCTTCATAAGCCAATGAAACATCACTTTTCCCGACAGCATTTACATTAAAAGTTCCGATTTCTACAACATAATTTTCAATAAGTTGTACTTCATAAATACTGCGTTTGTAATCGTTAATTTTAAAATTCGAAAGCCATTGCTCATAATAGGATTTTATATCTTGTTTGGTGTACAATGCATTGTGATATTCTGGCATGCATACTGGTTCTTTTTCATCATAATACTTCATAATGATATTAGAATCGTTATGCAAAAATGATTCAGAAATCTGATTGTTAATTACTGTCAGTTTTTCTTTAACTTCATTTATATTTTCAACTTGACTTTGCAAATCGAGAAAAGCCAAAAACAAAACCAAAATCGTTACATATCTCTTTTTCATACCCTTACAATGATTTTATGAATTATTAAAAGTAGGAAAAGAATTAATACGACTTAAAAAAATATTTTATATAAAATTCATTATCAGCATTTTGTACACAATTATACCTTTTATGTATTTCTGTACTGTATCAGATTTGTATTTTTATGAAATAAAAAAAAGCCGTAATTTAAAAAATGAAAAAACACCTTTTATCCATCGTAATTCTGGCTGGAAGCTTTACAGTTCAGTCTCAAAATAAAGTTATAACTGTCAGCAATAATTTAAAAGTTGACCGCGAATTTGAAACAATCGAATTAACTAAAAAATCTTTGGGTTTACCAGAATCATCAAAACTAGAAGATTATGCCATTAAAGAAAATAATACATTTCTTGAAATTCAAACCGTAGATAATGACGGCGACGGAACAGCCGATGTTTTGTTATTTCAGCCAAAAATAAAAGCGTCATCAAAACAGGATTTTGAAGTTTTAGTCGGAACAAATCCTTCGGCTTCAAAAGTTGCGAATTGTTATTCGCGCTTTGTACCAGAACGTACAGACGATTATGCGTGGGAAAACAACAAAGTCGCTTTTAGAACTTACGGTCCGGTTGCTCAAAAAATGGTTGAAGATAAAATTCCAGGCGGAACATTAACAAGCGGAATCGATGCGTGGCTAAAAAGAGTCGATTATCCAATTATTAATAAATGGTACGAAAAAGCCACAAACGGAACCGGAACGTACCATAAAGATACTGGCGAAGGTCTGGATAATTTTCATGTAGGCGACAGTCGCGGCGTGGGCGGAATTGCCATAAAAGTAGACGGAAAATATTATTTCTCGAAAAATTTCATCAGCTGGAAAACCATTACGACTGGTCCAATCAGAACGAGTTTTATTCTTACATATGCGGATTGGGATGCAAAAGGAAATAAAATAACGGAATCGAAATTAATCAGTTTGGATTACGGAAGTCAGCTTTCCCGCTTTGAAATCAATATTACAGGAACAAAAGAAATCGCCGCCGGATTAACACTTCACGAGAAAAAAGGAACAATTGGCACCAATCTAAAAGAAGGCTGGTTAAGCTATTGGGAACCTATCGACGATTCTGAAATTGGAATTGGACTTGTGGCGCCAAAAGGTTCTTTAACTAGTTTTGATAATCATGTTACAGAAGAAAAAGATCTTAGCAATCTTTACGGAAATATTGCTGTTAAAAACAATAAAGCTATTTATTATGTTGGTTTTGGATGGAAAAAAGGAAGTCCGTTTCAGACTAAACAAGAATGGGAAAAGTATTTAAGTGACTTTGCTCAAAAAGTTAATAACCCTTTGGTTGTAAAAGTTAAGAAATAGTTTTTTTTAAATCTCGCAAAGTCGCAGAGACGCAAAGTTCTTATTTTTAAGTTTTTTGTAGATCTTAATTCTCACTTTTTGTCATTCCGAGGAACGAGGTAGCTCCGCAAGTAGCTCCGCAATCAAAATCTCCAATCTTTGTAGGGTTACTTGCGAAGATCCTTCCTTCGTCAGGATGACAAACTAGACTTTAAATAAAAACTTTGCGCCTCTGCGACTTTGCGAGATTTAAAAAAAACTTCGCGTCTTAACGCCTTTGCAGCAAATTAACTTTATCGCTTAGCAGGAAAATAATTCTCCTTCAAAATAATTTCCAAAGGAATATATTGGATTTTTTCTACAGTTTCCTGCAAAACCAATTTTTTATAGAGATAGTTAATTCCTAAATACCCTTGTTGTTCAGGTCTTTGGTTAATTAAAAAATCAATTACACCTTTGTTGAGATATTCTATATTTTCTTTAAGTAAATCAAAACCAATAATTCGAACACCTTTTATATTGTTTTTTTCTAAAAATTCGGCCACAATATAGGCACGAGAATTGGGCACAAAAACGCTGCTTATTCCAGAAAACATTTCCATATTAAGTTTATCGATACCAGAATCTTTTATTGTAACCTCAGAAAACTTAAAATTTGTAAGTTCATCATGATCTTTAAAATACGAATAAAATCCTTTTATACGCTGTAAATAAACCGAAGTACTTTCAATTTCTCTTGCGATTTTAAAAACCAAAACCTGCCTTTCATTTTTCACAGCAAAACTGATTAATCTTCCCGCAAGATAACCACTCTGAAAAGCATCCTGTCCCACATAAGCATGAGCGTTTTCTTCAGAAATATTCGAATCGATCATTACTACCGGAGTATTTTTCTGATCATATTCTTTTAAAAACTGAACAGAATCTTCATAAAAAACAGGCGCAAACAATAATCCGTCGCAGTCAAAATTCATTACTTTCTGCATCGATTCTTTAAAAGAAGACAAATTATAATCGTAGTAAAAGTAATCCAACACAATCCCAAATTTGCCAAACTCTGCTGCAGCCTTTTCAATTCCTTCCACCTGACTCTGCCAATATTCCAGCGTTTCAGACTTAGGAAGAAAAACTGCAAAATGAAATTTCTTATTCAAAGCCAGATTACTTGCCAGAATATTTCGCTTATAACCAAACTTTTCAATTATAGCATTGACTTTATCTACAGTTTCCTGCGCGGCCTGACCACGGTTATGAATAATCCTGTCAACAGTTCCCGGAGAAACATTGGCCAGTTCCGCAATTTTTTTGATCGTTATGATATTGATTCTTTTTTAGTTAAAATAATAAAAGTTCTGTTTGTAAGAATTATTTTTTTTTAGCAAAAATAAGTTGTTTTACATTACAATTTACATACATTTGTAAAATACCGTGTGCGTACACGTAAAATTACACATATTATAAAAATGACAAGATTTTTTTAGTTTTATTTTATATCGAAAATTAAAATACAGTATACAAAATGATAATAGACTCATTGCATAATGCAGCAAAATATTACGGTCTGCATCCAAATTTTCAAAAGGCTTTTGAATATACATCCCAAACTGATATTGCTAATCTTGAAGCAGGCGTTATAGAAATCAACGAAGGTTTAAAGTTAATTGTGATTCACGGCGATGGAAATTCGAGAGAAGAAAGCATTAAAGGTTTTGAATGCCACGACAAAAACATTGACATTCAAATTTCCATACAAGGACCTGAAACTTTTGCATGGAAACCAAGAGAAAAATGCGTAAGCCCAAACGGCGATTACAGTGACGAAAAAGACGTTCGTTTTTTTCACGATAAACCCGATATGTTTTTTGAACTACAGGAAAAACAATTTGCCATTTTATTTCCCGAAGATGTACACGCGGCGATGATTGGCGAAGGTTTTTTGAAAAAACTCGTTTTTAAAGTAAAAATATAAAGTTGGATTAAGTCTCATTTTTTGAAATTCTAAATCACAATTAAAACTTATAATAATAAACTAACCATAACCGTATTTTAGATTCCAGATTGGTCCCGAAACTTCGGAAGGAATTTAAAATATTGAAAATTTAAAAATTATAAATGGATTCAATATTTAATTTAAAAGGAAAAATTGCATTAATCACAGGCGGTGCAGGTGTATTAGGAAGCCGATTTGCAAACGTTTTAGCACAGCAAGACGTAATTGTGGGAATCGTTTCGCAGTCACTTGAAAAAGCAGAAAATACTGTAAAAGACATTGAAGCAAACGGTGGAAAAGGTTTTGCGGTTCAGGCGAATGTTTTAAACAAAGAAGAAGTAGAAAAAGCAAGAGATTTTATCGCTGAAAAATACGGACGTCTTGATATCTTGATTAATGCTGCAGGAGGAAATATGCCGGGAGCAACAATTCAGCCAGACCAAGCAGTTTATGATATGAAAAGCGATGACTTACAAAAAGTTATCGACTTGAATATTATTGGAACTATGCTTCCAACTCAGGTTTTTGCGGAACTTTTTGCGAAACAGAAATCAGGAAATATCATTAATATTTCATCAGCATCGGCACAAAGACCATTAACTAGAGTTGTAGGATATTCGGCTTCAAAAGCGGCAATTGATAACTTCACACAATGGATGGCGGTTGAACTGGCTTCAAAATATGGAGAAGGAATTCGTGTAAACGCTATTTCTCCAGGATTTTTCATTGGAGAACAAAACCGTGCTTTATTATTAACTCCAGAAGGAAAATTAACGCCAAGAGGCGAAAAAATCATTGATCACACACCAATGGGAAGATTCGGAACTCCAGAAGATATTGACGGTGCGCTTTTATTTTTATGCAGCGACATGTCAAAATTCGTAACGGGAACTATATTAAAAGTAGACGGCGGTTTTGCTGCTACAAGTATATAATATTTAGTTGCGATCTCTCCTGCAATCCCGAAGCTTCGGGACAAAACCTTGCAGGTATTTAGAATTACAAAACTTTAAAATCAGACCTACAAGGTTTTGAAAACCTTGCAGGACATAAAAACATAAAAAATGGAACAAACATTAAGATGGTTCGGACCAAATGATCCTGTTTCTTTACAAGATATCAAACAAACCGGAGCAACCGGAATAGTAACAGCTTTACACCATATTCCAAACGGACAAGTTTGGACAATCGATGAAATTATTAAACGAAAAGTTGAAATCGAACATGAAGACGGCGATCCTAAAAAAGGCGCTTCTGGTTTAATCTGGTCGGTTGTAGAAAGTATTCCCGTTCACGAAGACATTAAAAAACAGACTGGAAATTATCTTCAATACATTGAAAACTACAAAGAAAGCATCAGAAATTTGGCTTTATGCGGGATTAAATGTGTGTGTTATAATTTCATGCCTGTTTTAGACTGGTCAAGAACTGATTTATCATACACCGTTGAAGACGGTTCAAAAGCACTGCGTTTTGACATTAATGCTTTCGCTGCTTTTGAATTATTCATTTTAAAAAGACCGGGCGCAGAAAAAGAATATTCTGAAGAACAGACTCAAAAAGCAAAAGCGTATTTTGAGAAATTAACAGAAGAAGATAAAATTCAATTACAGCGAAATATTTTAGCTGGACTTCCTGGCGCTGAAGAAGCATACACAGTTGAAGATTTCCTAGTAACGTTAAGCGCTTACAACCATATTGACAGACAGGCTTTAAAGGATAATCTTTTTCACTTTTTAAAAGAAATTATTCCAGTTGCCGAAAGTAAAGGCGTTTTAATGGCGATTCACCCAGACGATCCGCCTTATCCAATTTTAGGTTTGCCGAGAGTGGTAAGCACCGAAGAAGATTTGATCGAATTAATGAACGCGGCTCCTTCTCCATCAAACGGATTTACAATGTGTACGGGTTCATACGGTGTGCGCGCTGATAATGATTTACCCGGAATCGTAAGACGTCATGGTGATAAAATGAATTTCATTCACTTAAGAAGCACGCAGCGCGACGAAGAAGGAAGTTTCTACGAAGCGAATCATCTTGAAGGCGATGTTGATATGTACGAAGTGGTAAAAGCCATTTTGGAAGTAGAAAAAAGAAACAACAGCCAATTACCAATGCGTCCCGATCACGGACACCAAATGCTGGATGATTTAAAGAAAAAAACAAATCCGGGGTATTCTGCAATCGGCCGTTTAAGAGGTTTAGCAGAACTACGCGGACTTGAATTGGGAATTAAGCGATCTTTATAAAGGTTTTTGCCGTTAAGACGCTAAGGCACTAAGATTTTTTAAAGTAATTTGTTTTAATCTCGCAAAGTCGCAGAGGCGCAAAGTTTTTTAACTCTAGTTTGTCATCCTGAGCGAAGTCGAAGGACACACAAGTAATTCGACAAAGATTGGCGATTTAGTTCGCGGAACGCTTACGTGTCCTTCGACTTCGCTCAGGATGACAAAAAATGAGAATTGAAATTATTAAAAACTTAAAATAAAAACTTTGCGCCTCTGCGACTTTGCGAGAACAGAAAAAAACTTTGTGCCTTAGCGCCTTAGCGGCAAAATAAAAAAAACTAACTAACCACAAAAACCACAAACCATGATTCGCCAAACCATCCTTATATCCTGCGGTCTTTTCATGAATACTTTAGTTGCGCAGGAAATCCCTAAAATCCTATCTCAAAAAACAAACTACCTTCCCGATTTCAGTTATGCAGGTTACCATTTTGGCGAAAAACCACTTCCTGAATCCAACGGAAAAATTATTAACGCAGTTGATTTTGGTGTTAAAGCCAATGATCAATTAGACGATTCAAAAGCGCTTTTAAAAGCTTTTAAAGCCGCTAATGCTGTGGATGGAAATGTAATTCTGCAATTACCAGCCGGACGAATTATCCTTAGCGAAATTCTCTACATCGAAAAAAGCAATTTTGTACTTCGCGGTGCCGGTTCTGCCGAAAACGGAACTGAGATTTACTGCCCAAGACCAATGATGTATCTTAAAGATCCTGAAGTTTTGGCTGAACTTCGCGAATATTTAACCACATTTGACAAAAGACAACGCGAACCTGAAAATAACATTGATCTTCCTTTTTCGCAATACGCATGGTCAGGCGGTTTTATATGGACACAGGTTCCAGGCGAGCGTGTAAAATCATATTTGGATAAATACGAACCCGAATCAAATCCGCTGGCGAAAGTGAGTTCGGGAAAAATGGGCGAACATATTATTTCGGTTTCTGATGTAAAAGGCTTAAAAGCTGGCGATGTTGTCGAATTACAGTTGTTCAATAAAGACGGCGAAAACGGCGAAATCATTACAGATTTATATCAGGGCGCCAAAGTAAAACCGGGTTCGCATCATTGGAAATTTCCAAAACTTCCGATTGTGAGACAACAGGTTGAAATCACTAAAATTTCTGGTTCTAAAATCACTTTAAAAACACCTTTAACCATTTCCATAAAACCAAGTTATCAGGCACAGTTGGTTGAATGGAAACATTTAAACGAAGTCGGAATCGAACATCTTCGTTTCACTTTTCCAGATATTCCAAGAGTTGCGCATCATGTTGAACCCGGAAATAATGGGATTTTCTTAACCCGATTATTTAATTCTTGGGTTAAAGACGTCAAAATCACCAATGCCGACAGCGGAATTCTTGCCGAAGAAGTTGCCAATACTACCATTCAGGATATTATAACTGACGGTCCACATTTGGCACATTATACCGTAACTTTAGGCGGCGTACATAATATTTTGGTTAAGAATCTTAAAATTTACAATTCAACTGTTCATCCGTTAAGTTTCAATACTTTTTCAACTAAAAATGTTTATCAAAACTGTGAGATTTTTACAGATCCGCTTTTAGATCAGCATTCGGGAGCTAATCATCAAAATTTGTTTGACAATATTACCGTTCATTTAAAAGCTGATAAAAACAATAGTTATTTCTTATTCGGAGGCGGAGGCGCTGATTACTGGAAACCTTCTCACGGACCTTTTAGTACTTTTTGGAATCTGAATGTTCAGGTTGAAAATCCAGATGCTCCAAAACCTGTTTTACTGTACGGAATGAAAGACGGCGCCTTAGCCAGAATCATTGGCGTTCACGGAAATACAAAATTTGAAATTAAATATGATGTTGATCCTTATATTGAGTTTTTGAATCAGTCGATTGATAAAGTGCCTTCGTTGTATGATTATCAATTGCAAAGACGCTTGAGGTAAGTTTAAAAGTTGCCACAAAGGCACTAAGGAGCAAAGTTTTTTTATTCATTCTTAAGATTAATCGATACTGTTTGTCATTTCGACGAAGGAGACCCGAGCGATAGTGAACAGGCGAAGCAAATCTCTGCAAGTAGCTCGACAAACAAAATCTCCAATCTTTGTAGAGTTTCTGGCGGAGATTTCTCCTTCTTCGAAATGACAAAAAAGAATAAAAAACTTTCTGTTCTCAATTCATAACATTCAAAATTTTAAATAAAACTTAGCGCCTTTGCGCCTTTGTGGCTAAAAAAAAAATATCCCGCTATGAAATACAAAATAGCTTTTCTCGCAATTGTATTTATTTTCGGAAATCTTTTTTCTCAAAATAAATACCGCCTTAAAAATTTCTCTACGACCGATGGGCTTTCGCAGAGTTCTGTCATAGCTATTCATCAGGATAAATTTGGGCAGATGTGGTTTGGAACCCGCGATGGATTGAATAAATATGATGGAAGCCGTTTTACGATTTTCAGGAATGATGCATCAGATAAATATTCGATCAGCAATAACGATATTCTGGCAATTGACGAAGATGCTTCGGGAAAAATCTGGGTGGGAACTTACAATGGTTTAAACTGTTACGATCCTGTTTCTAACCGTTTTACGAGATATCTTCATACCAAAGCCAATCACACTATCAGTAATAATGCGGTTTGGAGCATTCGCGAAATTGGAGGCGAAATGTGGTTTGGAACTTCTAAAGGATTAACGATTTATAATAAAAAATCGGGATTGTTTACATCGGTTTTTCATTCAGATGAAGATGCTTCTACCCTTCCGAGCAATAATATTCTGAGCATTTTAAAAACTAAAAAAGGCGAAATCTGGATTGGAACTACGAAAGGTTTATGCCAGTTAATCAGCAGAAAAAACGGCAAGTTTTCATTTAAAAATTATCCTTTAAATACAACCGATTTATTAAATGTACAATCGGTAATTGAGGATAAAGACGGCAGTTTGTGGGTGGGAACAAAAAACAAAGGCCTTTTGAAATTTAATTTAAAAGAAAAAGCTTTTGTTTCTTTTTTACCAGCTGACAAATACCGCGAAATCAATACGGATATCCGTTCTTTAATAATTGACAATCAAGGCTCTTTGTGGGTTGGAGCTTATGATGGAATTTATATTTTGGGTTCTGACAAAAGCCTTCAAAAAATTAATAACACGAATAACAACAACGGAATCGACAAGGTAAAATCGGTTTTTATGGATCGAAAAGGTTCTATCTGGATTGGCTGTTATTACAAAGGCGTTAATCTTTGGGATGTTTCGAATGTCAATTTCTCGAATTACAATCAGAATTCGAAAAAGATACCGATGAGTTTTGATGTGGTAAGTTCGATTATCGCTGATAAAAATCAGAATATTTATTTTGGAACTGAAGGTGGTGGCATTACGATTTTCAATAAAAATACCGAAGCCGTAAGTTACATCAACAGCCAAACCGGACAAACCAATAAAAATGACATCAAAGCCATGTGCCTTTCTGACGATCATATTTTATGGATTGGAACTTTTTCAAAAGGATTATCGGCTTACAATACTCTTTCCAAAAAAATCGAAGACAACAGGATTTCTCCTGAATTAACCGAATTATTAAAAGAAAGTGGTGTTTATTCGCTTAAAGCGGAAAATAAAATTTTATGGATTGGAACTTTTGGTAAAGGTTTGATTCGTTACAACACCTCAGATAAAACTTTTCAAATTATCGGCAACGATATTGCCAAACCCGTTTTTCTAACCAATAATATGGTTCGAAGTATTTTAATTGACAAACAAAATTCGATCTGGCTCGGAACACAAAATGGTTTGAATCGTATTTCGCTTCGAAATTTCAATCCTAAAAAATATGCAATACAGCATTTCTTTTACGATCATTCTTCTTTGTCAGGCGACGATATTCTGACTTTGTTTGAAGATTCTCAGAACAAAATCTGGGTTGGAACAAAAGCAAAAGGACTACATTATTTTGATGGGAAAAAATTCAATCGAATCAATTTAAAAATTGGAAATTCGGTCATTACTTCTATTCACTCCATTTTAGAAGATGACGATAAAAACCTATGGATCAGCACCAATCAAGGAATTCTAAAATACAACACAACTAAAAGAACTGTTGCAATTTACGATCAGAAAGATGGTTTGGCGAGTAATGAATTCAATGATAATTCGGCTTTGAAAGTCGGCGCGAATCAGTTTTATTTTGGAAGTCCGTCGGGAGCGACTTATTTTGATGCAGGAAAAATTTCCTTAAACCAATACGCTCCGCAGGTTTTAATTACCGATTTAAAAATCAAAAACGAAACCGTAAACGCGCACGACAAAGACGGAATTTTAGAACAAAGCATTGGTTTTACCAAAACCATTATTTTGGATTATGATAAAGCGAATTTCTCGATCAATTTTGCGATTCCAAATTACATTCGATCCAAAAACAATCAATACAGTTATCGTTTAATTGGACTGGAAAATAACTGGACGACAACCAAAAACAGCGAAGCTAATTTTGCGATTCAGAATCCGGGAACGTATACTTTTGAAGTTCGCGGTGCTAACAACGATGGGGTTTGGAATCAGACTCCAACCACTTTAACCGTTGTGGTAAATCCTGCTCCGTGGCGCAGTATTTGGGCATTTTTATTGTACGGAATTGTAATTGGTTTAGGACTTTATGGCTTGATTTGGATTATGAAATCGAAAGCCAGACTGAAACAAAAACTCGAACTGGAATATCTAGAAACACAGCGAATTGAGGAAAACAACAAATTAAAACTGGATTTCTTTACCAATATTTCGCATGAATTCAGAACACCATTGACTTTAATTTTAGGGCCGTTACAGCAAATTCTGGCCGATTATAACGGAACAAACGAAATGTATAAAAAGCTTTTGGTGATTGAAGGAAGCGCGAATCATCTTTTGAGTTTGATTAACCGTTTAATGGATTTTAGAAAACTCGAAAATCATCAGGTTACGCTGGAATCGGCAAACGGAAATATTGTCAAATTTACCAAAGAAATCTTTTTGTCATTTATTGAATATGCCAAAGACGGCGGTTACGACTATACGTTTGAAACTGAAAACGAGGAAATTCTGGTATATTTTGACCGATACAAATTGGAGCGTGTTTTTTATAATTTGATTTCGAATGCTTTTAGATATACTCCAAAAGGCGGTTCGATCAATATTAAAATCAATCACGACAATCAAAATCTTTTTATTGCGGTTGAAGATTCGGGCGTTGGTATTTCTGAAGAACATATTGATAAAATTTTTGATTTGTTTTTTGAAGTTCCGACACACAATCAGGTTCAGAAAAACTATAATAAAGGAACAGGAATCGGGCTTTCAATCGTAAAAAACATTGTTGAACTTCATAAAGGGAAAATCGATGTCACCAATAAACCTTCAGGCGGCGTTATTTTTAAAGTGACTTTACCGCTTGGACGCGAACATCTTCTGGACAATGAAATTATTCCTGATTTTAAAATCAGCGACGATATTGCACAATATCAGGCACAATTAGAACCTTCGGAAGTTATTGAAAATGAAGATCTGGAAGATTTAATTGTAAACGAAGAAAAACAAACGATTTTATTGGTTGAAGATCATAAGGTTTTGAGGAAATTCATGAAAAACCTGCTCAAAAAAGATTACAATATTATTGAAGCTGAGAATGGAAAAATTGCTTTAGAAAAAGCTTTAAAATTTGTTCCGAATCTGATTATCAGCGACGTTATTATGCCTGAAATGGTGGGAACTGAATTGTGTTCGAAAATAAAGGAAAACATCAAAACCAGTCATATTCCGGTTATTTTACTAACTTCACGTTCTTCTTTGGTTTATAAATTTGAAGGTTTAGAAAGCGGTGCCGACGATTACATCAGTAAACCATTTAATTTAATGGAATTCAGACTTCGCGTTAAGAATCTTTTGAATATGACAGAACGTTTAAAAATGAAGTTTTCAAGTGAAGACAGTTTTATTCCGTCAGAAATCACGGTTTCTTCTTTAGATGAGGAACTTTTGAAAAAAGCATTCAAAATTGTCGAAGAAAATATTTCGAACGAACAATTTGATATTCCGTTTTTCTGTTCTGAATTGGGTGTCAGCAGAACCATGTTATTTTTAAAAATAAAAGCGTGGACGAATTGCACTCCAAATGAATTTATTCATGAAATAAGATTAAAACGTGCGGCGCAATTATTAGAACAAAACAAATTGACGGTTTCAGAAATCAGTTATAAAGTTGGTTTCAACAATCCAAAATACTTTAGCAAATGCTTTCAGAAAAAGTATGGAGAAACTCCGTCACAATATGCTGACAAATTTTACAAATCTTCGACTGTAAATTAAAAAAACCAGTGTTTTTAAGGGTTAAAAAAGGGTATCTGTATTTTTAGATACCCTTTTTTGTATTTCTATATCGTTTTCGGCATCTACATTTGCGATATGAAAATCAAGAAAAACTACTTCTCATTGCTACAGATTTTATTTGTCGTAATCATCATCGGAATGAGTTTATTGATTTTTTATTACAGCTAACTTATAACCTTAAAACCAAAAAATGAATGTTTACAAATCACAAAAACAAATCGTTTAAATGGTGTTTACTGGTATCTTTTTTACTGGTAAATTTCATTGTGAATGCACAGGACAAAAAAGTCACTGGAAAAATTACTTCCAGCGAGGATCAACTCGGGCTTCCTGGTGCTAATGTTTATATTAAAAATTCGTCTGTTGGTGCTTCTGCCGACATGGACGGAAATTACTCCGTAATTGTTAATGAAAAAAATGCCGTTTTAGTTTTCAACTTCGTTGGATTTCAAACCGTAGAAATTCCGGTTGGCACTAAATCTGTTATTAACGTAAGTTTAAAACCAGACACTAAAGCGCTGGACGAAGTAATTGTAGTAGGTTACGGAACTCGTAAAAAGAGCGACATTACAGGTTCTGTTTCTTCTGTTACGGCAAAAGAATTAACGGCTTATCCGCTTTTAAATGCAGAACAGGCTTTGCAAGGACGTGCTGCAGGGGTTTCTGTTATGACGAATAACGGAGGTGAACCGGGCGCGCCAGTAAAAATCAGGGTTCGTGGAGGAACTTCTATTAATGCCAGCGGTGATGCACTTGTCGTTGTAGATGGTTTTGCTGGAGTTGCCATGCCAGCGCCTCAGGATATTGCTTCGATTGAGGTTTTAAAAGATGCTTCTGCAACAGCGATTTACGGATCGAGAGGTTCAAACGGGGTTATCATGGTGACGACGAAAAAAGGAAAACCGGGAAAACCAGTTATTGAATTCAGCAACTCGACTTCTGTACAATCAGTAAACAATAAACTGCATTTATTAAACGCAGATCAGTTTGCGGCTTACAGAAAAAGTTTTACTACGCATACACAAGGTCCGGCAAATACAGACTGGCAAGATGTTATTTATCGTGACGGAATGATTTCGAATACGCAATTGTCATTTTCCGGAGGTTCTGAAAACGTAAGGTATTATGTTTCTGGAACATATTTCAACCAAAATGGTGTCGTAATCAATTCTGGAATCGACAAATACACTATTGTTGCCAACTTAGAGGCTGATTTATCTCCAAAGTTTAAAGTGGGTTTAAACACCTTTACAAGTAAACAAAATAAAGAAGGAATTGTAAGCCAGACCGGCGCTGGAGGAACTGGTGCAGCTGGTGTGATTGCTTCTGCGTATCGTTTTATGCCTGACAAAGGAATTTACAATGCTGATGGAACGTATACCACTACAGCACCAATTGGTGATGATATTGACAACCCGTACGCAACGGCAATGGAGAATATTTTGGAAACGGTTTCTATTGTAAACAGAAGCAATTTCTTTGCGCAGTATCAAATCACTAAAGATCTTGACTTTAAAACAACTTTAGGTTTAACCGATAATAATTCGCAGACAGGAAGATTTATTCCGTCGACTTTAATTGCAGGGAAAAATATAAAAGGAGAAGCTTCTGTAAACAACACAAGATTTTCTTCTTTCCTGACAGAGAACTATTTGACTTTTAAACGTGAAATTATCGACAAAGGTATTTTAACGGTTCTTGGAGGTTATTCATACCAAAAAAACAAAAACGAAAACTCTTATGCGGCTTCAAGAGGATTTTTAACGAATACCAATTCGTACAGAAATTTAGGTGCTGGAACTGTTTTCTTAAAACCAGATTCAGGTTTATCTGAAACCGAATTGATTTCTGCTTTCGGTCGTTTAAACTTTGATTATGCTGATAAATATTTACTAACGTTTACGGCCAGACGAGATGGTTCTTCAAGCTTTAGTAAAAATTACAAATACGGAACATTCCCTTCTGGAGCAATTGGATGGAACATTGCGAAAGAAAATTTCTTAAAAGAAAACAAAACCATTTCAAACCTTAAATTAAGAGCGAGTTACGGAGCAACAGGAAATCCGTCAATTGGCGCCTACTCTACGCTTTCTCGTTTTTCTGAAATCTATTACGTAAGCGGTGACGTTATTGTAAATGCGGTTCAATTGACTTCATTGGATAATCCGAACTTAAAATGGGAAACATCGTATCAGCAGGATTACGGAATTGATTTAGGTTTATTTGATAACAGAATCAGCATTACGGCAGATTATTATAAAACGATTACCAAAGACTTATTGTTCAATCGTCCGCTTCCGGGAGTTTCAGGAATTGCTTCACAGCTTCAAAATGTGGGTGAATTAGAAAATAAAGGATGGGAATTAGGAATCAATACCCGAAACTTTACAGGTCAAGATTTTACTTGGTCAACAAGCTTTAACATTTCATCTAACAAAAATAAAGTATTGAAATTGGCCGATAACAAAGATCTTTTAATCAACTCTGCTCCTGGACATTTCTTAGCAACAGAATCTCAAATTTTGAGAGTTGGCCAGCCAGTTGGTTCTTTCTTTGGATTTATTTATGATGGTGTAATTCAGCAAGGCGAAACCGTTTTACCAGGGAATTTTGAAACAGCTCCTGGAGGAGAAAAATTCAGAGATTACAATGGCGACGGAAAATTAGATTCTCAGGATAAAACGATTATCGGAAATCCGAATCCAGATTTTATTTTCGGTTTCAACAATGATTTTACTTATAAAAATCTGGACTTGAATATCTTTTTCCAAGGTTCACAAGGCAATCAGATTTTGAATTATACTTTAATGGAATTGGCTTCTGGAAACAACAATGCAACAACAGAAGTTTTGGATGCATGGACGCCGACAAATACAGATACAAATGTTCCGGCAAATGCGGCAAGAACGAAAAGAATCACTTCAAGATTTGTGTATGATGGAAGTTATATTCGTTTGAAAAATATTTCTATCGGATATAGTTTAGATGAGAAAATTGTTTCAAAAATGGGATTAAACAAAGTTCGTTTTTACATCAGTGCTCAAAACCTTTGGACGATTACTGATTATCCGGGAAGTGATCCTGAAACGAATTACTTAAATGACACAAATTCAAGAAGTAACACCAATTTAGGATTGGATTACGGAGGATATCCAAACGTAAAAACCTTCACTTTTGGATTTAATGTAAAATTCTAATCACGCAAAAATCATGAAAAAATATATAGCTTTTCTATTTATCGGAACACTCGCTTTTTTCAGCTGTTCTGATCTCGAAGAAAAACCGGTTGGAATCATTCGTCCGGACAACTTCTTCAACAATACCGACGATTTACAAGCGGCTGTAAACGGCGCTTTTGCCAACATTGCCCACAATAACTATTGGGGAAGAGAATTTACAATCGCCTTGATGCTTCGCGACGATATGTCTGACATTGGTGACAGAACGACTCAGGCAGCGCGTATCGATGTAAATGATATGAGCATGAATGATACAAATGCACTTGTAGCGAATTTTTGGCCTCAATCTTACGTGATTATCACAGCGGCGAATCAGGCAATTGAGGGTGCTAAAAAAACACCGGGAGATCCGGCAAAAGTAAATGCCATTGTAGCGCAGGCTTATTTCGCGCGAGCTTTTACCTATTATCATTTAGTGCGTCTTTTTGGAGACATTCCATACATTGATTTTGTTGTAAATGATGTTTCTCAAATTAATTCGATGAGCAAAACTAAAGAAGCTGATGTGTATCCAAAAATTATTGCCGATTTAGAATTTGCAAAACAATGGCTGGAAGACAAACCAAAAGTAAAAGCGGTGCCAGGAAAAGGAACTGCTGCAGGTTATTTAGCTTCGGTTTACCTGACTTTAGGAAATTTCCAAAAAGCGTATGACGAATCTAAATATGTGATTACAAACGAAGCCAAATTTGGTTTAGGTCTTGATGCCGATTTTCAGGATTTGTTTAATGCTACAAAAACGGCTTCGCTTAAAGAACCTCTTTTTACAATTGACTTTAACAACTTAACATCAGGAAATTACGGTCAGGATTATACAGCGTTTTTTACAGGATCTTTAAAAGACGACAGTTACAGCTATGGACAAGGATTTTCGGTTGCTGTTCCTTCTTTAAAAGTATTCAACACTTGGGATCAGCGTGATTACAGAAGAGCCGTAAGTTTTGATACGATTATCAGAAAGAAAACAGGTCCGGGCGGTGCATTGCAGGTTTATCCGTCAAGCGATAACGAAAAAGCGCCTCGTCCGCATATTGCCAAATATTTTCGTTTTCCGGGAAAAGCTGGAGCTAACGGAAGAACTTCACAGCATAATTATATCACAATGCGTTTTGCCGAAGTTTTGTTAACCGCTGCCGAAGCTTTAAACGAAATTACTCCGGGAACTACAGAAGCTGATGGTTATGTAAACCGAGTTCGTGCCAGAGCAAGAAACAAAGCAGGAAAACTAGTTTCTTTTCCGGCAAACGTAACTCCTGGATTATCTAAAGAAGATTTTAGAAAAATGGTTATTGACGAAAGAAGATTAGAATTGGCGTTTGAATATATCAGATGGTATGACATTAAAAGATTAAAAAACGGCCCTGAAGTTTTTGGTCCGAATGGTTTAGAACCGCACGCTAATTTCGATCCAAACAGAGATTATTTGTGGCCGCTGCCGGGAACAGAATTGGCTATTAATCCGAATTTAAAACCAAATAATCCGGGTTACTAAAAATTAAAATTAATGACTCTCCTGAGTATAAATTTATTTAACTCAAAAGGTTCCATTAATTAGTAAGAGATCGCCATGATTCGACATAAATTGAAAAGTGGCGATACCATACTCCATCAAAAAATAATATGCATTTATGAATAAAGTTAGTTTCATTTGTTTAGTTCTTGGATTTGCATCGCTGACATCAGCATGCAAATCAGGAATTAATCATCAAACAAAAAGTACAACCTCGGTAAGCGGTCTTCTAAATACGCGTTACAAAATGCTGCTCGATTATCCAGTCGATTCGATGTCGATGCCGAGAAGCATGAATCTCAAAACGCAGGAAATTCGAAAAGTGCCGTCAAGAGACTGGACAAGCGCATTCTTTGCCGGAAATCTTTGGCAGTTATACCGTCTTACAGGCGATTCAAAATACAAAGAACAAGCTCAAAAATGGACTCCTTTCAGCAAAAAAGAAAGTGTCAATAGTAATTCGCATGACGTAGGTTTTAAAGTGTTTTGCAGTTTTGGAGAAGCCCTAAAAGTGGAAAACAATAAAGAATACGAAGCTGTAATTGTAAAAGGCGCCGAAACTTTATGCACAAGGTTTAATCCAAAAGTGGGTTCAATTCGTTCTTGGGATTTCAACAAAGAAATTTGGGATTATCCTGTAATCATTGATAATATGATGAATTTGGAATTACTTTTTGAAGCATCCAAAATATCAGGAAATCCGAAATATCGCGACGTTGCTATTAAACATGCTAATACAACTTTAAAAAATCAATTTAGAGAAGACAATTCGTGTTATCATGTGATCGATTATAACCCAACTACAGCCGAAGTCAGAAAGAAAACGACATTACAAGGTTTTAATGATGATTCGGTTTGGGCACGCGGTCAGGCTTGGGCAGTTTACGGATTTACAATGTCGTACCGATATACCAAAGATCCTGCTTATTTAAAACAGGCCGAAGGAACAGCGAAGTTTTTTATGATGAATAAAAACCTGCCAGAAGACGGAATTCCGTATTGGGATTTAAAAGATCCGAGTATTCCCAATTCACCACGTGATGTTTCTGCAGCAATGGTGATGGCTTCAGGATTATACGAATTGTATACTTATACAAAAGATAAAAGTTATATCGCTTTCGCGGATAAGCTAATGGCTTCTGTACAATCTGAAAAGTATATTATAAATACATCGATCAAAGCTCCTTTCCTATTCGATCACAGTACAGGAAACTGGCCAAAACACGACGAAATCGACGAACCAATAATTTACGCCGATTATTATTTTCTAGAAGCACTTCTTCGACAAAGTGACAAAGGTGCAAAGTGACAAAGATCCAAAGGCCAAAAACCTTTGTCACTATGTAACTCTGTCTCTTTGTAACTAAAAAGCCTTTTTACCCCATGAAAAAACGACATAAAAATACATTTTCAATTTTTGCGCTTTTTGTTTTTTTTCAGATTTGTCTGAGCAGCAGTTTTGCTCAGACAAAGATGAATATTAATAACAATTGGCAATATTTAGAAAATCACACATCAAACCTCAGCGAAGCACAAAAAGCGTCAAACTGGGTTTCTTTAAACTTACCGCACACTTGGAATGCTGAAGATGCTACCGATTTATATCCAGGCTACCGACGCGACGCGAGCTGGTATCAAAAGAAACTCGATATTGCTAAAATCGATCAAAATCAAGTGTATTCTTTGTATTTTGAAGGATCTAATGTTACCACAAAAGTTTACGTAAACGGAAAAGAAGCCGGATCGCATATTGGCGGTTATATTGGTTTTTCTATCGATATTACGAAATTGATTAAAGAAGGAAACAACGATATTTTTGTTCGTGTTGATAATAGTTATGATATTGAAGTTATTCCGTCTCAAAAAAGTGATTTCTTTATTTACGGCGGTATCACGCGCGATGTCTGGCTGGTTTCGAAATACAAAAGCCATATCGAAAACCTGAAAATAACCACGCCTGAAGTTTCGGCTAAAAAAGCTTCGGTTCAGATTGTTTCATCTGTTGTAAATCCTGATAATTCAAAAGATTTATCGTTAACGATCACTTTAAAAACTCCAAAAGGAAAAAAAGTGGCTAGCAAGACCATTCCGGTTTCAGACAAAGTTTCAACAATCACTTTTGAAAATATCAAAAACCCTGAACTTTGGGATACCGAAAAACCAAATTTATATAAACTTACAGCTTCTTTATCAGAAAAAAATCAAATTAAAGACAGCGTTTCAGAAAAAGTTGGTTTTAGATGGTTTGAGTTTAAAGATCACGGTCCATTTTACCTTAACGGAAAACGTTTATTAATTCGAGGCACACATCGCCACGAAGAACAAGCCGGAGTTGGCGCTGCGATGAGCAACGAACAACATTGGGCTGATATGAAATCGATAAAAGAAATGGGCGCTAATTTTGTTCGTTTAGCGCATTATCCGCAAGATCCTGAAGTTTACAAAGCTTGTGATGAATTGGGATTATTGGTTTGGGATGAATTGCCGTGGTGTCGCGGCGGTATTGGAAATGAGGTTTGGAAAACCAACACCAAAAATATGCTGGCAGAAATCATCAATCAAAATTACAATCATCCGAGTATTATAATCTGGTCTTTAGGCAACGAAATGAACTGGCTTCCTGATTTTCCTGACGGAGATAATCCAGAAAAAACCAATGCTATTTTAACTGAATTGAATGACATTGCACACAAACTAGACCCAACGAGAAAAACGGCGATTAGAAAGTATTATGAAGGTTCGCATATTGTAGATGTTTTCTCGCCTTCGATCTGGTCGGGCTGGTATTCTGGTAGTTACAAAAGTTACCAAAAAGCAATTGATGTTTATAAAAAAGAATACAAACATTTTATTCATGCCGAATATGGCGGCGACAGTCACGTAGGCCGTCACAGTGAAAAACCGATAACAGGAGAAAATGTCATAAAATCAGAAGGCTGGGAAGAAGCGATTGTTCAGACCAAAGTGGCCAACATTGCCCAAATTGGCGACTGGAGCGAAAATTACATTGTCGATTTGTTTGACTGGCATTTGCATATATCCGAGAATGACCCGAATTTCGTTGGAAATGTTCAGTGGGCATTTAAGGATTTTGCAACGCCGTTACGTCCGGAAGATGACATTCCGTACATGAATCAAAAAGGTTTGACAGACCGAAACGGAATTCCGAAAGATGCGTATTATGTTTTTAAAAGTTATTGGGCAAAAGAACCTTTCGCTTACATAGAATCCCATACGTGGACTGAACGTCAAGGCCCTGAAAATACACCAAGAATGATCAGCGTTTTCAGTAACTGCGAAAAAGTAACTTTATTTCATGATGGAAAATCATTGGGAGAAAAACAACGAAATCTTTCTCTTTATCCTGCAAATGGCTTAACTTGGGATGTCAATTTCAAAAAAGGCGAGAATATTTTATTAGCTGTTGGAAAAACAAAAGAAGGTAAAACAGTTTCTGATACCTTGAAAGTGAATTATCGTTTCAATAAAAATGATACGGCGGTTTCTCTTCAATTATCATCAGAAAAACTAAAAAACGGGAACTATTTAGTTACTGCAATTGCAGTAGACAACAATAATTTACGCTGTCTGGATTATGAAGCGAGTGTTTATTTTCAATGTTTAAAGGGAGGAAAAACATTAAAAAATCAAGGAACACCAACGGGAAGCGAATCCATCAGAATGGCAAACGGAAAAGCTTCGATTGAAGTAATTCCTGATGGTTCTGGAAATCCGATAGAAATGACGGCTTTGAATCAAAGTTTTAAGGGGGAATACTTGAGAATTGAACCCTAAATTTTATTTAACCGCAAAGTTCGCTAAGACTTACGCAAAGAACGCAAAGTTATTTATTCTTTGCGTCTTAGCGACTTTGCGAGAATAAAAACAAAACCTGGCGAACCTTGCGTAAACCTTGCGCCTTTGCGGTTAAACCACACACAAATACAAAAAAGCAAAAAAAATGAAAAAACTATTAACTGCATTACTCCTAACCTCTTCCGTTTTGGTGTCTGCACAAAATCTAATCTCGAATGTCTCCAACCGAAATACAACTTCGCTAAACGGAGTTTGGAATTATATTATCGATCCTTACCAAACAGGATTTTACAGCTTTCACTTAGATCAATACGACAAAAGCGAAAAACCGGCAAAAGGCGCATTCTTCACAAATTATCATGCTCAAAACAAGCAAGAATTAGTAGAATACGATTTTGATAAATCGCCAACAATTACAATTCCAGGCGACTGGAATTCGCAGATTGCAGAACTAAAATATTACGAAGGAAATGTTTGGTTCAAAAAATCATTTGATTACAATTTAGCGTCTAAAAAACGTTTGTTTTTATATTTAGGAGCCATTAATTACAAAGCTGATGTGTATTTAAACGGAAAAAAACTTGGGACGCACGAAGGCGGTTTTACTCCGTTTAATTATGAAGTAACTTCAATCGTACAGCCAAAAGGCAATTATTTGGTTATTAAAGTCGATAATACACGCCATAAAGAAGATGTTCCAACAGTAAACACCGATTGGTGGAATTACGGCGGTATTACGCGCGATGTGACTTTAATTGAAGAAAAGGAATCTTTTGTAGAAGATTATACCATTCAACTAAAAAAAGGCAATGCAAATGTTATTTCTGGATTTGTTAAAATCAATAATTTACAGGCTTCAGAAAACAATGTTTCCATTTCGATTCCAGAATTAAAGATTAATTATAAAGGAAAAGTCGGCTCAGACGGAAATTTGAATTTTGAAATTCCTGCTAAGAAAATATCTTATTGGTCTCCGGAAAATCCGAAATTATACGATGTTTCGATTGACTTTAACGGAACAAAATTGAATGATCAAATTGGTTTTAGAACTATCGAAACCAAAGAAGATAAAATTCTATTAAACGGAAAACCTGTTTTCTTAAGAGGAATTTCAATTCACGAAGAAAATGCCAAAGGCGGACGTGCAAATTCTGTAGAAGATGCTTTGCGTCTACTAAACTGGGCAAAAGAAATGGGTTGTAATTATGTTCGATTGGCGCATTATCCGCACAACGAAAATATTATTCGCGAAGCTGATAAAATGGGAATTATGGTTTGGGAAGAAATTCCGGTGTATTGGACAGTAGAATTCACCAACAAAAACACCTATCAAAATGCCGAAGATCAATTAACGGCTTCTATCACGAGAGATAAAAACAGAGCCAGCATTATTATTTGGTCAATGGCAAATGAAACGCCAATTTCTGATGCGAGAAATACTTTCATTAAAAACTTAGCAACACACACAAGATCTCTAGATAATACGAGATTAATTAGTGCGGCTTTATTAACTAAAAATGAGACTATAGATGATCCAATCGGCGAGGTTTTAGATGTTGTGGCTTTCAATCAATATCTAGGTTGGTATGGAGGAAATCTTGAAGATGCTGAAAAAAAAGTATGGAAATCAAAATATAACAAGCCAATTATTGTCTCTGAATTTGGCGGTGATGCAAAAGCGGGTTTTCACGGAGAAAAAAACGAACGCTGGACAGAAGAATATCAGGAATATTTATACATTCAGAACTTAAAAATGATTGAAAAGATTCCACACTTAAGCGGATTGAGTCCATGGATTCTGGTTGATTTCAGATCGCCAAAAAGACTTCTTCCAGGAATTCAGGATGGTTACAACCGTAAAGGTTTAATTTCTAATGACGGCGAGAAAAAGAAAGCCTTTTACATCATGCAGGATTTTTATGCAAAGAAGAAAAAAGAACAAAATTAATAATTGAATGTAATTATCAGTCCGCATAATTTTTAAACGCAAAGGACGCAAGGATTTTTATTTATAATACATTCATGCATTCAAAGTTCGCAAAGCTATTTCTACACAAAGCTTTGCGAACTTTGAATATATTATAATATACAGTAATTCAAAAAAAACTTAGCGATCTTTGCGGTTAAAAATAAGAAGTCGTTTTTTTTCACAAGATTTAATATTAATTCAATCTGTTATCAATTCATTAACAAAAAACCGACTTTGATTTATATGATTTTTCTTCATTATTAATTTACTTTGTAGTAATTCTAAAAATTGTAATCTTATGAAAAAAATTTATTTACTAGCAGTTACATTGTTTGCTGCTTTTACAGTTCAGGCTCAGGATGTGGTAAAATTTGCTCCACTTGACAATAGTCCTGTTGATATTTCGTATTTCCCAAACAAAGCGGTAAAATTCAAAAAAACGGATACTCCAAACCCAGTTATTAAAGTTACTTATGCAAGACCTTCTGTAAAAGGAAGAACTATTTTTGGTGATGTAGTAAAGTTTGGCGAAATCTGGAGAGTTGGTGCTAACGAAAATACTGAGATTAAATTCTACAAAGACGTAACAATCGGTGGTAAAAAAGTTGCTGCTGGATACTACAGTTTATTTGCAATTCCTGAAAAAGACAAATGGACAATCATTATCAATAAAGAATTGGATTTATGGGGTGGTTATGCTTATGACGAAAAGAAAGATGTTGTAAGAGTTTCTGTTCCTGTTAAAAACGTTTCTGATGTAATTGAAGCTTTATCTATTGCTTTTACAACTAAAGATTCTGTAGCTAATTTAGTTATTGGATGGGATAAAACTACGGTTGAACTGCCAATTACAGTTAAGTAATTTTTAATCATATAGGCCACGAAGGCACAAAGTCGCTAAGGCTAATCAAAAAAAATATTGCTCTGGAAGAGCAAAATATGTATAGAAAAAAATGACCTTGAAAATAAAAGCTCCGGAGGAGCGACATATTTCACTCCTCCGGAGCTTAATAAAATCATGGTTAAATTATTCTATAAATATTTCGTCCCTCTGGGACTTCGTTAATAAAAAAAGAGACATTTTTCAATGTCTCTTTTTTTATTAAAATTCTTGGAACAAACACATTTTTCAATGTCTCGTTTTTTTATTCTTTGATCATTAAACCTTAGCGGTTTCTATAATTTTATCCAATGTAATTGGTAAATCTCGAACTCGTTTTCCTGTTGCGTTAAAAACGGCATTTGCTATTGCAGGCGCCATTCCGACCAAAGCAGTTTCTCCCAAACCTTTTGTCCCCATTGGATTGCTGATTGGGTCTTTTTTATTTACAAAAAATACTTCCTGCTTTTCAATATCCGCGTTTACGGGAACATGATAATCGGCAAAATTGTTATTAATCGGGCGGCCGAAACGATGATCGATTTCAAGAGCTTCCATCAATCCCATTCCGATTCCTCCTACTGCACCGCCAAACATTTGTCCAGCCGATGTTTTTTGGTTAATAACGGTTCCGATATCGGCGCAGGAAACCACATGCGCCAATCTGATTTTACCCAATTTCGGATTCACTAAAACTTTAACAAAATGCACAGAATACGAATAAATTGAATATTTCTTCGCTTCTTCATCAGCTTTTGATTGGTTTTCAACTTCTAATTCCTGAAGTTTATTTGCTTCTAATAAAGCCATTACAGAAATAGTTTTTGAAGCCTCTTTTTTAGAAATTACATTTCCATCAACAAAAGATAAATCATCCGCTTTTGCATTTTTGAAAGTTGGATTTAATAAAGCCAAATCAATTATTTTTTTTACTAATAACTGACAGGAATCATTAACCGCAGAACCAACAGAAGATGTCGTTGCAGAACCTCCTTGTGTTGGACCTTTTGGAAGACCGCTTTTTCCCATTTCAATGATAACATTTTCTGTGGAAATTCCAGTAACATCGGCTCCAATTGCCGTCATCATCGTTGCAGTTCCAGGTCCCATATCGTTTACACTGCATTGCAAAACTAAATTTCCGTTTGCTAACAGTTTTGCTTTAACAGAAGTCGGACTTCTATAACAGCCAAAAGTTCCTGTCCCCATTCCGTAACCTACCAGCCAGTCGCCTTCGCGAACGGATCCAGGTTCGTTTTTACGGTTTTTCCAGCCAATTCGTTCCATACCTCCTTCGTAACATTCTAAAAGAAATTTACTGCTCCAAGGCTTATTTTGTTCCTGATCTTTTTCGGCATAATTCAGTTTTCGAAATTCAATCGGATCTAAATTTAATTTATGAGCTAATTCGTCCATAGCACTTTCCAGCGCAAAAGATCCCGTTGCTTCACCTGGGCCACGCATCCAGATTGGTGTGCAAATATCAATTGGAACAATACGATATCTTGTAGTAACATTTTCTGAATTATACAGAAAACGAGACATATTTACGGTGCCTTCCATAAAATCTTCGTACGAAGAAGTCTGCGCAACAGCTTCATGCGTTAAACCTACAATTTTACCTTCTTTCGTAGCTCCCAAACCAATTTTCTGAATGGTATATGGTCGATATCCAACATTGGTAAACATTTGTTCTCTATGAAGAACCAGCTTTACAGGTTTTCCTAATTTCTTAGAACCAATTAAAGCAGCAATTTCATACGGCCAAGTATGAAGTCCCATTCCGAATGCGCCTCCTAAATATTCTGAATTTACAGAAACATCTTCCGGTGCAATTCCAAAAACTTTTCCAACGCTTCTTCGCGTTCCTTCAACACCTTGACTTTTGGTATAAAGTGTAGGTTTATTGCCGTCCCATTTTGCTATTATATTCGCCAATTCCATTGGGTTATGCACTTCGGTCGGAATTGTATAATCTGCTTCTAAAATTACTGCAGCATTTTTATAACCGTCTTGTATACCTCTGTTATAATCGTCACCTTTTTTGGTGTCAACTTTTCGTTCTTTATCTTTTGCTTTATTTAAATCTGTTGAATGTTCTTCTTTAAAATATTCTGCCTTAATTAAACTTGCAGCGTATTGCATTCGTTCAAAAGTATCAGCGATAACCAACGCAATCGGCTGATCGTAATATACAATGCTGTCATCTTTAAAAATCTGCAAAGGCTGTCCGAAATTATGCGGATCTTTTGCGTCTTTATAACCAACAGGTTTATCAACATTTAAATGCGTTATAACACTTAAAACTCCCGGCGCCCATTCCGCTTTTTTGGTATCGATGCTTTTAATTCTGCCTTTTGCAATTGTACTTCCCACCAGACAAGCATAAACTACACCAGCAGTTTTATATTCGGCAGAATAAGTTGCTGATCCTGTAACCTTTGCAAATCCGTCAACTCTATTTATATTACTTGTTTTACTCATAATTCAAATTATTTAGACGCTGCAATGGTTAATGCTTCTACAATCGCATTTTTACCTAAAGTCAACTTAAAATTATTATCTCCGTACCCTTTTGCTTCTTTCATAGCCAAGTCAGCTGCTTGTGTAAATACTGTTTCAGAAACTTCTTTTCCTTTTAGAAATTTTTCAGCTTCGGTTAATCGCCACGGTTTGTGCGCAACGCCACCCATTGCCAAGCGAACTTCTTTTATATTTTTTCCGTTTAAATCTAAAGCGGCCGCGACTGAAACTAATGCAAAAGCATAACTTGTACGATCTCTGATTTTTAAATAATGACTGTTTTTAGCAAAGTGATTTTCTGGAATTTCTACTGAAGTAATCAGTTCTTTATTTTCTAAAGTAGTATCTTTTTCAGGCGTATTTCCCGGAAGACGATGAAAATCTTTAAAGTCAATTTTTCTGCTTCCTTTAGGACCTTCAACCGTAACAACAGCATCTAAAGCGGCCAAAGCAACGCACATATCACTTGGGTGAACGGCAATACAGCTTTCTGATGCGCCAAAAATAGCGCTCATTCTGTTGGAACCGCCAATTGCCCCGCAGCCACTTTTTGGAACTCTTTTGTTACAAGGCATATCGGTATTGTAAAAATAAGAACAACGCGTTCTCTGAAGCATATTTCCTCCCACGGTTGCCATATTTCTAATTTGCTGTGAAGCTCCGGCACTTAACGCCAAAGACAACAACGGAAAATTTTCTTTTATCGTTTTATCTGAAGCTACATCTGAATTTTTGGCTAAAGCTCCAATTACAGTTTTACCTTTCAAGAACTCAATTTTCTTTAAATCGAGTCCGTTTATATCTACTAATTTATCTGGCGCAGTGATGTTTTTTTTCATCAAATCAACAAGATTTGTACCGCCCGCAATAAACTTTGCATCGGTTTCCTTACTTAGATTTGTAACGGCTGTCTTTGCCGACAATGCTTTTATGATTTGAAAGTTTTTCATATCAACTTCCCTCCTTCCTTAACCTCAACAATTGCATCTACAATATTATGATAGGCACCGCAACGGCAGATGTTTCCGCTCATATATTCGCTGATTTCTTCTCTGCTGTTGGCGTGGCCTTCTTTTATGCAGGCAATTCCAGACATAATTTGTCCCGGCGTGCAATAACCACATTGAAAACCATCATTTTTAATAAAAGCTTCTTGCATTGGGTGCAGTTTTTTACCTTTCGAAAGTCCTTCAATAGTCACCACTTTTGCGTTTTGCTGCATGGATGCTAAAGACAAACAAGACAAAATTCTTATTCCGTCAACATGAACTGTACACGCACCGCATTGTCCGTGATCGCAGCCTTTTTTGGTTCCGGTAAGATGCAATTGTTCTCTCAGCAAATCGAGCAGTGTAGTTCTTGGCTCGATATTTAAATTATGTTTTTCGCCATTTACTTCAATAGAAAGCGGTACTGTTTCTAAATATTCGGCGATTTTTTCATCCCATTTCTTTTCCGAAGCCATTACTAATGAAGGCGGTGTCAGGGCAAGAGCAGTAAAAAGTCCTGATTTCTTGATAAAGTCACGGCGAGAATTGGAGTCCTCTGACGTTACTTTATTCTCGTTTGTTTTTTTAGAAGCCATTCAATCTATTTGTTAAATTAGCAAATTCATTTTTGTCATTCTAACAAATTTAACGATCTTCTGTAAGAAAAAATTATAAAATTCAAACATTAGCCTTATTTAGAATTATTACAATTTCTTTTTTTTAAACCGCAAAGAGCGCAAAGAAATTTTATTATTTAAGACTTAAAAAAAGCTAAAAGAACGCAAAGCTTTACATATAACTTTGTAAACGCTATGCCACATACCTTCATCTCTAAGAAAACTTTGCGTTCTTTGCGAAAATCCTTAGCGCACTTTGCGGTTAATTTTTCACATAATTGTATTTTTACAATACTAATTTAAATTTATGTCTCAACAGCAAATCGTTTATCTTGATAATAATGCTACAACCCGCGTCGATGATCGTGTTTTGGAGGCAATGCTTCCTTATTTTACGGAATTCTATGCCAATTCAACAGGATCGCATATTTCGGGTTTAACGATTAAAGAAGCTGTAGAAAATGCCGCCTGGCAAACGGCTGATTTAATAAATGCTGAAGCCGAAGAAATCACATTTACTTCTGGTGCGACAGAAGCCATAAATCTGGCGATAAAAGGTCTCATTTATCAAGATCGAAAACATATTGTTACCATTCAGACTGAACATAAAGCTGTGCTGGAAACCTGCCGTTTTATGGAAAATATTGGCTTTGAAGTTACTTATCTTCCAACTCGATCTGACGGAATTCTAGACATTCAACTTTTAGAAGATGTAATTACAGATAACACTCTGGTTTTCATTGGCATGTTTTCCAATAATGAAACAGGTGTCATACAAAATGTCAGTGCGATTTCTGAAATTCTGAAAGCCAAAAATGTCCTTTTTATGTGTGATGCGACACAGGCTGTTGGGAAAATTCTCATTGATGTAAAAGAACTTGGCATTGATCTTTTAGCCTTATCTGCACATAAATTTTACGGTCCAAAAGGAGTTGGCGCTTTGTATGTTTCGGCGAAAGCCAAAATAAAAATGCAACCGCAAATTCTGGGCGGCGGGCAACAGAAAAAACTGCGAAGCGGCACGCTTAATGTGCCCGGAATTATTGGTTTAGGAAAAGCATCTGAAATCGCTGTGAATGAACAAAATGAAAATCAAAAAAGAATTGAGTTTTTACGAAATAAACTTGAAACCGGTTTATTGCAATTTGAAGATGCTTTTGTAAATGGAAATACTGAAAACCGAATTTATAACACGTCAAATATTTGTTTTCCGGGCGTCAATTCAGAACAGCTGATTTTAGCTTTGGGAAATATTTCGGTTTCAAACGGCGCTTCTTGTTCAGCAGTAACATCTGAACCTTCGCATGTTTTAAAAGCAATGGGACTGACGGATCAAGAAGCATTGAGTTCAATTCGTTTTAGTCTTGGACGTTTTACAACTTCTGAAGAAATTGATATTGCAGTAGAGCAGGTTTTTGAATCAGCGAGACGTTTACAAGAAACCTCGTAAGAAGTGTTTCCAGAATATGTGAATAATCTTTGTAAAAATTTCCAGTAAAAGACTTCTCCTTCGAATAAAAATAATCCACAATTAAAGAAGAAACTTTAAACCTTTGTCACTCTGCTTCTTTGTTACTCTAAAAAAGAAATCACCTTCAAATAATCTTCTTCGGTATCAATATCAATATTTCCTTTTTCAAAAGGTACAGAAATTACATCTTCAGAATAGTTTGTAATGAGTTTTTTGGCTCCTTCGTTTCCTTTTAAATCTCGAAGTTCTTCAAAGTATTTTTGGTGAAATAAAACCGGTGTGCCTAAAGTTTCTGAATAAGAAGAAGCTGCAATTCTTTTTCCTGATTTTTTAGATTCGTTTATTAGATTTTCAAAAACAGAAGCATTTACAAAAGGCTGATCACAAACGGCTAAAATGCATTGTGTATTCTCAGAATTTAGTTCCTGAATACCTTTTGCAATTGAAGATGCCATTCCGGTTTCCCATTCGGGATTGAAACAAATTGAAATAGAATATGAATCGAGTTCTTTTTCTATAATTTCTTTGTTAGACCCTGTAACTACAATAACAAATGAATTTGGGACTTTTAAAGCTTCTGTAACTGTGTTTTTTAAAAGTGTTGATTCATTGTATTGCAGCAATTGTTTTGGTCGTCCTAATCTGGAAGAACTTCCTGCAGCTAGAATGATAATTCCGGTTTTATCTTGAAACTTATTCATTATAGTGAATTTCATCGTGTATTTTTCCTTCTTTAAATTTTAAAGAAGTTCCTGTTTTTTGTGTTGAAAAGGATTTTATTTCTGAAACGATAGATAACGCAATTTCTTCTGATGTTTCTGCTCCAATATTTAATCCAATAGGGCTGTAAATACGATCTAACTGTTCTTGGTTAAGATTTACTCCTTCGTTTTGAAGATCATCCAGCATTCGGTTTAATTTGGTTTTAGGGCCAAGAATACCAATATATTGACAGCTGGTTTCTAAAAGTAATTTTAAAACGGCTAAATCGTACTTATAGTTATGTGTCATTAAAACGAAATAGGTTTGATCGTCGATTAGAATATCTTCTAAAAAATCTTCAGGTTTTAGAACTCTGACCTGATTGGCTTTGGGGAAACGTTTTTCTACTGCATGTGTTGCCCTTCCGTCTCCTACAGTAATTTTCCAGCCTAAAATGGAAGCGATTTTTACCAAAGGCTGCACGTCGTTTCCGGCTCCGGCAATAACGAGCGAAATCGCGGGTTTAATATATTCTATTAAGGCTTCGGTGCTGTTTTCCGGCTGAAGCTTTTTTACTATTGAAGTTTTGTTTTCTAATACTTCATTAACGTCTGAAACTAAATCTAAAATATCATTTTTATAACTTAGAACTGGGCTGTTTTTTCTAAAAAACAAAGCAGTTCCTATTTGCGAGGCGTTTCTTTTTAAAGAAAAAACGGTAACAATTACGGCTTCTTTTCTTTCGAGTTCTAGCTGTTGTAAAAATTGGATTGGATTATTTACAGCTTCATTATCAATATATTCAAAAAGAATATGAACTATTCCGTTACATCCCAGCTGCAATCCCAGTTCAATATCGTCTTCGTTATTGGTATTATAGGTAATGAGTTTATTTTGTTTTTGATGGATTGAAAGAAGTGCTTTTCGAAGTGCATCTCCTTCCAGACAGCCTCCGCTGATTGCGCCTGTAAGTTCGCCGTCTTCCGTAATAAGCATACGCGCTCCGGGCTGACGGTACGATGATCCTTCGACTTTGACTACGGTAGCCAAAGCTGTTTTTTTTCCTTCAGATGCTGCTCGTGAATATGTTTTAAGAATTTCGTTGATTTCTTTCATAAAATGGTATTCATCAACAGAAATTAGTATTGATGATTCTTTGATACTTTAAAAATAAAAAAATATTATAAACTTAAACGCATTGTTCAGGTTTATAATATTTTTAATATAAAAATGTTCTTTATTTTTTAAGTTCCAAAGAATAATTGAGTTTTGATTTTATGATTTTTTTATCGCGGTCGAGCATGTAAATCTTGTTGGTATCTGAACTAAAATAACCATAATAGATTTGTTGTTCTACAGGTTTCTTCCAGTTTAAGACAAAAATAGTTCCGTTGGGATCGCTTTCTAAACCTCTTTCGGTATTAAAGTTTCCTTTTTCAACAAATTCTTTTTCGGGCGATTTACCTTTATAAATGCTTGATAATTCAAACTTTTGGTCTTCCATAGTTCCATCTCCTACATCAATTTTAAGAACCGTTTGAATTCCGCTGCAATCTGCACAAGGCAGTAATCCTTCGTAAATCAAAACATTTTGAATCTGGTTTTTTGGTGCAGTTTCTGTATTTATGGCTGTAGAATCTGCTGTTGTTTTAATTTCTTCTTTTGCTTTTGAATTGCAAGCGGTTAATTGAATCGCAAAAGCAAATAAAATGAGTGCATTTTTCATCTTCGTTCTATTTTTCATTTATTCAAATATACCGAAATTTCTTATACGAATATTTAAAAATTATATTGGTTAGAATGTTTCTGTTTTTATGAGTTAACAAATAATAAACGATTATTTTTTCTTACAATATCATTTATATCAGCAAGTTTTGTATTTTTATCAATAGCAAAATATTTATAGTTAACTTAAAAATAAACTAAATGGGAAAATTTGTAATTACCAAAAGAACCAATGGTGAATTCCAATTTAATTTGAAAGCCGGCAACGGTCAGACAATTTTAACGAGTGAAGGCTATACTACAAAGGCGGCCTGCTCCGGCGGAATTGAATCTGTTAAAAAAAATGCGTCAGACGATGGGCGCTATGACCGATTAGAATCTAAAAGCGGAAAACCTTATTTTAATTTAAAGGCCAGCAACGGTCAGATTATAGGTGCAAGTGAAATGTATGAAAGCGTTTCTGCCAGAGAAAACGGAATTGAATCTGTTAAGAAAAATGCGGCGGATGCTGCAGTTGATGATCAGACATCTTAAACCAAAAAATATACAAATTAAAAAACGAGGCATAAAGCCTCGTTTTTTTTGTTCATAAATGACCAAATTTCTTTTTATAAAGATTTAATTCTTCTTCGGTTTTATTAAGTAGTTTTTCCAGAAGTTTAATTTTGTCTTCGTAAAGTTCTTTTAGGGCCTGGTCATTATTAGAATTAATTGATATGTTTCCGTTGTTTTTGTTGTTTTTTACGGTGTTAAAGCTGTTGAAATATCTCTGGCTGTCAAAACTGATAATATCTTCTACACTAACTTCTAATATTCGGGCAATTTCTACCAATTTTACGTAAGATAAAATAGTTTTCCCTTTTTCTATTTTACTATAACCTGCCTGAGTTACACCAAGTTGATCTGCCATATATTCCTGAGTATAATTTTTTAACTCTCTAATGCTTTTTATTTTGCTTTTTATTGAAGTAGCCATAAGTGTGATTTGGGTATGGACTTTATAGCTGTAACAGCCGCCAATAAAATTAGGGTTACTGCAGCTATGTTTTTTTGAGCATCTAAAAACGACTTTTGCGTTGTAGGAAATGAAGCCGAATTCGCTTATTTTTTTCTAGTTGTAATTGTAAAACCATACACTAGAGCAATAAAAACAAACGCAAAATCGTAATTAGAAACCTCGTTCAACATTCGATTCATTGTAATTGTCTAGATATTTGTTTCTTCTAAAATTCGATTAAATTCAAAGTTTAGATAGTTGTCAATCTGCTTACCAATCGCCGAGCGATCCTGAGCATTAATTTTTACTTTGGTTTCTTTAAGGTAGATATCTTTTACAATAACGAAATAATCGAACTCGGTATTGTTGTGAAATCTCATAATAATTAGAAACGCGTAACAAAGTAAAGCGGGAATTACGTAATAGAGCTCCATTAAATTGGTAAAAATCATACAATAATAGGCTAAAACCGTTACTGCAACAAAGACTCCATTTTCTAAGAGGTAGGTTCTCTTTTTTTTGAGCAGGCAAAGTTCTACAATTTCATTAAAACTGTACTGCCATTTTTTTGATCCATAGCAAAACTGCACCTGATCATGAATAAGTGAAATGAACATAATGATAAATAATTTAAAAAATACAAATTCTTAAAAGTTTGGGGGAGAACTTTTTTTAAATTTGGCTTAGGCTTAAAAAATATGTTTTTGGAAATGCTGAAAAATAACAGCACATCATTTCGCAATATTACGTATAATCACTTTTTTTTTCTTACAAAGCAGCTTATAGAATATAACCATACGTTGTAATTAATTCTGTTTATCATTTTTTACTTATAGAATCTTATTCATGTTTGCGATTTTACCTATATAATTTAAACAAAAAAAGAAGACTATAAAAGTCCCCTTTCTTTTTATTTATAAGTATATTTTAATGTAGTAGAAAAAAAATTAATGCTTTTTAGTTTTACATACTTTTTTAAGTAATTAATATTTAAATTTCTCTAAAAATATTACATTTCCATCTTCATAAATTGCTTTTTTTTCAACTGGATATCCATCTGAATTGTATTTATAAGAATACGTTGTATTTCCTGAATAGCCATCTATTTCATTAAATTTTTCTTTAACGACGTTATTAACGGATGGTTTTTGATCTAATAAAAGGTTTAATCCCAAGACATTTTCCCATGGATTTTTCTGATTATCATATTCATATTCTGTAACTGTTTCAGTTCCATCTAAAAATTCTTCTAGTTTTATTAAATTCCCATTTTTAAAAGTATAAGTACCATAATTGTCAAGTTCTTCTTCTTCTCCTGACTCATATAACTGGAACGTATCATATAAAACATCTCCATTTTCTTCATAAGTATATTTTGTTTTAAAAACCATGCCATATTCTACAGTTGTGTAGTAATCGACTCTGTTATTCAAATACTTATACTCTATAGTTTTAATAATTTCATTATTAGAATTTATTAATTCTATTTTCGTAATCTTATCTGCCTGGTAATAATATTTTTTAGAACCATCACAGTCTATAATTTTATTCTCTTTGTAGCTGTAATTTTCTTTATATTCTTTTTCATCTGAAATTCTTGTTATTTCACTGATTAAAAAATGATTATAATCTTCTTTACTTTTCTTTTTATCATCAGAACATGAAATAATACTTAATAACAGCATACTGAATAATATCGGCTTCTTTTTCATTATATTTCGGTATAAAAAATTTTTCCAAAACTAGAAATAAAGAAAATTTAAAACCTCCTCTAAAAGATTAATAAAAGCCAGAATAAGACAATATGTAATTAAAAAAGAGGATTTGAAAATCCTCTTTTTTAAATTTTTTATTTTTTAAATCAATTAATTTAATCCAGTAAAAAAACAATTAGTCCTCTGGCTCCATGTGCACCTAAAACCAATGACTGCTCAATGTCTGCCGTTTTGGATGGTCCTGCTATAAAAGTTCCAAAACCATATTCCTTATTTCCAATTCTGTCATAGGCTTGCTGCATAGTGCGTACAATGTCTTTTTTATGAACTATTATCGCTAAATATTGTGCTATAAAAGGAGCAACACGCTGACCTAAAATATCATCTGTTACCCAAAGTCCGCTGTTTTCTGCAACACCAAAATGCGCTTTTACAACGGTTAATTCTACATCCTGAAGCGAATGCGGTTCTAGATTATTCCAGTCTAAGGAAGCTATTTCAGAAAGCTCAGGCAGTGTTGTAATCAGTCTTTTTTCCAGATTATAATTGGCTTTTATATAATCTAGTATTTCCTGGTAAGTGGATACTTCTACAGGATCGCCTCCAATTCCTTTCAGGACTGTTTTGTAGGTTTCGATTGTGTCAAAATTCTCAGAACCTAAAAGAGTTAAGTCAGGAAGGTCTGTCACTATATCAGGCTGATTTAGTTTTATTCTTTTTAAAATTTCGGCTTTACTGCTCATTGTCTTTTGCTTTAGATTCTCTCGAATTTTTCTTGTACCATTCTCTAAAAGATTCCTGAGGAACATCTGGCATTTCGCGCTGGTCGTACCATTTGTTCATTTTATTATTTACCATTCCGGGAATATTTTTCATAACAAATCGTCCTGATTTTCCCGCAATGTTAAAAATAGTCGGGCTGGCTAAAACGGTCGACATGGTTTTCATGGCAATTGTTTTGGCTTTTGGCGTATGTCCTTCTTTAACCAAAACCTGACGCCATTTGTATAATTGATCGTGAATATCAATTTTTACCGGACAGACATTGGTGCATGAACCGCAGAGTGTGCTGGCAAATGGTAAATCAGCATTTTTGCTCATATCGAGATTTGGTGCCAAAATAGAACCAATTGGTCCTGCAACAGCATTATGATAACTGTGTCCGCCGCTTCGTCTGTAAACCGGACAGGTATTCATACACGCACCACAGCGAATGCATTTTAGCGAGTTTCTAAAATCTTCTCTTCCTAATTGTGTGCTTCTGCCATTGTCTACAATTACAATATGCATTTCTTTACCGTCTCTTGGCTTTTTAAAATGGCTTGAAAAAGTAGTTATAGGCTGTCCGGTGGCGCTTCTGGCTAATAATCTAAGAAAAACACCTAAATGTTCTCTTTTCGGAATAAGTTTTTCAAATCCCATAGACGCAATATGAACATCGGCTAAATGCGCGCCCATATCGGCATTTCCTTCATTGGTGCAGACAACAAATTCTCCTGTTTCTGCTACAGCAAAATTAACTCCGGTAAGAGCTGCTTTTCTGGTCAGGAAAGTATTTCGTAAACTGTGACGCGCTGATTCTGTTAAATACTGCGGATTTATATTGCCTTTTTCCGTTCCAAGATGTTCGTGAAAAGTTTCGCTTACATCTTCTTTTTTAAGATGAATAGCAGGAAGTACGATATGGCTTGGCGGTTCTTTACGAAGCTGTACGATATATTCTCCTAAATCTGAATCGATTACTTCGATGCCTTTTTCGGCTAAATAATCGTTTAAATGGCATTCTTCTGTAAGCATTGATTTTGATTTCACCACTTGCTTTACATCGTGTTTTGCCAATATCGAATGTACTATTTCGTTATGTTCTTTAGCATCTGCTGCCCAATGTACAATAATGCCGTTTCTTTGCGCATTGGCCTCAAATTCAACTAAATAATCGTGAATATTTGAAAGTACATTGGCTTTGATTTTTGAAGCTGTTTCGCGAAGGAGTTCCCAGTCTTCGATCTGGTGCGCAGATTTGTCTCTTTTGGCACGAACAAACCAAAGCGTTTCGTCATGCCAATTAACACGCTCCACATCTTTATTGAATTTAGTGGCGGCTTCGCTGTGCTGTATTATTTTTTCTGATGACATTTTTTATAATTTAAAAGTCAATTTTGAAATCTTTATCATTGGTACTTTTATTTAACCGAAAAGCCCGCAAGGTTTTACGCAAGGTTCGCAAAGCTTATTTTAAACTTTGCGAACCTTGCGTTTTTTTCTTTGCGGACTTTGCGGTTAAAAAACACACTCATAGTCTATTTCTAATTTTCGAGTGAATTTAATATTTCAGCAATATGAATGGTTTTTATCCTGCTTTTTTGTCTTTTTAGAATTCCTTCTAAATGCATTAAACACGACATATCTCCACCGGTAATATAATCCACGTCATGACTTTCGTGATCTTTAATTCGATCTTGTCCCATTTTTACAGAAACGGCTTCTTCGGTAACACAAAATGTTCCTCCAAAACCGCAGCATTCATCTTTTCTTGTTAAGGCAACCAGATCAAGGTCTTTTATACTGTGCAGTAATTGTTCTGGTTTTGAGAAAAAGGGTGCATTAAGTTCTGACATCTGCGAAAGTTTTAATCCTCTTTGTCCGTGGCAGCTTACGTGCATTCCCACTTTAAAAGGAAATCTTCCGTCGATATGGTCAATTTTTAAAACATCAGTTATAAACTCGGTTAGTTCATAAACTGTATTTCGAATCGCTGTGGCTTTTTCTTCCTGTTTTTCGTCGTGTAAATGATCTTTTACATGTAAAACACAGCTTCCGGAAGGACATACAATATAATCAAATCCTGAAAAATTGTCTATAAAATTGGCATCACAGCCTTTTGTTAAATGTGCATAACCGCTGTTTGCCATTGGCTGGCCGCAACAAGTCTGCCCCATCGGAAACTCAACTTCACAGCCTAATTTCTGCAAAAGTTCGTATGTCGCAATTCCTACCTTTGGGTAAAACTGATCGACATAACACGGTATAAATAGTCCGATTTTCATATTCTTGGTAATTTATATTTTTTCACGCTGATTTTAAAATGATTAATGCCGATTTGAATTGATAAAAAAGCAATCTGCTGTAATCTGATAAATCTGCGTGAAACAAAATCTATTTAATGCTTATAAAATTTCAAATCAATTAAGTCATTCTGGATTGGCTTTGGATTCCAGTTTTGATGAATTGCCAGCGCGGCTCCTAATGCGCTTGCCTGCGCCATCGAAGCGGCATATACTTCTACATCCGGGAAAGCCTCTGCCAGTAAATTCATAAATATTGAATTTTTACTGAATCCCCCGTCAACAAAAATTTTCTTTACAGGGCTGTTATGAATGACTAAATTAGTTGAAAAAACTTGTTGTTCTACTAAATCGAGCATTAATTGATGATAGGCGATTTCGTAGCTTTTAAATGTCGAAAGGTCTCTTTTTTGAAAAGGACATTCCTTTAAAATATCATAATTATACTTTTTAGGGTATATGATTTGAAAGTTCAAAGCCCGTAAATTTGATACGATGTTTTTATCAAAATACACATCTTTATAGGTATCAAGGGGCACATTGAAATGTTCTGCTAAACGTTTTGTTTGTACTTCGTGTTCGTTTCCTGCAAAAAGCCTTGCTGCTTTTACAGGTTTTTCGGTGTATTGAAGATAACACAAACAATCGTTTTTTAATTCTTCGTACGTTAACGATTTATTGTTGAAAGGGTTTAGGGAAATACTCCAGGTTCCTGTTGACAATAAAACGAAAGGTTCTGTAAAATTTATCGTGTACGGAATTATGGCCGATGAACTGTCGTGAAGTCCTGCTCCAACGGCTAAACCTTCTTTGGTTTTAATAACATCTTTTCCATAATGAAATTCAGGAATTTTAGCTGCAATTCCTTCGTTTTTAAGCCATTTATGATATTTCATTTTTTTGAAATTCCACAAATTGGTATGACAGCCTACGCTTGTAATATCGGCGTAAGCTTCATTAGTTAAAAGATAACTTAAAAACTGAGGCAGGTGTAAACAATATTCTACTTGTTTAAACAAGTCTGGTTTTTCTTCTTTTAAACGGTAAATCTGCATTCCGGAATTTAGACTTCCTAAAACCGGAGAAGCTGTTTTTACGGCAAAAGATTCTTCACCTTTGTATTTTTTATAAAAGTCGGATTTTAAATCCTCCGGATAATCTTTTAGATAATTATACAGAGGAGTTAAAACTTTTCCTTCTTTATCAATGTAGACAAAACTCGCACCGTAAGTGCTGAAATTGATGGCTTTTAAAACATAATTGGTTAGGTTTTTTATTTCTTCTAAACGTTCAAAAATCCAATTTTTAAGTACGTTTATATCTTCGCATGGAAAACCGTCTTCATCGACTGTTTCGTCAAGGTTTACTGATTTCTCCCAAACGATTCTATAGTTTTCATCAAATAAAAAAACCTTTTTGTTTGTTTTTCCAATATCAAAAATTGCAACTACATTCATTTAAATTCTATTTTATAAGCCTGTAGCCAATGTTTTTAATCCTCTTTCGCCAATTAGATTTTTTCTTACTGAAAGGCTTCTGTATAATTCTACCGGATTTAAAGCGGCTCCAGAACGTAAACGTGCTTCTGCAACCAGAGCGCGAACGTCTGTACGGAATGCATTTTGAAGAATTTCCTGTGCTTTTACTACGTCGTTTTCTTCTTGTGCTTTTTCTAATGCTTTTCTGTCTACAGAAAGTGCTTGTGCATAAGCGATCATAATGGCTTCAACTGACTGTAATAAATCTTCTAACGGATCTTTGATGTTGTGTGAAGCGTCGATCATCCAGCCTAAATCTTTAGCATGGTTCATTCCTCTAGCGTCCATTCCTTCAACCAGTTCGTTGAAAATCAAAAATAATTGATATGGTTTTAAAGCGCCTGCAGTTAAATCGTCGTCTCCGTATTTTGAATCGTTAAAGTGGAATCCGCCTAGTTTGTTTTCCATTAATAATAAAGAAACAATCTGTTCGATGTTTGCATTTGGCAGGTGGTGTCCTAAATCGACTAAAGTCTGCGCTTTATCGCCTAACTTTTTAACATACGAGTAAGACTGCCCCCAATCTGCTACGGTCGTTGAATAAAAGTTAGGCTCAGCACATTTATATTCTAAAAATAATTTCCAGTTTGAAGGCAGGGCATCATAGATTTCTTCTAAACTTTCTAATGTATTTTGGTATGCTTTACGGAAGTTTAACTGTCCCGGAAAATTAGATCCATCTGCAAGCCAGATTGTTAATGACTCAGATCCTAACTCGATTCCGTGTTTTATAACTTCTATATTGTGTGCAATTGCCTGTTTGCGAACTGCTTTGTTTACGTTTTGTAATGAACCGTATCGATAAGTATGTTCAGAATCTGCCTGATCCTGAAACGTGTTTGAGTTCATGGCATCAAATTTTAAACCGTGCTGTGCAGCAAGTGCTTTGATGGCTTTGTAATCCTGTGGAATATCCCACGGAATGTGAAGCGAAATAGCTCCTGAAGCACTGTTTAATTTGTGAAGCAGTCCTACATCTTCAATTTTTTCTTCAATTGAACGCGGCTCTCCTCCTCCGGCAAAACGCCCGAATCTTGTTCCTCCTGTTCCTAAAGCCCAAGATGGAATGGCAATTTGAAAATCGATTAATTTTTGGATAATCGCCTCTGTATTATCAATTTCTGATGCTGTAAAAACCAGTTTGTTCTGGTGTTTTTTTAATAATCCTTCGTTATGAGATTCAATATTGTTTGATCCGATTATCATAATACTTATATTTTAATAGAGCTTACAAGATATATAATTTTCTTTTATACGTGTATTTTTAACACATAAAATTTAATTTCAAAAATATTCCGATTATAAACCTGACTCTTTGTTTAACTTTATATTTTAATGAATCTTGTTTGTTTAAAAAGTTATTTCTAAAAAAAATCTAACGCTCGATAAATCGAACGTTAGACCACAAAAAACCACTTTTGCTTAAACAAACTTATAAAAAAACTTAAATAATTTCTATCTATAAAAGCCCATTGCTACACCGCCGTCTACGTTTAAGGCGTTTCCTGTAGATTTACCAAGTAAACCTCCAACAAAAGCAAAACATGCATTGGCAATGTCATCCGGCAGAATAATTTCGTTTAATAAAGTACGTTTTGCATAGTAAGCAGGAAGTTCTTCCACTGTAACTCCGTATGCTTTTGCACGTCCTTCTGCCCATCCGCCAGACCAAATGTTTGAATCTGAAATTACAGCATCTGGGTTTACTGTGTTTACACGAATTTTATCTGCTCCTAATTCTGCCGCCATTAAACGTGTTAAGTGCGCCTGAGCTGCTTTTGCAGAACCGTATCCAGGATTGTTTGGTCCTGCTACTACTGCATTTTTAGAAACAATGTTTACGATATCACCTCCAAAACCTTGTTTACGCATTACTTCGATTCCGGCTTTAGAAACAATAAATTGTCCTTTTACCAAGATATCGTATAATCTGTCCCACTCTTCAAGAGTGTGTTCTGCGATTGATTTAGAAATACTGATTCCGGCATTGTTTACTACGATATCTACACCTCCAAAAGCAAGAGAAGCTTCATCTAATGCTTTTTCTGTGCTTACTTCGTCTGTTACGTTTAATAAAGTGCTTGAAACGGCATCTTTACCAAAAGCTTTTATAAACTCTGCTGTTGCACCTTCTAAACGCTCTTCGTTAATATCGTTGATTACTACACACGCACCTTCCTGAGCGAATTTTTTAGCGATAGCTTTTCCAATTCCTCCTGCAGAACCTGTAATAAGAGCTACTCTTCCAGATAATGCTTTTGGTTTTGGCATACGCTGTAATTTTGCTTCTTCTAATAACCAGTATTCGATATCGAAAGCTTCCTGATGTGGTAATGAAGTATATTCAGAAACTGCTTCTGCACCTTTCATTACGTTTACAGCATTAATATAATATTCTGATGCCAGACGCGCCATCGTTTTGTCTTTTGCAAAAGTGAACATACCAACTCCAGGATATAAAATCACAACCGGATTTGGATCACGCATTGCAGGAGAATTCGATTTCTTGCAGGCATTATAATAGTCTTTGTACATAGCACGGTAAGCTTCAAAAGCCGGAGCTAATTTTGCTTTTACCGCGTTTATATCTGATAAATCTTCGCTTGGATCTAATTCTAAAACCAACGGACTGATTTTTGTTCTTAAAAAGTGATCCGGACAAGAAGTCCCAAGTGGAGCTAATTTTGCTAAATCATTAGAATTAATGAATTCTAAAACTCTTGCATCATCTGTATAATGTCCAATCATCTGGCGTTCTGATGAACAGAAACCTCTTAAAATCGGCGCCACTTTTGCTGCTTGTAATTTACGTGCTTCTTGTGCAAGGCTGTCGATTTTTTTACCTCCAAAAACCGGACGTGTTTTTCCATAGTTGCTTTCTAAGTATTCAGCACATTTCTCGATTACTTCAAGTGTGTTGATATAACTTTCGTATGCAGTATCTCCCCAGGTAAATAAACCGTGAGATCCTAACATAATTCCTCTTAGTTTTTTTCCTTTCTTTTCAGCTTCTTCTAAACAGCTTCTTAACTGAAGCCCTAAGTCAAAACCAGGACGCTGCCATCCTACCCAGCCAATTTCACCGTTAAATAATTCTTCAGTGATTTTAGCTCCGTCTTTTGCCGCTGCGATTGCAATTGCCGCATCTGGATGAAGGTGGTCAATATGTTTAAATGGTAAAAAACCGTGTAAAGGCGTATCGATAGATGGCGCTTTTGAAGCTAAATCAAAAATACAGTGGTTGAATAATTCTACCATTTCGTCTTCAAACTCAATTCCTCTGTATACATTTTCAAGATTACGAAGTCTGTCTAAATACAATGCCGCACAGCCTGATTTTGTTAAAGTTCCAATATCTCCTCCAGAACCTTTAATCCACATTACTTCTGAAGATTCGCCAGTTAACGGATCTTTATCAGTAATTTTTACAGAAGTATTTCCTCCTCCATAGTTTGTCAATCTTAAATCGGCTCCTAATAAATTAGAACGATAAATGAAAAGCGCTACTTCATCACCAGCTAATGCTTCGGCCTTAGCGTCATCCCAAAGGTAGCTTACATGCTTAAAATTCATAATTTTTGTATTTGTATTTGACATTGTTATCATATGTATTTTTCAGTTTTTACAAAGAGTTTCCTATTCCCACTAAAACAATAGAAAGCATAATTAATCCTATTCCTAAAAGGAAAGTGTTGAATGTTTTTTTAGAAACACCTTTCCATTCTTTAAGATAAAAGCCCCAGAAATTAGCAGTTAATATAATGGTTGCCATATGCAGAATCCATGAACTGGCACCGTTTCCTAATTTGCTTTCTCCCATACCGTAGAAGAAAAACTGCAGGAACCACATTGTTCCAGCCAAAGCAGAAAAAAGGATATTTTTAGTAATTGGCGTCGATTTGTTAGTATAATCGCCAATCGTTTTGTTTTTAAAGTTTAGGTAAATACACCATATAAAATTGGTTGTTAAACCTCCCCAAAGCAGTACAATATAGGTTACGTTGTTTTGAAATAACGGATTACAGCCAAATTCAACTGCTTGTTCTGCCATTGGTTTTCCGGCTTCGATTCCATAATTAAAAAATGAACTTAAAATACCCGAAATAACAGCAACCGTTAAACCTTTTACCAAACTAAAATCTTTGTCTTTATCTTCATGCCCAGTTGCAAAATCTTTTTCTTTGAGCATTCCTGCTTTTCCGGAAATAGCAATTCCTAAAAGACAAACCGCAACTCCAATTAAAACCAGTTGTCCGCCCGAAGTCGCAAGCATATCAGTAAAAGAAATTTTACCGTCTGTTGGATATAAATCGTAATATATTGAAGGAACCAAGGCACCAAACGCAGAACAAAATCCAAGTGTGATTGAGTTTCCTAATGACATTCCTAAATAGCGAACGCCTAATCCGTATGTTAAACCTCCAATTCCCCAAATTAACCCCATTAAAAATGTAAAGGCTTTAATTGTTGGCGAAGCAGCAATGATTATTTCAGTAAAATTTGGAATCGTTAAATAAGCAGCAACAGGCGGTACAATTAACCATGAAAAGAAACCTCCCACAAGCCAGTAGCTTTCCCAGGCCCAATCTTTAACTTTTTTAAAAGGCATATAAAAACTACCTGAAGAGAATCCTCCGATAGAATGAAAAATGATTCCTAATAATGATTCCATTTAATAATTTGTTTTGGTTAATTGTGATAGTTAGTTTGGTTTTGTAAAATAATATAATGTAAAAATTAAAACTGTCCTGTACTATCCTTTATGATTTATGTATTTTTTGTTAAAAATGCACACTAAATGCAAAGAACGATCGCATTATATTGGAAAAATAAATTTAAAAACCCTATTTTAGCAATCGATTTCGTAATTATTTTTACCTTAATTTAATATAAAATTAATCTAAGAGCCTGAAAACGAAGTAAGCCTTTATTTAATTTATATTTTTTGTAAGGAAAGTAGCAAAATCAATACATGAAGCGATTTTTTAAGTTTGCTTTTTTTTAAATTACAATTAAAAAAATTGAAATTAAGTTTTAACGTTATTTCAATTTACCACATACAAGCATGATTAAATTAATTAAAATAGACGAGGATTCGAGGGTTCCAAAATACAAGCAGATTGTAGACTCGATTTTGCAGAATATTGCTAACGGAAATTTAAAAATAAACCAAAAAATTCCTTCCATTAACAGCTTCAGCGAAGAATTTTATATGTCACGCGATACTGTCGAGAAAGCTTATAATATTTTAAAAGAGCGCAAAATCATTTCATCGATTAGAGGAAAAGGCTATTATATTACCCGTACAAAACTGGAATCTAAAGTCAACATTCTGTTTTTGACTAATAAATTGAGCTCGTATAAAATGAAGACTTACAGTGCTTTTATTAATACTCTTGGAGCCAATGCACACGTCGATCTTCAGATTTACCATTGCGATGAAACCTTGTTTTTAAATATTCTGGACAAGTTTGAAGGTGCTTACGATTACTACGTTATTACAACGCATTTTAAAACTGATGAGCTAAAACATTTAAGTTTTACTGATGAAGTAGTAAATGCCATTAAAAATATTCCGCAGGAAAAATTAGTTGTTTTAGATAATATAAAATTAGGAACCGGCGATGATGTTATTAAAATATATCAGGACTTTGAAAATGATATTTATAATGCATTAAAAGAAGGTCTTTCTAAAATAACTAAATATAAACGATTAATTCTGGTTTATCCTGATAAAGCCGTTTATCCTTATCCTAGAAGAATCCTGCATGGTTTTAGAAAATTTTGTGTTGAACACGAAATCAATTTTGAAATTTTAAGCGAAGTTTACGACGATATGATTCTTAAAAAAGGTGATTTATTTATTACCATTGAAGAATCTGATCTGGTAAATCTGGTAAAGCAAATTCGCGATGAAGAATATGTTTTAGGAAAAGAGATTGGCGTAATCTCATACAACGATACACCTTTAAAAGAATTACTGGGCATAACCGTTATGTCTACAGACTTTAATGTAATGGGTGAAACTGCTGCAAGAATGATTTTAAACAAAGAAAAAGGACAGTTTAAAGTGCCGTTTAATTTTATTGACAGGAATTCGATTTAAAGTTTCAAAGGTTCTAAGGTGCTGAGATACTAAGGTTCTGAGGTTCTAACGCTATAAAAAAGCTCCAAATTATACTAATTTGGAGCTTTCTTTTTATTTGGCATCATAAGGAATGTATTGATCCCATTCCCATGGTGTGTAAGTGTCTTTTATACCGGTTTCCAAGAGGTATTTTATTATTTTTCCTGTGCTGTAACTGTTAGACATGATAAGCATTCCGATGCCTTTATCCGGAAAAACGATACTATAGTTTTGAAAACCTGAGCCCTGCCCTTCTTTAAAAGCGCCGTATCCGTATGGTGATTTAACTAATCCCCAGCCTAAACCGTACGAAAGTTCCGTTGCGTCATTCCAGTTTCCGTCTTCTAATGCTCCGGGGCCAAATTGATTTTTAGAGCGAATACGAATCTGCGGGCTGAATAATTCTTTATAAGATTTTGAACTCAGTATTTTTTTATTTAAAACTGCCGAGAGAAATTTACTGTAATCTTCAATTGTTGTTTCCAGCGTTCCTGCTCCTCTTGGTGCGTTGTCTTTGTCTTTTTCCTGTTTTATTCCTTTTTCATCATATCCGTATGCATAATCTTTTTCAAATTTTTCCTGCCATTGATAACTCGAAGCGCTCATTGCTAAAGGCTGAAATACTTTTTCCTGAGCAATTTTTTCCAATGGTTTTCCGGTAATTTTTTCAATAACTACCTGCAAATACGTTAATCCTTCACCAGAATAACTGTATCGTGTTCCGGGTTCAAACTTTATACGCAGTTTTTCATCAGGTTCAAACCAGCGCCAGTTAGGAAGTCCGGAAGTATGATCCAGACACATTCTGGCGGTTATTTTGGTGTATTCCGGATAATTTTTAAGTTCTTTAAAATCTTCGTGCCATACTTTAGGTTCGTATTCATAAATAGGTTTTGGCAGATAACTTTGCAGTGGTTTATCTAAATTGATAACGCCTTCGTCAACCAATTTCATAACTACAACAGCAAACACAGCTTTACTAAAAGAAGCTCCGTATAAATTGGTCTGCAATTCTAGTTTCTTTTTATTTTCGACATCGCTAAAACCAAACGTTTTCATGTAAACCGGTTTTTTCGAATTAAAAACTGCTACAGCCAGTCCTTTTACATCGGCCTTGTTCATAAGGTTTTGAATGGATGCCGTTAAACTGTCCTGAGAAATGGTGCTTCCGTCTAATCTTTTAATCAAAGATGTATTTTGCGAATGCACAGATAAAATGCCTGTAAAAAAAATAATTAAGAAAAAGTGTTTCATATTCAGCTTTATTACATTGTTTGTTAGTCTTTATTACTGTTATTTTCAACTGATTCGCGGTTCAGTCGTTACAATCTTACTTTTTTAAAAAACTTTAAACTGCAATTTAAAGAAAACAGCTTGATAATAAGTCAAATAAAAAAACTAAGACTTTTAAAATTACTTTAAATCCCATTTTAAATTATTATATTTCAGTCCAAAAAATCATACAAATATATTTTCCAGACAGGCATAAGACAATGCTTATTAATAACCATTTTTTGATGAAAAACATAAAAAATGATCTAAACAAACAACTGCTCAAACAGCATAATGCTGCTGATTTAAAAAACATTGAACAATTAAAAATATGTCAGGAAATTGCGCGGAACTTTGCAGATTTAGAAAACGGAATTGCCGTTTTAAGTGATCTTTATAACAATAAAAGCTACGTATATTCTGGAAAAATTGCTGATGAATTAAATATCTTTAAAAAAAACCAGATGCAGGAAATAGAAAGTATCTGGGAAGAAGAACTTTTTGATAAACTCAATAATGAAGATGTTTTGCAGAAATACCTTTTAGAACTTCAGTTTTTTCAGTTTATTAAAACAATTCCGGTTGATGAAAGAAAAGATTTTTGCGTTATAAGCCGACTGAGAATTAAAGATAAAACAGCTTCTAAATCGTTACTGCACAAAATGTTTTATTTTTCGAATGAAAATGAAGATGTAGAACTTGCTTTATGTCTTTACAATTTCGATTTTTCGCAGGCTTTTCATTATGAAGGAAAGATTATAAATACAGCAAACGGAAAAATTCTGCAGCAAAATGAAGCCGGAAATTTTTCGTTTCTTTCTTCAAGAGAAATCGAAATTTTAAAAATGCTTCAAAAGGGTAAACAAAGTAAAGAAATTGCTTCTCTGCTTTTTATAAGCATTAATACCGTAAGCCGTCATCGACAGAACATTCTCGAAAAAATGAAAGTTAATAATACAGCAGAGGCTTGCACACTTGCTGCTAAACTGAAATGGATATAGTTTTTTTTAGGCACAAAGGTGCTAAGGTGCTAAGGTGCTAAGGTGCTAAGGTGCTAAGGTGCTAAGGTGCTAAGGTTTTATATGGAAAATGCCCGAACTTTCGTTCGGGCATTTTATTTTATTTCTAAATTTTATTAGAATTTATACGTTACGCTTCCCATGAAAGTACGTGGAGCTTGTACGTTGATTGTAGTATAACCATTAAAGTACAATTCGTCTGTAAGGTTGTTTACTTTTAATGAAACTCTGTATTTAGGCTGATCGTAGTACAATGCAGCGTTGATTACAGCGTAAGATGGTAATTCGAAAGTTTCAGTTCCGCTGTTGTAAATATATGTAGCGTCTCCATAGTTACCTCCAAATCCTAAACCTAAACCTTTAAATGTATTGTTTTGAAGGTTGTAGCTAATCCAATAATTAATTAAGTTTTCTGGTCCTGCCGTTACAGGTCTTAATCCGTTTAATTTAGAATCGTTGTTTGAGTACCCAACAAGCAGGTTTAATCCCGGAATTGGGTTTGCCGTAACTTCTAATTCAAAACCTTTACTGTATTGTGTTCCGTTTTGCATACTTGCATCTGGTAAACTTGGGTCAGAAGTTACAATATCTTTAACTTTAATATCGTAGTAGCTAAGTGTAGCACTTACTTTGTTTTGAAAAGCATTTACTTTAATACCTCCTTCAAACTGGTTTGCTCTTTCCGGATCAAATTTTTGAAGCTGAAGACTTCCGCCAACATTTGCATTGATATATCCAACATTCGTAAAACTATTTTGGTAGTTACCAAAAACAGAAACCTGGTCTTTTATTACTTGATAAACTACACCAAATTTTGGAGAAAATGCATTTTGTGAAAAATCACCTGCTTTTTGACCTGTAGTATCATCTGTAATTCCTTGATTATTATAATGATCAAAACGAACTGCTGCAGAAACAATTAAGCTTTCTGTAATGTTAATAGCATCTGCCACATAAGCACTATATGTTGAAAGTGAGCTGTTTGTTTTATAATCAGATCCGGTTACAAATTCATTAGCAACAGTCGTTGGATTAAAGTTGTTGTAAGTAGGAGCTGCTCCTGTATATTTTATTCTGTCAAATTCTGCTGTTGGTAATAATCTATATCCTATTCTGTTTGTTGAGTGGAATAAATCACCACCTATTAAGAAACGGTTTCTCATTTTTCCGAAAAGCAAGAAATCACCGTTAAAATTCTGCTGGAATTCAATTGCGTTATCTTTTCCGTTTGCATTCCATGCATTTCTAGAGATTTCTTCGTCTGGGAAAAGATAAAACCATGTTTGTGGTCCAGAAGCTCTGTTAGAAGTACTGCTAAATACAGACTGAGAAGTCCACTCATCAGAAATTTTATAATTTGCCTGAGCAAAAACGTTGAATGTTTTTGTATTTGTTATAAACTCATCTCCCCAGAATGATCTTTTGAAATTCATGTTAAGGTCTTTTGCATTATTAAAACCTAAGGCAGCAATAGAAACATTAAAAGGAAGGTAAATTAACGGCATACCAGAGTTGTTCTGATCACCAATTTCAGCGTCAAGAGACAAAGTCAATTTATCATTTACTTTATAAGAGAAAGACGGCGCTACGAAGAAACTTCTTGAAGAACCATAATCCTGAAAAGTATTTGTATTATTATATGAAGTATTTAATCTAAATAATGCTGTATTGTCATCATTAAGCGGTGTGTTAACATCTGCAGCAACACGGTTGAATCCGTAGCTTCCTGCCTGATAAGAGATTTCACCGCCAAAATTTTCGTATGGTTTTTTAGTTACACGGTTAATTAAACCTCCGTAAGAAGAAAGAACATTTCCGAATAAAGTTGCAGAAGGTCCTTTAATAACTTCAATTCTTTCAAGGTTTGCAGCATCAGAATTACTGTTTACTTTTCCTGCAATACCATTTCTAACTAAACTTTGAGTAGTAAATCCACGTAATGAGTACCAAGAACCTCCATCGCCTGCACGGTTTGTAGCACCCCATAATTGGTATAAACCAGGAACGTTTTTCAACGCTTCATCTTGATTTGTAACCAATTGGTCTTTCATTAATTCTTTAGTTACTACGTTGTAAACTTGTGAGTTTTCAAGGTTTTTAACCTGCATTCTCGAAACGTATTCGCTTTCTGATTTTGTGTATTTGTTTGCATTTCCTTTTACAAATACTTCAGTAAGAGTTTCAGATGTAGTAATTAAGGTAAAATTTTCTACAATTTCATTTCCATCAGCAACAGTGATGAATTTCTCTTTTGGTGAAAATCCAACCGCTGTAACCCTAATGGTATAATTACCCGGTTTAACGTTTTTAATTTCGTAATTACCCTGAGCGTCAGTAGTAGTTCCAATACGAGTTCCTTTTAACGATACAGAAACGTTATCTGCAGACTCATTTGTACTTAACGAAATCATACCTTTAATGGTACTGTTTTGCGCAAACGAAGTGACACTTGTCAGTACTAATAAGCAAAAGCTTAGCAGCGGCAATACTATTTTTACTTTCATTTTATTTAGAATTATTTTGAATAAGGCAAATTTATACGTTGTATTAAACTATACCAAATTATTTTTATTTATTCTAGATAATAATGATTTTAATTACTTTTTCAATAGATTTAACAATTTTTTAAACTTAAAAAATAAATAATTCTATTTTTTAACAAAATTCTCTATGTTAGCATAACAAAAAAAAGATGTTGGTAAAAGTACTTTCTGACATCTTTTTAATTTATTCTGCTTTTCAAATGGTTATAAACATCAATTTTTACTTTTTAGAGGTACCAAAACAATATTGGGTTTTGGTGCAGGATTCATTCCAAATCCCATATAAAAACTTGTATGTGGCGGCTGATTATAACCTACATTCTGCCACGCAATACTTAAACGATATTGCGGATCATGCATTAAAGTATATTGCCGTACATTAGTTGGAATTATTGTAGAATAAATTCTAAGCTCTTTATTATCTTCAGATCTTAAAATTAATTCTTCACGCCAGTCTCCTAAAATATCAGCAGAAAGCCCAGGAGTCGATTTTGTACCGTTGTTAGAAACCGCGCCTTCGGCAGTAAACAATCTTCCCACATTATATTTATCGATGTAATTAGAATTTAAAAGCTCTCTCGAAGTATCACCATCCCAGTAAATTAAAAAATTAGTTGAACTTGGCGCTTTTCCAATGTTATTTCCTTTCATATCATGTAAATAAGACGAACCCGACCACCAGCATTGCGCACCTTTTCTTGTTGGGTCAATATTATCTGCAACTCCCCTGCCAACATCGCCGTTTAGAGAATCTGTAAATAAAACTTTTCCATCTTTTGCAGAAAATAAAGTTACACCCGGACCGGTAGTTTTGTTTTCGATTTCATGAATTCCGAAAACTTCTAAACCGGGAATATCCAAATCAAGGTCAGAAACATGAATCGCATCGCCATGTCTGAAACCTGTTGTATACAAACCTTGTCCGTTATCATCCACACACATCGATCCGTAAATGATTTCATCTTTTCCGTCGTTATCAACATCTGTAACGGTTAAATTATGATTTCCCATTCCAGAATAGGGATTCTCAGCATTTTTACTGTCAAAAACCCATCTCGAAGCCAGTTTTTTATTTTTAAAATCCCAGGCTGCCAAAACCGTTCTTCCGTAATAACCGCGGCACATTACCACACTTGGATGTACGCCGTCTAAATAAGCCACACAAGCCAAAAAACGATCCATTCGGTTTCCTTTGGTATCATTGCCTCCGCTTCCGCCGTTTCCGCCCCAGCCAGCCAGATCACCTCGCTCCGGAATATAATCTACGGTAGTAATGAGTTTTCCTGTTTTTCCATCAAACACCGAAAGATATTCCGGACCTTTTAAAATCTTGCCATACGTTTTCGAGTTTGAATCTCTGTCAACCCAGTCTTTTGATGCATCGCCAACAACATTTCCTACACTGTCTGTAGTTCCGTCGGCTGTTTTGCAAACCAATTCTGCAATTCCGTCGCCGTCTAAATCGTACACCATAAACTGTGTATAATGTGCGCCTTCGCGAATGTTTTTTCCTAAATTAATCTGCCACAAAAATGTTCCGTCGAGTTTATAAGCCTGAAAAATAGGCGGATCTGTAATTCCAGTCTGCGAATTATCATGTCCTTTTCCGGTCATGTGCACAATTAAATCGTATTGTCCGTCGCCGTCTAAATCTCCAGCCGAAATATCATTAGCAATATATCCTTCAATTTCTTTGAGTTTAATAGAGAGATATTGTTTATCCGAAGCATTCGCAGGAATGGTAAAACTTCCCGAAGTTTCAGATTCTTTACCTTTTAAAACTGCTTTTACAAACCAGGTATTTTCGGTATTCGAATCTGCTTTTGAATCAATATAATTTGTTGCTCCCGTTATAGGTTTTTCATTTAATAAAACTGCTTTTTTACTGCCGCTTTTTCGGTATAAATTAAATGCCAGATCATCAGGATCTGTTCCTAAAACACGCCAGCTGATAAAGAACTGTCCGTTGTTTTTAAGGGCAATAATCCCGCGGTCGAGATTTTCCATTTGTCTCTGGCTGAATATATTCAGGGTTACAAAAAGGAATAGTATTAAAAAGACTTTATGTTTCATGATTTCTATTTTAAAGGTGAAATTTAACCGCAAGGAGCGCTAAGGTTTACGCAAGGCACGCGAGGTTTATTTCTCGCAAAGACGCAAAGTTTAAGATTAAGAAATTATACAATTAAAAAACTTTGCGCCTTTGCGTCTTTGCGAGATTATTATATTTTTCAATTAAAAAAAACTCTGCCTCTTTGCCCCTTTGCCGCTCTGTCCCTCAATTAAAACATCTTCTTAAATCCTTCACTTTTTACTTTCCAGCTGCCGTCTTTTGGAAAACCCGGATTTTCTTCTGTCGAACCGTCCCAGCCGGCGCACATCATCGCAACGGCAGTTAAAATACCGCCGTTACCCGGAAGATAAAGCGTCAACCTTTCGGCTTGGTAATTATGTCCGTTTTTTAAATACGTATTCGTGGTTACATTCATAAAAAGTGCATCAACAGCTTTTTCAGGCATGCCTAAACGTGCAGCTGACATTGCTGTCATAGGAAAATCCCAACCCCATGTTTTATCCCATGACCAGGTATTCCAAACCAGATCAAAAGTATTTTTCATGATTTTTTTATCTAAAAGAGACGTTTCCGGCAGCATACCAAAAGTTCCTAATACAGAAGGATGATCGGTTTTGAATTCAGGATTTGTGTATGAATCTGTCGCACTTTCTGTTGCCAGATATACATTATCAGCCACAGGAAGTTTCGATAATTTAGCCAAAACTGTTTCCCATTTTTCAGGTACTTTTTGATTTAGTTTTTTCTTCCATGCAATTGCCGTTTTCAAAGCCCAGTTCCAATACGCCAATTCATACGTTGGATTAAATGTTTCCATTGCTTTAAAACGTTCCTGAGCCGGAATCACGCCCGGACCTAAAACATAACGATCTGTTTTTGGATCGTAATACGCAAACGAAGCCATAAAATCAGCGGTCGCAAAAACACGTTCGCTGTATAAATTCAAAACAGCATTTGCTGGATTGGCTCTGTACATCAATTCAGCATAGGTAATAAAATGCGGCTGCTGCCAAATTAAAAATGATCCCACAGAAGACGGACTTTCGTTTCCGTCTGCATCAACCATTTTCTGCCATCTTGCGCCTTCAAAACCTTGTCTTTTGGCGATATTCTTTGCTTTATCAAAAACCTTTTGATACCACGGAAGACTTTTCTCCAGCAATTCCGGACGGTTCCAAAGTGCAAAATGAACGCCGTGCCACCAATGCATTTCTAAGTGCGGTTTTCCGTACCAGCTGTTATATGTTAAACCCGTTTCCTGCGGAGGCACTTTTCCTGTACATTGGGCTTTTGTTAAATACTGCGATAAAATTATTCTTCGCTCTAATTCATTGGCGCGTTTATCTGTACTGCCCGAAAAATCTACTGCTGCACCGCTTTTCCAGAATTTTTCCCAGCCTTTTATACTGCTGTTTTGAATTTCTGTAAATGAAGAATTTTTTGTTTTGTTTTCTGCCAAAGCAAAAAGCGCACTTAATTCTAAAGTATTTACATCCGAAGCTTCCACCACAAAATAATGATCCGAAGCTTTTTTGATTTTAGCATTTCCTTTCCATCTAAAATTGACATTATAAGAAATGCTGTCCATTTTGTGTGTAACAACAGCTTCCGTTTTAGATTTTTCTATAAGCTCGCTTTTATAATCCTGTTTTCCTTCATATTTGGTTCCCATATCTGCCCAATCGCCTGTTGGAAACGGAATTCGCAAACTGATTTTTAAACGTTTTTCTTTTAATAAATCTGATTTTACTTTTACGCCGATTTCATCTTTTTCCTGATGTGAAGCTGTTAAAACGGTTACAGGCGTTCCTTCAATTTCAAAATAACTTTCGATTTCTCCCGTCCACACATTCAGTTTTTGCGAAATTGCTTTTATATCAGAAGACTGAGCCAGACTGCCGTCTTTCTTTGTAATTTCAAAACCCAGATTCCCTAACTGCAATAAATGCGGATTTTGTCTAAACCAGTTTACAGCTTCTACTTTTCGCTTAGGTTCTTTAATTTGAACAGTATACGAAATATCTCTTCCGTATTGTTTGTAATCTCTTAAGGTTTCAGAAAATTTATAATTCTCCGTATTTTTATAGCTGTCCCATCCCCATTCTGACTGAGTTCCCAACGGAATTCCGTGTTCGTATGTTTTCGGGAAAGTCTGAAGTCCGGTGGCATCAACCGTAAAAGCAAAAGCACCGTTTCCAACCGTTAAAGATGCCAAAGTATCAATAGCCGAAATTTGAACATTATGACGCGTTACTAAGACTTTTCGATCAATTTTCTGCGCCAAAGCCGAAATCGAAAATAAGAATACGGTTATGAGTTGATAGTTTTTCATATGGTTATTTTGGTTTGTTTTTTTGTTTCTTGTTTCAGTTTGAAATGTTTTTTTACCGCAAAGCACGCAAGTTTTTTTCACTTAGTAATACGTTTGTAAATTACAAAGTACGCAAAGCTTTCTCTACACAAAGCTTTGCGTACTTTGTGGTTTTCAATATCATACAAGCATATAAAACTTGCGTGCTTTGCGGTTAAATTTCAAACTGCTTCATTCATATTATTTTTTAAGATTATCTAATTAAAGTCACACTCATCAAACCAATCACCACATCATTGGCAATGGTTTTTAAAGTAAGACTTTTCAAGGTTTTGTTTTTATTTAACGGTAAATCTAAAATCGTTCCTGCACCGCCGTCTACGCCATAATTACTGAAACCTTTTATGGTTTTAAAATCTTTAAAATCTCTTGAAATTTCACCCGTTTTAAAATAAACTCTCAGTGGTTTTGGAGCATCGGTTGTAAAAGCCAATCCGTCTGTAAAATAATCCTGTTCGATTGGCCACCAGTTTTCCGGATTTTTTAAAGGCAGAATTTCCGAAGTTCCATCAGTGTAATGTATTGTGATTTCGCCGTTTGTAATTCTACTTTGCATAGGATTTGTGGTTCCGGCGAGCAGAAAATAAGCGCGCGAAGCTTTTCCGTTTAACGGAATATTGATACTTTCCGGAAAATTATCCCACATCGAGGTGAAAGCAATATTTTTCAGGTTTTCATTTGAAGGTGTTTGAAACGGAATTCCGTTTGGTGTTTTTATTTCCCCGTTTAGTTTTGCTTTTTCGCGAAGTCCGGAATCATCAATTTTTACCGTTACATTTGGATAACACCAATTTCCAATTCCTTGTTTTGGAAGCTGTAACGTCACAGTTTTAGGTCTTGGCGACAAATATTCGTAATTAAAAATATCAGTAACTTTTGCATTAAAATAAGCTGTTAATGGTATTGTTTCTACTTTCGCTGATTTATCAAGCGGTAAATCCCAATTTGTATGATTTTCATTAGATTGTTTTTCAGCTTTTACATTCAAATGAACGGGATGCTGCCAAGTCAATTCTCCTTGTTTCAATTCTACAAAAAATACTTTATTACCAGCCGAATTTACTTTCGCTTTAAGCGAATGATTTTCTTTTGAAACTGAACTTAAAACCTCCTGCGGATCATAAACCGAAACAATTTCAGCTTTTGACGTTTTAAATTCTAAAGCTTCATTTAACGTATAAAAATCTTTTTCTTTTATATTTTCTAAAGAATCTCCTTTCCATTTAATCACAATATCATAATTCGAACTATAAGGAAATTCAATGCTGATTTTTGGTTTTCCAATGCTTTCAGAAATCAATTTCCACGAAACTGATTTTCCGTTCACCAGAATACTTTCTACACTTTCAAAAGACGAATTCAAAATCAATTTTAAATTCATTTTTGCCGAAAACTTATTTTTAATCGAATATTTTTCTTCTTTGTTTTCTCTTTTAAAATCAATTGAAATATCCGGAATTTCTAAAGAAGCGTTATTCCATTTTTCAGGAAAACCGGGCTGAATGGTCAGAACTTCATTAACAGCATCAGGCTGAATCCCGAATAGTCCTTCGACCAAAGTTCTCGATGCCATACCAATTGGATCAGCAAAATCGCGATACAATTCGCCGCGCATGGCATCCTGAAACAAAAGCTGTTCGAAACCACCCGGCGAAGCGCCCAAATACATACTTTCGATTAATGCACTTTCCCACATTGTATAGGCTTTTTCAGATTGTCCGCCCTGCCAGAAAGCCAGCGAAGTATGCAGTTGTTCAGCCAAAGCCACATTATTGGTCGACCACGTATAAGGCTGCCAATTTGTGGTGCTGATTACATATAGGTCTTTTTTATCTAATCCTTCTGCGGAAATTGGAATATGCGGAATCTGATTATTGACATAATCCAGCATTTGATAACTCTCAAAAGGATTCGACAATTCTGAATCGATGGTGTGATAAATGCTCCAGACTCCCGGTGAATCGTGCAGTAATCTGTTTCCTAAAGCATCTTTATATTCGGCAAAAATTCCTTTTTTAGAAATCCAAAGCTGCTGGTTTACGGCTTTCAGGATTTTATCTGCTTCTTTTAAATAAGGAGTTTCATCTTTACCTATTTTTTTAGCCAGTTCAGCCGCCATTTTATTCGCATAATAATTATAGGCCGATGAATGAATAACGCCGCCGCCACTGTACTGCAAAGCATCGCTCGCCCAAATTGAAGCATAAGCGTCGTAAAGTCCGTCATTGTCCGGATCAAAATTTCTTTTTTCCCAATTTAAATGTCTTTCAATTGTCGGCCACATTTCTTTTAAGAAAGCCAGATCGCCCGTCCATTTAAAATGACGAAACATTTGGTCGAAAAAAACCAGATTCATATCATAATGGTGCGCTACATTATTTTTATTCGGACTACGGCTGATATAACCGCTGCTAAACATCGAGTTTCCGATTTCTTCTTTTTGTCTTGCCAAATTTTTTTCTTCATCAAAAACCACAGGTCCGCTTTCCGGAGAGGTTACCTGCGAATTGCTGTAACTTGTAAAATGTGTTTTTGCCCTGTCATGCCATCCAAGCGGATCGGCTGTGTAAGCACCTCGCCACGCATTGAGATACATTCGCCACGCAATGGCTCCGTGCAGATACGCTGGACTTTCCCAAATTCCGTCTGAAGCAATTGCCAGCGCAGAACCCAGTGTATTTATGTATTCATCTGGCGTTTTTACTTTTATTCGATTCGCTAAAAGATGCGTTTCTTCAACCGCTTTTGCATAAAATTCAGCAATAGATTTTTGGGTGTAATCTACTTTTGAAACTTCAGGAACAAAAAGCCAGTAATTTCCTTTTTCTGAAATTGAGCTTAATTTACCTGTTATTAAAGGCAGAGATTCAGGTTTTGAATTAAATAATTCCAACGGATTTTTCTGCAGATCGGCATTAGCCAAATGAACTTCAGAATTTGGAAAGAAACCGCTTAAAGTTCTGTTATTTCCTGTTTTCTGACGGTTGCTTTCTGAACCATACTCTAAAACAAAAGATTCTTTTTTAAGTGTGTATATATTATTGAGACAATATTGCGGCTGTAAATAAAAAACCGATTCCGGATCTGCACCAATATCGCCGTCACGGCTGAATTTCTTTCCCGTCGCACCGCCAAAAGCCCAAATTAGATTTGTATTTTTTGGTAATTTTTCTCCATATACTTTTACAATAAAACCTTCGCTTTCTTTTAGAGCAGCAACATCTACAAATAATTTTCCGTTTCCTAAAATCGGATCTTCAATGGTATAATGCATGGTTCCTAAAACATATCGGGTATCGATTTTAGAAGCTTCGGTTATCCATTTGCTTTCTTTTCCATTTACCAATGCCATTTTAAAATTGCCTCCCATTCCGGGCATATACATGGCAAATTCAGGCAGATCTCCTGTTTCAACTCTAAAAGCCGTATTAGATCCGTAAAGCGCTCTGTTGAATTTTCGGGTTCCGTTTTTTAAAACAAAACTATTGCCCTCTGGTACATAATGTATTTTGCGGATTGACGTTTTTTCCTGTCCAAAAATGAAAACAACCGACGACAAAAAAAGGACAACTAAAGTGCAAATAGATTGTTTTTTAATTCTCATAAAAATTCAAAATATTGAGGATTATTGAAATTTGAATAATAAAATTTTTCCTTTATTATTTTATCAATTAAATAATGCAGTTGCAATTTCTTTGTTTTTTTATCGGATAGTATCCTGTACCTACCTGATTTTAGAAATTTAAAGAAAATACTAATTTTTAAAATAATCTTACATTTTTTAACATCATAGTACAGGATACAATATCTAAAACGAACAATTAGATTTGATAACACAATTTCTTTCAGCAGTTAAAAACTGAAAGAAAACGAACCGCAAAACCAACCCAATTTATATGAACAGAAGGCTTTTAAAAAACATTCCCGGATTTCTTTTTTTCATTACGTTTCTTTTTAGTGCCCATGCACAGCAGACTGATAAAATTTATCTTTCGGGAGTAGATTTTGAACATCCTGTACAATGGGATTTTTATTGCACCGACGGCCAAAACAGCAAAGTGTGGACAAAAATAAATGTACCGTCGCAGTGGGAATTAGAAGGTTTTGGCGAGTACACGTACGGACGCTGGTATAAAGAACTCAATCAAAAAGAGCCCAGCAAAGAAGAAGGTTTTTATAAATATGAATTTGATGTTCCGGCTGATTATAAAGATAAAACGGTTTTAATCGCTTTTGGTGGCGCTATGACTGATACTGAGGTGAAAATCAATGGAAAAATAGCAGGACCGGTTCATCAGGGCGGTTTTTATGAATTCAAATATAATATTTCGCCTCTTTTAAAATTGGGTTCAAAAAACACTTTAGAAGTTCATGTCTGGAAACATTCTGCTAATAAATCGGTAAATAATGCTGAAAGAAGAGCCGACTGGTGGCTTTTTGGCGGTATTTATCGTCCGGTTTGGTTAGAAGTTTCTCCAAAAACACAGATTCAGAATATTGCGGTAAATCCAAAAATGGATGGTTCGATTACAGTTGATCTGGATTTACAGTACATCTCAAAAAATGTTGTTTTAGAAGCTTCTATTTCAGATAAAAACGGCGAAAGTTTTCCCGCCTTTACATTGCCGCTTAAAGCGAAAACTACAAAAGAAACAATTACTGCAAAATGGGAAAACATTAAACCGTGGAATCCTGAAAATCCCAATTTATACAACTTAAAATTGGTTTTAAAACAAAACGGAAAGATTCTTCATGAATATCATAAAAAGATTGGTTTTAGAACTTTAGAGTTTAAAAAGCAGGACGGGATTTACGTAAACGGCACTAAAATTATCATGAAAGGCATTAACCGTCATTCTTTTTGGCCGGAAGGCGGACGCAGTACAAGCAAACGCATAAGCGAACTGGACGTAAAATTGATTAAGGACATGAATATGAATGCGGTTCGCGGACATTATCCGCCAGATGATCACTTTCTGAATGTCTGCGATTCTCTTGGGCTTTTTGTTTTGAATGAACTCGCCGGCTGGCAGAATTCGTATGATACCGAAACAGGAACAAAACTGGCGAAAGAAATGATTGCGCGCGATGTAAATCATCCATCTGTAATTATTTGGGACAACGGAAATGAAGGCGGATGGAATTATGAAGTCGATAAAGTTTTTACCGAAAATGATCCGCAGAAAAGAATTGTAATTCATCCGTGGGCTGATTTTGACGGCTGGGACACGCATCATTATCCAACGTATTTAACAGGAATGCATCGTTTTAATTCGGGTGAAAATGTATTTTTCCCAACTGAATTTATGCATGGAACGTATGATAACGGTCACGGTGCCGCATTAGAAGATTTTTGGAACCGCTACAAAGAAAGTCCGCTTTTTGCCGGAGGTTTTATGTGGGCAATGCTCGACGAAGCGGTAAAACGTTCTGACTGGAAAGGTGAGCAAAAGTTTGATTCTAAAGGTTCTCTCGCCGCCGACGGAATTCTGGGACCTCATCGCGAAAGAGAAGGCAGTTATTTTTCTGTAAAAGAAATCTGGGCGCCCATTCAGTTTCAGCCCAAACACATTTCAGATATGTTTGACGGTTCTTTTTTAATAACAAATGATTATTTGTTCAGCAATTTGAATTCCTGTAAAATGGAATTTAAAGTTTTAAAAGCCGACGATGATATTTTATATTCTGATAAAACGGCTCAGGAAATAAGTTCCGGAAATATTGAAATTCCGAGTATTGATCCGGGTGAAACGAGAAAAATCAAATTTAATCTTCCTGAAAATTTCTTTGAAGGCGATGTTTTATCTATAACGGCTTTCGATCAGTTCAACAAGGAAATTTATACCTGGACCTGGCCTATTCATAAAGCTAAATTTTATGTTTCAAAATTCTTGAAAGTTCAAGATTTAAAAGCAAAAGCATTGGTAACCAAAACTGACTCTGTAATTACATTGAAAGGAAATGATGTAACGGTAACTATAAATTCGCAGACAGGAGAAATTCAAAAAATATCAAATAAAACCTCAACCATTCCGCTGGCAAACGGACCGCGATTTATTGGTATGAAAGCAAAATTAAAAGATATTCAAATATCTCAGAAAGGCGAAAAAGCGATTTGTCAGGTTAATTATTCCGGCGGTTTATCATCTATAAAATGGATTATGGAAGCCGACGGAAGATTTAAAATGGAAATGCTGGCTTTAAAAAATGCTTCTGGCGGAGATGGTTTTGACGGCGCTTTTTTTGAAGATAAAATCAATGCTTTTGGTATTACGTTCAGTTTTCCTGAAAAAGAGGTAACCGGAATTAAATGGTTTGGAAGAGGTCCGTACCGCGTTTGGAAAAACCGCATTAAAGGAACAACATATGGTTTTTGGGAAAAAGAATACAACAATACGATTACAGGAGAAAGTTTTGAAAATCTTATCTATCCGGAGTTTAAAGGTTACCATGCTAATTTATTGGGCGCTGATTTAAAAGCGGGAACATCTTCTTTTAAAGTTTTCAGCGAATCTGATAATTTGTTCTTGAGATTATTTACACCTGATTTACCTAAAAATGCTTTTTCGGGAAGTTCTCCGCAGCCTGATTTTCCAGAAGGCGATATTTCGTTTATGTATGAAATTCCGGCTATGCGTGATTTTAAACCTTTAGAACAGCAAGGTCCGCAAAGCCAGCCTACAAATATCAGAATCAAAAAAGGCGATGATGGCATCAAAATGGATTTATGGTTTGATTTTCGAGATTTTAGATTTTAGTCCCGAAACTTCGGGATTAGATTTTAGATTTTAGATTTTAGATTTTAGATTTTAGATTTTAGATTTTAGATTTTAGATTTTAGATTTTAGATTTTAGATTTTAGATTTTACCTATAAAGGCTTCGCTCCGCTCAGCTTTACGACTCACAACTCACAATTCACAATTAAAAAAAACATGAAATCAATTAAAATATTCGCTTTTGTTTTTCTTGCTTTATTACTTTTCAATTTTACTACTAAACAAGATCATAAACCTACTTTATTTATGGTGGGCGATTCTACTGTGAAAAACGGAAAAGGCAACGGTGCGGGCGGACTTTGGGGCTGGGGCGATTTTATAGGTCAGTTTTTAGATACAACCAAAATTCATATAGAAAATCATGCGCTTGGCGGTACAAGCAGCCGTACTTTTCAGGATAAAGGTTTGTGGAATGTGGTTTTGAATAAACTTAAAAAAGGTGATTATGTTTTGATTCAGTTTGGACATAATGACGACGGCCCAATAAATGACAGTCTTCGTGCGCGAGGAACGATTAAAGGAATTGGAAATGAAACACAGGAAATCGATAATATCCTGACCAAAAAACATGAAACTGTACATAGTTATGGCTGGTATATTCAGAAAATAATTCGTGAAGCAAAATCCAAAGGCGCAATTCCGATTGTGTGTTCTCCGATTCCGAGAAACGATTGGAAAGACGGAAAAGTTCCCAGAAATGATAATTCTTATGGACTTTGGGCGAAACAAATCGCATTGCAGGAAAAAGTGACTTTCATTAATTTGAATGAAAAAATGGCGCTTGAAATGGAAAAGCTGGGCGAATCAAAAATAACGGATACTTATTTTTATAAAAGAGATCATACGCATACTTCTGCAAAAGGTGCTGTTTTGTCGGCTTCTGTGATTATTAATGAATTGAAAGTGAGTAAGAATTCTTTAAAACATTATATTTTAAAAAATCCTAAAATTGTTCTTCCCTCTAAGAACAAAGTATTTTTAATTGGCGACTCAACCATGGCCGATAATGGAAATCCTGATGCTGTGGGCTGGGGTGTTTCTTTTCCTAAATACTGTGATACAACGAAAATTGAGGTTATCAATAAAGCAAAAGGCGGCCGAAGCTCCAGAACTTTTATTACTGAAGGACTTTGGGAAGACGTTAAAAACCAATTACAGCCCGGAAATTTTGTTCTAATTCAGTTTGGACATAATGATGCGGGCGCCGTTGACAAAGAGAAGTTTAGAGGTTCTTTAAAAGGAATTGGCAGCGAATCTCAGGAAATAATTCGTCCTGACGGTTCAAAAGAAACGTTTTATACTTTTGGCTGGTACATGATCAAAATGATTCGTGAGGCAAAAGAAAAAGGTGCCATACCAATTGTTTTGAGTTTAACGCCAAGAAACGAATGGCCAAATGATAAAGTAGAACAACGATTTGATACCTATATTAAATGGTCGAAGGAAATCGCTGAACAGGAAAATGTTTTTTATATTGATTTGAGCGGCGCTGTTGCTCAAAAATATGAAGTTTTGGGAAAGGAAAAAGTAAAAGCCTTTTTCCCAAAAGACCACACTCACACCGGACAAGAAGGTGCTGATTTAAACGCTCAGACAGCAGCAAAATGTATTAGGAAAGTTGTTGAATGGTGAGTTGTGAGTTGTGAATGGTGAATTATGAGTCTAAACCAATTTGAAACCTGAAACTTGAAACCTGAAACTTGAAACTTAAAACCTGAAACTTAAAACCTTTTAAATCTGAAGCAAAAAAAAACCTCGTCGGGTGACGAGGTTTTAGTTGTATTATTTTTTTGATTCTTCGATAGAAACTTTTCTGAACTCTTTTAAAAGTTTTTCAATTTCTAAAGTAGCTTTACGTGCTCTTGGTCCTGCAGCTTTGATACCTTTTTCAGTTAAAGATTCAGCTTCTGCTTTGAATGTGTCAATTTCGGCGTTGATTTTTACTAATAGATCTTTCATGCTTATAATTATTAAATTAAGGCGCAAAAATAGAAGTTTGATTGATAGTTACAACATATTTGCTGTTAAAATTATCATTGTTTTTCGAGTCAAAATTTAACTAAATCTTTACTCATGTTTTTTTTGATTTTTTTCATTTTACAATAAACTATTAATCAGACATTTACTATCAAATTTTAAAACATAACTCTTTATGTACGCACCACACACGGGGTAAAAATATTTTTTATTAAACATTAAAATTGTTAAAAAATATAAGATTTTGGCTTAAAAAGTTATACAACGAATTGAGAATGTGCGGAAATTTTACTCGATTAACTGCTTATTTACGTACACATTCTTAAAATCAACACCCTTTATTAAGCTTTTGTCAATATTGCTTTTTACAGATTGAATATTTAAATTTTCAAAAGTAAAATTGGTCAAACGCACATTGGGATCGTTCTCTACTCCGTAAAATGTATCGCATTTTAAATCTATATTTTTAAGCGTTACGTTATCTCCATAAGAAAGCGGAATGTCTGGGCGGCCTTTTAAATCAAAAAATTGTTTCCATGCAAAAATGGCCAAACCGGTTTTTGCTTCTCCTTTAATATCTTCTACTCTTATATATTCGTATCGCTGCGGTGTATCTGGACGCATTTTAAGCCACAACATTCGCGAAGCACCGTCAATTTTACAGTTTCTCATAATTACGTTTCTGTTATGAATAGATTCGCTTCCGTTGGTTAAAGCCGAATGACAAAATCCGAAATTACAGTCTTCAATAATGATGTTAGAATTTGGTCCGTTGTTTTTATCCTGATCGGCATAAGGGCCTTTTCCGCCTTTTAAAGCAATCGCATCGTCATTAACCGACATATAACAGCCTTTTACCAAAAAGTTATTACAAATATCAATATCAATAGCATCTGTGCTTGGTGCTTTGATTTCGATATGCGGTGAAAAAATATACAAATCAAGCATTTTTACATTATTACATTTATAAAAATGATTCGTCCAAAAACCTGAATTAATGAGTTTTACATCCTGAAGCTGTACATTGTTTGAATTCCATACAAATACTAATCGCGGTCTCGAAACTTCGAGATTGGTGCATTTTGGATTTTCTTTACGTCTCTGCCAAAAAGCTTCCCAGTATTTTTTACCGTTTCCGTTTATAGTTCCTTTTCCTGAAATAGAGAAATTATCGACTCCGTAAGCATTTACTAAGGCCGGAAAATAATCCAGATTCTGCCCTTCCATTCTGGACGGCATTATAGGGAAATCGGCAATATTATCTGAGCCTTTTAAAACTCCGCCTTGTTCAACATACAAAGCTGTTTTAGGTTTAAAGAATAAGGCACCGCTTAAAAAAACTCCTTTTGGAATTACGATTACCCCTCCTCCATTTGCCGAAGCTTTGTCGATTACTTTTTGAATTGCGGCAGTCTGGATTTTCGTACTGTCTTTTACAATTCCAAAATCGGTTATGGTGTATTTTTTTCCTAAATCTTTTAATTGAATTTTAGAGTAATCTTTAAACCAATCTGAAATCGGACTTCCGTCTGGAAAGGTATCATTAGAATATTTCTGCGAAAAAGACGGCTGAGAAAAGCCAATCACGCAGATTAGAATTTTAAAAATGGTTTTCATTTGGTTAGTTAGTTTTGTGGTTATTAAACTTTTTCAAAGCTATAAGCTTTGAAAAAGTTCTTAGAATTATAGCTTGTTATTTCACCTCAACTTTAATTTTAGCTGATAATTGTTTGGCTAAAGTGGTTACATAGGTTGTAAAATAAGCGGCATCTTTAAAGCCTTTATCCTGGCTTAATTCCCAGCCGGCAATTGGGTAATAACTTACCTGCTGATTATTTTTTGCCGAAAGTTTTATAAGATATGAATCAGTAAGCTGACCTGTTTTTGGAGCTTCAAAATAACCTTTATAAACATCTTTTGGAACAATTATGGCCGTTCCTAAAATCCATTGGCGCTCATACGTTAATTTATCATGCTGAATAAAACATACAAAATCGCCGGAATCAATTACCTGCAGCGGATTTTGATTGTTAATATTAGAAAGGGTAATTAAAAGTGTATCATTTCCTTTTAATCCATTTATAGAAATCGTGTTTTTATAACCGTACATACCCGGCCAGATTGACGCCGTTTCTTCTGCTTGATATTTATTTCCTGATGCTTCCCAATTTTCATAATTGTAATGTAAAACAGAATTTACCGGACCTTCGCTTACGATTTTAAAAGTTGTTTTTTCAATATTGTTAATCGTGTCATTTCCTAAAATTCCCAATCTTGCTACTTTATTATCGCTGGTCAGCAAAGCAAAACCGCCCAATCCTGAAGAACTTCCCACAGGAAAAATATCTCTTCCCCAATCGAGCATTACGTGGTAATTATCTTCTACGGCGCCTTTACTATTTATTCCCACATCTTCTGGTGTAATTCCGGGTGTTTTTTTACCAAAAACGTCTTTACAGTTTCTTCCGTCTAAATAATGTCTAAAACCTACTTTGTCATTTTCCCATGTTGGACCGTCGGTTTGGTATTTTTGATATCCCAATTTTTTATGCACCTGATTGGCTAATAAAACTTCTTGTGTATCTGGATGAACCGGAAGATTTTTGCCTTCTCTTTTTCCGAATCTGGCGCTGGTTCTTATTGTAAATTTAGGATCAGTTTTTGACCACGTTAACGTTGCTTTCTTTTCTTCTTTTGCAGAAAAATCAGTTACCAAAAACAATTCGTCCCACTTTCCGTCGCCGTCTAAATCATTTACCTGAGCCGGAATTGTATCGTTTTTATAAATGATAATTGGATATTTTCCTGAATCATTATTAACAGAAAGCTGATTTCTTTTAATCGTAATGGCTTTTTGAGGCAGTTCTATACTTGAAGTGTTTTTTAATACAATTGTATTTCCTGTTTTTTTCTGGGCATAACAGCCGGCAGAAACTAATACCGAAAATGCAATTGGGACGTAAAGTTTGATTGTACTTTTCATTATTATATTACTTTTTTTATTGAAAACAATTTAATCATTTAATCTAAATAGAAAACCTCTTTTAACGGATTTGTTTTTGGAGAATTGTCCGGATTTATTTCCATAATGTCTGACATATAGTTCCACCATTTTCTCATAAGCGGGTGACTGGAAAGTTTTGAACGGTCAAAATGCGGATTTAATTTCTGAACACCAAAAAGCATTCCTGTTTGTTCATCGAGAAAAATGGAATAATCACAAATACCGCTTTCTGAGAGTAACGCAGTAAGTTCCGGCCAGATTTTATCATGACGTATTTTATATTCGTTTTCAAAACCTGACTTTACTTTCATGGTAAAAGCATTTCTTACTGTGTTTTCCATATTTTGACTTTTAAACGATTTTAAAAATAAAAGCTGATGAAGTTTCATATTTTCCGCCTTGCGAAGCGGTAAATAAATAAGTCGGTTTTCCGTTTTGAAATAACAACTGAGGTCTTTCTGCACGTCCGTAACGATTTAAATGTTTTGGCGCTTCGGGCTGTTTGATGTATTTATCTAACGGCTGATAGGAAATCTGCGGATCATTCCAGTGAATTCCGTCATCAGAATCCATGTAAAGTCCGTAATCCATTCCAAAAACGCCCATATCTCTTGCCAGCATTTTGAATTTCTTGTTTTCGTACCACACAAAAGCATCTTCGCATTGTTTATTATCGCCCAGTTTTGAAAAATCAATTACAGGGTTATTTTTAATTTTGATATAAGGCCCTTTGAGTGATTTCGAAATCGCTAAACCGTATTTTCGGTTTCCTTTTATTGGGAATTTTGGATGTTCATAATTTTCAGTATCCAATGATTTATAATACAGCCAATATTCTCCGTTTGGATGTTTTAAGAAAGAAGGATTCGTTGTAAGCAGATCATCCCATGAACCGGTTTCTCCCGGAAGCAATAAAGGTTCATCTGGGCGTTCCCACGGACCGTAAAGTGAATCTGAAACAGCTAATCCAATTCGTTTTGTGTTCATTTTTCCGTTTGAATTTCCCATGAAAAACAATGCATATTTTCCGTCTACAAAATGAATACTTGGATTGTGACAGGTTGTTGCATCCCAAAATCCTTCACCTCTTGGTGCTAAAATAGTACTTACATATTCGTATGGACCTTCGGGTTTATTGGCAACGGCGTGGGCAATTTCAGAACCGTTGATCCAGCCGCTCATGCTTTTTGATTTTTTCCATCGCGAAAAAAACACGTGAATTTTGCCGTCGGGACCTTCAATTGGGCTGTTGCACCAAACGTAATAATCTTCAAATTCTAAAGCACGTCCAACAGGTTTGAGTCTTTTTTCAAAATCTGAAAGTTTGGGATCGTCTAAAAAATCAAAGGCTTTCGCCGAAAACGGAAGACATAATCCCATTACGGCAAGAGAATTCCCGATAATAAATTGTCTTCTGTTCATTTCGTTTTTTTATTATTTTATTTTTTGCCACAGATTAAACGGATTTCAATGATTAATCTTTTTAATTTGTGCAATCTGTGGCTAAAGAAATTACATTATTTTTTCTCTGTTAACATCCAATTATCTGTTCTAAATGGTGATGCCGGTAAATTTTCGTTATTAAATAAATTAGGTTCGGGAACGGCTTTCCATGCAAAACGAACTGCGACAGGTTCTTTTACTTTTGAAGATGAAACGACAATTGTTTTTCCATCAATTTTAGCATCGGCTGGATAAAATATCTGATCTTCACCTGCAATTTCAAATTCTTTTAAAACATCGCCTGTTTTCTTTAATCCTGAATTGGCATAATCAAAAAACAATTGTGCTTTTTGTTTCTTGATTTTCATAGTATTGAAAATAGGTCCTGAAAAAACGAGTTTATTTTCGCCGTAAGTTTTTGCTCTTGCTAATAAAGCGAGTCTGTAGCCAACGGTCTGCTTATCTATTGGGTGAATATTTTGCGCATCACCAACATCGGTTGTTACAACCATACCGCTGTTCGGAATTGTTTTTAAAGACATTAATTGTGCTTCTCTTATCTCAGCATTTTGTCCTTTATGCGGTGTAATCTGCACATAATAAAAAGGGAATTCTCCTTGTTTCCATTCGTCTCTCCAGCTTTTTACCATGGCCGGAAACAAACTTCTGTACAAATAGGCTTTTCCAGAATTGCTTTCGCCCTGATACCAAATTGCGCCTTTTATGGTATAATTTACCAGCGGATGCAGCATGGCGTTGTATAAAACATAAGAGGTTTTGTTGGGTTCTTTTTTAGGCTTTTTTAATTGTCCTTTTGGTGCGTTGGCTGCGCTGGCAATTTTTTCATTGGTTAAAGCCAGATAATAGGCTTCGAGTTTTTCCTGATATATTTTTTCATTTTTTGCATCTTCCTGAAGAATCGGCAGAAAAGCCACATCATCTTCTAAAATATGCTGCGCTGTCCATGCTTCGGCTTTTGTGCCTCCCCAAGATGTGGAAATTAACCCAATTGGAACATTTAGTTTTTGATATAAATCTCTTCCGAAGAAATAAGCCACTGCCGAAAATGTTTTAATGGTTTCCGGACTGCATACTTTCCAGTTTCCTGTTACGTCTTCCAGCGGTTTTTGTGCTGCATTAAGTGCAACAGTAAATAATCTGATATTTGGATATGAAGCGTTTTTTACTTCTTCTTCGTAATTTTTAACTCCTGTTTTCCATGTACCTTCTTCTCTTCCTACCGGAAAAAACATATTCGATTGTCCGGAACAAAGCCAGACTTCGCCTATCAAAATGTTTTTAAGAAGGATTTTGTTGGATGCGTTTATAGTTATGTCATAGGCTTTTTCGCTTCCGTTTGGGGTAGAAAAAGCCGTTTTCCAGTTTCCTTCTGCATCGGCAGTTATTTCAACTGTTTCATTTGACCAGCCTAAACTGATATTGATTTTTTCGTTTGGGGAAGCCCATCCCCATAAATTAACTTTGGCATTTTGCTGTAAAACCATATTATCGCCAACAAGAGCGGGCAGTTTTACCTGTGCTGATACAGAAAGTTTTACACTTAAAACTAAAAAAAGTAATAGTATTTTTTTTGAGTAAATCATTGGCTTTGATTTTTTAAGTACATTTTAAATTTAAAATAGTTAAACCAGTTGGGCATCCTGTGCTTTCCTGTTTACCGTAATACAAAAATGACAAAAAAAGCTGTCTGAAAAGACAGCTTCTTTCAAAAAACAAAAAATAAAAGTGGGGCAAAATTTATTAATCGTAACCAATATTTTGATCGTATAGTCCAGGAACTGCTAACATTTCTGATAACGGAATTGGATATAAGAGCGAATTATTATCAATGGTTCTGATTTTGTTTTCGGTATCCTCGGCCGCTTTCCAGGCATTCATTATCTCTACAGCTTTTCCTGAACGTATTAAATCAAACCATCTCGTTCCTTCTGCAAAAAATTCTTTTCTTCTTTCCTGAAACAATTGATCTAATGTAATATTTGCAGCATTTGCTGTAAGTCCGGCTCTGGTTCTTACTTTGTTTACAATATCGTCTACCTCAGCCTGAGAACCTCCTCCGCCATGCAGCGTACATTCGGCCATCAGCATTAGAACATCTGTGTAACGTGTAATCATAAAATCAACTCCCCAGTCTTCACGACCGTTTCCGTATCTTGAAGCATCAATATACTTTTTAAAAACCGGTTGTGTATAACTTCCTTTGTAAGTTCCGGAAGCTACGGTATAACTTGTTGCAATTCCAAAAGTTTTTCTTTTATCAGTCGCGGCAAACAAACTCATAAATCCGTTTGAAATAGGTCTGGCTTCTAAAGCGCCCTGTGCAGATAAATTTAAAGATGCAAAATAAGGCTCGTAACCTAATTCTACCATAAAGTTACCTCCTACCGGAGTTGAAATATTTTGTGTATACGGAATTACCAATACGTTTTCTTTGTTGGCATTTCCTTCTGTTTTAAAAATTGGATCGTAATCTGTTCCAAAAGCATATAAACCACTTAGCTTGATATCGTTTAATTCTTTGTATGCTTTATCCCATTCGCTTAATCCTAATGTTGCGCCGTCAATTCCGTAAGTTGGGCTTGAGCGTGTCATGTAAACTAAACCTAATAATGCTTTTGCACCGTATTTAGTTACACGTCCAAAATTTGCCGTATCATAAGATGGGGCAAGATCCGGAATTGCCAGTTCTAAATCGGAAATAATCAGTTTATAAACATCTGCAACAGCAGTTCTAGGTATTTTTGAAGCTTCCTGAGCTGTAACCGTTCTGTCGATTAACGGCACTCGGCCAAACCATCTTACTAAATCGAAATAACAAAATGCTCTTAAAAAACGGGCTTCTGCAGCCATTGACGTTTTATCTGCCGGATTTGTAAAAATGGCATCTCCTTTTTCGGCTATTTTTTCTAATAACTGATTGGCTTTGTAAATCGCATTGTAATTGGTTAAATATGCTTCTTTTACATAAGTGTTCGAGCTGATAGAAGTGTAAAAACTGTTAATTCCCTCCCAGTCTCTTGATGCTTGTGTTGTCGCCATCAAGTTATCAGATCTGGTTTCGCTTAAGTTCATTAATCGGTTTGCGTAGCCGTAAACGCTAGTTCCGTGAAAAGCTATCGAATACGTTGCATTTCTGGCCTGTACAAAATCGCCGGGAGTTGCATAAAAATTTTCAATTGTTCCTTGTGACAAAGGCAGCTGTGTAAGCTCGTCTGTACAAGATGACTGTGCCCATAAAAGTAAAGCACCTGCGGCTATGAAGATATATTTTTTCATTTTCTTTTAATTAAAATTAATGTTCAGCCCAATTACTAAAGATTTTGCCAGCGGCGCTCCACCGTAATCAACCGGAACAGAAAAATCACTGTTTGAACTTGCTGACGTATTTACTGCTTCTGGATTAAAACCTACTTTGTATTTGTTCCAGTAAAACCAGTTTTCGCCTGTTACATATAATCTTGCATTATCAATTCTTGAAATTCCTTTTAATGCCTGTCTTAAATTATATCCTATTGAAATGCTTCTAACACTTACATAATCTGATTTGTACAACCAGTCTGAGTTAGCCTGATATCCAAAAGATGTTCTCCAGTTTCCTCTTACAGCCGGATCAACGTTTAGAGAATTCTCTACAGACCCCATTCCGGTACGGTCAATGGCACGTCCTGTTAATCCGTAAACTGTTCCTCCATTTTGTCCCTGAACAAGAACATTCAAATCAAAATCTTTGTATTTAAAGCTGTTTGTGATTCCCCATGTATATTTTGGAGTTGGATTTCCTAAATCGACACGATCTTCAGAATTGATTTTTTTATCTCCGTTTTGATCTACATATCTTGGATCGCCAAGAACGAGTTTATTTCCTCCAATTGTAGTTCCTCCTGCATCAATATCAGCTTGAGTTATTACGCCGTTTTGCTTCAATCCAAAAATGGTGTACATTGGTTTTCCAACTTCTAATTTTACAAAAGGAACACCTGCGTCATACGCATTACTGATTTCAATTTTTGACTGATCTGGTCCTAATGCTAAAACTTTATTTTCGTTATGGCTTATGTTTGCAGAAGTTCTCCACTCAAAACTTGGTGTTTTTACGTTTAGTGAGTTCAATTCAAATTCCCATCCTTGGTTTTGTACTTCTCCAATATTGGTTAAATACGTTTGGAAACCAGAATCTCCCGGAACCGGAACTCTTAAAAGCAGTTCGCTGTTATTTTTTCTATATAATTCAAATGTTCCTGTAAGTCTGTTTTTTATGAATCCGAAATCAAGTCCAAAATCAATACTTTTTGATTCTTCCCAATGTAATGAAGGATTTGGAATAGAAGCTGCTCCCTGACCAATTGCCACTGCGCCTCCAATTGAATAGTTATAAGTCCCCAGTGTAGCATATTGTGCATAACTTCCAATATTATTACTTCCGTTTATACCTGTGCTGGCTCTTAACTTGAACTCAGTTAACCAATCTACATTTTGAAGGAATGCTTCTTGTTTTACTCTCCATCCTAATGAAAGCGAAGAGAAAGTTCCCCATCTTCTGTCAGTTCCAAATTTTGAAGAACCGTCACGTCTGATACTCGCTGATAAAATGTATTTTTCTTTGAAATTATACTGAATACGCGAGAAATAAGAAAGCAGTGTGTTTTTTTCAGCCGTTGTAGAACCTATAGATCCCGCAGGCAGTGTTTCGATACTTGAACTGTTGTAAAGTGCTCCCGAAGACATAGTCGATTTTGTAATTTCATAAGCATTAAACGACTCTCCTAAAAGCAGGTTAAAACTATGGTTTCCAAATGTTTTATCGTACGTAAGCGTGTTTTCGTTTACGATGTTTTGTCTTCTGTATGTGTTGTAAGCTCCTCTAATACTGGCAATAACATCGTTTGGTGTATAACTTTCGTTTACGTTATCTGAATTATCAAAGTTAATCGTGCTTTTTAAAGTAAAACTTTTAGCAAACTGATAGCTGGCATATCCTGAAATTAGATTTCTGTACATCGAGTTTCTTCCTGTTCTTGCCAGAGCATTCAGCATATTGGTAGTGCTGGAACCCCATGCATAGCGGGTTGTGTATTTTTCTCCGGCAGCATTAGCGGCACTTTCAAAAACCGGAGTTGCAGTAAGCGCTTTAAACAAAGTATTGTCTTTTCCTTCTACTCCCGGATCATTTTTAATAGAATATGACGGCGCTAGATTAATTCCCATTTTAAAGTTTTCAGACAATTTAATATCTACATTGGCTCTTGCCGAAAAAAGAGAATAATCTGTACCTACAATATATCCGGTATTTTTTTGATAGTTAGCAGAAACATAGTAGTTTACAGCATCTGTAGCACCCGAGGCCGTTAATTGATAATTGCTGAATTCTCCTGTACGGAAAACTTTATCCTGCCAGTCGATGTAATCCAGTCCAGGATGTCCCGGCATATCCCAGCGGTCATCATACAAATACGTGTAATATCTTGAATTGGCCGTTGTAAGCGGCGCAGCTGGATTTGCTGCATTGTAAGCGGCAATTCTCTCTGCAGTTGTCTGACTTGCAGAAGCTCCGGCAATTCCAGATCCAACCCATTGAGAGTCGATCATCGTTTTTGCACGTTTAATCCATCCTTCAGCAGAAAGCATATCTACTCGGTTTGCCTCTTTATTAACACCTCCGTAGGTATTAAAAGTAAATTTTGGCTTCCCTTTTTTACCTTTTTTTGTGGTAATAATTACTACTCCATTTGAAGCACGGGAACCATAAATCGCGGCTGCCGATGCATCTTTTAAAACTTCAATTGAAGCTACATCATTCGGATTCATATTGTCAAGCGGACTTCCGTTGGCAAATGCACCGTTACTGTTTGATCCTTCTGTATAAATTGGGAATCCGTCAATAACATACAACGGTTCATTTCCTGCGGTAATAGAACCTGCACCTCTGATTTCAATACTAAAAGGCTGTCCAGGTAAACCTGTAGTCTGTTTAACACGAACTCCGGCAACCTGCCCCACTAATCCCTGATCGATTCTCGAAATGGGACGTTCTGTAAAAGTTTCTGTTTTAATTCCCGAAATGGCGCCAGATGTCAGCTTTTTCTTTTGGGTACCGTAACCAATTACTACGACTTCGTTTAGATTGGCACTTTCTGCATCGAGCGAAACATTGTAATTCGCTGCAGTGCCAATTTTTATTTCCTGTTTCACAAATCCCACAAAAGAAAAAACTAATGTTTCTCCAGATGCTGCCGAAATTGAATATTTACCGTCAAAATCTGTACTGGTAGATCTGTTAGTTCCCTTAACAATTACGTTAACTCCAGGGATTGATAATTTGGCCGGATCAGTAACGGTTCCTGTAACCGTTTTTTCCTGCGCATAGCCAGATGTGTACGCCAGTACAAATAAGGCTATAATCAGCAAAAGATTAAGCTTGTTTTTCATAAAAGTTCAATTTGGTTAGTTATTTAGTTCAAACCAAATTTATTTAGAAGCACTTTTCGCAGTATCCTGTAGTATCCTGTTAACTTTCAATATCTTATAAAATTATTTAAGTTTAATTTAACAAGAAACACGCACAACTGTCTGATTTACAACTCTTAATTCATTGCGAATTTCAAAAATATATTATCAAAAATTTTAGTAAATTATTTTTTCACATTTCATATTTATTTACATAAAAAAATATCAAATAATAAATCAACTGGCTAAATACATGAAAAATCAATTTTTTAAAATATTTAAAAAAAACAGGACGCTACAGGATAGCTTTTCAAGACACTGATAATACTTTTACTTTATTTCGAAGAAGTTTCGATAGCAATTTTTGAAGCAAAAAAGTAAGAAACGAATTATTTTTAAATAAATCAAAAAAGAAAATACATCATGAAAAAATCCAAAAATATCTGCTTATTGTTATTTTTATTTTTTTGTGTTTTTAATATGGTTTCTCAGGAAAAAACAGTTTCACCGTGGCCAAAATCAACCAACGTCAATCAGCCTTGGACGCGCTGGTGGTGGATGGGAAGTGCGGTTGACAAACCAAATTTAAAAAGAAGCCTTATTGATTTTCATAAAGCCGGAATTGGCGGTGTAGAAATTACGCCTATTTATGGTGTTAAAGGTGAAGAAAATAATTTTATTGATTATTTATCTCCAAAATGGATAGAAATGCTGGATTATACCATTCACATTTCAGACAGTTTAAACATGCAGGTCGATATGGTTTTAGGAACCGGATGGCCGTACGGAGGTTCGCATGTTACACTGCCGCACGCCGCAACAAAACTTATTGTACAAAAATATTCGCTTAAAAAAAGCGAAACATTCGACAGAAGCATTACTCTTGACAGCAATAAAGAAAAAACACCCGCGATGCTTTTATACGTTACAGCATACGGAAGTGACGGTTCGTTTGTTGATTTAACTAATGAACTTCAAAATAAAAAAGTAAATATACAAGACAAAGGACTTGAAGGTTCTAATATCAAACTTCCTAATAAATTAGAACCCAATAAACTAAAATGGAAAGCCAAAAATACTGATTATACCATTTATGCGGTTTTCAGCGGTAAAACCGGACAACAGGTAAAACGAGCGGCGCCCGGCGGTAAAGGCTATACGTTAGATCATTATTCTGCCGATGCTTTAAAAGCGTATGTTGTTCCTTTTAACAATGCTTTAAAAGGACGAGAAGGAAAAATAAGAGCCATTTTTAACGATAGTTTTGAAGTGTACGGAACCGATTTTACTCCTGATTTTTTTGATGAATTTAAAAAACTGCGTGGTTACGATTTAAAAAAAGAACTTCCTGTATTATTAAGTGAAACCGATAATGAAATTGGAAACCGAATAAGAAGTGATTACCGCCAGACAATATCGGATTTGTTATTAAATCAGTTTGATAAATCGTGGACCAACTGGGCGCATTCTAAAAATTTTAAAACCAAACTTCAGGCACATGGTTCTCCCGGAAATTTAATCGATTTGTATGCTTCTGCTGATATTCCTGAATGCGAAACTTTTGGTTCGATGCCTTTTGCTATTCCGGGTTTTAGACGCGAAAAAGAAGATATCCGCGAAGGCGATGCAGATCCGGTAATGCTTAAGTTTTCTTCTTCTGCAGCACATATTTCGGGTAAAAAATTAGTTTCTTCTGAAACTTTCACATGGCTTAGAGAACATTTTAAAACGGCGCTATCACAATGTAAACCAGAAGCCGAAGATTTAATGCTGAATGGAGTAAATCATATTTTTCTGCATGGCTCAACGTATTCGCCAGATAGGGCTGTGTGGCCGGGATGGCAGTTTTATGCTTCTGTAAATTTCAATTCAAATAACACGATTTGGGAAGATGCACCAGCTTTATTTTCTTATATTTCAAACTGTCAGTCACTTTTACAACAAGGAAAACCTGATAATGAAATTCTGCTTTACTGGCCTATTTTTGATGCTTGGGATAAATATGAAAAAGGCACTTTATTTTATCAGTTCAAAATACATTCTTTAACAGAATGGCTGTACGGAACTTCCTTTTACGACACAACAAAAAGCCTGATAAAAAAAGGATACGGCGTTGATTTTATATCTGATAATTTTATTGCCGAAGCACAATTTAAAAACGGAGTTATTGTACTGCCCGGCGGAAAATACAAATCACTGGTTATTCCGTCATGCCAAAAAATGCCTTTTGAAACACTGCAAAAACTTATCGAGCTAAAAAAAGCCGGCGCCTCTATTCTATTTGAAGGATTACCAGAATCTGTTCCGGGATTTAAAGATTACAAAAAAAGAGAACAAAACCTTAAAAATCTTTTAACTGAAAACAAAATACAAGCTGTTTCTGATATTTTTAAAAGTTTAGAAGATACAAATATTCAACCGGAAAGCCTTGTAAATACAGGATTAAAATTCATTCGCAGAGATGTTGACGGTGAGAAAATATATTTTTTAGTAAATCACACTGCTAAAACTATTGATGAGTTTGTGCCGCTTCAGATTGAAAACAAGGAAGTCATTATTCTCGATCCGCTAACGGGTGAATACGGAAATGCAATGGTCAATAAAAAAAATAAAATAACGTATGTCAAAATCAAAATAGAGCCCGGACAATCCTATTTTTTAAAAACTGAAACTACAGCTTCACAAAAAAAATGGATTTACTATGAAACGGCTCCTGAAACATTTGCTTTAAAAGGAAACTGGAAATTATCTTTTGAGAAAGGCGGCCCCAAATTACCAGCCGATACTGTGGTTTCCAATTTAGAATCGTGGACAAAACTAAATCCTGATGCCGAAGCTTTTTCAGGAACAGCATTTTACACGCTTCAGTTTGAAAATCCTGATTCTAAAATAAAAAACTGGAGCCTTAATTTGGGAGATGTGAGAGAAAGTGCCAAAGTCTGGCTTAATGATGAATTTATCGGCGCCGCCTGGTCTGTACCGTATAAATTGAATATTAATAATTTAAAATCCGGAAAAAATACTTTAAAAATTCAGGTCACCAATCTTCCCGCCAACCGAATACGCGATATGGAACTAAAAGGTCAGGAATGGAAAATATTTTACGAAATAAATATGGTCGATAAAGACTATAAAAAATTTGATGCGACAAAATGGAATCCAATGCCGTCAGGTCTTTTAGGTCCTGTTACCCTTAGTGCTTTAAAACAACAAAACTAACTGCCAAATAACCAAAAATGAAAAAATTAATCTCAATTTTAACCGTCTTAATTTTATCTGTAACCAGTCTTTCAGCACAGGAATCTTTTGATAAAAAACTGGTTTTAAAGCAAATGATGCTTGCCAATGATTACTTTATGCAAAAATGGCCGGATACAGGAAAAACTATTATTACCAACAAAGAACGCCCAAGCAATATCTGGACACGCGGGGTTTATTATGAAGGATTAATGGCGCTGCATGAAATTTTTCCAAAAGAGGCGTATTATGATTATGCGTTTGCATGGGCCGAATTTCATAAATGGGGATTCAACAGCGGTAATACTACGCGAAATGCCGACAATTACTGCGCCGCACAAACCTATATCGATTTATATAATTTAGAGCCTGATGCCAAAAAACTTAAAAATACAAAGGCAAATATAAATATGCTCCTTAATACTCCTCAGCTTAATGACTGGTCATGGATTGATGCTATCCAGATGGGAATGCCTGTTTTTGCTAAAATGGGAGTTTTAGAAAAAGACAACCGTTATTTCGAGAAAATGTATGAAATGTATATGTTCTCAAGAAACAAACACGGAGACAATGGTTTATTTAATCCTAAAGAAGGTTTATGGTGGCGCGATGCCGATTTTGATCCGCCGTATAAAGAACCAAATGGCAAAAATTGTTATTGGAGCCGAGGGAACGGCTGGGTTATTGGCGCTTTAGCAAAAGTTCTTACCATTATTCCGGAAAATGCACCTCACAGAGAACAATATGTAAAAGATCTAAAAGCAATGGCAGCTGCGTTAGTTCCTATACAAAGAGCAGATGGATTTTGGAATGTAAGTCTGCATGACCCAACAAATTTTGGAGAAAAAGAAACTTCAGGAACTGCATTATTTATATACGGAATGGCTTACGGAATTAACAGCGGTATTCTAAAAAAAGAGACATATCTGCCTGTTATTCAAAAAGCCTGGAATGCTATTACAACAGAAAGTCTGCACACAAACGGATTTCTGGGATATCTGCAGTCTACAGGAAAAGAGCCAAAAGACGGTCAGCCGCTTTCTTATGATAAAATTCCTGATTTTGAGGATTATGGATTAGGATGTTTCTTATTAGCCGGATCTGAAATTTATAAATTAAAATAAAAACAAAAAAGACGAACGCATATAGCAGTTCGTCTTTTTTTATAAAAACACTAATAACAAAATATCCTACATCATAAAAAATAAAGCCTTCTGAAAGTTATCAAACTGCATTTGGCTTGAGCTTATATTAGAAAGCTTTATATCCGGAATTTTAGGAACAAAATTCGATTTACTTTCAAAATATACATTCAGATCTTTAAAAATCTCTGTTCTGTTTTTTGATCCGTCTACTAAAAACAAATTTTTAATATCCTTAAAAAAAGAAAAACTGTTGTGCAGCTGCTTATTAAACAGGCAAACCATAACGTTTTTTCCTTTCTTTTCTAATTTTAAAAAATCAAGTAATTCTGTTTTATCGTATACCACAAAAATAGAACGGTCAAATTCACTTGACTTACTGCCATTTTCTAGTAAGAATGAATCTTCAGAAAACTCAAAATCGCTTTTAAATTTTCTTTTAAACATCTTTAAAAAAACACCTTTATTGTCGTATTAGGAGAAACAAAACTCATCCAGTTATTTGGTAAATCTGCATTTGCCCCTCCGCTCTGGAATGCTCCTTTATCTGTTGTATTGGTAACACTTACCTGCCAATTTACAGTACTCGATATACCATCTACATTTTGAAGACTAGGTGTGGCAGTTGCTGCATATGTATTATAAATGTAATTTGATGTTCCAAAAGTATAGTTGTAGGTAAAGCTTTCTGTATTACTATTATCCTCTGCAGTAGTAAAATCATCTACGACTGCTACTACATTAGCCGTTATTGGACCAGTACTTTTGCAAATCGCTAACATTCTAAAACTAACTGAAAAATTACCGTTTGCCCCAACAAAATCACTCACTACTGGTATGTTTGCTGTTGGAGACGGCATACCATTACTTCCCCAGGCATCATCCTTAAAAGTAACTATAGTATTTTCACCGCTGTAACTTATTGTAAACATATTCCAATTTAACACGTAGTTTACAGCTACTGCATTTTGAGATATGTAAGGTGATGATGTTGTATCTGGCTGCCAAATACCATTTATGGTCCAAGTTATACTGCGATGATGCGCATACTCTCTAGTTTCATAAGGAAAATGGTCTCCCGATACATCTAGAACATTGTTATAATTGATAATACTCGCTTGAATTAAAACAGAGCTATTACCATAATAATTAGCTTGACCTACATAACCATTTGAAGAGCGGGTTAATCTTTGTACATTAAATTGATCTGGTATAGCTTCGCAGCTACTTTCTGTACCTCCAGCATCTTTTGTATATAAGTCTCCAAAAAGGTTTCCTAATGGGCTGTAAGTATAACTGAGATTATCTCTGGAAACCCTCATAAGCCAGTTTACTGCTACAGTATCACCTGACGCCAAAACATAATTAATAGCCTTACCTACACCTATTTTAGCACTTAAATTTACTTGCTGGACCTGAAGAGTCTCGGCCGCAATATAATTATACTGCACATCTCCTGCAAGAATATCAGTACTTAAAGTACTACCATCTGAGGCTTTTGTTACTGTAAGTGTTCCAATTACATCTGTTGAATTGGTTGAAAGGGGAATAAAATTGGATGTCTGTGGTGTTGTACCTGTTGGTATAAATTTAAATCGTGCCCATAATTCTGTAAAGTTTGTACCATTTACACGTCCGTTAAATGAAACCTTTACTTTATCCTTGCTCACTGCCCCTTTTAAATTAATATTGGGGGTATTCTCGTTTACAAAACCTGTCGGCTGATACCAGATACTTCCTCCTGGAACAGGCGCAAAACCAAAAGTGGCACGTGTAAGTCCAAAAGCTGTTGTGCCCACAGTAGGGCAATTTCCTGAAAGAATAGCATAATTTATTGGTACCGTGCCACATCCATAACTGGCTTTTGTACTGCAGCCTGTAAATCCTACAGTGGCACTTGTGCTTACCGTTTTATTAACAACCGTAACATTAGATGCTATAACGGGTATTTTAAAAAAATCATTTGTACCATTAATACCGCTTTGAGTATTAGAAGGTGTTATAGTAAGCACTTTAGTTACTGCATTATAATTTATAACAGCGCTTGGTATAATATATGACGGACTATAGGTACTGTTTGATGAATATATTAAATTTCCTGTAGGGTCATAATCTAATCCGTCTGGCAATGTTATAGTAAAAGTTTTTACTGTAATATTAGGCTGTCCAAAAATTCCTTGAAGACTGCCTTGAATAGAGGCATTTAATATTGTTTTATCTCCCGGATATAAAGCTACAACATCAAGAGAAGATGTTGTCCTTAGACCATTTTGATAACCAACCTGAAATGTAGGATAAGTTGCACCATCAGCCCCCTTAGTATTGGCGGCATAATTCTTTTTTATAATCGTAGTCCCACATTGATTTTGAAATGATGTTCCCAGATTAAAGCGGCCATTTTGATCACTAGGAATTCCCCAGCTATTTAAGGTACAAGTTTGCACATTACTTAAGTCCCAAGAATATTCAAAATCCAGTACAGCACTTTTGCCAACAGCAAGGTCATCAAAATGACCGTCGCCATCAAGATCCTGTAATCCGGTTCCGTATGCCTGTGTCAATCCTGATAAATCTATAACCCAACAATTTGTGGTAACACCACTAATAAGATAGGGCGCTACAGTTCCATTTCGTTTTAATACCTGCGAGGTAACATCAGTACCGTTAAGAGATACTTTTGTAATTCTTAGGCTTGCTGGTTCTACGGTATTTACCAGCGTTGCATCTGTAGAAAAAGTACTCCAGGGCAATTTAATTTTATACATATTTGAAGCTGCTCCAAAAGAAGCAGAACCAGTATTTGTAATAGTATACGAAGTTTTTCCTACATTGCAGAAATCAGGCCATGTTGTCGCCGCTGAATTACGCACCAGTGTAATAGCAGGATCACCTGTAATAGCAGATATAGAAGCCGTAGAAGAATCGGCAAAACAAAAACTGCCTTTTATATCTCCGGAACCTACACTTATTACTAACGGAATACTAGATCCTGTAACACAGCTCAAAATTTGTTCGTTTAAAACGATTGTAATTTCTTCACCAGGATCAAAACTCGCATTTGGTGCTCCTACTGAGGTTGTTATTGCATTTTGCAATTCGGCTCCTGTTAATGTTACTCGTTGTCCGCTTGTTACAGCAGACACTATCCCATTACTGGCACTAGAAATTTTGTACGATGGTATTTGCGCAGCCGTTGTTACATTGCCTTCTACATAAACTGTAGTAACGGGTATAACCCCGCTATTTTTAAATTTAATAGTTCGGGTACCATCTGTTTTTAATTGAATAGAAAGTACTTGCGGATTTGGAACAGACGAAAGTACAAAAGCCGGGGCTGGTGTATTAGACGCCACTGAACTGGTACCTGTTGCCAAAGATGTTGCTCCCGACGCAAGGCTATAGCCAATGGTAGAAGCCTGCGTGTATCCGCAATTGATACGTGCCTGAAAAGTTACCGCCTGAATATTCCCCGACGGAATATTAACTACGGTAAAAACAGGCTTTTGTAAATTGCTTACATTTGACTGTGTTGCTCCTGTAATTGTGCCGGCAACATACTCCATACCTGCCGGCAGGGTTACCGTAAAAGTGCTTCCGGACAGTGCCGTTGTGCTATTGTTTACGACATCGACCTTATAAGTATCAGGTGCACCGCCCTGTACTATACTAACCGGCTGATAAGCTGCAGGCGTATTAATTTGATACGCCTGAGCAAAAATCCGACCACCCATGAAATACATCACAGGAAGCAACAATAACAATAATGTTAATGTAAATTTTGTTTTCATAAATCTTGCTTTTAATTAAAAAAAATACAACCGCCATAAGTCAGCAAACTGACTTAGGCCGCATACATTCCTTTTAATCTCTTGGATTACTTAATAATTTAACAACTCTCGATGCAAAGTTCCTTCTATGCTTGAATTAATACTGCCCGTAAACGATTTTAAAGTATCAGTTTAAGACATATCTTTCCTCAAAGTCAGCAGTCTAAATAACTGCAGAGGCGCATAGGCATTTTTTTAGCAGTAACAATAACAGCATACTTAAAATATACTGTATGCAATAAATAGTGTACAGCAGACTGGCGCCTGATCTATACCATATTTAAAATACAGGATCTGACTAAACAAAACGCTTGTAGAAAAACTCCACAAATTGGTAAATTAATAAATAAGGGCATGTACAATCAATTACCGCAAAAAATATACTGGCAATAATTGCAAAAAGAATTTTCAATACTAAGCAGATAATCTAGTACTGACGGCTTGTAAAAGAGATTTTAATTGAACTGTATGTAATTAAAATCAACAATATGAATAACAAACAACATGACAAATATACTGTTTTTCAGAATCTTAATTAAGAAAAAAAAGTTTTTATTCGTAAAAAAATAAAATACGCATATATGTCCATTACATCATTTAAGATGTAATTTAATTTTTTATAAAAACTTTTTTCCGTTTGGGTAAAAAAAGAGAGAGAGAAAATTATATCATTTTCTCTCTCAAAAGATAAACCGTAAAAAATGTAAATATCGAAACCGAGAATTTCACAACCAGCCTGATATTACATATACAAATATCAGTATATGATAAAGTTTTTAGTGCCTCTAAAAGGTTTTAATATTACACTTTAGGACAAAAATTCCATTATGTCAGTTTATATTATGAATATAAAATTTGAAAAAATAATTCATCTCGTACATTATCCAGAAGAAAAAGAATTTGTATAAAACAAAAAACCCTATCCGAATTAGATAGGGTTTTTCAAAGAAAGGCGACGACATACTCTCCCACAATGATGCAGTACCATCTGCGCAGGCGGGCTTAACTTCTCT
>NZ_BAABDU010000010.1:0-139249 GCF_039539785.1 Flavobacterium ginsengiterrae | reverse complement strand
GAAAAATTTAAAGTTTTTTTTGAGAATTTTTTCATCCCAATTTCTTTATTTTTCTTACCAGTCTATCAAAGAACTTTCCGTGTTTTGCGGGGTGCAAATGTAAAAAGCATTTTCAAATCTCACAAGCTTTTTTGAATCTTTTTTTTTAACTTCTTTCAAAGTTTTTGATTCGTATGCTTGTCAGTATTTCAGTGAACGTCTTTCGTTGTTGCGGGTGCAAAAGTACCACCTTTATTTACATTTACAAGCTTTTATTTTGCATTTTTTCCATGTTTTTTCAATCTTTTTCTTAACTTACTGGTAACAGCTTATTTACAATTTCGATTTTTTTGATTCCCTGTAAGCTTTTTCCTTGTACAGCTGTGATTTTGGCAATTTCTGCCTCTTTTGCTTTGTTGTTTTTGAGGAGTTTTCAGGTTTTAAATGTCTTTTTTATTCTAAATGCACGCAGAATGTCCTTTTGAAAACAGCTCCCCTAGCCCCGATAGAAGCGGAAATCCTTTTTGGGGTGGGGTTCACCCCAAAAAGATTGGAGCGGATAGCGGGAAATAGCTCCTAAAAAATATTAAATTCCATTTTTTTAAATCTCAAATTCCAAACTAACCGGAATTACGCTGAGTAGACGCACTGCTGTGCGTCTCTAAAATTAAATGGGCTATTGCCTCTCTACAGGAAACTGGGGTTTTAAAAAACAATACTGTACATATATATTATATGTATCAAAAAACAAACCCGACAGGTTTTGAAAATCTGTCGGGTTGGATATTGTATAATGAGAATTAATCGCGGATTGCTTTTTTTAATCTCATAAGAGATGCATCTTCTGATTGTTTGACAGCATTGATAACAATTTGTGCAATTTTTGTCGCTCCTTCTAGTGAAAGATGTGTATCATCGGCTTTGTCTTTATCATAATAAGAGTTCTCACCTGCCTTAAAGTGCAAATGGAGCTTTCTTGATTTTTCGGGACCATAAGACTGTTCAAGCAATTCTGTGTAATATTCTAAATCAATAAAAGGTACTTTATATTCTTGCGCCGTTAAACGGGTTTCAAGAGGATAATCTCCGTGAGTGGGAACTAAAACTCCTTTTTCATTAAAATTACGTCGGGCGATAGAAGTAAGTAAAACAGGAATGGCTCCTTTTGCTCTGCTTTCTTTTACAAATCGAATTAGGTTATAGCGATATGTGGTATGGGGATTTGTATATCGGGTAGAATCTTCTATTTTCTGATCGTTGTGTCCGAATTCTATAAAAACATAATCTCCTTTTTTTAGTTTGGTATAAATAGAGTCCCAGCGTTTTTCATTGATAAAGCTTTTGGTGCTTCTGCCGTTTACTGCTTTATTTACTACCGTAATATCATCTTTAAAAAATGGCTGCAGTACTTGTGCCCATCCATGTTCCGGATTTTTATCAGGATCTTTTTTGTTTGCCATTGTAGAATCACCAATACAATATAATGTTGTTTTTTGAGCAAAACAGCTGATGGTTATTAAGAAAAAAAGTGTGATGTATTTCATTTTTGGTTTGTGTTTTTTTGTTTTTGGTTTGTGGCAGAGTCCTTCGGCTTCGCGCAGATGGATACAATTAATGTTTTGAAACAGCTGTAGGTACAGTTGCTCTATTGCCTATAAAAACATCTGTCATTAATACGTTTTCTGCATTTTCGTTTGACAGTGCGTTTTTAGCTTCTTTGATTTCGATATTATTTAAGGTTATGTTTTTTATTTTCTTATCTGGAAATCCCTGAATTACAATTCCTGATTCTAATGCTTTATTGCAGGTAATGTTTGAAAAGTGAATATTTGAAATATCTGATTGATATCCTTTTCCTTCTCCGTGATAATTTGCAGTTATATATAGGCAATCTTCAACCTGGTCTAATTGTATATTTCTAACAAATACATTTTTAATATAGCCTCCGCGGTCGGCATTGGTTTTTAAATAAATTCCTCTTTTTAAATATCCAGCGGTTTTACAGTTTTCTACAAAGACGTTTTGTACTCCTGCGGACATTTCGCTGCCAATAACGACTCCGTGAAGTCCTTTAAAATTGCAATTCCTGATTACTATATTCTCGCTTGGCATTGCTGTATTGGCTCTTCCTTCGTGATCTCTTCCGGCTTTTATGGCCACATTATCGTCGCCGTTGTCAAATGTTACGTTTTCTATTAAAACATCTTTTGCATATTCCGGATCTATTCCGTCATTATTATGGTTTAATGATTTATAGCTGATGCCTCTAACGGTAATGTTTTGTGATTTTAAAAGATGCAGACACCAAAATGGTGAGTTTTCGATTCTGACATTTTCAACGAGTATGTTTTTACAATTTAAAAACTGAATCATCTGCGGGCGCAGAAAATATCCTTCTCCAAACTTTCTGTCTTTACCGGGAGTATTATTATGGTTCATATCCCGACTTAGATTTTTTCCAGGTCCTTCTTTTGCTTTAAAACTTTTCCAGATCTTTCCTCCTTCTCCATCAATTACACCTTGACCGGTTATGGCAATATTGGTACAATCTGCAGCATAAATAAGCGGACTGTAATTGTAGAGCATTGTTCCTTCCCAACTTGTTAGTACTAAAGGAAGATAATCCTTCGGATTGTCACTGAATTTTATTTTAGCTCCTTCTTCTATTTTAAGGTTTACATTGCTTACAAAGTGTATGGGTCCGTTTATTTTGTAAATTCCTTTTGGTACAATAATAGTTCCGCCTCCTTTCTTTTTACACAACGCCATGGCTTTATCAAATACTGCTTTGTTATTGAAAACAGAATCACCTTTGGCGCCTAGCTTTATAACATTAACCTGATAAGCCGGAAATACGGGAACCTGAATTCTGTTTACTATAGAATCTACTTTTGCTGTTGGAAAATCGCTTTTTTGAGCAAATCCTGCACATGATATTAGGAAAAGAAGGAGATATTTTAGGTTCATGAGTTTATTTTTTTTTAGGTTCTGAGGTACTAAGAGGCTAAGGTTCTAAGCTTTTTTGTACTTAGCAGCTCAGCATCTTAGTACCTTAATTAAACCAATTGGCAATTGTATCTTTTAGGATATTTTCTATTGAATATGTATCGACTTCCTTTTTTGTGAGCTGATGTGACCATGAAACTCTTTTCTTTGGTTGAAATCCTTCTCCACTGTTATTGTATTCTGCGTAAAAGCTATTTTTTTCTGCGTCTGGTTTTGACCAGTTTTCCCAGCCTTCGGGTTTGATTTGTTTTCCTAATTCGCAGTTTATAAAAACTGTTTTCGCATAAATACGCCATGGTCTTCCTAAATAAACAGCATTAGCAGAAGGTTCTGCTGTGAGTTTACAGTTTTTAAATACAAATCCGAATGCGGCGCCTTCTGGAGTTGAAGCTGCTGTAACGTATGAACTTTTAATACTGTGAATGACGCAGTTTTCGAATAAGGCTGTTGCGCCTCCAAAAATAAAATCGGTTGTACCTTCTATATAACAGTCCTTAAAGTATTGTTTAGCATTTTTCCCTGATAAATATAAGGTATCCTGATTTCCCAGAATATTACAATTTGTGATTTTAACTCTGTTTCCTGTAACTGATAAAGCAATTGCCTGCCCTTTGTCGCCGGAAGCATTTTTGATGGTTAAATTTGATGCCGAAAAATCGTCTGCTTCTACTAAAAGTGTTGAAGTATAAAAAGTGCTGTTTCTGCCTAAATTGATTTTCGAGAAATTGTCATCAAAAGTGATAATGGTATTTTCTTTACTTTCTCCCAAAAGGATTAAATTATTATTCCATTCCGGGATTCTTATTTTTTCGTTGTATGTTCCGTTTTTAATGAATATTGTAACTTTTTCATATGGAAAAGATGGGCTTGCGTATACGGCATCCTGCACTTTGGTAAAATCTCCGGATCCGTCTTGTGCAACGGTTAAGAAGTTAACTTTTTTTTTCTCTGATGTTGTTGTTTCTAAAACTCTTGTTCCGTTTTTAACTGCCCATGAGTTGTATTTCTTTAAAACTTCTTTTGGTTCGTCTGTGTACCAAGCGTAACCATTTCTGCGTTCAGATCCTATTTCGTCAAGCGATTTCTTTTTAATTCCGTCGCGGTCAGAAAAGAAAGGCTCATTTGTATCCAGCTCCATAAATCTTGCCCAGATTGGCTCTGCATTTTGAGCAGGAATCATTTTTTTGTCTATGACTTTTCCAGCGTCATTTAAAACCCGTTTTTCCTCAAGATTGGTGATTTTAGTTTTTTCAAACCAAGCCGTAGCACTTTTTACAGCCGTAATAATTTCAGGTGAAGGATTTTTAATCGACATTAAAAGCAAAACAATTTTTGCCGATTCTTTTCCGCTTAGCGAAGGAAGTTCGTAAGCTCTGGCTTTTGCAGGCTGCAAAGTAACTTCATCATGCTGTGCGCACCAAGCTGTTAAAACTCCGTTTTGTTTGTATTGTGTTTTTAAAATGCAGTCAATTCCTTTGTCAAATGCTGTTTTGGCTTTGGCTGTAATTTCTTTTGATGGTTTAATGCTGTAAAAGTCTGTTTCTTCACCTACTTCTTTCATTACATTTAAAATACGTACCATCGAATCGTCATTATAAGTAATATGTGTGTAATATCCTTTTTTAAGCGGATAAAACTGAGGCCAGCCGCCATTGGCATATTGTGCTTCGAGCAGATAGTTTAATCCTTTTAGGAAAGATTCTTTGTAACGTTCGTCTTTAACCTGAGCATACATTTTAGACATAAAAAGCATTTCCTGAGTTGTAGCTCCGTTGTCTGTCGTAGTTTCTTTGGTTGTCTTTTTTACGACCAAAAGATCTTTTTTTTCAGCAGGCGTAAGTTCATTCTGCATTTGAATGTTCTTAGGCCAGCCGCCAATATCTCTTTGATAAAGGAGCACATTTTCTGCAATTTTTTTCGCTTCTTCGGTTCCAAACCATGAAGCTTCGTTTTTACGGATAATATCTGACCAGTTTTTATAGGTATTTTGCGCTTTTGCACCAAAACCTAAAATCATTATAAAAACTAATATGTATTTTTTAAACTGCATCCTTCTCAATATTATTTTGTTACTCTAAACCAGTCTACAGACACATTTCCAGAATCGTTCGTTATTTTTTCACTTAAGGCAAAAAGTCCCATTTTGGCTCCAATCCATTTTCCTTCTGTCGATGTAAAATCGCTGCCAATTGGCTGGTAGTTTTTATCATCTAAACTATAAAAGAAACTGCAAATACCGCCTTTTTTCACTTTAACTCTTAAGTAAATGGTATTATTTGAAATTAAAACCGGTTTTGTTTCTGTTTCTGAAACGGTTTTATTGAATGTTCCTGTTTTTTGATTGAGATATAATTTTCCGTTATCATTTCTTAAAAATAAATAACTGTAATCTAATCCCATGATGATTAACCCTGTTGATTCTCCGTCTAATCTTGTATTAAAAGTTAATTTGGCTGTAGCCGAAAACTCTTCGGCAGGAAACTTCTGCAATAGCAAATTTGGAGCTTCAAAAATTTTCTTGCTGTCTTTTATTGTTGGCAGACAGAATAAATTTAAATATCCCATACTGGTTGGAAATCCCCAGTTAATCTGAGAATTTGCCTGCCACTGCCATTGCAACCCTAATTTTGGTTCATTAAACTCGTCTGATGTGGCTGGGTTTTCAATAGGGTATTTTTTTCCTACGTTTGGTTTTTTAAATGTCGTAACCGGTTCTCCAATTCCGTTTTTGTCAAAATCCTGCCCCATAACCGGCCAGTCATTTTCCCATTTCATAGGCTGTAAATGCACAATTCGTCCGTATGCTCCTTTATCCTGAAAATGAATAAACCAGTCTTCTCCAGTCTGTGTCTGCACCCATGCACCTTGATGCGGGCCGTTTATTTTAGTTGATCCTTGCTCTAAGACTTTTTTCTTTTCATAAGGACCAAAAACATTTTTAGATCTTAAAATAGTCTGCCAGCCTGTAGGCACGCCTCCGGCCGGAGCAAAAATATAATAGTAGTTATTTCGTTTGTAGAATTTTGGTCCTTCAATTGTGCCTTCTCCGTCGTGTCCGTCAATTACCATAACTTCGTCATTATTTGCAATTGTACCTTCGGCATTCATGCTGCAAACTACGATAAGACTTTTTATCTGGGCACGGCTTCCGGCAAATGCATGTACTAAATAGGCTTTTCCGTCATTATCCCAAAGCGGACTTGGATCTATTAATCCTGTTCCGGCTTTTACTAAAACGGGTTCTGACCACGGTCCTTCTGCTTTTTTGGATTTTATCATATAAATTCCAAAATCAGGATCAGGATAATAAATATAAAACTCATTGTTATGATAGGTTATGCATGGCGCCCAAACACCATTTCCGTGCTGTACTTTATCGTAAGTTTCAAACGGAGGCTGTTTTGGAAGTGCGTAACTTAAAATTTTCCAGTTTACCAAGTCTTTTGAATGCAGAATAGGCAATCCGGGAATACAGTTAAAAGAAGATGCAGTCATATAAAAATCATCGCCCACTCTTACCACATCCGGATCTGAATAATCGGCATGAATAATAGGATTTGTATAGGTTCCGTCTCCATTATCAGGCGTCCAGACTTGTGCTGTATTTTTTTGAAAAGAAAAAACAGAAAGGAGAAGAATAGCAATTTTTATATTTTTCATCTTGGTGTTATTTTTTATTTAAACCCAACAGGTTTATGATGTTTTTTGTCATTTCGACGAAAGGAGAAATCGCAATAGAAACTCTGCAGCGATAAGCCAATCTTTGTCGAACATCTTGTGTGATTTCTCCTTTCGTCGAAATGACAAATTATTTGGTTATTTATCTATTCAATTCTAAAGCAGCTAAAATAAAAGGTCCCGTTGCTTTAGGATCGTTATCTTTTTTTCTTTCGTTTACATAATATTCATACGATCCGTCACGGTATGGAGTTCCTCCTAAACCTGCAACCTGACAGCAGTTTGTTAAGGTAATACCGCCGTCTTCGTCAACTTTTTTGATTAAAACATTCGTTAATCCGTCAAAAGCTTTGTTTGCCATTTTTTTATATTTTGACGGTAAATATCCTTTGTTTGCACCTTTTGCAAATGCATAAGCAAACATTGATGATCCAGAAGCTTCTAAATAGTTTCCTTTTTCACCGCCTTTATCTGTTACCTGATACCACAATCCAGATTTATCCTGATATTTAGCTAAAGCTGCAGATGCATTGTTTAAGTATTTTACCAGTTCTTTTTGTTTTGGATGATCTTTTGGCATATAATCTAAAACATCAACCAATGCCATAACGTACCAGCCTAAAGCTCTTGACCAGAAGTTTGGAGAATTTCCTGTTTCTTTATTTGCCCATGGCATTGCTTTACTTTCGTCCCAGCCGTGGTATAATAATCCGGTTTTTGGATCTGTAGCGTGTAACTGAATCAATTCGAATTGTTTTGCGATATCATCAAAACTTTTTCCGTTTTCAAATGTCAGCGTGTATTGTGCGTAGAATGGCTCACCCATATATAATCCGTCTAACCACATTTGATTTGGATAAATTTGTTTGTGCCAGAATCCGCCGCTTGCTGTACGAGGCTGTTCTGTTAACTGCTGGCGGATTGTCTGTAATGCTTTTAAGTATTTTTCTTCTTTGGTTTCAGCATAAATATCAAACAACAAACGTCCCGGAACCACTAAGTCAATATTGTATTTATCCAGCTCATATGTTTTAATAGATCCATCTGCCTGAACTAATTCATCTACATAACCTCTAATGTATGCTTTGTATCTAGGATCTGGATTTTTTTTGTATAATTCTTCAATTGAATGTAAAACTAAGGCATGAACATAATCCCATTTTGGCTTTTTAGCATCATCGAGCATATAGCTTTCCGGATGACGTTTCATTAAGGTTAAAGCCATTTTATCTGACCATTTCATGTCTTTAGAAATAACGATTTCTTTTTTTGCCGTTTCTTGTGATGTTACTTTACAGCCCGTAAAAGCCATAGCACAAACTAATAAAACCGACATAAAACTGTGTTTCCTACTATTCTTCATTTCAAAATATATTTAAATTCTACTATTTTTCTAATTCTAATGCAGCCAGTATAAATGGCCCTAATCCGTGTGAGTTATCTGTTTTTATTTTTTCTTTGATATAATATTCAAATGAGCCGTCGCGATACGGATTTCCGCCCAGTCCGGCGCTGGCACAAACTTGTGTAATGTGTATTTCGCCGTCTGCATCTACTTTAATAAGTTTTTGCGTAATCGCATCAAAACCTTTTATGGCCCGTTTTTTATAATTTGATGAAAGATATCCTTTGTTTGCTCCTTTTGCAAAAGCATAAACAAACATTTCAGATCCTGAAGCTTCCAGATAATTTCCTTCTTTATTTCCGGCATCTGTAACCTGGTACCACAATCCAGATTTATCCTGATATTTTGCCACAGCTTTTGAAATATCATTTAAATACTGAATCAGTTCTTTTCTTTTTGGATGTTCTTTTGGCATATAATCTAAAACATCAACCAGAGCCATCATATACCACCCAATTGATCTTGACCAAAAGTTAGGCGAAACTCCGGTTTCTTTATTCGCCCACGGCATTTGTTTACTCTCGTCCCAGGCATGAAAAAGCAGTCCAGTTTTTTGATCAAGTGTATGTAAATGAATTTGTTCAAATTGTTTAGCTACATCATCCAGATCTTTTCCATTATTAAACTCAACCGTATAGCGCGCATAAAAAGGCGTTCCCATGTACAAACCGTCAAGCCACATTTGATACGGATATATTTTTTTGTGCCAAAATCCACCTGAATTGGTTCTTGGATGCGTTTCTAATTGTTTTCGTAATGTCTGTATCGCAGTCAGATAACGGTTATCATTGGTTCTTTTATAAAGATCAAACAAAAACTTTCCCGGATTTACATAATCGATATTATAATCTTCGAGTTTATAATTCATGATTTCTCCCGAAGGATTTACCACCGTTTCTCCGTATGTTTTGATATAATCTGCATAAAGAGGATTTTTTGTTTTTTGATAAAGTTTTTCAAAAGAAGTCATTAAAAGACCCAATTTATAATCCCATTTTGGTTTTTCGTTATTGTCGACCTGCCAGGCCTGAGGAGCACGTTTGATGATTGAAAGCGCCATTCGCTCAGACCATTTCAGGTCTTTTGAAATCTCACTTGAAGATTGTGCCGTTATTTTATTCAGTGAAAAAACACTAATACCTAAAAGTACAATCCAGACAAAACTAAAATGGCTTTTCTTTATCATCTTACATCTTTTATTTGTTCAATTGAACAGCGCTTAACAAAAATGCCGCTAATGCCGGTGAACTGTTATCTTTTGTTTTGCTTTTCACGTAGTACTCATTAGTTCCGTCGCGAAAAGGTTTTCCTCCTAAACCAACATTTGATGAAACATTTGAAATTGTAATTTCATTATTTTCATTCGTTTTGACAAATTCTTTAATAAAAGCATCAAAAGATTTTTGTGCTGTTTTTTTGTATGAAGCATTCAAATAACCTTTATCTGCTCCTTTTGCCAAAGCATAAATAATCATTCCGGAACCTGATGATTCTAAAAAATTACCGGCTAATTCCGGCTTATCAGCAACCTGATACCATAATCCTGTTGGACTTTGAACAGCAACAGCATTTTTTGCAATTTCATTAAAATAGCCTACCAATTCTTTTTGCTTTGAATGATTTTTTGGAAAATAATCAAGAGTTTCTACAAGCGCCATCATATACCAGCCAATTCCTCGGCTCCATATAGTTGGCGAAGTTCCTGTTTCTTTATCTGCCCAGCCAATTTCTTTACTTTCATCCCAAGCCTGATAAGGCAGTCCTGTTTTTTTGTCTAATATATGATCGTGTACTAATTCAAATTGTTTCGCAATATCGTTTAAACTTTTGCCATGCTCATATTTAACGGTATATTGTGCATAAAACGGTTCTGCCATATACAAACCGTCAATCCACATTTGATTAGGATAAATTTGTTTGTGCCAGAATCCGCCGCTTGCCGTTCTTGGCTGACTTTCAATCTGAGTTTTTAATTGTTTAATAACCGTTAAGTATCGATTGTCTTTCGTCTCATCGTATAAATTAAAAAGCAGTTTTCCGGGATTTACATAATCGATATTGTATTCTTTGATATCGTATTTTAAGATATTTCCATTGCTGTCGATTAGTTCGTCAGCATATTCTTTTATGTAATCAAAATATTTTTTGTCTTTTGTTTTTTGATACAATTTTTCGAAGGCAGACAAAGTGAGACTCATTTTATAATCCCATTTTGGTTTTTCGGTTCCGTCAATCTGCCAGGCTTTTGGATATTTATTTAAAATCGTAACCGCAGCTTTCTCTGACCATTTTGCATTGGCAGAAATAACATTTTTATTTGTGTTTTGTGCCAATGACAATCCACAAATAAATAAAAACAAAACAACAGCTATTTTTGAAAAACTCATTTTTATGAAACTGGATTTATTTTTTTGCCACAGATTAAAAGGATTATTTGGATTTATTTTTAAACCTTATTAGTAATCTTTTTTAATCCTTTAATCTGTGGCAACTTATTTACTATAATTACATTTTTCCTTTTTTGTTCAGTATTTCTAACTGAGCGTCTAGGTATTTAACGAATTCTTCCTGAGATTTAATTCCGTTTTTTTCTTGTTCCCAAGCACCTAAAAGATAAAATGAAACTGCTTTTTTTGTTGGTTTAAAAACTAATAAGTAATCTAAATCCGTATCGGCAATATTATCGATTGTATTTACTTCATAAAAAATTGCCATTCCTAATTTGTCCGGAACTAATGACTGTACGCCGTAAGTAGCCAGATAAGCCCATTTTTTATTTTTACTTTCTTTTTTAAGCAGTTCTGTATTTTTTTGTTTTACAATTCCGGTACAGATTCCTTTAATTTCTTTTGAAGCCTGAATGGTGTGTTTCGTATAAAGGTTATCTGGTTTTATGGTTAAAGTCGATGTGAAATCGATTTTATCAGATGCCGTTTTCCATCCGTAATAATTTACTTTTACACCAGATTCGTTTGTTTTATTTACTACTGTTGCAATAGTCGAATCTACTTCGCGGAAATGCAGTTTTTCGTTATTTAAATAACGGTCAATAGAACCAATTCCAATTCCTTTTCCGGCTTTTAGAATATCTGCTCCCCAATCGCTCATTTCATGGTAAGAATCAAAATTATCCTGACCCACGATTGGCAGAATCATTTCTGAAGTTTTCTTTCCAAAAATATCAATCGCATTTCTCCAGTCCAGATATAAACGATAACCAATTCGGTTATTTTCCCAGCCCGGACCTTCATAACGAATATCAAAAGAATGATCTGTATGTTCCGGTGCCAGTTTTAATCGGTCTACGTTTTTAAAAGTTGTACCGCCTTTATATTTTCTTCCTTCCCAATGACCGTCTGTTTTTGCCGAAATTTCAGCATAGGTTTTAGCCGTTTTTATATCGTATTTCTGAGCATTTACAGAAGTAACTCCAATTAAAAATAAAGCTGCGATTGTGATTTTTGTTTTCATTGTATGGTAATTATTTGAATGTCTTGTTTAAAAATTGGGTTGTAAAAGCAACAGTTTGGTCAAACCATGGCTGAAAAAACCAAAATGAATGAGGCGAATTTTCAATGGTATGAACCTCACTGTAAATATTATACTCATTTAAAATCTTTATCATATCGTCTCTTCCGGCATGAAATCTTGGAATACTGCTGTTAATAAACAATATTGGAGGCGTATTTTGATTCGTATGGCTTAAAGCCGATGCATTTTTCCAGTTCTCTGTTTTTTCTTCATAAGAACCTCCCAGCCAAAACGATGCCATTTCTCCTTCTGAAGATTCCGGATGTCTGAATGCTAAAACGCCGTCTACATTAATAATCGCATTTACTTTTGATGTTGATTTACTTTTATTTGAAGCATCATCAAAAGCCGGATTTCCATTTGTAGTACCAATCAAAGCTGCCATCTGACCGCCCGAAGAACAGCCTAAAACCGCAATTTTGTCTGGATCTACTTTGAATTTCTTTGCATTATCTTTTATAAATCGAATCGCATTTTTTACATCAATTACTCCGTCAGGATATTTTGCTTCGAGCGATAATCTGTATTCTATGGTAAAACAAGAATATCCTTTTGAAGCGATTTCTTGTGCCAAAGGATTCATCTGGTTTTTATTACCGGATCTCCATCCGCCGCCATGAATCATAATTACTGCCGGGTTTTGTTTTTTTGAATTATTGATAAATGCGTCTAAATGCAGTGTTCTTTCTTTTGATGTAAAATAAACCGCATCATTAATTTCAACAACATTTTTATTTTTTGCAATAACAGGAATTGTTATCGAAGGATATTTTTTAATCAGTTTATTGTACGTGCTTTTTACCGTGTACGAAGTATCGACACTAAAAGAGTTCTGGGCATTGACTGCAGAACAAAATGACAATAAAAAGAATACAATTTTTCGCATTAAAAAACATTTTACTTTTAGTTAAGAAAGGAGTCCGGCACGAAGCCTGACTCCTTTTCTACTTCAAAAAAACAAATAGTATAAAAAACTATCCAATAATTACTAATAACCAGGATTTTGAGGAAAATCTTTATTTTGATTTAAATCTAAAACCGTCTGAGGAATTGGTCGTAAAATTTTAAGCTGACCGTCTATTCCAACAAAATTCGCAGCTTTAATTTTATAGTTATGAGCCGATGCTCTTGCTACTAAAGTTCCTGTGCGTTTTAAGTCAAACCATCTTTTATATTCTCCTAATAATTCTCTTCCTCGTTCATCTAAAATATAATCGATATTAAATTGTCCCGCTGTTGCATTTACTACACCGGCTCTTCTTCTAACTTCGTTTAAACGGTCTAATCCTGTCGAAGGCTGTCCGGCTTTTAAATAGGCTTCGGCAGCAATTAAATATGTTTCACCTAATCTAGAAACAATAATGTCTCTTGTGCTTACAGGTCCCGTACTTGACGGCGTAGTTGGATCTGGATCGTCAAATTTCTTAACCGGAATTGTGTAGCAGTCTAAGTTTTTAATTAAAGTATGTGCTGCAGAATATTCTCCCCAAGGATGGTAAACAAATGTTGCCGCTAATCTTGAAGCATTTGTTGTCATCCAAGTCGCTTTATCTGCTGGTGTAAACCATTTTGGCTCATAAAAATGTCTCACTTTTAAGGATGCCGGATTTGAACTTCTGTAATACGGATAATATAAAACTGTTTTTGTAACTCCGTTTGTAGTTTCAGGACCTTCCAAAATTTCTGTCATAAAAGTAGCATTCCATCTTGCATCACCTTTTTCATATAATCCTAAAGCGTAATCTGTAGGACATAAATTGTAACTTCTTAATGGCGCTCCTGTTTCTGCTCCTCCTAAATATGAACTGAAATAGTAAAACTGATTGTTTCCTAATTTTGTTGGATCTGTACTGGTTGATGCTTTATCATATTGTACAGAAAAAATAGTTTCTGCATTTAAATCATTTCCAGGTTTAAACAACTGGTCATAAGCAATTGCTAAAGTCTGTCCCGCGATCGCAGCATCTGCATAAGCCGCAGCTTTTGAAAAATCATCTGCTTTACCAAAAGTTTCATACCCTTTTGTTAAATACACTTTGGCTAATAAATCGTTTACAGCTCTTTTGTTTACTTTTCCAGATGTGCTGTAAGCTGCAGTTCCAACATTTGCTAAAGCAAAATCTAAATCGCTGATAATTTGCGTATAAACTTCTTCGGCACTGTTTCTTGTAAAAGATAATACCGGTGTTGTAATATGTTCATTTACAACAGGCACACCTCCGTAAGTCTGTACTAATAAAAAGTAAGCCTGTGCTCTTAAAAATCTGGCTTCACCAACCTGAGCATTTAAAATTGAAGTCTGCTCTGTTACGGTTGAATAATAAACTGTTTTATTTACAGACTGAATTAACTGATAACAAGGATTATATAAATCTGCCACATTATCTGATGACGGTATTAAAAGCGTATACTGGCTTAAACCTGCAGGTTCCGGCGATCTTCCTTCTGCATACATATCTGTTCCAGCCTCAAAAAGCCAGGGATTTCCGCCGTAAATGCTTTTTAGCCATGCATAATTTGTATTTACTAATAACTGAAATCCAGATGCTGTTTTATAAGTTGCATCTGCGGGTACATAAGAACGGCTGTCTTCTTCAATATAATCACTGCATGAACTTACAGAAACAGCAATTATTCCTAACATTATTATTATTTTTTTCATTTGATATCTTTATTAAAATTTAACACTTAATCCCAATTGCGTAGTTACAGATGCCGGACGGTTTACACCAAATGGCGAAGCTGCCCACTCTGGATCATATCCATCAAATTTTGTAAATACAAATGGGTCTAAAACATTTACATACAATCTAAGATTACTCATTTTTAGTTTTTTCAGTAATTCACTATTGAATGTATAGCCTAAAGATATATTTTTGATTTTCACATAAGAAGCGTCTCTGTAATATCCAAATAATGAAGTCCAGTAAGCTCCGGCTCCAGTTGCAACCGGTCCTGGTCTTGGATTTGTATTATTGGCATTTGCTTCGATTCCTGTACCATTAGTTGGAATAAAATAATCCATTGCTAATTTCTGGCGTCCTCTGTCGCTCACGTCGGCAAAATTTTGGTGGAAAGTACTTAATACTGTCTGTCCCTGACTTGTAATTACTGAGAAATTAAAATCAAACTGACCCACATTTAATTTTGAGTAAAAACTTCCCTGCCATTCTGGATTTGGGTTACCAATAACCGTTCTGTCATCCTGATTAAATTTACCGTCGTTGTTAAGATCTTTTGGTCTTGCCTGTCCAGGAGCCATTCCGTAAGATGCTGCCGCTGCGGCTTCACTTTCCTGCCAAACTCCGTCGTAAACATAATTGTAGTTCGGATTAAGCGGTGCGCCAAGGATTAATTTATTTCCAATATCACTTACTTTATCCTGATTGTAAATAGATTCTAATTTATTTACGTTTTTAGTAAAAGTAAAAGTAGTTTCCCAGCTTATTTTTTCGCCTTTAATATTTTTTGTTGTCAATAAAACCTCGACTCCTTTATTACTTACAGAACCTACGTTAGCAAAAGTATTTTTCCATCCAGATTCTGCAGGTAACTGCTGTTTGTAAATCAAATCATCAGATAATCTGTCGTAAACATCGACACTACCTGAGATTCTGTTTTTTAAGAATCCGAAATCAATACCTAAATTGTATTCTCTTGTTTTTTCCCAAGTTAAATCCGGATTTGCTAAATTTTCTGACTGCCATCCTGAAACCACATTAGCGCCTGCTGCATAAAATGTCTGCTGGTTTAATAATGCCTGAGACGTATATGGCGCCACGTTATCGTTTCCTGTGTAACCTAAACTGGCACGCAGTTTTAAATCAGAAACTACAGAACTGTTTGCTAAGAAAGACTCTTTGCTGATTTTCCACCCTAAAGCTACAGAAGGGAAACTCTGCCATTTATTTCCTTCAGAAAGTACAGAAGAACCATCCCATCTTGTAGAAGCTGTTACTAAATATTTGTCTTTATAAGCATAGTTTAAACGAACTGCATATGAGTTTAAGGTGTTTTTTGCAAAAGATGACTTTACAACATAACTTGTCTGAACACCAGAACCCATATTATCTGTTCCAACATCAAAAGGCTGATTGTTTGAATACAAAGAAGAGAATTCATCTGTATTTGAGTACAAACTCTGAAGTAATAATAAACTGAAATCATGTACTTCGTTAAAAGTATGTTTCATGTCAATTTGATTATCCCAAGTATAATTGAAGTTGTTTACGTTTTCTAGTGTTGCCGAGTTTTTTCCGTTTAATGTTACCCCTGCATTTGTCTGTGCAGTATACGCTTTTGAATTTTGCGTATCCATAATTCCTGCTGCAAAAGTGGTTTTAAATGAAAGCCACTTTAGTGGCTGATACTGGAAATAAGCATTACCAACGGTCTGCCATGTTTTTTCTGTTTGTGAAGAATTAGCAATCTCCATTAACGGGTTAACCGTTGATGTTTTGTTAATTGCCCACGAACCGTCAGGATATGTTAATTTACCAGGCAGAAAAAATAATGTTCCTACTTTTTCATTTCCTGCTGCATCTACAGCCCACGGAGACATTAGAGGACTTAGCCTAAAAGCATCCTGCATTGCTAAATCACTTCCTAACTGATTGTCTAATCTGGCAATGGTAACATTTACGCCCGTAGAAAATTTGTCGTTTATTTTGTGGTTTAAACCTAATTTGAAAGAATATTTATCTGTCGAATCGTTATCGATAAGACCTTTATCACTTTGAATACCAAAACCTAAGTTGTAACTCAAACCAGAATCTGAACGTCCTGAAATATTTAAATAATTATTTTCGGTCATTCCTGATTTTAATACCGCATCATACCAGTCAAAGTTATAGCCGCTGTTGGCACGAGAAACTAATAACGGGCTCTGATTTCCTGCTAAAGATGCTAACTGAGCCGGAGTTTGAGTTTGAGGTGTTGCACTCATATAAGCAACCTGATGAAATTTCCACCATTCTTCTCCAGTCATCATTTTAGGAAGTCTTGCTGCACTTTTATTTCCGTAAGAAGTATCAAAAGTTACGCTGATTCCTGATTTTGCACTTGTACCGCTTTTTGTAGTTACAATTACAACCCCGTTTGATCCTCTGGAACCATAGATTGCTGCAGAAGAAGCATCTTTTAAAACATCCATTCTGGCAATATCCTGCGGATTTAAGAAATCAATTCCGTCCATTGGAACTCCATCTACAACATATAATGGAGAAGATCCTACCATACTTGGATTGCTGGAATCTGCAATTAAAGAGTTATTACCTCTAATAACCACTTTAAATCCGTCTCCGGCACGACCTGTAGAAGATGAAATCTGAACTCCGGGAGTACTTCCCTGAATGGCTTCTAATGGGTTAATAGTATTTCTTTCTGTAATGGTTGCTGCACTGATTGTACTTACAGAACCCGTAAGATCTGTTTTCTTTACAGAACCATATCCTACAACCACAACTTCATTTAAAGAGTTTGATTGCTCTGCAAGACTTACGTTTATTTTTGTTTTTCCGGCTACGCTTACTTCCTGCGTTTGAAAGCCTAAATAGCTGATAATTAAAACAGCTTTATTACTGGTTACATTTATTTTAAAACTTCCTTCAAAATCTGTAGAAGTTCCGTTTTTAGTTCCTTTTTCCTGAATATTTACACCTGGCAGTGATAATCCGGCAGCATCTGTAATTTTTCCTTCTATTGTGGTAGATTGAGCGCTCATGGTATGGCTCACAAGGAAATTTAGGAAAAATAAAAATACAAGATTGTATTTTATTTTTTTCTTTAAAGATTGTTTAATGTTCATAAGTTTTTTAAGTGGTTTTTTGGTTAATAGTTATTAGTTTTTATTCTACTTTTTTTTCATTGATATAGGCATTTATAAAATTGATATTCTTTACATTTTTTAATAAATAGATTGAGTCTACTTTTTGAATTTTTACGTTTTTGAGCGTGATATTTTCTACAGGCGATTCTTTGTAGCCTTCAGCCCAAACACTGTACTTACCGCCGTTTTTTACGTTTACATTTTCAAGATTGATATTTCTTATTACAGGTATAAAGTTTCCGGTTTGTGATCCGTAAACGTTATAAAACATATTCAGTTTTAAAACACATTCTTTAACAGTTCCAACCTCAAGATTTCTCACATATACATTTTCGATAATTCCGCCTCGTCTTGAATTTGTTTTTATTCTAATAGCGCGATCCAGATTTGGACTGTCCATTACACAATTTTCTACAAATACATTATTTACTCCTGCCGAAATTTCACTGCCAATAACAACACCGCCGTGGCCATCGATCATTTTACAGTTTTGTACAATGATATTTTTACTCGGAATTGCTACTCGTCTCCCGTCATTATCGCGTCCGGCTTTTATTGCAATACAATCGTCTCCGGTATTAAATGTGCAGTTTTTGATGATAATGTTCTGCGAATATTCAGGATCACAGCCGTCATTGTTTGGCCCGTGGCTGTTAACCGTTACACCGTCAATAATCATATTATTCGTTTTTATTGGATGCAGAATCCAAAATGGCGAGTTGATCACCGTAATATCTTTTACTAAAACAGTATTGCATTCAAAAAATTCAATAAAATTCGGTCTTAGATATCTTCCTTCTCCAAAAACTCTTTCAGCAACCGGAATATTTTTCTCTGCCATATCTACCAGAACTTCACGGTTTGTTGGATCATTTTGAGATGGAATACCTTTTTTCCAGCCATAATTTTTTGATCCTGCCCAAATCCACCAGTTAGTACTGTCGGCCTGCCCGTTTAAAGTTCCTTTGCCGGTTATGGCAACATTGGTTTTTCCTTTCGCATAAATAAGAGGTGAATAATTCATTACTTCTGTTCCTTCCCATGAAGTATGTACAATTGGATAATCTTTTGGATTTAAGCTGAAAAGAATTTCTGCATTATCTTCTAAATGGAGGTTAACATTATTTTCTAAATGTATGGCTCCTGTCAGGTATTTTCCATTTGGCACGATTACTTTTCCGCCTCCATTTTCAGCACATTTTTGAATCGCTTTTTGAAATGCTTCAGTATTCAAAGTTTTACCGTCTGAAACAGCTCCAAAATCGTTAATATTATATGTCTTATCCTGAAAATTTGTTTTTGGGAGGTTTTTTATGGTTAATTCCATTGTTTTCCACGGGTCAGATTCAGACACAGCTGTTATTTTTTTTGAGCACGATATAGTCAAAATGACTGTAATACTTAAAAAAACAATCGATCTAAGCGCTATAACCTTATTTGTAATCATTTGTGTGGAATTATTATTTTAATGAGGTAAAAATATCAACAATTATGTAATCGATTACACGAAAATAGAAAATATGTTTATACCAACCAAATTTATTTAGAAATAAATTGTATTTTTAATTTTTATTAAGAATTATAATTACATTTAATGCAAAAATTATTATAATTTATTATCATTGTACAATATAAAACGTTGTAGTAATTCGATATGGTAATCGATAACATTAAATATTAGATTATATAAAAAAAATGTATTTTTGTCCTAGAATTTAACTTGTAAAACCCTTTTTAATGAGCGAAAAAGTAACCATTTATGATATTGCCGAAAAACTAAATATCACTGCAGCTACTGTTTCCAGAGCGTTGAATAACAACCCGAAGATAAAAGAAAGCACTCGTGAGTTGGTTATTAAAACTGCTGCCTCAATGAATTACAAGCAAAACAAACTTGCTTTAGCATTAAAAAGCGGCCGAAGTAATAATATTGGAGTGATTGTACCACGTATCGACAGCAACTTTTTTGCTTCTGTTATCCGTGGCATTGAAGAAGAATTACAGCCTCATGGCTATCAGGTAATTATATGCCAGACTCATGAAAGCAAACAAAGAGAAAATGAAAACCTATATACTTTAATTGATGCTCAGGTAGACGGTATTCTTATGTCGGTTACCGATGTTACAAGCGAAAATGACGATGCCTTTAACAACGTACTGCAAAAGAATGTGCCTTTGATTTTTTTCGATAGAAGCAAACATATCGACGGGGTAAGTTCTGTTACCATTAATGACTTTAGAGGCGGTTATTTGACTACTAAACACTTAATTAACGAAGGATGCAGACATATCGCGCATTTCTCAGGAGATCAGTCTCTGGAAATCTTTAAAAACAGGTTTTTGGGATATAAACAAGCCTTATTAGATCACGGAATTGAATTTAATGAAGAATATGTTATTCCTGTAAAAAGTATGGTTGAAGCCGGAAAAGCTGCTGTCGACAAACTCTTGCAATTAGAAACTCCGCCAGATGCTATTTTCTCATCAAGTGATTTTGCTGCATTAGGAGCCATTCAGGAATTAAAGGAAAGAAATATCAGTATTCCTAATGAGTTTTGCGTGGCAGGTTTCAGTAATGAGCCTTTTACGAAGTTCATGGAATTATCAATCACATCTGTAGATCAGTCACCGCTTGAAATGGGTAAAATGGCTGCACGTGTTTTCTTAGAACAAGTTGATAAAACTGATACAATTAAAATCGAAAAAAAGGTCGTTCTGGCACCTGAATTACATATTCGTAAATCATCTTCGAGAACAAACTTTTAATTTTTTCATCAGATAAAATATATAAGCTCATTTAATCATGAGCTTATTTTTTTTATAAACGAAAATATACCGCTCCTCCGGAGCTTTAATTTTGATTCCTATTTTTGTTATCTACAAATATTTAGCTCCTCCGGAGCTTTTCACATTATCTAAACCTCTATGGTAAAAAAAAGACGCACAATAGTGCGTCTCTCTGTATAAATCTTTGTTACTCTGTCTCTTTGTAACTTTGAACCTAAAAAACTAAAGCGATACCCCTCTTTTCCAAGGAATAAAGTCATTTTGGTTTAAAAGTGCAGCCTTGGTTTTAATAGTACCGCTGGCAACATCAATAATAAACTCTAACATTTCATCTGCCATTTCATCAATTGACTTTTCTCCGGTGATGATTCCTCCAGTGTCAATATCTATAATATCAGACATTTTGTTTGCTAATTGGGTGTTTGATGAAATTTTTACAACCGGTGCAATTGGGTTACCTGTAGGCGTCCCTAAACCTGTTGTAAACAATACCATATTAGCTCCAGAACCAACCATTGCTGTTGTACACTCAACATCATTTCCTGGTGTACAAAGTAAAGTTAAACCTGGTTTTGTAATATATTCACCGTAATCAAAAACTCCCGTAATTGGCGATGTACCACCTTTTTTAGCAGCTCCTGCAGATTTCATGGCATCTGTAATTAAACCGTCTTTAATGTTACCCGGAGAAGGATTCATATCAAATCCAGAACCAGCATCTACAACTGTTTTTTCATACCACTGCATTAAATCTAAGAAACGTTTTCCGCTTTGATCTTCTACACAACGGTTTACTAATTCTTGCTCTACTCCACATAATTCAGGGAATTCAGAAAGAATTGTTGTTCCTCCTAAAGCTGCTAATAAATCTGAAGTTACACCCAATGTTGGGTTTGCAGAAATTCCAGAGAATCCGTCAGATCCACCGCATTCTAAACCAATTCTAAGTTTAGATAACGGAGCTGGTTCTCTCTTAATTTCGTTAGCCTTTTTAATTGCCTCAAAAGTATCTTTTACTACACTGTTAAGCATCGCTTCGATAGTTCCGATAGACTGCTGATCGTAAATTAAAACAGGTTTTTTACTGTCCGGATTGATCGCATCTAAAGCTTCTTTAAAAATTGAAATTTGAAGATTTTGACATCCTAAACTCAAAACAGTTGCTCCTGCTACGTTTGGATTGTTTACATAACCCGCCAATAATTTAGCTAAACTATGCGAATCCTGACGAATTCCACCGCAGCCACCTTGGTGAGTAATAAATTTCACCTGAATGTTATTGAATAAGTTAGCATCATTTGAAGCTTCCTGATTTCCTGCTCCTCCAGTTTCTGATTTTACCAAAGAACGTAACAATAATTGATAATCGTTCTCTTTTGGTTTCATCAATTCTTTCTCAAAAATATCTTTTAAGATTTCGATGTTTCTGTTTTCACAGAACACTAAAGGGAAGAATAACCAAACATTTTCAGTTCCAACCTGTCCATCTTCTCTATGATAGCCCTGCCACGTTCTGTCCTTCCATTTATCAATATTAGGAGCAGTCCAGCCAATAGTTTCCGTTTTACCGGTAACTTTATCACTTTCGTGTTTCACATTTGCAGTAGAAAGCAATCCTCCTCTTTCGATTCTTGCACTTGCTTTACCCACTAAAACACCGTACATAATGATTCTGTCTCCTACATTAAAAGGAACCATTGCAATCTTATGTTTCATTTTTACATCAGACTCAACCGTAACTGATTCTCCTTCAAAATCAATTACTTCGCCTGCTGTAAGATCCACCAAAGCAACCGCAACATTATCGGTTGGGTGAACTTTTATCAATTTTTTCTGCGTTGCCATAATTAACCCTTGTTCTTTTTGTTTTTTTTATCTTTTTTTATTTTATTCTTTCTTGAAACTTAGCAAAACCAGCTTCAATACCATTTGCATCAATCTCTTCTAATGCAATAGTAATCGCTTTGGTTAATCCTGGAATTTCAGTTAAATCCTCATCCCAGAAACCTTTGTTTTGTAATGTTAAACGAGCGATTTTCTCATAGTCGTCAGATTTCCAAAGACCATTAAAGAATGTTGTAATGTCTTCACCATCTTTAACCGGTAAATTTTGATCATTCCAAGTTCCTTTGTAGAAACGAATTAAACTCGCAAATGAAAAAGTCAAATTAACAGGCAGTTTTTTATTAGCATTAAAATATCCTAATAAACTAGGTAAAACTCTTACTTTGAATTTTGATACAGAATTTAATGCAATATCAGCAAGTGCATGTTTGATAAATGGATTTTTAAATCGGTCCATTACTTCCTCAGAATAGGCCGTAATTTCATTTTTGTCCATATTAAGAGTTTCACTAATTTCACTAATAACACTATTTACAAATTTTCCGGTAAAATCTCCGTTAACAGTTTCCATTACTAATTTATTACCATGCAAAAGTGAAAAAGGTACCATTGCGGTGTGGGCACCGTTTAAAATACGAACTTTAATCATTTTAAAAGGACGTATATCATCAACGATTTTTACATTCAAATCTGTTTTGTGAAAAGGCAATTTTGCTTTTAAATCATCTCCACCTTCAATAGCCCAAAGGAAAAAAGGTTCAGCTGCAACAATTAAATTATCCTCATAATCTAATTTACTATTGTATTCTTCAATTTCAGCTCTTGGATATCCAGGAACGATTCTGTCAACCAAAGTACTATGATATGTACAAGCATCTGATACCCAGGCTTTAAATGCATCTTCTAATTTCCATAAATCAACATATTGTAAAATATATTTTTTAAGTGTCTCAGAGTTATAATCAATTAATTCACAAGGAATTATTGTAACTCCTTTAGAAGCATCTCCATTAAAATGTTTAAATCTTTCGTATAATAAAACCGTCAATTTTGCAGGAAATGACACTGGTGGCTGCATGTCTGGAGTATCACTTTCAATAAATTCAATTCCAGCTTCTGTAGTATTAGAAACAATAAACTGAAGTTCTTCTTCTTTAGCTAAAGCTAAATAATTTGTAAATTCAGTATATGGGTTTACAGTTTTTACGATATTATCAATTAACTCAATATCTTGTATCTTTTCACCTTTTTTGATTCCGTTCATAAACAAGGTATAAAGACCATCTTGATCATTAATCATATTTACCATACCGTCTTTCAAAGGCTGAACTATTGCAATACCGGCATTAAAATCAACTTCTTTATTTAGTCTGTAAAAAGCATAATCAACAAAGGCTCTTAAAAAGTTACCTTCTCCAAACTGAATTACCTTAATTGGCTGTAACTTTTCTAATCCTGTATTTATTCTATTTAATTTTTTCATTTTAATTCTCTCTTTTAAAAGTGTTATAATAATCACTTAAAACCTTATTCGTTTCTTTAAAATATTGTAAATGAAACATTACACCTGTAATTAAAATAAAACTTGCTGTGAGGAGTGACAAGAATTATTTTCAAGCGTAATGCTCAATTACAATCTCTAAAATCTAAAAAAAACGTATCTAAATAAGGGTTGGCATGATTACTCCTTATTTATTTTCTAATATTTTTAATGATGTCAAGAACCTGGCTTACTTTAGCCGTTAAGCCGTCGAAATCTTTATTGTCAAGTATATCTTTTGAAATAAGCTGAGATCCTAAACCTACGCAGGTTGCTCCTGCTTTAAGCCATGAACTCAGACTTTCTTCTGTTGGATAAACACCGCCTGTAGGCATAATGTTTGTCCACGGGCATGGCCCTTTTATTGCTTTAATAAACTCAGGCCCGTAAGTATCTGCCGGAAATAATTTTACGATTTCACAGCCTAATTCTTCTGCTCTGGCTATTTCTGATAAAGTACCGCATCCAGGAGACCACAATACTTTTCTGCGGTTGCAGGCAATGGCGATATCTTCTCTAAATACCGGCGTTACAATAAAATTAGCTCCCAGACTCATGTATAATGAAGCCGATGCCGCATCTGTAATAGATCCAACGCCCAGAATCATTCCCGGAAGTTCTGCTAATGCATATTTATTTAAAGCTCCAAAAACTTCGTGCGCAAAATCACCTCTGCTTGTAAATTCCATTAATCTGGAACCGCCGTCGTAACATGCTTTTAAAACTTTTTTGCTTAATTCTATATCAGAGTGAAAAAACAAAGGAACCATCCCATTGTCTTTCATTGTCTGTGCAACCTCTATTCTTGAAAACTTTGCCATATTTTTATTAATTATCTTGATACTAATGCAGAACCATCACCATCAATCATATTTTCAACTTCTTTTAAAGTAACCAGATTATAATCACCAGCAATTGTGTGTTTCAAGCAACACGCTGCCACTGCAAAATCTAAGGCTCTCTGGTTATTGTTTTGATATTGTAACAATCCGTAAATTAATCCTCCCATGAAAGCATCACCGCTTCCTACTCTGTCTACAACCGGAGTAACTTCTTTTACAGCGGCCTGATAAAGTGATTTTCCGTCGAACAAAACGCCGCCGATTCTTTGGTGAGAAGCACTCACAGAATAACGAAGTGTAGTCGCTGCTATTTTTAAATTTGGGATTAATTCAAATAATTTTTCATATAAAACAGGAAGCGATTTTTCGTCCTGATAATTCGGATTTACTTTTGGAATTCCCAGCATAAAATATGCTGTATCGATATCTCCTAAAATTACATTACTGTATTGCAGCATTTCCGGCATTACATCGCTTGGTGTTTTGCCATACTGCCAAAGTTTTGATCTGTAATTCAGGTCGCATGAAATTTTAATTCCTTTTTTATGTGCAGCTTTTATAGCTTCTAAACAAGCTTCTGCTGCGGTTTGAGAAATAGCCGGTGTAATACCGCTCCAGTGAAACCATTCGGCTCCTTCAAGAACTTTATCCCAGTCTATCTGTCCTTTTTCTATAGTTGCCATAGCACTGTGTGCACGATCGTACACTACATTGCTGCCACGGGTTCCGGCTCCGGTTTCCAGAAAATAAATTCCTAAACGGTCTCCTCCATACACTATATTCTGTGTACCGACATTCATTTTTCGCATTTCTTTTAATGCAGATAAACCAATCTCGTTTTGAGGAAGTCTTGTAACAAATTCAGCGTTTACGCCATAATTAGCCAAAGAAACGCAAACATTAAATTCGCCGCCTCCGTATGTAGCACCAAATGCCGTTGACTGCGAAAAACGTAAATGTCTTTCAGTCGACAAACGCAGCATGATTTCTCCAAATGCAACTACTCTGCTCATGTTATATTTATTTTGCCACAGATTACAAAGATTTGAAGGATTAAAAAACTTAGCGAACCTTGCGTAAATCTTTGCGAACTTTGCGGTTAAACTTTACTTTAATTAAAATTTGAAATACTCTTTTGCATTATTGTATGAGATGTCTGAAACTAATTTTCCAATCCATTCCATATCGTTTGGTAATTCTCCTCTTTTAATTTCGTCACCAAGAAGATTACATAAAATACGTCTGAAATATTCGTGTCTTGGGAACGATAAGAAACTTCTAGAATCTGTTAACATTCCAACAAAACAGCTGATTAATCCCATGTTAGACAAAGCATTTAATTGTTTTGTCATTCCGTCTTTCTGATCTAAGAACCACCATCCTGATCCAAATTGTACTTTTCCGCGAACGCTTCCGTCGTTGAAATTTCCAATCATGGTTGCCATAACTTCATTATCGGCAGGATTTAGGTTATAAATAATTGTTTTAGTCAATTTATCTTTACTGTCTAAAGCATTTAAGAAAGCAGATAATTTTTGTGCCTGTGGATAATCTCCAATAGAATCCCATCCTGTATCAGGTCCTAAAATTCTGTGCATACGAGCATTGTTGTTACGCAATGCACCTAAGTGAAACTGCTGTACCCATCCAAACTCATGATATGTTTCTGATAAGAAGATTAGAATGGCACTTTGGAATTTTAAAGCTTCTTCCGGCGAAATGATTCTGTTTTCTCTTTTCTTTTTGAAAATTGCACTTACTTCAGATTCAGTAAATTCTTCAAAGTCGATTTGATTTAAACCGTGGTCACTTAATTTACATCCGTTTGCATTAAAAAACTCAATTCTGTTTCTTAAAGCAGATTGTAAATCAGCATACGTATTAATTGCAACTCCGGACACATCCCCTAATGTGTCCAGATATGCATTATATCCATCATTAGCAATTAAGATGGCTTTATCAGGTCTGAAAGCCGTACTCATTTTGATTCCAGTCGAATTGTTAGCGAATTTTTGGTGAAATTCTAATGTATCGATTGGATCTTCTGTTGTACAAACTAATTCAGCATTTACTTTTTTAAGAAGATTTTGTGTGCTGTATGCCTGAGAATTAATTTTTTCCGAAGTTTCGATATAAATTTTCTCAGCCGATTTTTCATTCAATAAATCATAAATATCAAAATAGCGCGCTAACTCTAAATGTGTCCAGTGGTACAAAGGATTACGCATTGTGTACGGAACTGTTTTTGCCCAGTTTAAGAATTTACCTTTATCTGAACCATTTCCGGTTACAAACTGCTCGTTAATTCCTAATGTACGCATTGCACGCCATTTGTAGTGATCTCCATTGATCCATACATTGGTAATGTTATCAAAAATCTTATCCTCTGCAATAAACTGTGGATTTAAGTGATTATGATAATCAATAATTGGCTGATTTTTAGAGTAATTATGATACAACTCTTCAGCGTATTTATTTTCTAATAAAAAATTGTCATGTATGAATGTGTTTGCGCTCATGTCTTTTTAAATATAATTTGAGAATTATTCTTCGTTTGAAGGTTTTCCAATTGTAGCAAGAATTCCGCCGTCGACATATAAAATGTGACCGTTTACAAAATCACTTGCTTTTGAAGATAAAAATATTGCAGCTCCGGCTAAATCACTTGGATCTCCCCATTTTGCAGCCGGTGTTCTGCTTATAATAAAATCGTTAAACGGATGTCCGTCTACACGAATTGGTTTTGTCTGTTCTGTTGCAAAATATCCCGGACCAATTCCGTTGATCTGTACATTGTATTTTGCCCATTCTGTTGCCATGTTTTTAGTCAGCATTTTTAAGCCTCCTTTTGCAGCTGCATAAGCCGAAACTGTGTTTCTGCCTAATTCGCTCATCATAGAACAAATGTTGATGATTTTTCCTTGTCTTCTTGATATCATTCCTTTAGCAACATGCTTAGAAACGATAAACGGACTTACTAAGTCAATATCAACAACTTCTCTGAAATCCGAAACTTCCATATCCAGCAATGGAATTCTTTTAATGATTCCGGCATTGTTGATTAAGATATCGATTGGCCCAACTTCACTTTCGATTTTTTGAACAGCCGTTTTCACTTCCTGCTCTTCGGTTACATTAAATTTGTAACCTACTGCATGAATGCCTTCACTTTTTAATTCTGCTACAGCATTATCAATTTTTTCCTGAGAAGAATTTCCGTTTACTACAATGGTAGCACCCGCTTGACCTAATCCTTTTGCCATTGCCATTCCAAGCCCGTGTGTCGAACCTGTAATAAGAGCAACTTTTCCTTTTATATCAAATAAATTTGTCATTTTCTTATCTTAAATCAGTGATTTTACAAACATCCATATCTCCGTAATCTAAGTTTTCACCTGCCATTCCCCAGATAAAAGTATAATTGCTGGTTCCTGAACCTGAGTGAATTGACCAAGGCGGAGAAATTACTGCCTGATGATTGTTCATCCAGATATGTCTTGTTTCCTGCGGCTGTCCCATAAAATGACAAACAGCCTGATCTTGTGGAATATCTAAATAAAAATAAACTTCCATTCTGCGATCATGAACGTGTGCCGGCATGGTATTCCAAACACTTCCCGGTTTCAACTCTGTCATTCCCATTTGTAATTGGCAGGTTGTAACAACACTTCCAATAATCATTTGGTTTACGGTACGGTGGTTTGCCGTTTCCATTGTTCCTAATTGTAATTTATTAGCTTCAGCCAGACTTACTTTCTTAGTTGGGTAAGTTGTGTGCGCTGGTGCTGAGTTCAAATAGAATTTTGCAGGATTGTTTTTATCATCACTTTTAAAAACAACTTCTTTATTTCCGGCTCCAATGTAAAGAGCATCTTTAAAACCTAATTCGTATGTTGTTCCTTCAACTACAACAGAACCGTTTCCGCCAACATTAATGATTCCTAATTCTCTTCTTTCTAAGAAATAAGGCGCTTTTAGCGGATCAATAGTTTCTAATGGTAAATCACCTTTTACAGGAACAGCAGAACCTGCAATGTATCGATCGTAATGTGAGTAAACCAGAACCACTTCATCTTCCTGCATTAAGTCATCAATTAAGAATTCTTCTCTTAATTGCTGTGTATCATATTTTTTTACAGCTTCTGGGCTTGACGCGTATCTTGAACTATATTTTGTCATAATTTTAAATTAATGTAATCGATTGCACAAAATTAATTTTTTATATTGAAAAACCATAATTGAAACTGAAAAAATATTTTATCAGCTTACATTTTTCGTTACAAATCTGTAATTGGGCTGTATTTTGGCACTAATGATTTCATCACGATCCATCCTGTTAAGTAGCAGACAGCACAAATAGAGAAAATGATGAAATAACCTGCTTCAATTCCTTTAAAGCCTAAAAACACCATTTCAGTATCTTTAGCATAATCAAATAATACACCTGATCCTTTGTTAATTAAAGTCGATCCTACACCGCCTGCTAAACCTCCAATTCCGGTAATGGTTGCAATTGCTTTTTTAGGAAACATATCACCAACAGTTGTAAAAATATTTGCCGACCAAGACTGGTGTGCCGCACCTGCAATTCCGATAATAACAACCGGAACCCAGTAACTAATATATCCTAATGGCTGCGCGATTAAGGCTAATAACGGAAAGAAGGCAAAAATCAACATGGCTCTCATTCTTCCTTCGTACGGATTCATTCCTTTTTTCTCTACGAAATATGTTGGAAGCCAGCCACCTATGATTGATAATAAAGTAATCATGTAAAGTACAAACAACGGAAGTGCCGCTTCTGTAGAATCCATTCCGTAAACAGAACTTAAATAAGCCGGAGTCCAGAATAAGAAAAACCACCAAACACCGTCTGTCATAAATTTACCAAAAGCAAAAGCCCAGGTTTGTTTGTATTTAAAACATTCTACTAATGATACTTTTCCTTTAGCTTCTGGCTTAAAACCTATTTTACTATCTTCAATATCATCCTGTTGAATATAAGCTAATTCTTCTGCACTTACTTTTGAGTGTCTTTCTGGTTTATCGTACATAAAAACCCAAAATCCCATCCATACAAATCCTAAAGCTCCAATGATGATAAATGACATTTCCCATCCAAAAGATTTTGCAATAAACGGAATTGTAATTGGCGCCGCTAAAGCTCCAACGGTTGCTCCTGCATTAAAAATACTGGTTGCAAAAGCTCTGTCTTTTTTAGGAAAATATTCGGCAGTAGTTTTAATCGCTGCTGGAAAGTTTCCAGCTTCTCCAACAGCCAGAACAAAACGTGCAAAAATGAAAAGTGCAACACTTACATTGATTACCAATGCAGTATCATTTACAGTTTCGATTATTTCTTTTGAACCATGAAAACCAACAAACCAGTTTCCTGTAATAATTCCTGAAGTGGCAATGCCGCAAAATGCGTGAAGACATGCTCCAACAGACCAAATCCCGATTGCCCAAAGAAATCCTTTTTTAGTATCTAACCAGTCTACAAATCTTCCGGCAAATAATAAAGACACGGCATAAAAAATAGAAAATAAAGCTGTTATATTTCCGTAGTCATTATTTGTCCAATGAAATTCCGGCGCAATAAAATCACTCCATGTTAACGATAGAACTTGTCTGTCAAGATAGTTAATAGTTGTAGCAAAGAACAAAAGCGCGCATATACTCCAACGGTATTTTCCAGCAGCTTTGACGGATTGATTTACTGTAACAGCATCGGTTTGATTCATGGTAAATGGTTATTATAGTTAGATATTTTTAGGAAATCTTTTACATCAATACAAATGAATTTAAACACATTAAAATCAATATTTTAATTTAAAAAGCGTACAACAATGTAATCGATTGCACAAATATAGTTTTTAATCTTTACATTCCAAATAAATTATAGATAAAATTATTTTAAGTGTTATATTTCATGTATTGCGTAAAAAAAAGAACTCAAAATTACACATTAAACAATATATTTGTTAAAAGCTATAAGGTGAAATTTATCCGTTTTTAGGGGTAAAATTGTCCTGAAATTTGATAGCTTTGAAAAAGGAGTTTTATGGAATTTGAACATCTGTAAAATCGCTTTTAAAGACACAAATAACCCATTGTAAAACAATTAATTACTTTTTAAAATTGAAAAATACAGCCAGCCATCCGTTTAAAAAATACATACTAAGTTTCCTGCTTTTTCTGGGAGTTTTTATTCAAATTAATGCACAGGAAATGCCTCTTTGGAAAAAAATTCCTGATGAAATAAAAGCAGCAGATTACAAAGAGAAAGAAAATGTAACTGACGGAAAGTTACAAAGCACCAGTTTAGTTACAATACCTACAATTACGGCATTTATTCCTGCTGTAACAAAACCCAACCAAACAGCAGTGATTATTCTTCCCGGCGGTGGTTATCAGCATCTGGCAATTGATAAGGAAGGAACAAAAGTGGCACAATGGTTTAACAGCTTAGGAATTCCTGCTTTTGTATTAAAATACAGACTTCCGAGTGATTTAATTATGAAGAATAAAAATGTGGGACCTTTGCAGGATGCACAGGAAGCTGTACGTTATGTAAGGCAGAATGCAGCAAAATGGAACATTGATCCTAATAAAATTGGAATTCTTGGTTTTTCTGCCGGCGGACATTTAGCTACGACTGCTTCTACGCATTATGATGATAAGGTTTATGAATCAGCATATAAAGTGAGTGCACGTCCTGATTTTTCTCTTTTAATTTATCCGGTTATATCTATGGAAAATGCTATTACACATAAAGGTTCTCAGTCTAATCTGCTTGGTAATAATCCAACGCAGGATTTAATAGATTCTTTTTCCAACGAAAAGAAAGTAACGGCACAAACACCGCCTGCATTTTTAATTCATGCGACAGATGACACTGTTGTTCTGCCTGAAAACAGTATAAACTACTATTTAGCGCTTAAAAAAAACGGAGTTACAGCAGAGTTACATTTATATGAAAAAGGCGGTCACGGTTTTGGTTTAGGCGTAAAAGACACCAGTAAATTCTGGACGAGAGACTGTGAAGAATGGCTTAAAGCGAATAGTTATAATTAAAAAATAGAAAAGGCAAAACGTATTACGTTTTGCCTTTGATCAAAAAAAAACAAAAAAAGAAATTAAAAACCAATTTTAATTTTTCTCTAAGCAGGAACTTCTTGTTCTGCAATATTTTTTTTAGCAATCGGAATTGCTTTCGCTGCTATTTTAGGTTTTGGTGCGGGCTTCTTTTTACCAAACTTTTGTTTACCCCACCAAATTATAAATCCTGTAATAGGCAGTGTAGCCGAGATTAAACTGGCAAAAAATGCAATAAATTTTCCGGTAAGTCCCAATACGCTTCCCACATGAATATCATAATTCATTCTGCGGATTTTATCAGGTATATTGGCTTCTATATATTTACCCGAAAAGGGTGTTTTTATAGAAATTTCTTTTAAGGTCTGCTGATCAAAATTATACCTATCCATATTATAGTAGGTATTTTTTTGTTTGTAAATAAAAGCACCAATTGGATCTGCGGGTTTTGACGGAATAGAAATCAAAATTCCGGAAGCCTGTGGATTTTCTTTTCTCATTTTAAGCAGTACTTTATCTGCTGTTGTTATATTAAAAGCTTTAATATTTGTTGTATCAGATTTAGGCGATTCACGGTTTTCGGTTAATGGTTTTCCTCCAGAAGTTACCCAGTATAACGATTTACTCCACCAGCCAAAACTCCACACTAAGCCTGTAACAGCAATGAAGAAAAGAAATATACAGCTGTAAAAGCCCAGTACATTATGAAAGTCATAATTGACACGTTTAAAACTGGCATCCCATTTAATTTTAAAACTTTTATCAATTATTGATTTAATCCATTTGGTTGGCCACCAAAGAACTATTCCGGAAATTAACAAAACAACAAAAATTAAAACTGCAACACCTACAATTGGTCTTCCAATATCATATGGAAGCCATAAAGCTCGGTGTCCGTTTAATATCCATCTGAAAAAATCAGGAGAATCTCCTCTTGAAAAAGATTTCACATTTAATATTTCTCCTGTATAAGGATTCATATAAATACTGGTAAAAACACCATTTCTTCTTTTTCTGGGTTTTTCTTCTTTCTTTTTATCTTTTCCCTTTTCCTGAGTTTTGAGTTCCGATTTTCCTTTTGGATTTTCGTTTTTAGCGAAATCCTTTTTTCGGTTTCCTTTTCCTTCTCCTCTTTTATGTTCTCCTTTTCCGTCCTTATCTTCTTTTTTTTCAACAAAATAACCTACAATGGCAGCTTCGTCTTTTTCTCCAAAAGTAACGCTTGTGGCATGATTGCCTTTCATAGTTTTATCTGCAATTGTAGCTAACTGTGAGGGAAGCAAAAAAGCTTTTTCCTGTGGTTTTACAAAACGCCAGTCTTCGATAAAATCTTTTATTTCATTTTCAAAAACATAAATGCAGCCCGTAAGGCTGACAATGACAACAATAATTCCAGAGGCTAAGCCAAGCCATAAATGGAGCCAGGCCATAATACGCTTAAAAAGCGATTTTTTACTTTTTTTCTTAGTATTAGGTTTTGGTTTGGAAGAAGAAAACATATTTTTGATAGATAAATAGAATAAATAAAAAACCGCGAGTCCCCGCCAAAAGACTCACGGTTTAAAAAAAATAATTAATATTTTAATTTTTGGATAGCAGTAATTTGTCCGCCTTCCACTTTCATACCTTGTGTAGCTGCACCAGAAGTACCATTGATAGTATAGATCCAGTTACCATCAGGAGTATTTACACCTAGAACAGCTGAATTTCCATCTTCTGTTGTAATATTATAACGAGTAGTCGCATTTGTTAATATAGCAGGCATTCCTGTAACCCATTTAAAGGTTTGGTTGTACACATCAGCAACAGCTAACTTAACAGCTCCTGCATTAGTTCCTGGAGTTCCGTACATTAATAATAAGAACTTACCATTTGAAATATAACTTGTTGAAGAGATTTTATATCCTCCAGATTTTTCCTGAACGTTAAAGAAGTAAGATTTGTCAAATTCTGTAGTACCTTTATTAATTTTAATAACAGCCGAAGGTTTTGTAGAAGTAACTACGCTATTAGATGTTGCAATAGCTCCGGAAAATCCATAAGCATCTCCTTTTTCATCCTGAAACAATCCATTAATAAAATAAGCTCCTAAGTAACTTGTACGGTCATCTTTAATTACTTTTTCTAATTTTAAATCTGGATAACTATAAACAGCTACCCAAGTACTATCAGGATGTCTTGTTCCAAAAGTATCCCCAGCACCGTTAATTTTCATATAAGGCATAAATACTTTATCACCCACCTGAGTTGCCCAGGTAAAATGCGCTCTTTCTGCTAAATCTGGGTTTTTATTTCCAATTAAAAGTCTGGTATCTTGTGACACTGTTCCTGTAAGAATAGATTGTTCTGCATCAACTTTATACATATAAGAAATTGAAGCACCGCTTCTTGGCACTTTTACCATTAAGATATCTTTGTTAACTGGCGCAAAAACTTGGACTGTCTCTGCTTGGAAATTTGAAGTTTTAGTCAAATCTCCATTAGCAGTTAATCCATAAGTAGTAACAGCTCCCGGATTTCCCTGACCATAAAGGAAACTAAAGAATTTGTTTTGCGTTGATAAATAATAACGATAAGTACCGTCTTGTTCTAATCCGTTACCAGCAGTGGTAATTGATCCTTTTGAAATATCGTCGGCAGTTAATAAATAATCTGCTACTCCCGTTGCTCCTGTAGAAACGGTAACTATATATTTTGATTTTCCTGTTTCCCCGCTAGTTCCTTCATTTTTATCATCACTACTCTCGCATGAAGTAAAAGTGAAAGCAAATGCAGCTAATAGTAAAGGTAATTTGCTAATTGTTTTCATAAGTATTAAAATTTATATTAGGATTATTTATTAGACTTGTTAAAGAAGTATCTGAATTTTAGATAAAAAGCACGACTAGGTTTTTGAAGTGAAAAATTATCTACAAGTTCATTATCCAATAAGTTTTGACATTCTAAAGCAATGTTATATTTTCCATTAGCCATCGTGTAGACCAAGTTTAAATCATGCTTGAACTGTACAGGAATATCGTGTTTACCATTTGAGCTTCCTTGACTTGGCCAGTACAGATAATAAGAATGTACATAAAGAAGATTATAGCCTGCAGATAAATTATTTCCTTTTTTAAATACATCGTTAAAAAATACTGTTCCATCCAGATTACCAAACAAATAAGGAATATTGGGCACTCTGTCTTTATAGTAATAGGAAACAAAATTTTGTTCTGGCTCATATTTGGTCAAATTACGTATATCCTGATAAGTCATATTAAGACCAGAGGTAAATCGCTTTTTGTAAGAGTATCGAATCTCTCCATCGATACCTTTTGTTTTTACACTTCCTTGATTGACAGTTACAGTTTTGTTCTGATTATTATTAAATTGAGTACGAATAAAATCAGAAGCATCACGATAAATACCATTTACATCAAATGTTAAGGCATTCACATCATTAAAACTAGTTTGATAACTAAGACCCAAATTGATATTATTACTCGATTCTGGTTTTAAATTATTGTTACCCTGTAAATTATCATTTGGATCACCAAAAATTTCATTCGATGTTGGCAATCGATAGGTTTTTTCATAAGAAGCTTTTAACTGCAGATTTTGCTTTAAATAATAGCTGCTTGCTCCTCCATAACCTAAAGAAGATGATTTATCATTTAACTCCATATAGGCAACATCTCCCCAGTTTCCAGAAGGATTATAACTTCTGGTGAGAGTAGTACTTAAACTATAATTCTTTACAAATAATGAAGTACTCCATTTTTGATTGTAGTCAAATTTATAGCCCGCTGCCAAAATATTCTTTTGCAGCTTTTCTGGCTGCTGATACGTTACGGACTCAGGATAAAGTTCGTCACTTCCTTTACGGTTAAATGTGTTAAATGTGTTGTTTATTAAAAAAGAATGGTGTTCTCCTAAAGCATAATTAGCATTGAAAGTGGCTATTCCATTATTGTTTTTAAATTTATACAAAGATCTGCCAGCTTCTCCACCTGGTCCATCGTTTTGTGTATATTGTCCAAACCAATTGTATCGTCTATTTACAGTATCGACAGTTTGTTCATAACCAAAATTAAAGTTTCCCGTTACATCTATATTCAAACCTTTTGTAAACAAATCTTTTACCTGATATTTTAAAGTAGGCATTAAAGTATTCCCGCGTCTATACCTTTCTCCAAATACTGCAACCATTCTGGCTCCAGTTTGAATATCGGCCTTATTTTGTCCGGCTGTAAAACCAATCATTAATTTATCGGCATATTTTTTACCCGTAATTCCAATATTAAAGATTACAGTTTCATTATGGTAATTATCATGAAATCTTCTTACTCGTGTTTCTGGATAATATTTACCAGTCTCTAAATCATTAGTTTCAACATTTACCCAGTAATTATTATCTGAATAATTCTGAAATGCATTAATCTCCGTAGTAAAACCACTTTTTGAAGTATAGCCCGCGTTTATTGCCGTCTTGAACGTGTTGAATGATCCAAAGGAATAAGAAGCATCCACATAGGTACGAGGTTTACTGTTTGTTACAATATTAACAGCCCCTCCTAAAGCATCGCCGCCCAGCCAAATGGGCACAACACCTTTATAAACCTCTACACGATCAGCCAGGTTAATTGGAATATTGTTGATTTGAAAAGACGAGCCAAAATTATCCATCGGCACACCATCAATAAAAATTTTAATTTGGTTTCCGGAAAAACCATTAATCGATAATTCTGATCGAGATCCTACTCCGCCGGCTTCACGAAAACGTACTCCTGATACTCTGTCTAATGCATGTGCCAAATCTAAAGTAGAGTTATGCAGTTTTTTTGCATCGACAGCTGTTACATTATAAGCTTGCTTATTAACCTTATTAACTGCCGAACGCCCTATAACCGATACACTTTCTAATTCGTTTAACTCATTCTCTAATTTTATAGAAAGGTTTACATTGTTATTATTAGGCGAAACTTCTATATGCTTTTTGAAGTTCGAAAAACCTATTGCGGAAATTTTCAAAGTATACTTTCCGGGCTTGACATTCTTAAAAACAAACTTTCCGTTTTCATCAGAAATCACGCTTAAGTCAGTTTTTTCTATCATTACGGTTGCATAGGGAATTGTTTGTCCTGATTTTTCAGAAACTTGTCCAGATACTACGAAACCCTGATTTTGCTGGGCTTTTACAAAGAACGAAAAGAATAAAAATGAAATAAAAAATAAAATTTTACGAGTTGACATATCTTTAATTAGACTAATTATAAATAACTTTGGCGCAAAAGTACTCTCAACTGGTTTAAAAAAGTTAGGGAAAAACGGATTATTATTTTGTAAAAACGGATTATATTTTGAAGATCAGATCGAAACTATCAGCCCATGAAAAACCAATTATCAATATCGAAATTAAAGATCAATACGATCCTAAAAGTATCCTTACAGAAGAAATTATTGACATAAAAAAAGAAAAAACTGAGGAAATAAAAAGCCATATTTTATCTACAGATGGAATGGTTATAATTGATACTCAGCTATGTCTTTCTAAATCACAAACAGACATTTTTGAAATTAACGAAGAATGTGTTGTAATGGATTTTGTAAATTCCGGCAACATCGAAACTAATATTGAACTGCCAGAATCAGATCAAAATATCAAAGAAAGCACACATAATATTTTTTATACAACTAAGTTTAAAGCTACTTATAGTATTCCAGCGTTTGAACAAGTTAATTATCTGGCTATAATCTTCTCTAAAGAGTTTTATTACAAAATAATTAATGAAAACTGGAAAGTACATGAAAAATTCTCGAAAAACATTCTATTAAAAAAATCCGGTTATTTAACTTCTCAATACATACCGCTTACTCCGGCTATACAATGGATAATTTCTGAAATTAGAAACTGTAACCGCCAAGGGGCATTAAAGAAAATGTTTATTGAAACAAAAATTCGGGAACTTTTAATACATCAGCTCGAAGCTATTTCAACAAAACCTAAACTAAAAGACAAAATTGACGATGAAGATTATTCTAAACTTCAGCAAGCAAAACTGATTCTGGAAAAAGATTATATAAAGGCTCCCACCCTTACAGAGCTATCAAGAATGATTTCTTTAAACGAATTTAAACTCAAAAAAGGTTTTAAAGCTTGTTTTGGAACAACTGTAAAAAGCTTCATTATTAAACTGAGAATGGAATACGCTAAAGAATTATTTAGAGAAAAATCAGCAACCGTAAGTGAAGTAGCTTATAAATGCGGCTACAAAGACATTTCTCATTTTTCGGCCGCTTTTAAAACGTTTTATGGTTCATCGCCGCAAAAATTTAAAAGCAATTGGGACTACCTATATTTATGGATTACAGGGATTTTATTACTGGGCTAAAAAAAAAGGTTTTTAGATTACGGTTAAATAAATAACCCAATCTAAAAACCTAAAAAAATTAGACAGTATTTGTATATAACAATTTTCTACAAGTTACCCACGATCAAATGAATATGTCAAATTTTAAAAATTAAAAAATTGTCTCTCCAAAAACATTTTTAACCGTAAAAAACACACGGAACAGCATAAAAAGGTAAAACACTATTCTTGATTTTTACACCGCAAATCTATACCCAGTTTATCAAATATCATTACGGTTTTCCTCATTCCGGTAAGATTTTTTTTAGATATTTAACCGCAGAATTTCCACAAAAAACCTAAGATTCTAATTCTCTTATATTTGTAAATAAAAACTAAAATTCTAAGTCGCTTTAAATAATCAAAAAAAAGTAAAATAGAAACTAAAAAACTTATCCTAGATTAAGTTGAAACAAAATTAGAACCTCTAAATTTGTAAAATAAAAGTTAAATATTCGGTATCTCAGAACCTTAGAAACTAAAAAAATGAAAACTCTGGAATTCTTATTACTTGGAAAAAATGAAGAAATACTGGCCATTTTACTTCGTCTTGTAAATGCTTATGAAGATTGGAATGCAATTGCATTTAACAATGAAAAAGAGGCTCAAGAATACTTTCAGAATCATAAAATTGATGTTGTTCTCCTAAGTTCAGCAATAGAAGATCATGTCGAAAAAGAATTTGCTTCATTTTGCTTAAAAAACCAGCCAGATGTTGAAGTAATAGAGCATTTTGGAGGCGGAAGCGGTCTACTAAAATCTGAAATTCTGCATAGATTACATTTAAAAGGAAAAATATAGCCGCCTTCGTTTTTCTCTTTCAAAGTTTATTAAAAGCTTAACGAAAATATTTGACCGCACAATTTAAATTATAAATTTGTGTAAATCAAAGTTTCAAGATATGGAGAAAACATATTCTATTGTATTTTATTCTAAAGAATTGGTTGAACCAGTTAAAAAATTAAAAGATTTTTTAAGAAGTAAAATCAAATGGTATCACAGCTGCAATTCTGAAGCACATATAACAATTTGCGAATTTACAATTGATGAATCACAGCTTAGTTCAATCAAACAAAAGGTTTCTAAAATTTCCGATACATTTACACCTTTTCAAGTTTCTCTAAATCATTTTAGTTCTTTTCCCAATAGTGGTGCTTTTTTTATTGGTGTAACCGAAGATTCAGAAAAAAATCTTGTTCCAATAATGAAAAAGATTCATGAAACCTTAAAGTTTTTAAAACTTAAAAAAAGTGAAAATCCACACATGTCTATTGCCAGACAATTAAGTCCTGAACATCTTAAAACAGCTTCAGAACTTCTTACCACAGTTAATTTCGATTTTTTATGCAGTCAAATAGTTTTAAGAGAATTTGATCCTATCATAAAACAGTTTTTTGTGATTGACACTTTTCAATTTGGAAGCAATCCTGAGCCTGAATTTGTACAAGGGAGTTTGTTTTAACCGCAAAGACGCTAAGAATTACGCTAAGTTCGCCAAGTTTTTTCATTTAAAAGCTTTGCGAACCTTGCGAGAAACATTGCGCTCTTTGCGGTAAACCACACAATCTTTTTTTTTTCGTATATTTGAATTTTACAATTCGAAACGATATGAAATCCTTAGATTCATTTTATAAAGATATTACCGAAGGCTCAACAGTTGAACCCAATTCGTTACTTCCAAACGACATTCAAAAAGAAATCGGTCATTTTAATGTTTTTGATATAAAAGAACTTTTAGAGCGCATGAAAGGAAAACCTGGAATGCCTTATGACAGAAGAGCTTATTATAAAATAAGTTTGATCAGAGGACACAATAAAGCCGAGTACGCCGACAAAGTAATCGAAATCAAAAAACAGGGATTGTTATTTGCAACTCCTAAAATTCCATACAATTATCTTCCGCAGGATACCAACCAAGGCGGACAGTTTTGTGTTTTTACAAGTGAATTTTTATCGAAAAGCAAAAGCGGTATCGACTTAGACGAACTTCCAATATTTGCTTCTGACGGTTATCCTATTTTTCAGCTTTCTGACGAAGAAGTTTCAGAAGTAGAATTGATTTTCAATAAAATACAAAAAGAAATCAATTCTGATTATATATATAAGTATGATTTAATTCGAAATTATGTTGCCGAATTAATTCACTTTGGACAAAAATTACAGCCTATAACAGCTTTATATTCCAAACATAATTCTGCAGCGAGAGTTTCTTCTTTATTTGCCGAATTATTAGAAAGACAATTCCCAATAGAATCTCCAAATCAACGACTTGAATTAAGAACCGCAAAAGATTTCGCCGAAAGATTATCCGTTCACGTCAATCATTTAAATAAGGTTTTAAAAGAAAACACTGGAAAAACCACAACCGAATTAATCAGCAGCCGTTTAATAAACGAAGCTAAAATTCTTTTAAAACAAACGGATTGGAATATCTCTGAAATAGCCTATTCACTTGGTTTTGAAGAATTAGCACACTTTTCTAATTTCTTTAAAAAACAAACTACTTATACGCCGATTGCTTTCCGAAGTTGATTTTAGATTGTAGATTTTAGATTTTAGATTTTAGATTTTAGATTTTAGATTTTATATCATCCTTCCTTCGTCAGGATGACATAAAATGAAATTTGGAATTTGGAATTTAAAAAATTGAAAATTAAAATTCGTGATTTGAATTTCGCAAACATCGGTTTGATATTTACAAACTCTCAATATTACCTTGCCCCTACCTTTGTCTTATCAATTTAAAAGATTAAAAAGATGAATTTAGTAAACAACAAAATTTTAATAACCGGTGGAGCAAGCGGTATTGGTCTTGGGCTTACCGAAAGATTTATTCAAGAAAATAATACGGTTATAATCTGCGGAAGAAGAGAATCTGTTTTAAACGAAGTAAAGGAAAAATTCCCATCCGTAATTACTAAAGTATGTGACTTATCTATTGAAACAGAACGTATTGAACTTTTCAATTGGATCAAAGAAAACCACAGCGATCTCAATGTTTTAATTAACAACGCCGGAATTCAAAAATGGGTTTCTGTAACTGATGCTGATTTTTACGAAAGTATGAAAGCTGAATTGTCAACCAACATTGAAGCTCCGTTACATTTAACTTCCCTTTTTATCAATTTACCTTCTTTAAAAACGGTAATGAATGTAACTTCTGGATTGGCTTTTTCTCCTTTTGCAAAAGTTCCCGTTTATTCGGCTACAAAAGCATTTTTCCGTTCGTTTACGATTTCACTTCGTCATTTATTAAAAGAAAAGAATATTGAAGTAGTCGAAATTATTCCACCAGCATTAAATACGGATTTAGGCGGAATTGGGCTTCACGACGCGCATCCAAGCGTAAGCAGTTTCATCGAATCTATTTTTGAGCAGTTAAAAGAAGGAAGACAAGAACTTACTTTCGGAACCAGCGAAACTAGACTTAATGCAAGTGTACCGGAATTAAAAGCTTCATTTGAAGCATTACACGGTAATTAATTTAATGCACAAATTAAATTAAACACATAGAAACATAGATTGGGAAATGTAAAAAAGGTGTTTTACTTCTCTAAATACACATAGCTATGTGTGAGAAACGAGTTTCTTTCTCTACTCTTTTAAACATAACAAAAAACTATGTTTCTATGTGTTTAAAATTATTCGCAAACAATAAACAACAAACTATAAACTATAAACATTAAAAAAATGGCAGTAAATACAAAAATAGCCTTAATAACAGGCGGCAGCAGAGGTTTAGGGAAAAACATGGCAATTGCGATTGCTAAAAAAGGATTAGACGTAATTATTACTTACAACAGCAAAAAAGAAGAAGCAGATGCAGTTGTAGCAGAAATAGAAAGTTTAGGTCAAAAAGCGGCTTCATTACAATTAAACGTTGGCGAATCTGGAACTTTTGATGCTTTTTTTGAAGAAGTAAAAACAGTTTTAAAAGATACTTTCAAGACCGATAAATTCGATTTCATCGTAAACAATGCTGGAATTGGAATTCACAATTCATTTGAAGGAACTACAGAAGAAGAATTTGATTTGTTAACTAAAATTCAGTTTAAAGGGCCTTTCTTCTTAACTCAGAAAGCATTAAACGTTATGAATGACGGCGGCGGAATTGTAAATATCTCAACTGGTTTAGCAAGATTTTCAACTCCAGGTTATGTAGCTTACGCTTCTATGAAAGGTGCAATCGAAACTTTGACTAAATATCAGGCAAAAGAATTAGGCGCAAGAGGTATTAAAGCAAATGTTGTGGCTCCAGGAGCAATAGAAACCGATTTTGGAGGCGGTGTTGTTCGTGATAATGAACAATTAAACAAAATGCTTTCATCAATAACAGCTTTAGGACGCGTTGGACTTCCTGATGATATTGGCGGTGTGGTTGCCTTTTTATGTACAGAAGATGCGCGCTGGGTAAACGCACAAAGAATTGAAGTTTCTGGCGGGATGAATTTGTAAATTTGAAATTCCAATAGAATTTATATTTGTAAAACAAAACCCGATATGTTTAAAACGTATCGGGTTTCTCATTTAATATAATTGAATTAGTAAGTAAGCTTAATTTTTTTCGATAGCTACATTAAAATCTCCATCTTTATCAAACACAACATCATAAAATTTTCCATCTTTCTGCACACCAACTTCATAGGTTGTCGTTTTTTTGTAATCAACAACTAAGGCTATTTCTTTAACCGCTTTTGCCGCATAATTTTTCTTCAAATAAGTTTGTGCCGCCAACGGAAGTTTATTCAGCGGGATTTGAAGCTCGTAAGCTTTTAAAACTCCTAAATTATCGTATATCGCAACCGCTTTTGTTTTACTGTCGACATTATATTTGGCTTCATAACGTATTTCGTCATTGTCGTCTCCTACGTATTCTTCAGACCAGACAGGCACTTTTCCCGGATATTCTTTTTCAAAAGTAAACTTGACCTTTTCTGGCGGCGTTACAACTTTCTTCATATTAGTTCCTTCCTGTGCCATTAAAAAACTGCTGCATAAAAAAACAGCAATTAAGAATACGTTTTTCATGATTTCAACTTTTTTAATTCGACTTGAATAACGTATTAAAAGTACTACTTATTTATTAAGAATAGATGAATTAATTCTAAAAATTAAAAGCCTGCAAAAGAAATAATTCTTTGGCAGGCTTTTTTGAAAATAATTGAATTAGTAAGCAATATTATTCTCGTCGTTATTTTTTTAATCTGTCGGTTAATTCCCGTTTATAGGTAATTCCGATTGGTAATTTTTCATTTTTAATAATCACAAAATCTTTTTCTGTAGAATCTATTTTGTCCAAAGCAATAATATACGATTTATGAATACGCATAAAATTCTTTTCCGGCAGGCATTTCTCTAATTCTGTTGTTGTTATCGAAGCCAGATACGTTCGTTTTACGGTATGAAGTTTTACATAATTTCCAAAACTCTGCGCAAATAACAATTGATCGAGTTCAATTTCAATAAAATAACCATCGACTTTTACACTTACAGAATTGATAATCTCTTCTGTTTTAGGTTTATGACTTTCTGTTGCAAAAAAGCGGTCGATTGCCTTTAAAAATCTCGGAAAATAAATCGGTTTCAGCAGATAATCAATTACGCCGTAATCATAACTTTCTAAGGCAAATTCAGAATATGCTGTTGTCAAAATAGTTTTTGGGTGTGTTGGCAGAATTTTCAATAATTCCATTCCCGAAATCTCAGGCATGTTAATATCAAGAAACATTAAATCTACTGTATTTTCGCGAAGGTAATTCATAGCTTCAATGCCATTATAACCTTGAAAAACCAATTCCAGCTGCGGATTTTGTTTTATATAATTGGCTAAAACATAATGCGCTGCGGGTTCGTCGTCTACGATAATACACTTTTTAGTTTCTTTCATCCTATAAAAACTTTTTAAGTTGTATTTCTAAATCAACAACATACGTTTCTTTATCATCATTAATATCTAATTTATAGTCTTTTCCATAAATTAAATTCAGACGTTCGATTGTATTTTTTAATCCGATTTTAGTCGAAATCACGTCGTTTTTCTTCGGAATTGAATTGGTTACGTGAAGTTTCAACAAACCGTTTTCAACTGTAATATCAATTTTTACAAAGCAATTTTCAATCGCGCAGGTTCCGTGTTTAAAGGCATTTTCAATAAATGCAATTAATAACATCGGCGAAATTTTATAGGTGTAATCTTTGTCTACTTTACTTTCAAAAGTAATATCGCATCGATAACCAACACGCTCTTTTTCCAGCTGTACATAACTGTTTATAAACTCCAGTTCGTCTTCTAAAGAAACACATTGTTTGCTGTTACTTTCTAACTGATAACGCATTAACTGCGAAACTTTCATAATCAAATCGGGCGTTCGGTCTGGAAATTCTAAACTGATTCCGTAAAGCGTATTAAATGTATTAAACAAAAAATGCGGATTTAATTGTCCTTTCAATGAATTCAATTGCATTTGATTGAACAATAAAGCCGCATCGGTTTGCTTTCTGTGAATACGATAAAACTTAAAAACAATAATCGGACTCAGAATGCAGACCAAAGTTCCTAAAACGCTCGCCAATTGGTAAGCATAACTTCTCTGATGTGAATTTTGATACAAATGACATTTGGCAAACATATCCAACATTGTGATTTCGTACAAAATGACCGAAAAGACAAAAACTCCAAAAAGCGTTAGAATAATATACGTTACAGGTTTATTTGCTTTGAAAAGAATCGGCAGTAAAAAGAATCGGTTAAATTGGGCATGCATGTACAAAATGCAATAGAAAAATATACCCATCATGATCGAAATGAAGGAGCTGAAAAGCATCCAGTCATTTTTTAAGGTATAAATCGTAAAGGAGAAAAGGACAACGGCGACCTCTTGCCACCATTTGTTATCCAGTATGTTATCAATTCTTTTGTTCATTCTTAATTCTGAAATAGTTTACAAAGTACGAACAAATATTTAATAATTATTTCCATTAAATGACAAATTCAATTCGTCATTTACTAGTGCAGTACATCACTAAACCTGACTTTTATCAGCGTAAGAGAAATAAATTTGTGTCATCAAAAAATATTCTATATCACACCTTGAGTTTATGTATTTCAAAAAAATTACCTTTTTATTTTTATTGATTTTTGCCTCAATCGGTTACGCTCAAACCCTGTCTTTAAAAGAAGCTGTTAAGACAGGACTTGAAAACTACGGTTCTATCCGAGCAAAAAACAATTACACCAATGCATCAAAAGAGACTCTAAAACAATCCCGTCGTGATTATCTGCCGAATCTTAACTTATCGGCACAGCAGGATTACGGAACCGTAAACGGACAAAACGGACCGCTTTACGGATTTGGAGGTTTAGGAGTAGCTTCGTCAGGTTTACCTCTTCCTGAACAAAACTGGAATTCGGCGTTTGGAGCGTTGTATTTAGTGAACATGAACTGGGATTTTTTCACTTTCGGAAAAACGAAAGAAAAAATCAACCTTTCTAAAATTGATGTTCAGGCTAAAGAAAGAGATTTACAGCAGGAAAAATTTCAACAGGAAATTAAAATTTCGGCTGCTTATTTAAATCTTTTGGCAAGCCAAAGATTATTGATTTCACAGCAAAAAAATCTTTCTCGTGCAGAAGTTTTCAAAAAGACGGCTGCTGCGAGAGTTAAAAACGGATTGTTGGCCGGAGTAGATTCTACATTGGCTACAGCCGAAGTTTCAAAAGCTAAAATTGCTTTGAACCTTGCAAAAAACTTCGTTAAAGAACAAAACAATAAATTAGTAGATTTAATGGGTGTTGCACCGCAGGATTTTGTGGCTGACACACTTTTTGTAACTCAGATTCCAAAAGAATTGGTTAAAAGTGAAGCTGCTACAGACAGTCTTCACCCATTATTGCAATTATATAAAACCAAAATTGATTACAGCAATCAACAGGTTAAATTGTACAAAAGATTCTATTATCCTACTATGACAGCTTTTGGCGTTTTGCAAACCAGAGCTTCTGGATTTGAAAATTCATACGCGACCGATCAAACCGCTTTTTCTAGAAATTATTGGGATGGAGTAAATCCAGACCGTTCGAACTATTTGATTGGTGTTGGAATTACTTGGAATTTAACCACACCTTTCCGTTCAAGCAAACAAGTAAGCGCTCAGAAATTTGTTTCGCAAGGTTTGCAGGAAGAATACAATCAGGCTGATCGCGAACTAAAATCACAGCTTAATTTTGCTGAAGATAAAATCAGAATTACTTTGGAAAACTATGCCGAAGCACCAATTCAGGTTGATGCTGCAAAAAGAGCGTACATCCAGAAATCGACTTTATACAAAAACGGCTTAACCGATTTGACTGATTTAACGCAGACGATGTATGTTTTAAACCGCGCCGAAATCGATCGTGATATTGTCAATAATAATGTGTGGCAGTCGTACTTATTGAAAGTTGCTGCAACAGGAAATTTTGACTTATTTATAAATGAATTTTAATTATAAATCCTAATGAATTTAATACGTTTTGCACTCCGCAAACCCATATCGATCTTAGTATTGGTTGCGGGTCTATTTTTCTTCGGAATCGGTGCCATCAAAGACATTAAGGTAGATATTTTGCCGAAAATGAATTTGCCGGTTATCTACATCGCGCACCCGTTTGGAGGTTATACGCCAGACCAGATGGAAGCTTATTTTGCCAAAAACTACGTGAACGTTTTACCTTTCTCCAACGGTATCAAATCGGTAGAAACCAAAAATATTCAGGGGTTAATGATTATGAAATTAACCTATTATGAAGGAACCAACATGGCGCAGGCCGCAGCCGAGTTAAGTGCGCTTTCGAACAGGATTCAGGCGGCTTTTCCTCCAGGAACACAGCCTCCGTTTATCATTCGTTTTGATGCTTCGTCTCTGCCGATTGGACAATTGGTTTTGAGTTCAAAAATTAGATCAAACAACGAATTACAGGATTTAGCCAACGTTTATGTTCGTGCTTCGTTTACTTCAATTCCTGGTTTATTATCTCCTGCTCCATTTGGAGGAAGCCCAAGAACAATTGAGGTTAACGTAGATCCAGATTTATTGCGTTCTCATAATATGACGCCAGACCAAATCGTAGATGCGATTCGTTTGAACAACCAAACGGCTCCGTCTGGAAACGTGCGTATGGGCGACAAAAACTATATTACACCAACCAACAATACGATTAAAGAAGTTAAAGATTTTGAACAGATTCCGTTATTCAAAGGCGGTGTTCAGAACTTAAAACTGGGCGATGTGGCTCAGGTAAAAGACGGTGCCGATATTACGGCGGGTTATGCTTTAGTAAACGGAAAACGTTCGGTTTATATTAGTATTGCAAAAGCCGGAGACGCTTCGACTTGGGATGTGGTTCAGAAATTGAAAAAAGAATTACCAAAAATTCAGAGTACACTTCCTGAAGATGTAAACATTACGTACGAATTTGACCAGTCAGTTTATGTAATCAACTCGGTAAAAAGTTTGATTACAGAGGGAATTATCGGTGCGGTTCTTACGGGATTAATGGTTTTATTATTCTTAGGTGATAGACGTGCCGCATTAATCGTAATTATGACGATTCCGATTTCGATTATTTCTGGGGTTTTATTCCTGAAATTATTCGGACAAACGATCAACTTAATGTCATTATCAGGATTGGCCTTGGCGATTGGTATTTTGGTGGATGAAAGTACGGTAACAATCGAAAATATTCACCAGCATCTCGATATGGGAAAACCCAAGGCACTCGCCATTTGGGATGCCTGTCAGGAAATTGCATTGCCTAAATTATTGATCTTACTATGTATTCTGGCAGTATTTGCTCCGGCATTTACCATGGTTGGTATTCCGGGAGCGTTGTTTTTGCCTTTGGCTTTAGCCATTGGATTTTCAATGGTTATTTCGTTCTTATTATCTCAGACTTTTGTTCCCGTAATGGCGAACTGGATGATGAAAGGTCACGAAAAACATGCACATGGTCCAGAAATCACAGATGATGAAGCCGAATTTAATGATTGTGGTTTAACTCCTGAATCTGAGCAAAATTTAATCGCTCAGAAAAAAGATTTAGTTGAAAGAGAAGATTTTAACGACGACGGAAAAGTAAGTGGTTTCGAGAAATTCAGAAACCGTTTTATGCGCACTTTAGACCGTTTGTTTGTACATAAAAAAATAACGAGTATTACGTATTTAGTTGTGGCTACAGTTTTAGCCGTAATCTTTATTGGATTTATCGGAAAAGACGTTTTCCCAAGAACCAATTCGAGTCAGTTTCAGTTAAGAATGCGCGCCGTTGACGGAACGCGTTTGGAAAGAACCGAAGAACAAGCCCGAGTTGTTTTGAAAGAATTAGAAAAAATGGTGGGCAAAGATCATATCGGAATCACTTCTGTTTATGTCGGTCAGCACCCTTCTCTATTCTCGATTAACCCGATTTATTTGTTCATGGCAGGTTCTCACGAAGCCGTTTTTCAGGTAAGTTTAAAAGATTATCATGAAGATATGGATGACTTTAAAGACGAGTTTAGAGCACGTTTGAAAAAGGTTTTACCAGACACCAAACTTTCTTTCGAACCAATCGAATTGACAGATAAAGTTTTAAGTCAAGGTTCTCCTACTCCAATTGAGATTCGAGTTGCCGGAAAAGACAAAAAACGAAACGAATTATACGCGACTCAAATTGTAGACAAACTAAAAGCGATTTCATATTTCAGAGACGTGCAGATTGGACAGCCAATTCATTATCCGGCTATGAATATTGATATCGACAGAACCCGTGCAGCTGAATTAGGAGTTGATATGAATGATATTTCACGTTCATTGGTAGCTTCGACCTCATCTTCTCGTTACACCGAAAAAAACAACTGGGTTGACGAAAGAGCGGGATTATCGTATTCGGTACAAGTTCAGGTTCCGTTGAACAAAATGAAAAGCAAAACCGATATTGGAGAAATTCCAGTATTAAAGAACTCGCTTCGTCCTGTTTTAAGTGACGTTGCCAAAATTACACCGGGCTTTGTAAGCGGTGAAAATGACAATTTAGGAGCCATGCCATACATTACCGTTACGGCCAACATCTACCAAACCGATTTAGGTACGGCATCAAAAGATGTGTCGTCAACAATTAGTTCATTAGGCGAATTGCCTCGTGGTTTGTTTATAACGCCAATTGGACTAAGTACTGTATTGACCGAAACATTAAGCAGTTTACAAACGGGGTTATTGGTTGCCGTTTTCGTAATCTTCTTAATGTTGGCTGCTAATTTCCAATCGTTCAAAGTTTCGCTGGTAATCTTAACGACGGTTCCTGCCGTAGTTTTAGGATCATTATTAATGCTGACTATTACAGGTTCTACGTTGAATTTACAATCGTATATGGGAATCATTATGTCGGTTGGGGTTTCTATTGCCAATGCCGTTCTTTTGGTCACGAATGCCGAGCAATTGCGCAAAATAAACGGAAATGCCTTAGAATCGGCTCGTGAAGCGGCTGCGTTGCGTCTTCGTCCAATTATCATGACTTCGGTTGCGATGATTGCGGGAATGTTGCCAATGGCGATCGGACACGGCGAAGGAGGTGATCAGGTTTCTCCGTTAGGAAGAGCGGTTATCGGTGGATTATTATTTTCTACATTTGCCGTATTATTAATCCTTCCGCAGATATTTGCGTGGGCACAAGAAAAAACATCGACACAATCTGTTTCTTTAGATCCTGAAGACGAAGAAAGCATCCATTATATCTCATCATTAAAACCAAAAAATGAAAAATAATATAAAATCAATCGCAATATTGTTTACAGCTTTATTAGCATTAAGCAGCTGTGAAAAGAAAAAAGAAGAAACTGCGAAACCAGAAATCGAACCTAAAGTGGAAACTTTCCTTTTAGCGAAAGAAAAACTGACTACAGAATTACGTTTACCAGCAGAATTAACGGGTTTTCAACAAGTTGATTTGTACGCCAAAGTGAGCAGTTTCGTAAAAACCTTAAAAGTTGATATTGGTTCTAAAGTAAAAAAAGGACAGCTTTTAATTGTTTTAGAAGCTCCGGAAATCAGTTCGCAATTAGCAGCTGCCGAATCGAGATTAAAATCGATGGAAGCAATTTATGCAACCAGCAAAAGCACTTACAACCGTTTGTACGAAACAAGCAAGGTGGAAGGAACAATTTCTAAAAACGATTTAGAAATGGCAAGCGGCAAAAAGAATTCTGATTACGCACAATATCAGGCAGCAATTGCAGCACACAAAGAAATCTCGATTATGAGAGGTTATCTTGAAATTCGTGCGCCATTTGACGGAGTTGTAGCAGCAAGAAATGTCAATTTAGGAACATTTGTTGGACCAGCAGGAAAAGGTTCAGATTTACCTTTATTAACGATTCAGGAGCAAAGTAAATTACGTTTGGCGGTTTCGGTTCCGGAATTGTACACAGGATATCTGCATCCGGGCGACGAAATGAGTTTTAATGTAAAATCGTTACCAGATACTTTTACCGCAAAAATTACCAGAATGTCTGGCGCTTTAGATTTAAAACTGCGTTCTGAAAGAGTCGAAATGGACGTTCACAACACCAGCGGCAACTTACTTCCTGGAATGGTTGCCGAAGTTTTATTACCGCTTAACGCGAAAGACAGCACCTACGTAATCCCGAAAACGGCTTTAGTAAGTTCTGCAGAAGGACTTTATGTGGTAAAAGTGGTTAACCATAAAGCAACCAGAATTGACGTTAAAAAAGGAAGAGAAATCGACGATAAAGTAGAAATATTTGGCGATTTAACTCCAAATGATAAACTGGTAAAAATTGCCAGCGAAGAAACTAAAGAAGGCGATACAATAAACGAATAACCTGCGTTTAGCCTTTTTAGTAGATTACCATTAACTGTACGCATTCGTTAGAATGCAAATCTAAAAAATTTGCCTAAGGACAGTTCCTCTTTTTGGAGGGATTGTCCTTTTTTATATCTTTTTATTTTTCAAAAGATTTGACATTTTTTTCTAAAAAAATCAGGTAAAAACACTTGCTTTTTTTATTCTACTTATTATTAAAATTGTTTCTCAATGCTTTATTAAAGCAATTATGGTTTTCCGTAAAAATACAGCAATTCAGATAATTAAATTTGAGAATAATTTAATTAATAGACTTTAACTAACTAATTGAACCGTTATGAAAATAATTTTACCAGAGTTACGAGAAAAAATAAAAATCTATAATAACTACATAATTAATTTAAAAGATATTGAAAGAGAAATCGAAATTGTTGTAAATGAGAAAAACAGAAGTTATATTACATTTAATTACAACAATAATAAGTATTGCATAACTGGAAATAAGAACATATATTCTGACAATACTGATTTCATTTTATTGTCAAATGGGGCTCCTACAACTGAAAAAATTGTTATAAAAAAGTGGATAAAACATCCTGATATGAATGAAAACGATCCAAGTATAATAATTGATTCTTGGAAAGATAGCTTTGTTTATAAAAGTGATAACAATTCTAAAGTTAGCGGAGAAGGATTGCGAAAACCACAATTAGGAGCCATACATAATATTTTAGGGCATTTTACAAATTCGAAAGAAGCTGGTATTGTTGTATTGCCAACTGGAACAGGAAAGACAGAAACCATGCTTTCTGTATTAATAGCTAATAGATGCGAAAAACTTCTCGTTATTGTACCTTCTGATTCTTTGCGTGGTCAGCTTTCCGAAAAATTTATTTCACTAGGTATCTTAAAAAAATTTGGTATTGTTTCTCAATCTGCATTATATCCAAAAGTTGGAATATTAGATACAGGAATAAAAAAAATAGAAGATTTAAAAGATTTTTTTGAAAAATCAAATGTTATTATATCTACAATGAATTTAATTTCAAATATACCTAATGAATATATTGAAATTATTGCTGGTCTATGCTCACATTTATTTGTTGACGAAGCGCACCATGCAAAAGCAAAACAGTGGAGCAGAGTAATTGGATATTTTGAAAAAGGAAAGGTAATACAATTTACAGCTACACCTTTTAGATACGATGGAGAGCGTCTTTCAGGAAAATTTATCTATAATTTTTCTATGAAGGATGCACAAGAGCAAGGTTATTTCCAAAAAATTGATTTTATACCAGTTAGAGAATATGATAGAGAAATTGCTGATAAGGAAATTGCTTTAAAAGCCATTGAAAAATTAAAAGATGATAGAGATATTAAAAAATTGGATCATTTTCTCATGGCAAGATGCAGAACCAATTTAAGAGCTGATGAAGTATTTAAATTGTATGAAAATTATACTGAGTTTAATCCCGTTGTAATCCATTCGAATGTTTTAAACAGACAATTTATTCTAGAAAACATAAAAAAAGGAAAACATAAAATAATAGTGTGTGTTGATATGCTTGGAGAAGGTTTTGACTTACCTGAATTAAAAATTGCAGCATTACATGATATAAGAAAAAGTTTGCCTATTACCCTTCAGTTTATTGGAAGATTTACAAGAGTCAGTAATTCAATTAAATTAGGGAATGCTTCATTTATTGCTAATTTAAGACAAGAAGGAATTGAGGAAGGTATAGATTTACTTTATAATAAGGAATCTAATTGGAATACTATTTTACCAGATTTAAGCCAAATTGCAACTCAAGATCAGATTGATTTTAGTGAGTTTTTAGCAGGATTTAATAATATAGAAGAATCAGATATTCCTTTTCAAAACATAAATCCTGCATTTAGTACATTAGTTTATAAAAATTCGAAAAATGTCTTTCAGAAATTAAATGTAATTACAAAAGAAGATTTTCCTGAATACAAACATAGGTTCATCTCATATAATGAAGAAGAAAGGACTTTGGTTATTTTATTAGGTAAAGAATTTAATGTTGAGTGGGGAAGTTTTAGTGAATTTCAAAATTTTGATTGGCATTTAATGGTAATTCATTATGAGACCAAAAATAATTTGCTTTTTATCCATTCATCAGTTAAAAAAGAAAGTTTTAATTTTTTAGTTGATAAAGTTTTTGTTGAAGGATATACAAAAATTTCAGAAATTGATGTATTTAAGGTATTTTACAACGTAAAGAGATTATTGTTATTTAACGTTGGTATGAGAATGACTCCAGGAAAGGATAAGAGTTTTCAATCTTACTTTGGCAGTAATTTACAATCTGCTATAACAAAAGCTGAATTAAATGCTGGTTTTAAGAATAATATTTTTGGAGTTGGATTTGAAAATGGAGATAAAGTCTCTTTTGGAGCTTCAACTAAAGGTAAAATCTGGTCATATTTAAGAGGGAATTTAAAAGAGCTTACAAATTGGTGTTCAAGTGTAGGAGATAAATTAATTGATCCGGACATAGATCCTAATGAAGTGCTGGATACACTAGAACCCAAAGTTATAGAAACAAGACCAGCGTCAATACCTTATTTTATTGACTGGAATCCTCTATTTTATAAAGAAATCGATAAAAAGTACGTACTAAAAATTTCAGGTGTCTTATTTAACTTATGGGATTGTGAATTACAAATTAAAAATCCAAGTGAAACAGGAGATATATTATTTGATTTATTAACTGCAAAGGATATAATTAGTTTTAAATTAGTAATAAATACAAATGGATTTAAAATAGAAAAAATTTCAACATTAGATGTTTTAATAATAAAAGGAACACAAGAGCCAAAAACTTTACTTAGTTATTTTAATGGAGATTATCCTCCTCAGATAGGTTTTATAGAAAATTCTATTCTTTTTGGAAATCGATATATAAAATATAATGAAGAAATTTTAGATTTTCCAAAAAATGAAATTATACCTTTTCATTGGGAAGGAGCAGATTTAACAAAAGAATCAATGGGATTTGATGAAAATAATTTTGTAAAAGATTCTATACAATACAAATTATATGAATCATTGCAAAATGAAAATTGGGATGTCATTTTTAATGATGATGATAGAAATGAGATGGCAGATTTAGTAACATTAAGAGATGAAGTCAATAAGGTTTGTCTAAATTTATATCATATCAAATTTGTCAGTAAAGGAGACAAACAATCTATAGCTGTTCCAACTAACAATTTAGAAAAATTAAATTTATATCAGATATGTGGACAAGTTCAAAAATCTATCAATTGGAAGTATAAAGATTATAAATTTTTTAAAGAGCATTTCAATAGAAGAGAGAATTTGAAGAAACTAATAAATAAAACAAGGATTTTAAAAGGTGATTTAGATCTAATCGATGAAGTGTGTAACAGTATGAGAAAAAAACCTTTAGAAATTCAAATTTTTTTAGTGCAACCTGGAATAAACAAAAATGATGTTTCTGAAAATGTTCTCAAACTATTATATGTTACAGCTAATCATTTAGAGATTACAGCTGGACTAAAGTTAAAAGTAATAGGATCTGAAATTTAAACTTAAAAAATGATACGAATAGTTGATACAGAAATAACCAAACAACTTGATTTAATTAAAACATTTGCAAATGAACTTTATTTTAAAGAAATATGTCAATTTGAATTGAACGAAAAATTAGAAAATATTCCATGGAATAATTTAACACATTCAGGACTTTATTTAATAGAAGTTAGAAATAATAAGAATTTCGATTTTTTTGAAGAATGGGTTAATGATTTTAAATTTAGATGGGAAGACAAAAGCTATTTAAAAAAGTTTACTCCAAATTTTAAATTGAAAAGAATAAAAGCTCATAAAGAATTAAAAGAATGGATTCCTTTATACATTGGGAAATCTAAGAACATTAAAACTAGATTGCATGGTCATATTTATAAAGAGTTAGGTAAAACAACTTTTGCTATGAAACTTTTAGCAAGAGAAAATATGAAACAAGAAACTTTTAGAATTAGTGTAATAAATCTTCAATTAACAAATTATGACGCTATAATTCCTGTTATAGAAAATCAATTAAGAAATAAAATAAATCCACTAATTGGTAAACAATAAATTAAAACCTCGACTTTTTTAAAAATCGAGGTTTTTCCATTTTTACAAACCTTACTCCTCACTCAAATAAGGATTCAAAATCTCCGCCAATTCATTGAGCCAATAATAATTGTCTTCAAAATTTGCTAGTCCGATTTGGAGGGTTTCGTGTTGTCGCATGACGGCGACAGCTAAAATGCAGTTTACTTGTCTTAGTATTTTAGCCATATCTTCGGGATCGATAATATGGTTAAAAAAATCAATCAGCCTTGTTTCGGCTTCTTTGGAAAGGGTGTTGTTTTTCATAAAGTGAAGAATTTAAGAAAAACCCTCGCGCCTTAGCAGTCTTACGCTTCTTCACGGCGTCAAAGTCCTTTCGGAGCTTTACTACATAGCACAAGGGCAAATTTTAATGCGTTCTTAATGTGAAGATTTAAGAACTGCAAATGTAAGAAAAATACATTTTAAAAATAAATATTTTCTTACAATATTATTTCTATATTTATCGGCTTTATAATATATCAAATGTATAAAATTCGTGATTAGAATTTTGATTATTAAATGTTGTTTGTCATTTTTGAGAACGAAATCAAACACACAGGTTTAAAATTCGCTATGCATTACTTTTACGAATACTCAAATTTGTAGCTGAATTTTTATATTTTTGTTTTAAGATAAAACGGTTGTTTTAGTATCAATTCCATTCATACTATAATGAATTTGTATTATTTTTAATTGATTATAAATGAGTAATTCCGAACTTACTCTGAGAATAAATAAAATGACGACAATAGAGCTTTTATATCAAACGTTAAATGAACGCAGGCGACCAGAAGACATTGCAGAAATGGTTTTCGAATTAACAAAAGATAGTTTGACAAACAATGAAAAGCTTCTTTTAGAAAAAGCATCAAAAGGTTCGTTATCAAAAAACATTTACGGTTATACCTCAATGCTTCAGACTTTTGCAGAAGCCAAAGGAGCAACAAAACAAATTGAAAAGGCTTTAGAAATTTTTCAGCTCAATCCCAACACTAAATTTGATTATAATAATCAAAAAGATATAGAAGAATTTATCGCACTTGTTTCTCCGATTATCAATAAAAGTATAGGAAAAAACGATTTTAAGGCTGATAGACTTAATAAATCGCAGAGAATAGAAAACGGAATTGATTTATCTAAACGCAATTACAATAAAAAGTGGCGACTGCTTAAACGAATAGAAAATAAATTATTAAAATTTATTACGGAAAGTAAAAAAGTTGAATTTCAAAAAATTGCAAAACACGGCTTAATTCATACTCTGAATTTTACAAATTTCTCTTCAGATATAAATACTGCCTGTTTTATTGCTTATTATAATGCTCGATGTAATCTTAGAAGTGTTTTTACAAATGAAAGTCAGATTAGATCTTTTGATGAAATAAGTGAAATGCTATTAAGCAAATGCAATAGAAAAGATACACAATTACCAAACCCGACCAATTGGTGGGCAATAGCACATATTTATACAAGTCAAGAAGTATTATCTCATTTAACAGACCATCAGAAAGGATTACTCTTGGGCAAATGGACAACTATATTACAAGAAATTGCTGCATTTTTAGATCAAATCTGGAATCAAAATGATATAAATAGAGAAACTATGGTTGTAAAAAGAGGCAATGACTCTACAACTTGGAATAATACAGCAGGCGCATGGAATAAAGCAAGAGATAATTGGATGAATTTAATCTATTCATTAGGATTAGATTATATTCTGGAAGAAATTTGTTTTGGTAAAACATTACGACTTATGGCTGCTGATGTAGTTGCCTGGCATTTTTCGACAAACGGAAAACTTGATCCCAATACTGAAGTATGGAATAAATTACCTTTGCCTTGGGAAATTTTTCAAAATAAAGTAAATTGCAACAAAGATTTGGTTATTAAGTATTGCGAACAAGCAGGCCTTGATCCAGAAAAATCAGGTTGGATAGCTCCTAGAACACATGGAGTGGCAGAATTTACTCCAACGCCAGAGCTTGTTCATGGCGTTGCAATTTCTAATCCATTTTTAGCGACGGCTTTAAAAAGACATCGATTTTTTTCAGGGAAAAAATAATACTTCTTATTCCTTAATTTAAATAAAACAGATAGGTTAGTTCAGTGGTAGAACATTCGGCTCTTTTACCGAATAGACGTAGGTTCGAGCCCTACACCTATCTCAAATTTCTGATATAGCTCAGTGGTAGAGCATTCGGCTCTTGGACCGAATGGACACAGGTTCGAGCCCTGTTATCAGAACAAAACAGCAAAAAAAACTTTGAGCAATTATCTTATTCAGGATATGTCGCTCCGTTGGAGCTTTTTGTACATCACGCATTATGAAACTATACATATTTAATTCCTCTGGAATTTTTAATTCATTTTTATGAATAAAATTCGATGTCAAAAAAATAATTTTAAAATCATTAACATGAAACCTGGACTTTTGCCTTAACTTTGTTTATCAACTTTAGTAAACTAAAAATCATGCAGGCAATCAACATCACAGCGTATACAGAAGATGCTTCACAAATTGAGGCTGTAAAAGCTTTTATGAAAGCACTAAAGATCAAATTTGAAATCGCAAATGTAAAGCCTTACGAATTATCGGCAGAACAACAAGAGATATTAGACAGTCAGGTCAATTCAGATAAAAGCGAATACAAAGATGCAGAATCAATTTATACAGATTTAAAAAAGAAGTATGAATTATAAAATTATTGTTTCTCCGATTGCATTAAAAAATATCGAAGAAGCTGTTGAATACTACATTTTTAAAGCCAGTAAAAAAGTTGCTTTAGATTTTCTTAATGATTACAAGAAAGTATATAAGGCTTTACAAATAAATCCTTTTTATCAAATTCACGATACTAATTATCGTTTCCTGCCTTTTAAAAAATTCCCTTATGCTGCTTTCTTTATGATAGACGAATTATCTAAAACCGTTTTTCTAAATGCTGTTTTTCATACTTCACAAAATCCTGAGAAATATCCAAAATAATAATTTTAAAAAACAATTAAATCAGATTCAATCAGCGTGAAACAAAAAAATGCAAGACCAAAATTGATCCTGCATTTTTGTAATTTGATAATCTAAATAAAAAGATATTTACACTCTCTGACGCTCGTGTATTCCTTCTTTAATTTCTTCCACCATTTTTTTATTAAAAGCGGGTAAATCATTTGGGTTTCGGCTGGTTACTAATCCTTGGTCTACAACTACTTCTGAATCTTCCCATTGTGCTCCGGCATTTTTCAAATCGTTTTTAACAGAGAAAAACGAAGTTACTTTACGACCTTCTAAAACATCGGCATCAACCAAAATTTGAGGGCCGTGACAAATAGCCGCGACTGGTTTTTTGCTTTCAAAAAACGAACGTACAAAATTTACGGCAGCTTCTTCTCTTCTTAATAAATCAGGATTTATAACTCCTCCCGGAAGAACCAAAGCATCGTAATCGGCTTCATTTGCTTGATCTAAAACTACATCGACATTATATTCTTTGCTCCAGTTTCCGTCTTTCCAGGATTTAATAGTTCCTGATTTCAAACTTACAATATCTGCATTCCAGCCTTGTTCTTCCAAGTAAGCTTTTGGAGATGCTAATTCTGATTCTTCAAATCCGTTTGTGGCTAATATGGCTATATTCTTTTTCATAATTTTAAATTTTTAAAACGTTATTAATTTGATTTACCTAAAATTAGGTATTTCAAACAGCCAGCGAAAACGTACGATGTTAAAGGTTTCTTTAATAAAAGTTAATTAATTGTAGTTCAAATATTTATTAAAAATTAAATTAAAATTATATAAAATTGATGTCGATTTAGTTTGGTATTTTATACCAGGAAAACTAACGGAGTGTATGAATTAAATCGTAAAAAGTCCCAGCGGGAAGAAATATCTATAGAAAACAAATTACCTATTTCAAAAAAGCCCCAGCGGGGAAATATAATTTATGATATGTCGCTCCGCTGGAGCTTTTGGTACGGTACGCATTATGAATCTATACATATTTCATTCCTCCGGAATTTTTAACGATCGTTTTTTCAACGGATTGAAATCCGTTGCTACAATATAAATAATTTCTAACGGAATTTCGAAAAGAGCCATCGGTTCGAAAAATATTTTAGCCCGGGATTTCAATCCCGGGTTAATGAATCCCGGATTAATAGATTCCCAAAACAAAAAAGATCCAAAGGATCGAACCATTTTATCCACAACAATCCAAAAACCATAAGAAAAAACTTCAATAACTTCAATGAACTTATATGGTTCAAAAAAATAAACCGTATTTTTGAAAATCTTTTAAAAAAACATCTGACGATTCAAAACACCCTGTTTTAATCAAAAATCAATAATATTATACCATTTATGAATGTTTTACTCATTGAAGATGATAAACGCATCAGCGAATTTATTGTAAAAGGTTTAGAAGAAAACAACTTTACCGTGCACCTTGCCGAAACGGGCGAGATCGCGCGCGAACTGGTTCAGGAAAATACCTGGGATATTATTTTGATGGATATTATGCTTCCTGGAATCGACGGAATCCAGCTGACGAAATTAATGCGTTACAAAAAGATTCATACCCCAATTTTAATGCTCAGCGCACTCAGCGATACCGACGATAAAGTGACCGCTCTGGATTCTGGCGCCGATGATTATCTTGTAAAACCTTTTCATTTTAAAGAACTGATTTCGAGAGTCAATGCGCTTACACGCAGAACGAAATTCAATTACAACGAACCCGAAAATTTATATACCTGCGGAGATTTAACCATTAATCCGCAGGAACATAAAGTGACTGAAAATGATCAGCTTATCGATCTTTCGCCAAGAGAATACAAACTGCTTTTGTATTTATTAGAAAACAGAAATAAAGTTCTGTCGCGAACGCAGATTCTTACCGCAGTTTGGGGCATTAATTACGATAATAATACCAATGTGGTTGATGTGTATATTTCGTACCTGAGAAATAAAATCGAACAAAATAATAAGTTCATTCATACCATAAAAGGAATTGGGTATATGCTAAAAGAGGAATCATGAAGATACGTAACCGTTTTACCTTAATCTCTTCTTTGACGTTCAGCGTGGTATTTGTGATTGCCTCGCTGATTACGTATTTTTCGTTCTACAGCTATTCGGAGAAAATCGTTTATAACGAACTGCAGAAAACCTGTTTATTAACGGGAATTTTTTATCTCGAAAAAGATGAACTGCCCGAAAATCAGCATTTACTTATCGGACAGCAGTTTAAGGAGAATTCACTCGAAATCATTACAAGAGTTTACAACAAACAAAATCAGATTGTTTACGGCGATAAACATATTGACAACAATATCACTTCGGCAAAACTGGATTATATCCGCAAAAACCGAAAACTGAGTTTTAAGTCCAAACATCACTTTTATTTCGGAAGTTTTTACCACGACAATCAGGGCGATTTTGTTGTTTTAGTCAAAAAAAACGATACCGAATTTAAAACCATGACCGACAGATTGCTTATTATTATGCTTTTGGTTTTGGTTTCGGGATTAATCAGTATTTATCTCGTGAGCCGTGTGCTTTCTAATCTCGCTTATAGCCCGATAAAAAATATTATCAATCAGGTTAATGAAATTCAGGCTTCTTCTCTCGACAAACAAATTGTTTCTTCCAATACCAAAGACGAAGTTCAGGAATTGATAGAAACCTATAACCAGCTTCTGAAACGTCTTTCGGATACTTTTGTGATTCAGAAAAACTTTATCAATTACGTTTCGCATGAATTTAAAACGCCTTTAACAGCCATTTCTGGAAATCTGGAAGTCTTTGCCCAAAAAGATCGTACGAGCGCCGAATACAAGGAAATGTCGGAGAAAGTATTAGAAAACGTTTACGAAATCGAAAACACAATGAATACTTTAATGATGCTTTCTGGACTTCGCACTAATATGGAACTCAACGAAATTTTCAGAGTTGATGAACTCGTTTGGGACATTAACGATCAATTGTCTGAAACGTATCATTTAAAAGGACAAATTCAGATTGCGCTTGAAGTTACGAATGATAAACTGCTTTCGATACAAGGAAATTCGAACGAAATTAAAATCGCTTTGTTCAATATCATCGAAAATGCGGTAAAATATTCCAAAGAAAATCCAATCAAAATCAGTTTATTAGAAGAAAACAATCAATTAAAAATTGAAGTTGAAGATCAGGGAACCGGAATCAGCGCAGAAGATCTGCAATTTATTAAACAAACCTTTTACCGAGGCCAAAATGTAAGCGATATAAAAGGAACCGGAATCGGACTTCCGCTGGCCAATATGATCTTCAAACAGAATAATATTGAGTTTACCATCAGCTCAGAAAAAGACACTGGAACTGTTGTAACACTGCTTTTTCCGAAACTCTAATCGTTTTCTAATCTAACTCTTACTGGTTTCTAACAGACATCAAATTACCACTTAATACGTTGCCAATAGCTTTGCAACTTATTAAAACCGATGTAATTTGAAACGTATACTTTTAACACTGCTTTTTATTGTATCGCTCAAAACTATGGCGCAAAATGCCATTATGAGTGATACAATTGTTCTTTCGCGAAAACAGGCCGAGTCTTTGTTTTTGGAGAAGAATATTTCTCTTATCGCCGAGAAACTCAATATTGACATTGCCGACGCACAGGTTATTCAGGCAAAATTATGGCCGAATCCGAATCTGGATGTTGGTGAAATCAACCTTTGGAATAATGCTACGGCACAGCAATTACCACCACTTTGGGGCAATTTCGGAACTACTTCTCAGGTAAATGCCGAGCTTACACAATTGGTTCAGACTGCAGGAAAACGTAAAAAATTAATTGCAATGGAGAAAGTAGGCGTTGAAATTGCCAAAGAATATTTCTCTGCTTTTCTTAGAAACCTAAAAATCGAATTCAGGGATAATCTTACCGATTTGCAATACAATCAGGCACAGCAAGAAGTGTATCAAAAACAACTTGCTTCGATGCAGACTTTGATTAAAGCTTACGGAAATCAGGTGGCTCAGGGCAATATCGGTAAAGGCGAATACATTCGTTTAAAAGCATCTGAATTGAATTATCTAAAAGAAATCAACGATTTACAAAAGGAAAATAATTCATTACAGAAAGAGCTGAAAGTTTTAATGAATCTTCCTGCCACAAGTTTTATCAAATTGACAGATGAAGGTTTTGTTCCTGAAAATAAAAATATCAACGAACTGAATCTGGCCAGTCTTATGGATTCGGCAATAGAAAATCGTCCCGATATGAAAGTCCTGAAACTCGGCAACGAATACAATGACAACAAATACAAATACGAAAGAGCTATGCGTACGCCAGACGTAACACTTGGTGTAAGCTACGACCGTGGAGCAAGTTTAATGAATGATTTTGTGGGTGTTGGATTCTCGCTTGATCTTCCGTTTTTCAATCGAAATCAGGGAAACATAAAAGCCGCCAAACTGGCTTCTGATCAAGGAAAATTGATGACCGAAGAAAAAACAATCAGCATACAGGCAGAAGTTTTAAATACCTATCAGGATTATTTAACCACGAAAAAACTTTACGAAAGTGCCGATGCGAGCTACGAAGGCGATCTGGACAAACTGCTGGAAGCGTATCGCAAAAACTTTTTACAGCGTAATACGAGTCAGTTGGAATATCTAGATTTTGTAGATGCGTATTTAGACAACAAATCTATTCTGCTGAATTCTAAAAAAGATCTGAATAAAAACCTCGAAGAACTGCGCTACATCACGGGACAGGAAATTAATTAAGAAACCCATTCAATTAAAATATAAAAGATAATGAAGAAACTTATTGTACTCCCAATGCTTGGGTTAATGCTCGTTTACGGATGTGGCAAAAAGGAAGAAATTAAAAAAGCAGTCGAAGAAAAATTCTGTATCGACAAAGCTTTAAAAGAAAAAATAACGATCGAAAAAGTAGAAAAACGTGCTGTAAGCGAATCGATCAATCTTACGGGAAACATCACTTACAACGCCGATCATGTCGTTCAGTTTAACAGTCTTGTTGAAGGTATTATTACCAAAACGACTTTCTCTTTGGGCGATTATGTCAAAAAAGGACAGGTTTTAGCCGAAATAAAAAGTACCGAATTAAACAGCATGCAGTCTGAAAGCAGATCGTTACAGTCTCAAATTGCCGTGGCTCAACGTCAGTTGCAAGCTACTAAAGCAATGTTTGAAGATGGAATTTCTTCTCAAAAAGATCTTTTACAGGCACAAAGCGAATTGGACGTTTTAAAATCTTCGCTTCAAAATGTACAAGCCAATCTTGCTATGTTCAGTGCTAGTAGCGAAAGATCAGTTTTTCAAATCAAAGCGCCGACAGAAGGTTTTATTGTCGATAAAAACATCAGCACGGGAATGCAGGTTACAGACAGCAGTGAGCCTTTGTTTACCATTTCTGACTTAAAAGAAATCTGGGTTTTGGTAAACGTGTATACGAGTAACCTAAAAAATGTAAGCGAAAATATGCAGGTTGATGTAACAACTCCGGCATATCCGGGAGAAGTTTTTAAAGGAAAAATCAACATGCTTGGAAAAGTTTTTGACGCCGATGAACACGTTCTAAAAGCCCGAATCGTAATGGATAACCGAAACCTGAAACTAAAACCAGGAATGACCGCTGATATTATTATTGATAAAAGTCTGGGCGGAGAACAATTAGCTGCAGTTCCTGCAAAAGCCGTGATTTTTGACAACAACCGCGATCATATTCTAATTTATAAAAACGACTGTACGATTGAGTCGAGAGAAGTAAATGCAAAAATAAAAAACAACAACTGGCTGTATTTTGACAAAGGAGTTAACGAAGGCGAAATGGTCATTACCAAAAACCAATTGTTGATTCACGAACGATTAAAAAACTAAGCATCCCGAAAACGGATAAATACAAGACAACATGAAAAAATTTGTACAAGGTCTGGTTGCTTTTTCGCTGAAAAACTCACTAATTGTTTTTTTCCTGACAGCGGTTCTGTTCGTAGCAGGAATTGTGAGTTATATTCACACGCCGATTGAAGCATTCCCAGACGTAACCAATACAAGAGCCAGAATTATTACACAATGGCCAGGAAGAAGTGCCGAAGAAGTCGAAAAATTCGTGACACTTCCTATTTCCAAACAAATGAACACGATCCCGAAAAAGGCAGAAGTCCGTTCGATTTCCCTTTTCGGATTATCAGTAGTAACGGTTTTATTTGATGACGGCGTAGATGATTTTTACGCACAGCAATACGCCTCCAACCGAATGAGCGGACTCGATCTTCCCGAAGGAGCCGATGCCGAGATCGATCCGCCTTCTGGGGCAACGGGAGAAATCTTTCGTTATGTCATCAAAAGTGACTTGCCGATTAAAGAAATCAAAGCCATTCAAGATTGGGTAATTGAGAGAGAACTGGTTTCAGTTCCAGGAGTTGCCGATGTGGTAAGTTTTGGAGGTGAAGAAAAAATGTTCGAAATCAAAATCAATCCAACCGAACTTGAAAATTATAATTTATCGGCATTAGATGTTTACGAAGCCGTTTCTAAAAGCAATATTAATGTCGGTGGAGACGTAATCAAACGAGGCGATCAGGCGTATGTAGTGCGTGGAGTTGGTTTGATTAATAAAGTCGAAGATATTGGCAATATTTTAATTGAAACCAAAGGCGGAGCACCCGTTTTGGTAAAACACGTAGCCGAAGTTTCAATTTCAGCAAAACCAAGATTAGGACAGGTAGGTCTTGACGGAAATGATGATGTCGTAGAAGGAATTGTAGTTATGCTTCGCGGAGAAAATCCTGGAGAAGTAATTGCGAGACTAAAAGAACGTTTAACAGAATTGAACGAAAGAGTCCTGCCAGATAATGTGAAAATTGTTCCGTTTATTGATCGTACCGAATTGGTAAATACAACCGTAAAAACGGTAACCAAAAACTTAATTGAAGGTGTTTTACTGGTTTCGTTAATCGTATTTATTTTCCTTTACAACTGGCGTACTTCGCTGATTGTGGCTTCGGTAATTCCGCTTTCGTTTTTGTTTGCGATTGTCATGTTACGAATTCAGGGACTGCCTGCGAACTTGATTTCGATGGGAGCTTTAGATTTCGGATTACTGCTCGAAGGAACATTGGTTATTGTCGAAAATGTCTTTGTTTCCCTCGAAAAGAAAGCGCACAAAGTGGGAATGGAACGCTTTAACCGTATGAGCAAAATGGGCTTAATCAAGAAAAGCGTAGGAAGTGTGGCAACTTATATTTTCTTCGCCCTGATTATTTTGATTATGGCTTTAATGCCGATTTTCTCTTTCACGAAAGTGGAAGGAAAAATGTTCTCTCCCCTAGCCTTTACGTTAGGTTACGCTTTATTAGGTTCGCTGATTCTGTCGCTTACGTACGTTCCAGCGATGTGTAAAGTGATGCTGACGAAAAATATTGTAGAGAAAGAAAACATGATTTCGCGTTTCTTCAGAGAAAATCTGTACAAGCTTTTTCAATGGAGTACCAAACATCGCAAATTGACGCTATATGGTTTCTTAGCTTTATTGGCAGTTTGTTGTGCGCGATTTGCTTTTTACGGATCAGAATTTATTCCGAAGCTGAATGAAGGTGCGATTTATGTGAGAGCAACGCTTCCGAATAGTATCAATTTGGATGAATCGGTTCGACTGACACAGGAAATGAAAGCCAAAATCAGGAAGTTTGAAGAAGTAAAATTTGTGCTTTCGCAGACGGGAAGGCCAAATGACGGAACCGACCCGACCGGATTTTTTAATATCGAATTCCATATTGAATTAAAACACAAAGACGAATGGAAACACGATATCAGTAAAGAAGAACTGATTGCCGAAATCAAGAAAATACTCGATGTATATCCGGGAATTGCCTTTGGTTTCAGCCAGCCGATTCAGGATAATGTTGAAGAATATGTAGCGGGAGTCAAAAGTCCGCTAGCAATTAAGATTTTTGGAAACGACCTTTTTGAACTCGAAGAAATGGCTGCAAAAGTGGCCAATTCGATTAAAGATGTAAAAGGAATTGAAGACATCAACGTGTACAAAAATATTGGTTTACCAGAATTGAGAATTCAGCTTGACGACGAAAAAATGGCGCGTTATGCCGTAACAACTGCAGATGCGCAGGCAGTTATTAGAATGACGATTGGCGGGCAGGCAGCAACAAAATTCTACGACGACGAAAAGATTTTTGATATTACACTTCGTTTTGAAAAAGAATATCGTGATTCGAAAGAAAAAATCGAAGGTATTTTGATTCCGACCATGAACGGTAAAAAAGTGCCATTAAAAGAAATCGCAACGGTAGATTACAAAACCGGACCGACTTTTATTTACCGTGAAGGAAACAGCCGTTATATCGCCGTAGGTTTTAGTATTGAAGGACGCGACTTGGGAAGTACGATCGAAGAAGCGCAGAAAAAAGTAGCTGCCGAAGTAAAACTTCCAAAAGAAAACGTCATCAAATGGGCGGGCGAATTTGAAAGTAAAGAACGTGCTTCTAAACAATTGGCAATGATTGTTCCAGTTGTATTGATTTTGATTTTATGTCTGCTGTATTTCAACTTTGGTAATTTCAAAGATACACTTGTAGCGATCAGCGCGATGCCTTACGCCTTTATCGGCGGATTTATATCGCTTTGGGTTACGGGAACGATTTTCGGAATTTCGGCGGGAATTGGATTTATTATTCTCTTTGGAGTAAGTGCGATTGACAGTATTGTCCTCATCGGAATGATCCGAGAAAACATGCGCGCCGGAATGCATTTAAAAGATGCCATTTCTCACGGAATTTACAGCCGTATCCGTCCGATTGTGATGATTGCTTTAATGGGATCTTTAGGATTATTGCCTGCAGCACTTTCGACAGGAATGGGTTCTGAAGTTCAAAAACCTCTTGCGATCATGATTGTGGGCGGTTTAATAACCTGTATGATTTTGTCTTTAACGGTTTTACCTCAGGTTTTTTACTTGGTTTATCGTAAAAAAGATACAAACATAGAATCGTAATAGTAATTTATTTTAAAACACCTTTAGGTTTAATTATTTAAAGGTGTTTTTTTTATTTCGAATTAAAAAAAATAACAGGATTAATCTGAAACATCAAAAAGAAAGTTCAATTAAAAACGAATGAAATGAAAGAAACAGATTTAATTAAACACGTTACACTCAGCATAAATCCTAAATTTCAGGATTGGGTATTATTTCAAAACGGAACGTATATCATATTTGAAAATGCAGATGCCATTAACAATTTAGAAGAAGAAGCCATACGATTAATCGAAAAATTTGGTCCCGTGTCTATTGGAAATTCTTCTGAAGATTTTGATGTTACTAGTTTAAATAAGACAGAAGGATGGATCGTTTCCTGCCACGGATATGGCATTTATACGTATGTAAGTCCGCAAGAAATAAAATCTAAAAACGTGAATCAAATTGGTTTATTTGGACGCACTAAAAGAGATTTGGATGGCAGAAATCCAATCATAATACATATCAACCGATAATAATAATCTAAAAAATAAACGCAAAGAACGCAAAGGTTTCGCAAGGAACGCAAAGTTTATAACATACAGCTTTGCGAAAAAAACTTTAAAAAAAAACTTTGCGCCTTAGTGTCTTGGCGGCGAAAAAAAAATAATTCCTTATATTTGATAATATGCAGGAAATGATATCTATAAAAACTTTTGATGAAGCCGAAGAACTTCAGAATCCGAGACGTGTTTTAAAATACGTCCTGATTTTCTGTACCTCTGGCGAAGTCACGGTTTCTGTAGATGAAAGTGAATATATCCTTATTCCGAATACGGTTTTAACGATTACTTCTGGGCAGATTCATTATTTTACTAATAACAAATTTGCGCAAGGTTATGTTTTAGAGTTTACTTATAATTTCTTCTGTAAAGACGATACCGACATGGAACTGATTTTTCATAACGGTTTGTTTTGTCATTTTGCAATGAATGAAATTATCTTGGTGGATAACAACCAAATCGTAATTGATCAATTAGAAGAAATCACAAAGGAATTGATTGAAGAACCGTATCAATATCTCATTTCCGTTCATAGCCGAATCGAATTAATTCTCGTTGAAATCAACCGAACCAAAATCAAACGCGGAGACGAAATCTACAAACCCGATGCTTTGTTTCTGCATTTTCTGGAAACCGTTTTAAGAAACTTCGACAAAAATCTTTCCGTTGCAGAAATCGCTGATTTGATTGGTACTACGGAATCCAAACTCAACGAACTTTCTAAACTGCACTGCGATAAAACCGCTCAAAACATCATTTTCGGTTTAATTATTTCTGAAGCGAAACGTCTTTTTAATTACGAGAAACTTTCGGTTAAAGAAGTGGCGTATACTTTGGGTTTTAATGATCCTTTTTACTTTTCGAATTTCTTCAAAAAACACACTAATATTTCGCCGAAAGCTTATAAAGAGCATTTATTGATATAATTCTACATGCTTTTTCCAGAATTCTCTATTCTTTAAAATTGACCACTCTCCCATCTTTGTATTGTAATTATTTTAAACAATTTAAAAGCAATAAAAAATGGAAAAGCAAATCACAAGAACAAGCGAAATCAATTGGAAACCACTTATAGAAGAAGGCGTAAACACAGACGGAATTTCTGTAAAAGCTTTATGTTTTGATCCAATCGCGAAAAGACCAACAGCATTTTTATCGAAGTTTGAAGCGGGAGCATCGTATCCAAATCACGTTCATCCCGCGGGGAGAAGAAATTTATGTTCTGGAAGGTGAAGTCCGTTCTGGAAAAGACGAATTAAAACAAGGCGATTATTTGTATATGCCGCCGGGAAGTACACATTCTGTATATTCTAAAACAGGTTGTGTTTTATTGTTTATTGTTCCTGAAGAAGTTGTGATTTTGAAGTAGTTTTTTTTCGCGAAAAATCCCAGCGGGACGAAATATGTATGGAAATAAATTTATGCAAGTTTTCAAAGAGCTCCAGCGGGGTGAAATGTTATTATTTATAATATATGTCGCTCCGCTGGAGCTTTTAATTTGACAACATGAATTTTTTCTATATTTTTTTAATTCCTACGGAATTTTTATCTTTTGACAATATAAATCACCTCAAATCCTTCTTAATTACCAAATATTTCAAATTGGTATTTCCTGCATTGCTGATTCCGTGTTCGGCATTTGGCGGGCAGTACAAACTGGTATTTGGACCAACAACAACCGTTTTTCCGTCTAAGAAAAAAGAAGCGGAACCTTCGAGAATATAAAAGAATTCTTCTTCAGGATGATGATGCGGTGCGTGTGTTGATTTTCCAGGTTCAACAATACTCATTTTAAGCGTGTTTTCGTGAGTGAAGTTTTTATCGCCAAACCAATATTGATAACCTACTTTGGTTTTGGTGGCTTTGTCTAAATCAAAATGATTGACGCAGTTTTCTATTGTGTATTGTGGTGGTGTCGTTTCTTTTTTAGTTTCCTGCGAAAAAGCTGTTTGTTGGAAAAATAAAAGAGTGATTGTGGTTTTTAGGATCGTTAGTGTTTTCATTTTTTTTTATTGTAATGTTACGAAAAAATCTCCTATGTTGATTTCGATTTACATTTCACAGAAAGTCCCAGTGGGACGAAATATTTCTAGAAAATAATTCGTCCTATTTCAAAAAAGCCCCAGCGGGGTGAAACATGCTTTGAATTAATATATCGCTCCGCTGGAGCTTTTACAAACTGGTATTAATAATCTATAAATATTTCATTCCTCTGGAATTTTTATTAACCAAATGCAATAAAATTATGAAAATGATACGTTCTCGCCTAGCCCCGATCGAAACGGCATCCTTTTGTATTGGGGTTCAATACAAAAGATATAGTTTAGAGCGGGACAAAAGGTCTTAAAAACAAAAAATGTTGTGCTCCTGAAAAATATTCACGCAACAAAATCTCAATTAAATAAGGGCTTCACAAGCATTTTCAGAAATACTTATTGCACGATAAGAAAATATTATGATAAAAATATTTTGTAATTCGAAAAACCGCCATACATTTGCCTAACAGTGTTAAACGATTTAATACTCGAATAAAATGGCTAGCAAAGATCGAATTTTAAGACAAAAAGAAGAGACAAGAAATAATATTCTTGGCGCTGCTTATGATATCGTAAAAGAAGAAGGCTGGAATGGTTTGAGTATGCGTAAAATTGCCGATAAGATCGAATATACTGCTCCTATTATTTATGAATATTTCTCGAATAAAGAAGCAATTTTAGAAGAGCTTACAGGCAAAGGTTTCGTAAAACTAACTAAAGAACTGCAAAGTGCAATAGATAAGTTTGAAAAACCCGAAGACCAATTAGAAGCCATGTGGATGACGTATTGGGACTTTGCTTTTACTAATACTGAAATGTATCAACTGATGTTTGGTGTTCAGATGACCTGTTGCGCACAGCGATGTTCGGCTCAGGAGGGACCTTACAAATTATTCACTCAGGTAATTGCTGAAGTAATGAAAGACAGCAATCCGAGTCAAGATATCATAAAACAAAAGTACTTCACTTTCTTTTCTGTTATTCATGGTTTAATCGCCATCAATATCATTAACAAAAGTGACATTTTAGAAACAATTAATGCCCAAATTTTGAAGGATGCCATTGGTGGTATCATCAAATCAATACAATAAAAATTTTTTCAAGTTTTACTTAACGGTGTAAAATAATTTAATCGGATAATATAAAATCCTTTTTTTTGAAACATTAACTTAACACTGTTAGAAAATTTAATAAAGGTAACAAAAGCTCTTTTTTTAGACTTTTACTTAACGATGTTAGATAATTTAATACCGATTTAGAAATAAACTTGGAAAGGCTTGCTGTATGGAAATTTGTGCTCATTTACTTAACAACGTTAGATAATTTAATTCAATTAAATATGAATCCCGAGAATGCCAGAATGCCCAAAGAATTAATCCGAGAAAATGTTCAACCAATTAAAACCACTATGAAAATGAAAAATGTAATTATAACCAGTTTTATTCTGGCATTAGTTTTAAGCAGCTGTGCCGATAAAAATCAAGGCCCTGCTGCTCCGCCTCCACCGGTTTTACCAGTTTTAGCGATCACAAGTGCAAATACTACTACTGACGCTGAATATCCTGCTTCTATACAAGGAACTGTTGATGTTGAAATTCGCCCGCAGGTAAGCGGTAATCTTGACAGAATTTTTGTTGATGAAGGTGCTTATGTAAACAAAGGACAAACTTTATTTAAAATCAATGAGCGTCCGTTCCGTGAGCAGTTAAACAATGCTTTGGCAAGTCTTCATGCAGCTGAAGCAGCTTTAATCAACGCTAATTTAGAAGTAGATAAACTGACTCCGCTTGTACAAAACAAAGTAGTTTCTGATTATCAGTTAAAAACAGCTAAAGCAACTCAAAAAATTGCTGCTGCAAATATCGAGCAGGCAAAAGCAATGGTAGGTTCTGCTAAAATTAATTTAGGATATACCAATGTTACGGCTCCGGTAAGCGGTTACATTGGAAGATTACCTAAAAAACAAGGAAGTTTGGTTTCGTCATCTGATGTTGAAGCTTTAACAACACTTTCTGATGTTCATGAAGTTTTTGCTTATTTCTCTTTGAGCGAAACAGATTTCATCAACTTTAAATCGAAATACGCTGGAAATTCTTTAGGTGATAAAATCAAAAAATTACCTCCGGTTAACTTGATTTTAGCTGATAATACGGATTATCCAAAAACAGGAAAAATCGATATGGTTGACGGTCAGTTTGATAAAACTACTGGTGCTATCACACTTAGAGCGACTTTCCCAAATACAAACGGAACGCTTCGTTCTGGAAACACAGGAAGAATTCGTTTGGGATTAAATCACGACGATGCAATTTTGGTTCCGCAGTCGGCTACAGTTGAAATGCAGGATAAAGTATTCGTGTTTACTGTTGGAAAAGACAACAAAGTAACTAAAATGCCAATTACTGTTGTAGGGAAAAGCGGTACGAATTATTTAATTAAAGACGGTGTAAAAACAGGCGATCAAATCGTGTTAAGCGGTATTGACAAATTACAGGACGGACAAGCAATTCAGCCTGAAAAATCAACTAAAGTTGCCGAAGTAACTAACAAAAAATAATTTTAAAATAAAATGTTCAAAATATTTATACAAAGACCAGTACTGGCAACTGTAATCTCCATTTTACTGGTGATCTTAGGGGTACTAGGTTTAACTAAACTGCCTTTACAACAGTTTCCAGATATTGCGCCTCCATCGGTTTTGGTAACGGCGGTATATCCGGGAGCGAATGCAGAAACGGTTTTACGTTCTGTGGCACCTTCTCTGGAAGAGTCTATAAATGGTGTAGAAAACATGACTTACATGAGTTCTACTGCGAGTAACGATGGTACTTTGGCAATTACTGTTTTCTTTAAATTAGGAACAGATGCCGATCAGGCTGCGGTAAACGTTCAGAATCGTGTGGCACAAGCTACGAGCCAGCTTCCGGCGGAGGTTGTGCAGCAAGGTGTTATTACGGCAAAACAGCAAAACTCTTTCATCATGGCAATTGGTATGTATACCGATGATGAAGCGAAATACGATCAGACTTTTGTTGCAAACTATGCGCAAATCAATATTATTCCTGAATTAAAACGTATTCCGGGTGTAGGTTCTGCCAGTATTTTTGGTGGTGTAAAAGATTACTCTATGCGTGTTTGGTTAAATCCAACGCAAATGGCAACTCACAATGTTACGCCAAGCGAAGTTATGGGCGCTATTCAGGATAAAAGTTTGGAAGCGGCTCCAGGGAAATTTGGAGAGCGAAGCAAAGAAGTTTTCGAATATGTAATTAAATACAAAGGAAAACTTACTAAACCAGAAGATTATCAAAATATTGCTATTCGTTCTAACGCAGACGGTTCTGTTCTTCGTTTAAAAGATGTGGCGAGAGTAGAATTAGGTGCTTACTCTTACAACAGTTTAACTCGTTTAAATGGTAAAAAAGGAATTGTAATTGGTGTGATTCAGTTAGCGGGTTCTAACTCAAATGACATTCAGATTGCGATCAATAAAATGATGGAAAAGGCTTCTAAAGATTTTCCAAAAGGCATAAAACACAATATATTTTACAGTACAAAAGTTTCTCTGGATCAATCTATCGAACAAGTTGAGCATACTTTGATTGAAGCTTTTATTCTTGTATTTATTGTGGTATTTATTTTCCTTCAGGATTTTAGATCAACTTTAATCCCGGCTATTGCTGTACCTGTAGCAATTTTAGGAACGTTCTTCTTCATGCAGTTATTCGGATTCTCGATCAACTTATTGACACTTTTCGCATTAATTCTGGCGATTGGTATTGTGGTCGATGACGCCATTGTGGTGGTCGAAGCGGTGCATGCGAAAATGGAGCACAAACATCTGTCTCCAAAAATCGCAACTCATGAAGCAATGCACGAAATCACGGGTGCTATTATCTCGATTACGCTGGTAATGGCTGCTGTATTCCTGCCGGTTGGTTTTATGGAAGGCTCAACAGGGGTTTTCTATCGTCAGTTTGCCTTTACGATGGCAATCGCAATTGTAATTTCGGCTGTTAATGCATTGACTTTAAGTCCAGCCCTTGCTGCTTTATTCTTAAAAGACAATCATTCAGCTCACGATCACGATGCTTCTTATCAGAAAAAAGGATTTAAAGAGAAATTCTTTACCGCTTTCAACACTAGTTTCGAATCGTTGACGAATCGTTATGTGGGCGGCATCAAATTCTTAATCAGAAAAAAATGGTTGAGTTTAGGCGGATTAGCTGCTATTACTGCTGCAACGATTTTATTGGTAAAAACAACTCCTGCCGGATTTATTCCAACAGAAGATCAAGGATTTATCGCGATTGCAGTAAACACACCATCAGGAACTTCGCTTGACGGAACTCAAAAAGTAATGACTGAAGCTGAAAATACTTTAAGAGGTTTAGATGCTTCAAGATTCGTAACAGCGATTTCTGGATTCAACTTATTGACCAATTCAACAAGTCCATCTTCTGCGGTAGTTTTCGTTTTATTGAAACCAAACGAAGACCGTGGAGAAGTGAAAAACATTGATGAAATCATGAATCAGGTTCGTGGAAAACTAGGCTCAATTTCTGGCGGAAGTTTCTTCGTATTCAGTTTCCCAACGGTTCCCGGATTTAGTAACGTTGAAGCTTTAGATTTGGTTCTTCAGGATAAGACCGGAGGAAAATTGGATAAATTCTCTGGAATCTCTCAAAATTTCATCGGCGAATTGATGAAACGTCCAGAAATTGCGGTTGCCTTTACCAGTTTCAAAGCTGATTATCCTCAATTACAATTGGATATCAACGACGAAAAAGCGAATCAGTTAGGCGTAAATGTAAAAGACATTTTACAAACGATGCAGGCTTATTTTGGTAGTGCGCAGGCATCAGACTTTAACCGATTTGGTAAATATTACCGAGTGGTAGTTCAGGCTGATATTGCCGACAGAGCTGATCCAACAGCAATTGACCGTGTTTTCGTTAAAAATAAAAACGGCGAAATGGTACCAATAAATACGTTAGTAAAACTATCTCGTATTTATGGTTCTGAAACCGCTTCTAGATATAATTTGTTTAACTCAATTTCTATTAATGCCATTCCGAAACCTGGATTTAGTTCCGGAGATGCCATTAAAGCAATTGAAGAAGTAGCAGCTCAACAATTGCCTGCAGGTTACGGGTTTGAATTCTCGGGCCAAACGCGTGAGGAGATCTCTTCTGGAGGACAGTCTGCAACAATATTTTTACTGTGTTTGATATTCGTTTATTTCCTACTTGCTGCACAGTACGAAAGTTACATTCTGCCTTTGGCTGTAATCTTGTCAATCCCTGCAGGTATTTTTGGAGTATTTGTGGCTATTGGTTTAACTGGAATCGAAAACAACATTTATGTACAAGTTGCCTTAGTCATGCTGATCGGACTTCTCGCCAAAAATGCCATTTTGATTGTGGAATTTGCGGTTCAGAAACGAAAATCAGGACAGGCTTTAGTAAAAGCTTCTATTGAAGCGGCAAAATTACGTCTGCGACCAATTATCATGACTTCTCTTGCCTTTGTAGTTGGTCTTGTGCCAATGATGATCGCCAAAGGGCCATCGGCTCAGGGAAATCACTCGATTAGTATTGGAGCAGCGGGCGGAATGCTTTCAGGAGTAATTCTAGGATTGTTTATCATTCCGGTATTATTCATCGTATTCCAGCATTTACAAGAAAAATTCAGCGGCAAACCAATTGCCGTAGTTCATAATGAAGAAAAATAAAATATGGAAAACTATATCACAATTATTTTAACTGCCATCATATTTGGCATCGGATATATATCGTACAGAATCTCAAAAGATCTTGAAACCAGAAAAGATACTTGTACAGAAATCTAATAAAAAGACAATGAAAAATTATATAACCAAAATCGTGACCTTCGCCATTCTGATCACGACTTTAATATCCTGTAAAGTCTCTAAGGATATTGAAACTCCAAAAGATGCATTTCCTGAGAATTTCAGGAATACATCGGTTTCGAGTGATACAACCAGTATTGCCGATATTGAGTGGAAAAACTTCTTTACAGAAAAAGATATTATCACGTTAATCGACAGCGCGGTTACCCGAAATAACGATCTGCTTATTGCACAAAAAAACATCGAAATTGCGCAATACAGATTTACACAATCAAAATGGGGAAATGTTCCTCAGGTGAATTTATTTGTAAATGCCAATACAAGCAATCCTTCTGACAATAGTTTTACAGGAATGAACTTGAATCAGGCTTTAGGCCAGAAACATATTGACGACTATTCTGCCGGAGCTTCACTTTCTTGGGAGGCTGATATTTGGGGAAAGATCAGAAACCAAAAGAAAGGAGCTTACGCAGGATATCTTCAATCTGAAGAAGTAAAAAAAGCTTTGCAGACTAATATTGTCGCGAATGTTTCAAGAGGTTATTACAATCTTTTGATGTTGGACGCTCAGTTAAAAATTGCACAGCAGAATTTAAAGCTAAACGACAGCACGACTAAAATCATTAAATTGAAATACGATGCTGGTCAGGTAACTACTTTGGCAATTCAACAGTCTGAGGCACAAAAATTAAACTCAGAGCAATTGATTCCGTTATTGGAACAAAATATTGCGATTCAGGAAAATGCTTTAAGTGTTTTGACTGGTTCTTTTCCGAATTCAAAACAAAGAACAGTTCTTTTAAACGCTCTTGAAGTTAAAACCAATCCATCAATCGGAATTCCGTCTTCATTAGTAAGCAGAAGACCAGATGTAAAAAGTGCTGAATTGGCACTTAAAGCAGCAAACGCAAATGTCGGTATCACGAAAGCGGATTTATACCCAGCTCTCAGAATTACGGCGCAAGGCGGTTTGAACTCTTTCGAAACGAGCAGCTGGTTTAATATTCCAGCTTCTCTTTTCGGAACCGTTGCAGGTGGTTTAACACAGCCAATCTTAAACAACAAAAGAGTAAGAACGCAATATAATATCGCTGTCGCGGAAAGAGAAAAAGCAGTTTTAGCTTTTAGACAACAGGTTTTAGTTGCCGTAAGCGAAGTTTCTGATGCTTTGGTGAAAGTAGAAAAGTTACAACAACAAGAAACTTTCTTAAAAGAAAAAGTAAAAACGTTACAACAGGCAATTAAAAATTCAAACTTGTTATTCCAAAACGGATTAGCAGAATATTTGGAGGTTTTAACTGCACAAGCGAATCTTTTGCAAAGCGAATTAGAATTAGCAGATCTTAAAAGACAACAACTTACAGCCAACACCGATTTGTATCGTGCACTTGGAGGAGGCTGGAAATAATACCCACACCCGTTAATTATTTATTTTTTGAGATGAAAACGCTGTGAGATCTTTTGGATTTCATGGCGTTTTTTGTTTTGTTGCGAAGGCGCTAAGGCGCTAAGTTTTTTTTGCCACTAATTGCACAAATTTTCACGAATTATTCTTTTAAGCTTGTGCTCATTTTTGTCATCCTGACGAAGGAAGGATCTCTGCAAGAAACTCAAAGATTGGCGATTTACTTTGAGGAAATTCTGGTGCGATTTCTCGTTCCTCGAAATGACAAACTATACTTTTATTCTTAATTTTGAAAAAAGAAAACTTCGTGCCTTAGCGCCTTCGTGGCAAACCCAAAAAAAATGAACTTCAATAAAGAAACATACCTCAATAATCTAAAACTGTATTTCGAAAGTTACTCTCCCATTTCTGAAAAGTCATGGAAATTGATTGAAAATTTGGCACATTTCCAGACAATCAAAAAAGGAGAAATACTACTGGAAAATGGGGAAATTTGCAGAAATCTTTATTTTATTGCAAAAGGAATTCTGCGAACTTTTATTACTGACGAACAAGGAAATTTCTATAACAAAAATCTTTTTTTCGAAAACAAACTTGCATGCTCTAAAGTTTCATCAATGCTGCAAACTCCTTCCAGTTTTACGATCGAAGCTTTAGAAGATTGTATTTTAATCAATCTTAATTACAAAGAATATATCAGGTTGATTAACGAAAATGATGATCTTAAAAACTTTTACATTGCCTATTTGGAAAAAAACTGGGTTATTGAAAAAGAACAAATAGAAGTCGCTTTAGTTATGCAAAATGCAACCGAAAGATATCTCAGCCTTCTTGAAAAAAATCCAACGATGGCTGATCGTGTTCCTTTATTGCATATTGCTTCGCATTTAGGCATTACTCCGACACAATTAAGCCGAATCAGAAAAAGTTTAGAAAAAAAATTATAAATCAACATATGTAAAGGTTTTCTACAAAAGCCCATTTTATCTTTGTTATACTATTTAAAATGAATTACCAAAAATGGAAAATATAAATCTTATAAAAGATAATATAGATAATCTTACCACACTTTGGAGAACCGTTGCTACTCCTCTCCTTTCTTATCATAAAAATGATCCTTTTCAATTCAGTCAGATACAAAATTCAGGCTGGCCGAACCGATTATGGTTTCGGGAAGAAATTACAGAAGAAAATCTCCCGCAGATTCTTGACATCCTAAAAAATAATCCCGGATTAGTGATTCCGTATTGGGATGTTTTTAAAAGCAATTCAAATGAAATCTTCGAGAAAAACGGATTCGAAATTCGAAATCAACTTGTGGCGATGGCTTTGAAACTGGATCAAAAATTTGAACTTGAAAATAAGCTGTATTTTAAACGAGTTTTAAATGAAGAAGATGCCAAAACTTGGTCAGACATTTATCCTTTATCTTTTAATTACGTGATCAGCAAAGAAACTCTGGTTCATAATTATGAAAATGTAAAGTTTTATCTCGTTCATTTAGACGAAAAACCAATTGGAACTCTGACTCTTTTTCAAACCGGAAAAGTTATGGGAATTCACGGCGTAGGTGTAATTCCGGAAATGCGAAAAAGAGGTTTTGCAGAAGAAATCATGAAATTTGCCATTAATGAAGCAATCGATGCTAAAGCAGAATATGCGCAATTACAAGCTTCACCTTTAGGAAAAAACATTTATAGCCGATTAGGTTTTGAAGATTTATTTTCGATTACAAATTACTTTTTGGCTTAAATTTCAATTAATTTAAATACCAATTAAAAATTCCAATTTCCAATTTCTGCATGTCCTCCTGACTCAGGGAGGATCACAAACTACATGATAATTCCAGAACAACAAACAACAGACAACAAACAATAAACAATAAACAATAAACAATAATCTGAAATCACAATCTTGTCCCAAATGCCCCTAAAATAGTCGTAAATGTGTATTTCATGACAAAATAAGAATAGTACATTTGTAATACATTAACTAATAACTATTTAAAAATTAACCACATGAAAAAGGCAAAGATTATTTTTTGGATTACTACGATTATTATTTTTTTATTCGAAGGCGTTATGCCGGCTTTGACTTCCCAAACTGAATTAGCTAAAGAAGGAATCAAACATTTAGGATATCCCGAATATTTTGGAAATGCTTTAGTTGTATTTAAAATCCTGGGGGTTTTGGTATTAGTAATTCCACAAGTTCCTAAAAATGTAAAAGAATGGGCTTATGCCGGATTTGGATTTGATTTTATATTTGCATCTATAAGCCATTTTGCTGTTGATGGTATAAATTTCCAAAGCTTTTTTCCTTTGATCTTTTTAGTTATTCTGGCAGTTTCTTATACTTATTATCATAAAATTGAGCGACTGAAAAATATCGCCATGTAAACACTTCATGTAATGATAGAAGTTTTCAAAACAAATGTTCAGGAAGCAGAACAATCACAAATGCTGATTGGAAAACTTCTTGAGCATTTTCCAGACAGCGCTGTTAATTTCGATCTCGAAGACTGCGATAAAATTCTGCGTATTCATGCTTCATCAATCTGCCATAAAACAATAATTGAACTTTTAAATTCACACGGCTATCATTGTGAAGTTCTGCCTTAAACCATAATTTATTGATTTACAAAATATTAAAATAAAAATCGTAATTTTAAAACTCTAATTTTTAAAATATCGCAAAATGAATATTCCAGCAGAACATCAAACTATAATGCCGTATTTAATTTTAAGAGGTGCGTCTAAATTTATTGATTTTACCAAAAATGTTTTTGGAGCAACTGAAACCAGCACAAAATCAGTACGGGAAGACGGAACTATTATGCATGCCGAAATTACCTTAAACGGAAGCACCATAATGGTTACAGATGAAATTACAGATTGGGCAAAACAAACTTCAAACCTTTTTGTTTATGTACCAAACGCTGATGAAACATATCAAAAAGCATTAGAAAACGGAGCAAGTTCTTTAATGGGATTAAGCGACAAGGATTACGGCAGAACCTGCGGTGTAACAGATCCGTTTGGAAATGTCTGGTGGATTACCTCTGTATAACAATCAATTTAAAATCAATAATATGAATCCAAATATTCAAAAAAGATATTGTTGAAACATTCCAGAAATTAAATGAAATTTTTTCAAAATTTTCTGAAAATGAATTAAATCTTGTTCCTTTTCAGGGAAGCTGGACGCCGGGACAAGTGGTACAGCATATAATTCTTGCCTGTTCCGGATTTCCGGAACTGTTTGCAGGAAAAACCGAGAAAACGACCCGAAAACCCGATGAAAAAATAAAAGATATTGAAAGTCTTTTTTTAAACTTCAGTATAAAAATGGATGCGCCGGTCTTTCTTATACCAGAGAAAAAAGAATACAGCAAAAGCACTTTAAATACAAAACTTCAAAAAATAGAATCTGAGTTATTAGACTGCGCCGAAAAATATGATTTAACACTTATATGCCTTGATTTTCAGGTTCCGGGTTTCGATACTTTTACTATATACGAATGGATTGACTTTGCACTTGTCCATACACAGAGACATACACATCAGTTAAAAAATATTTTTCAGTACATGAATAAACTCTAAAAAATGAGATCAAAATCTAAAACTATTTTATATTCTGGTTTTCTATCCGGTACATTAGATATTTTGGCAGCAATAGTAATATATGTGGTTATACTGCATCAAACCACTGCTGTAAAAATTCTACAATCTATTGCAAGCGGCATTTTTAAACAAGAAGCATACACGAGCGGTTCAAAAATGGCTTTTTATGGTTTGCTTCTCCATTACTTTATTGCACTTGTATTTGCTTACATTTATTTTAAAATATATCCTTATTTTCCAATTCTGCGGAAAAATATTTTTCTTTCGGGATTAATTTATGGACTGTTTGTCTGGGTAGTAATGAACCTTATTGTACTGCCTGCGGTGTTTTCTAAACTTCCTGACAAACAATTTGATTTTCCTTTATTGCTTTCTATTTTAATTTTGGTTTTCTGCATTGGTCTTCCTATTTCTTATATAACAAGAAACTTTTACGAAAAACATTAAATTAAATCTTAATAAGAAACAAAAAAGCGAAATCAACATCAATAGTTAATTTCGCTTTTTTAATTTAAAATTGACAACCTTAAACTCTGCTTCTTCCGCTTATTAATGAAATAACAAATAATACAAGGAATATAAAGAATAAGATTTTTGCAATACTGGCGGCTCCGGCTGCAATACCTCCAAAACCAAAAATTCCGGCTACTATAGCCAAAATTATAAATGTGACTGTCCAACGTAACATAATACTATAATTTAAGTTAGTAAATATGACTTTTTACAAGCCTGATTTGTTTGTATCTCAAAGTTCTATAATACTTACAAAAACGATTAACTCAAATGCTTTATTTTTTATCGCAATCAACTACAAATCATAAATTTAGGGAATGCTTTTAGAATTTCAATTTCAACCTTATACAATTCCCATGTAAATGCTTTAGAGTTAATTTTTTGATCGATTGAGTTAATCACGCCTCTGTTCCCAAGGTAATTTTAACCTATAGAAATCAAGATATGGAAGCAGTAACTACTCAAAACACATTAGCGACAAAACTAGGTGTCATTTTAGAGAAAACACATCACCCATTTGAGGAATTAGGTGTTTTAAACCCTGCCATATATCAAGATGAAAATACGGTGCATATGTTTTACAGAGCCGCAAAACGAGGCAACTTTTCTACAATTGGATACTGCCGTTTTGAAGGTCCTTTAAATTTAGCAGAACGCCATACAGAGCCCATTTTTGTACCTGAATATATTTATGAAATTCATGGTGTTGAAGATCCAAGAATTACAAAAATTGACGACAAGTACTATCTGACTTATGTCACATACGATGGTATAAATGCCTGCGGAGCTGTTGCAGTATCAAAAGATCTGGCTTCATTTAAAAAGAAAGGAATTATTACTCCAAAATTCATTTTACATGAATTTACGAATTTAATCCGCAAACATTTACAAAATCCAAGTGTTGCTAAAATACTGGCTTTTAATACTGCCAGAAATTATCCTTTAAGCGAAACAATTAAGGAAAATTTATTAGTATGGGACAAAAACGTGGTTCTTTTCCCTAAAAAAATAAATGGAAAATTTGTGGCTTTACACCGCTTATTTCCTTCAATTCAGATAGTTTCATTTGAAAAGAAAAAAGATTTAACAGTAGATTTTTGGAAAGATTATCTCAAAAACCTGCCGGATCATATTATTATGGAACCGAAATTCGATCATGAAACAAGTCATATCGGACCCGGCGCTCCGCCAATTGAAACTAAAGACGGCTGGCTCTTAATTTATCATGCCGCCGAAAAACGCGAAAAAGGTCTTGTTTATCATGCCTGTGCCGCTTTGCTGGATCTGAATGATCCTTCAAAAGTAAAAGCCCGATTAACAAAACCTCTAATATCGCCAGCAGAACATTATGAAAGACACGGTTATGTAAATTATGTAGTTTTCCCAACAGGAACTGCCATTTTTGATGACCAATTATATATTTATTACGGTGCCGCCGATGATAAGATTGCGGTGGCTTCTCTGAACCTTAACGACTTATTAACCGAATTAAAACAGAACTCCCATGAAGAAGATATCAAATAAATCGAAAATTGTTTTTCTCTCTACATTCCCTCCTACACAATGTGGAATCGCAACTTATACTCAAGATACAATTAAAGGAATTACCGATGTTTTTGGTAAATCCATAACTTGTGAAATTTGCGAATTGGTCGATAAGCCAAAGGATGTGCCAACACAAGCCTTTACCTTAAATACAAAAGACAGAACTCAATATACTAAAGTTGCCGAAGAAATCAACAAAGATGAAAATGTAAAATTAGTTCATATTCAGCATGAATTTGGTTTGTTTGGCGGTAATTATGGTGATCATTTATTAGATTTTTTAAATACCATTAAAAAACCGGTAACGTATACTTTTCACAGCGTTATTCCTAACCCAAATGAAGAATTAAGAACATTTGTAAAACTGCTTTTAAGCTACAGCAATTCGGCATTTGTAATGACTAACCAATCAAAAGAAATTTTGATAAAAGACTACGATATTAATGAAGAAATAATTACTTGCGTACCACACGGAACTCATATTGTTATTTACGAAACTCCAGAACACGCAAAAGCTAAGTTCGATATTCAAAACAAAATTGTATTATCGACTTTTGGACTTTTGGGCGAAGGAAAAAATATCGAAACCGGATTACAGGCTTTAGCAAAAATTGTTAAAAAAGAACCAGATGTATTGTATTTAATTATTGGCAAAACACATCCAAATTTAATTAAAGACGGCGTCGACGCTTATCGTGATAAACTCGAAGCACTTGTAGACGAATTAGACCTGCGCAAAAATGTTCGTTTTATAAATCAATATTTAGATACCGAAGAACTTTTAGAATACCTAAAAGCAACAGATATTTATTTGTTTACATCAAAAGACCCTAATCAGGCTGTAAGCGGCACTTTTGCTTATGCCATGAGCTGTGCATGTCCATTAGTGGCATCAAAAATTCCGCATACAAAAGAAGTATTGACTTCAGACTGCGGTGTTTTAGTTGATATTGGAGACGCAGACCAATTTGCAGAAGCCACTTTAAAACTAATTGCTGATGAAGAACTTAGACGTGAAATGGGTATTCAGGCTTTTACAAAAATGAGAGCTTCATCTTGGGAAAACGCCGGATTAACTCACATGAATACGTATAAAAAATTAATTGAAAATCCTGCTGATATTAAATACAGCTATCCGGACATTCAATTAAGACATATTAAAAAACTAACTACAGATCTTGGTATTATTCAGTTTAGCAAAATTTCTATTCCAGATCTGGATTCAGGTTATACTTTAGATGATAATGCGCGCGCTTTGATTGCATTTTGCATGCATTACAAATTAACGCGAGACAAAGACGATTTGCCATATATCTTAATTTATCTGGATTTTATTGAAAGATGTCAGAAACCAAAAGGAAACTTTATTAACTATGTCGATCAGGAATACCGCGAACACATAGAACAAAATGCCGAAGTTAACCTGGAAGATTCAAATGCAAGAGCAATTTGGGCTTTAGGAACCGTTGTGGCAAATGCAGATATCCTGCCTGAAAATATTTCAAAAAAAGCTTCAAAATGTTTTTTAAACTCATTAAAATGGGCAGAAAATATTCAGTCGCCTCGTTCTATTGGTTTTGCTACAAAAGGATTGTATCTATACCACACCGCGATTCCAAATTTATATGTAGCAGCAATTATCAATAAATTAAATGCAAAACTGCTGGCTAATTACGAAGATACTGCAACAGAAGACTGGCAGTGGTTTGAAAATTATTTAACTTACGGAAACGGAATCCTGCCGGAATCTATGCTGTATGCTTATTTAGTTACCAATAAACCTGTGTATAAAAAAGTAGCCTTAGATTCGTTAGATTTCCTAATGTCAAAAACTTTTATCGACGGAAATTTCAAAGCCATTTCAAATCAAAGCTGGTACCACAAAGGTTCTGAACCGCAGCAATACGGAGAACAGCCAATTGATGTTACATACACTATTCAGACTTTAAATGCCTTCTATAATGAATTTAAAACTCCTGAATATAAAAAGAAAATGAAAACAGCATTTAACTGGTTTTTAGGAAAAAATCACTTAAATCAAATTATGTACAATCCGGTAAGCGGAGGCGGTTATGACGGTCTTGAAAAAAACAATGTAAACTTAAATCAAGGTGCAGAATCGACTGTATGTTATTTAACCGCAAGATTATTAATGGAAAAGTTTGCACTTTCAGAGTCAAAAGTTATTCCCTTAATGAAATCCAGAACTGGTGTTGCGATCAACTTATAAAAACTCAATTTTTAAAAATCTCAAATTCAAGTTTGTAATTTGATATTTAAAATTTGTAATTTTTGAAAAGCAATAGACTGACCAAAATTCTATTAAACCCGGAAAATCCCTTTCTTAATGAAAGGGATTTTTTGTTTGTAAAACCCGTAACGCCAATTCAATATAAATATTGTAATCAAATGAAAATTATATAAGGCTCAAAAAAAGTTTTGTAAAATATTTTAACAAGTATTGAGGTAACTTTCATATATGATTATAAAACTGAACAAAACTGTTAAATAATTGATTTTGAATAGATAACTAACTTAAATAAAAACATTTTGATTCTCAGCTTAAAAAATACATTCGCACAAATTGGTGATGTCACATTATTTGCCAAGAGGTTTTTTAAGGAGGTTTTTATCCCTCCTTATGAGGCAAAAGAGTTTTTAAAACAATGCTACATCATTGGTTACAAATCATTGCCTTTAGTTGCCATTACTGGATTTATTATGGGCTTGGTTCTTACAATTCAGTCAAGGCCGACATTAGTAACATTTGGAGCCGAAAGCTGGCTTCCCGGAATGGTGGCACTTTCATTAATTAGAGAAATTGCGCCGGTTATTACAGCCTTAATTTGTGCCGGAAAAATTTCATCCGGAATTGGCGCCGAATTAGGCTCAATGAAAGTAACCGAACAAATCGACGCCATGGAAGTTTCCGCCATTAACCCCTATAATTATTTGGTTGTAACCAGAATTCTTGCCTGTACGCTTATGGTTCCCTTATTGGTAATTTTTGCAGATGCAATAGGCATTATTGGTGGTTATGCCGGAATCAATATTCACGGCGATGTTAATTTCTACCGTTACTTAACCCAGATTATTCAGTCACTGGAATTTTCAGATTTAATTCCGGCAACGATAAAAACATTCTTCTTTGGATATTTTATAGGCATGATTGGATGTTATAAAGGATTTAATGCTGCAAACGGAACAGAAAGTGTAGGACGCGCTGCAAACTCGGCCGTAGTTACAGCTTCATTAAGCATATTTATTATTGATATGGTGGCCGTACAATTAACTGATTTAATTTATTAAGATGATTAAAGAAGAAAAAAATATCGAACCAAAATCAAAAGATAAAAAAGGTGCACCAATCATCGAGATTAAGGATTTGCATAAAACTTTTGGCAATGACAACGAAGTTTTAAAAGGCGTAAACCTTACCGTAAATAAAGGGGAAGATCTTGTTATTCTGGGGCGTTCAGGTTCTGGAAAATCTGTTACCATAAAATGCATCGTAGGATTAATCGAACCGGATCAGGGAGAAATAAAAGTTTTTGACGAAAACGTACTTCATCTTCCAAAAGAAGAATTAAATAAAATACGTGTTCGAATTGGCTTTTTATTTCAAAGCGGTGCTTTGTATGATTCAATGTCCGTTAGAGAAAATCTCGCTTTTACACTTCGAACCCACAAAAGAGAATTAAGTACCGAAGAAGTCGAAAATGAAGTAATGGAAGCCTTAGAAAATGTAGGCTTGGCAGATGCAATAGATAAAATGCCTTCTGAATTATCAGGCGGTATGAGAAAAAGAATTGGTTTGGCAAGAACCCTGATTCTAAAACCGGAAATCATTTTATATGACGAACCAACAACAGGTTTAGATACGATTACTTCGAGAGAAATCAGCGAATTAATCCTCGATATAAAACACAAACAAAAAACATCATCGATCATTATTACACACGACATGGCTTGTGCAAAAATGACCGCAGACCGAATTATGGTTCTAAAAGACGGTGTAATTCATGCCGAAGGAACTTATGAAGAACTTGAAAAAGACGAAGACGAATGGGTACGCTCATTTTTTGAATAAAGCAAAATAAAATAGTAGAAATCATGGAGAAGCAATCTGGATATACTTGGAAATTAGGAATGTTTGTAACAGTGGGTCTGTTACTTTTTATAATGGCCATTTATTTTATTGGGAAACAAAAAAACTTGTTTGGCTCAACATTTCACATTACATCAAAATTTAAAACCGTAAGCGGTTTAGAAGTCGGAAACAACGTTCGTTTTTCAGGAATTAACATTGGTACAGTCGAAGAAATCAGATTAATAAACGATTCATCGGTTGTAGTATCAATGGTTATAAAAGAAGACGTACGCGAATTCATTAAAACAGATGCCCGTGCCAGTATTGGTTCAGACGGATTAATGGGCGATAAAGTACTTACCATTACTCCTGGTACAAAATCTACAAAAGTTATTGAAGACAACGGAGCCATTGCCTCTATCAACGGAATAGAAATGAACGACATTATGAAAAGCGTTAAAAAGAGCGTAGATAATGTGGGCGTAATTTCTGAAGAGTTAGCCATTTTCAGCCACAGCATGAACAACGGAAACGGAGCCTTAGCAAGATTAGTCCGCGACGATAAAATGGCAAACAGCGTATCAAATACACTTTCAAATCTGGAAACCGGAACAAAAGGTTTCAGTGATAATATGGAAGCCGCAAAAAGCAATTTCCTGTTTAGAGGCTATTTCAAGAAAAAAGAAAAGGAAAAAGCTAAAAAACAGGAAGAAATAAAAGAAAAAAAAGAAGAACAACAAGAAAAAGAAGCTAAAGAAAAAGAAGCCAAAGCCAAAGAAGATAAAGAAAAACAGGAGAAGGCTAAAGAAGAAAAAGAAAAGCAGGAAAAGCAAAAAGCCGAAGAAGCCAAGAAAGAGTCCGAAAAGAAAAAATAAAACTCTAAGCCATGAAAACCTCATTTAAAAATATAAGCCTTAAGATACTCAAATGGACAGGGATAACAATAGCGGGAATTCTATTATTACTTTTTCTAATTCCCCTTTTGTTCCCCGGAAAAGTAGCCTCAGAAGTTAAAAAAATTGCAAACGAACGATTAGACACAAAATTGGATTTTTCAAAGTCCAATCTTTCGTTTTTTACCCATTTCCCATCATTGACCGTTTCGCTCGACGATTTATCAATGACAGGTTCTGCCCCATTTAGTAACGATACTTTATTAAAAGCAGATCAGGTAGCATTTGGCATCAATTTAAAAAGACTAATTTTTGACAGTGAAGTCAAAATCAACAAATTGTATGTTTCAAATGCCTTAATAAATGTAATGGTAAACGAAAAAGGTCAGGCCAATTACAATGTGTATGTCGCGCCGGAAGATCGAAAAGATAAAAAAGAAGATCCTAACGCACCAGAAGAAGGAACTGCTATAAAACTGGAACGAATTGATTTAAAAAACTGCCACGTAAAATACAACGACAGATCGGCTAAGATTTTGGTCGATGCAAAAGGTTTTAATTATATAGGAAAAGGAAATTTAAGCGACGATATTTTTGATTTAAATACCGATGCTAAAATTGATACTTTGGATTTCTATTACGACAGAACTGCATATCTTAGAAAAAAAGCCGTTAGAGCTGATTTAATTACCAGAATTAATACGCACGCCCTTTCATTTATTCTTCAAAAAAATGAATTGCAGATTAATAAACTGCCGCTAAAGTTTACCGGCTTATTTACCATTTTAAGAGACGGATATAAAATTAACATCAAAGCCGCTTCAGAAAACACAACCGTAAAAGATTTACTTTCTGTTATGCCTCCGGAATATTTAACCTGGCTGGAAAAAACAGAAGTTTCAGGAAAAAGTGATTTAGTACTTTCGTTTAAAGGAGATTATAATGTTTCGAAAAATCAAAAACCCAATCTGGCTTTTAATTTAAAAGTTAAAGACGGTGCGGTCAGCTATCAAAATGCACCCGTTCCGTTAACGGATTTCCAAATGGATTTAAACGCAATTCTTCCGTCACTTGATACAGAACAATTATTGGTAAATCTAAGAACACTTCGTTTTAAAGTTGGCGAAAAAGATTATTTCAACGCCTATCTGCGCAGTAAAGGTTTAAGCGAAATGAATATTGATGCCATCATAAAAGGTGCTCTCGATCTTGCTGTTGTCGACGCAGCCATTGGTTTAGAAAAAATTGATGTAAAAGGAATTTTAAAAACCAATATTCAGGCAAAAGGGCTTTTCAGCACTTCAAAAAAACTGTTTCCTAAAACTATTGGCGGAATTTCGCTTAGAAACGGCTGGTTAAAAACAGACTACTATCCTAACCCAATCACCGATATTACTTTTGTGGCCAATGTACTTAACAAAGCCGGAACTTATGAAGATTTGATTGTCGCCGTCGCACCAGCCTCTTTTGTTTTTGAAGGAAATCCAATGTATGTAAATGCAGCTTTATCTGACTTTAACGATTTGGCTTACAATGCAAAAATTAAAGGCGAATTAAATGTCGGCAGGATTTATCAGGTCTTTTCACAAAAAGGTCTTGACGTATCTGGTTATGCAAAAGCCGATCTTTCGCTGAAAGGAAAACAAAGTTATGCCACAACCGGGCAATACAGCAAACTCGATAACCGCGGTACAATTCTGCTGAAAAATATCAAAGCTACTTCAGAATTATTTCCGAAATCCTTTTTTATCAAACAGGGTAATTTCCGTTTTCAAAATGAAAAAATGTGGTTTGAAAAATTCAACGCCTCTTACGGAAAATCCGATTTTGACATAAACGGTTATCTTTTAAACACGATAAATTATTTCCTTGAATCGCACGGAACACTGAGCGGCAATTTCAACATGAAATCGAAATTGATTAATGTTGATGAATTTATGGCACTTGAAAAAGGCGAAAATACAGATCGCAAAATTGAAGTTGATTATGCAAAAGAAGATCACCCAAAAATGAGCGGCGTTGTTATGGTGCCAAAAAATCTAAATGTTTCGTTGACCGCTAATGCTGACAAAGTTGAATATAACGGATTAAACTTAAATAAACTTTCCGGAAAAGTTGGAATTGCAAAAGGCGGATTTTATTTAGAAAACACCACTTTTAACATCATCGACTGTATTTTAGGAATTAATGCTTCATATAAAGATGAATCTCCTGTTTCAGCACATTTTGATGCACATTTCAGCGCAAAGGATTTCAGCGTACAGCGCGCTTATAAAGAAATCCCAATGTTTCACGATATGGTTACCGCAGCAGAAAAAGCACAAGGAATTATTTCTGTTGATTATAAAATTAAAGGTGATTTAAACGGAAATATGGGCCCAATTTATGAATCGCTGGAAGGAGGCGGAACCATTAATCTTAAAGATGTAAAAATCAAAGGTCTGAAATTATTTGAAGGAGTTAGTTCGCAAACCGGACAAAAAGGTTTAGATGATCCAAAAATGGAAGGAATCGAAATTAAATCAAACATCGATAATAATTTAATATTTATAGAACCTTTCACCTTTAGCGTTGCCACTTTTAAACCAACAATTAAAGGAACTACAAGTTTCGACGGACTTTTAGATTTGCGTATGCGTTTAGGTCTTCCGCCGGGCGGTATTATTGGTTTTCCAATTGTGATTACCGGAACGCACGAAAATCCTAAAATTAAAATTTTTAGTAAAACAGGTCAAAAAATTGTGGGCGCAGTTTACGATGAAAAAAAGAATAAAGTAGTTAAAAAAGAAAAAGCAGTGCCCAAAAAGAAATCTTAATTTATAAAATGCCATGAAAAAGAAAAAACAAAATGGAGGGAGCGCATTTGAAAAGTTTGCAACAAAAGTTTGTAAAGCAGCCGGCAGCACTCCAGCTTTTATTGGTGCTTTTTTGATTGTTGCTGCGTGGGCTGTTTCAGGACCTTTTTTTAATTATTCAGAAACCTGGCAGCTTGTTATTAATACCGGAACTACCATTATTACCTTTTTGATGGTTTTTCTAATTCAAAAAGCACAAAATAAAGATTCACTGGCGATTCAGTTAAAATTAAACGAGTTAGTAGCTTCAAACGAACGCTCAAGTAATAGTCTGGTTGATATAGAAAACATGACCGAAGAAGAAATGATCATTATCCAGAAATATTATCATCGTTTAAGTGAATTAGCCAAAAAAGATGAAAGCATAAGAACTTCTCACTCCATTGCCGAAGCACATTCGCAGCATGAGTTAAAAGATAAAAACAGAACCAAACATCGTGCTGCACGAAATACAGATAAAAAATGAAATTACGCTCAACAGAAACTTTTTGGCCATTAAAAAATGCCATGAATACCAGTTATCCTTCTATTGATGCCGATATTAAAACCGAGATTTTGATTATTGGAGGCGGTATAACGGGCGCATTAATGGCCTATAAATTAATTACTCAGGGGAAAAAAATAGTGTTAGTCGACAGACGCGACGTTGCAAACGGAAGCACGGCAGCAAGTACAGCTCTGCTTCAATATGAAATCGACGTTCCTTTGCACGAACTCATAAAACTTCGCGGCGAACAATGTGCCGTGGAAAGTTATCAAAATGGTAAAAAAGCTATTTTTGATCTCCGAAATATAATTGATACCGTAGAAAGTGACTGCGGATTTGAATTTAAAAAAAGCATTTATTTTACCTCATACAAAAAGGATATTCCTTTTTTAAAGAATGAATTTAAAGCCCGAAAACTGCATGATTTTGATGTTACCTGGCTCAATAAATACGAACTCGAAAAAATGGGCTTAAATGCCATTGCTGCTATCGAATCTAAAACAGCTGCAGTTATGGATCCGTTTAAACTGGCTTGCGATTTATTATTTTATTGTCATGAAAACGGCATGCAGATTTATGACAGAACAAATGTTACTTCTATCCAGACTCAAAAAGGAAAATGCGTAGCCAATACCGATAGTAAATTTACCATAACGGCAGATCATGTCATTCATTGCACCGGTTATGAAAGCACTGAAACGGTTGAAGAAAAAATAGTCGATCTAAAAAGCACCTATGCTCTCGCTTCTGAAGCTGTAGCAGAACTTCCCGCAATTTTAAAAAATGCTGTGATTTGGGATACTTCTTCGCCGTATTATTATTATCGCGCCACTTCTGATAACCGAATTATTATGGGCGGAGGCGATGAAGAATTTAGAGATGCTAAAAAACGTGATAAATTAATTCCGAAAAAAGAAGCATCTCTTCTAAGACAATTTAAAAGGCGGTTTCCTAATATCGACTTCAAATTAGATTATTCCTGGGCAGGAACTTTTGGAGAAACTAAAGACGGACTTCCGTATTTTGGAAAACCAAATCCAAAGAAAAACGAACATTATGTTTTAGGTTTTGGCGGTAACGGAATCACGTTCAGCGTCATTGGTATGAACTCAATAGTAGATTCTATAAACAATAAAAAAAATCCGGATTTGGAGTATTATGGTTTTGGGAGATGAGTTTAATTTATGAGATGCTAAGTTTCTAAGCATCAAGTTTAGAAACTTAGCAGCTTTCCTAAAAAACTAACTCCATCTGTATGTTACATCGCTTATAAGGTGTTTCAAGACCAAAAACTTTCTCGAAACCAAGTTTATAATAAAGATTTATTGCAGGTTTTAAGATCGTGTTACTTTCCAGATAAATCTTTTTGGCTCCCATTTCTTTTGCATTTCTTACAACTGCCTGCCCTAAAAGCCAGCCTATATTTTTGCCCTGCGCTTTTGGTGAAACTGCCATTTTTGCCATTTCAAAATCATAACCATGAACATTGGTTTTTATAAGTGCACACACTCCAACAGGTTCATTTTCGTACAATGCCACGAAAATTTTGCCGCCTTTGTTTAAAATATATTCTTCAGGATTATCTAAAGCTTTATAATCTGCTTCTTCCATTTCAAAATAAGTCGAAATCCATTCTACATTCAACGCTCTAAAAGCTTCTTTATATTCTGATTTAAATTCGACGATTTCAACATCTTTGCTTTCACGAAGCTTTTTCTGTTCGCTTACACGTTTAAAAATTGATTTTTGCTGCAACAGAAATTCCCATTCTTCCAGCGCTGCCCAAAGATTGTGTTTCGATTCTGAAATTAAACCGTCAATAGCTACCTCAATGTCTGCTAATTGCTGCTTCATGTTTTTGGCAAACGAAAGCCCTTTATCAGTCAAAACAACATTATTCTTCCTTTTATCATCCGTTTTTAAACTTTCCTGCACTAAACCTGCAGTAGTCATTTCACGAATAATCTTGCTTACAGAAGGCTGAGAATGTCCAATTTCATTTGCAATTTCGGTAATTGTCAGTTCCCTTTCTTCTGTTAAGGTATAAAAAACAGGAAACCACTTTGGCACAAAATCCACACCATAAAGTTCATAAATTTTAGAAGCATCATCTGTAATTACCGCTGTCATTAAACGCATACGGCTTCCTAATGCCGCCTTGCCTACTTTATCAAAAAAATCCATATTATAATTAATTATATAACTAGTTATGCAAATGTATAAAAAAATCTTTTTTTGCAAAAAGTTTTTTTTAGGTTCTGAGATGTTAAAGTTTAAAGCAGCTAAGCTTTTTATTTTGATAGTAAGCTTAGAAACTAAGTGACTTAGGAGCTTAGAGACAAAAAAAAACTAAGCCTCTAATTGTGGAGCCTTTAAGTTCTCACTTAAAACCTCAGCGAATCAGAGCCTTAGCATTTTTAGTATATCTTGCTTAGAGCTAACGACATTAATTTTTGAGTTTCTAAGATTCTCAGCTATAAGGAAAAAACTCAGCTTCTCAGTATCTTAGAACCTTAACTATTTAAAAATAATTAAGCTGTAATAGCCATTGGATTCAAATTGAATTTGTATTCTTTTGGACTGCAGTTGAATTTTTGCTTAAAAATTTTAGAGAAATAGCTTCTGCTGGTAAAACCAATGCAGTAAACAATTTCAGAGATATTTAAATCAGATGTTCTAATAAGGATTTCTGCTTTTAGAACACGCATGTGTGTAATATAATCGTTTACAGTTCTGTTGTGAATCATTTTAAAACCTTCCTGAAGTTTATTTGGCGAAAGTCCAGATTTTTTACTTAATGATTTAATTGTAAAAGGTTCTTCGGGATTTGCTTTTATAACTTCCGAAAGTTCTTTGATTTCTTCCATTTCGCGCAGATTCAGGCAGTTTGTTTCTTTTGGAAATGCGTTTAAATCGTCTGTATGCTGCTGGATCTCCATTGCCAAAATAATTCTTAAAATTCCTTCCTTCAATAAATTCCTAACAACTCCGGTTTGTGTTACGGCGTTTAACTGCTCTATTTTTTCGCCGATTTTTAGGTTATAAGATCCGGCATAAAAGAATTCTTCGCTTTGGCTTTCCTGAAAAAAGGTTTCTCTTACCATTTGGTTTAAAGAGTTTACCTGACCCTGGGCTGGCTGTGTACCAACAATTATTAAAGTAAATTTTGTTTTTTTATCTTTTTCAAAATATAAAACATTATCCTGATTGAGTTTTGAAGTTACAATAGCAGTTTGAAACATTTTTAGTTTTCTTTCTTCACCATGAAGTCCAAAACTGTGCGAAAGATTTCCTTTAGAACAATATGCAAAATATAATGGTGATGCAGTTCCGCTGATAACATTCAGTTTTAAATCTGCTGAAAAAGTCATGTCAAACTGAACATAGGAAATATTATCGTTAAAAGAAGCACCAATAATAGATCCTTTAGCGAAGTTATTATTAACTTCGAGTGTATATTCATCAACGTCAAAAGTTACTTTTCCGCCGAAATTTGTATTCAATTCTTCAAATATGTTTTGAATTTTCTCTGTATGTATAGTAACTATTTTCATTTTTGTTTCGATTTAAATTCTGTAATTTTAATGAGATTATTAAACCTTGATAATTACGTTTAAAACCCAGATCCAAAGTTCGCCCAATCATGAACCAAAAATGTTATATAATTTTCTGCAATTGTTTTATAATTACTTATCAAGGAAAATTTTAACTCAAATAGATTATTTCTTAATTCAATAAATGAAAAGCTACTCGTTCTCTCCAATAAGTTCTCCTGATTCTAAAATGTTGATTTTAGGCACAATGCCTGGAACAAAATCTTTAGAATTAAATCAATATTATGGACACAGCCAGAATAATTTCTGGAAGTTTATGTTTACTATTTTTAATGAAGATTTTGCAGCTGACTACGAAACAAAAAAAGCGCTTTTACTGAAAAATAAAATTGCGCTTTGGGATGTTCTACAATACTGCGACCGCGTAGGAAGTTTAGACAGCGCAATAAAAAATGAAATCGCTAACGATTTTGAAAGTTTTTTAAAACTGCATCCTAATATAAAGACGATATTATTTAACGGACAAAAAGCAGCTGTATTTTTTAAAAAATATATTCATTTAAAAAAAGAATATACTTTAATAACACTTCCGTCTACAAGTCCGGCCAATGCAGGCAAAACATTTCAATCTAAATTAGATGAATGGAAAGTGATCAGCACTTTATAGATGGCTTTTAATACTTGTTTTTCAATTTTAAAATAATTCAGTTTTGATCATAAAAAAAACAAAATGTTGAAATAATATAACTTTTGAACTTTAAAATATAACACGAAATTTCGCAGCCTGATATAATTTTACAATCAAGAAATCAAAGCCAAAGTTAATACGGATTGATGCTGAAGAAAGGCTTTTTTAAATTATAGATATTACTAAGACAAACTGTTACAAGTTTTGATTATAAAGAGAACATTGGTTATGTTAGTTTATTTTTGAGAAAAAAGCTATTCTAATTTTTTTAGGGTAGCTTTCTTTTTTTAATACAAGTATCTAATTATGAAAATTCAAACCTATTACAATCATATACGATTTTATACACCGCACCATTTTGTATATTATCCTGTTTTAACGCTGTTTTTAGCATTTAGCGTTTACTTTGCTTTTACTACAAATGAATGTCTTATCTGGTCATTTATAAGCGCTGTTTTTGTATTTCTATTATTTCTCGCTTATATGCTTCGCCAGCATTATGCGCTTACGCTGCAAAACAGAATTGTACGACTGGAAACCCGTTATCGCTATTTTACCCTTACAGGAAAACGTCTTGAGGAATTTGAACATAAATTAACAGATGATCAAATATTTGCGCTTCGATTTGCTCCAGATGAAGAATTTCTGCCTTTAAGATGCTTTAAAAAACAACCTCAGCGGTGACGCCATTAAAAAAGCAATCGTACACTGGAGAGCTGATTATCACAGGGTTTAATTCTAGATTGTTGATTTTAGATTTTAGCTTTTTTCTTCGAATTGAATAAAAAGTAAAACAGAAATAAAATAATCCAAACTGAAAATACAACGGCAAAAAATATTGGCATTATAGATGGATGCAGATAATTTGGCTCGTAAAAATAACGGTCTAAAGTCTGGAATTTTTCATTTAATGCCTTATGATCAAAATTATTATCCAGCCCGCCAAACAGCCTGTCCGGATTTTCTACATAATAGAAAATTTCCGGAACGAGTATTTTTGGTTTTACATGGCTTTCAATATTATATTTTTTAAATAAAGTATCCAGTTTAGCAAACTGATATTCCAGCGAATCCTGTTTGTATTTGTACAATAATTTATATCGTTTTACTGCTGCATTGTATTGCTGTTTATTTACAGAATCATTATGAACCGATTTATATAATGATTTGTTTTGCAGAAAAATACAAATATCATCATCATATTCAGGACTTACTTCCTGACCTTTAAAAATAACCTGTGTACTGTCTCCAATAATCGTTTTTTTGATTATTCTGTCTTTTATAATATTTTTATCAAGACCCACAAAATCAAGAATCGAATCTGTTTTGCCTGAAACTTTATTAAAGGTTTCAGTTAAAACTTTTAAGGTATCGATACTATAGTAAGTTGTTTCGGTATTAAACTGATCGTGGTAAAGTAAAACCTGTTTTTCTTCTTTAATTACAGGATATGGTTTTGGATATAAAATGTTTTCGTAATTGAACAATTTCTCAGAATGATAGGAATTCGAACTATATAAAAACGGATTTAGAGTATTTAAAAGCGTTTTGTCTTCATTGTAACTTTTCTGCGATAATTCGCTTCTTAGTTTTGCGTTTTGTCCAAAACTAAAACTGATGAAGAATGTAAAAGTAAAAAAGGAAATCAGCAGCAAAAAGAATCCTATGAGAGATAATTTTCCAAAAGAATACTGTTGTCTAGTATGATTTTTTACTAGAAAAATCAAAAAGAAAAGCAAGAATAAACCGCTTACAAAAAAGTGAGAAATCGACACATCATCATAAAACTTAAACCTGTAAAATTCAGAATATATATCGATGTTTTTAATTCCTTCAAAAGTAAAATAGCCGTATAAAAAATACGCCAGATGCACTATTGCCAAAATAATAAAAGACTTAACGAAATATTGCTTAAGATTTTTGTTCATATCACGAGGTTTATATTCAAATATAGGCAATATGAGCGGGAATGACAAAACAGAAATCTTAATTGGTGTGCGTATTTACAGCACTTTTTTTTCTATAGCTGAAAACAAAATAACTTATCTTATTGAAAATCAAAATAATAACCAAACATATAATTAATTTGAATGATTTTTTTTGTTAACTTTAAATGTTAAAATTTCATTAATAAACCTAAACATCAATCTCATGAAAAAATTAGTTTATTTTTTGATAATTCTACTTTCCTGTATATACGCCAATGCGCAGACTACTGCTGCAATAACAGAAGAAAATATTTTAACCGAAGTTGAGACAAACGACAGGAAAATTCAGAATTTCCAGCCAGATGACCTGCCTTGGCACGGCAGACGTTTTAAAGCCACAGCAGGAATGTTTTTTCCTGTAAATAATACCGAAGTTGAAGTAAACGGAACAAATGGAAACATTGGAACTGATATTGATTTTGAACGGGATTTGGGTTTTCAAAATAATACGGTTTCTTTTTTCGGCACTTTTGAATGGCGCGCTTCCCGTAGATCACGTTTTAATCTGGAATATTTTTACTTAAAAAGAGATTCAAGAAAAGTACTTCAAAAAGAAATAGAATTTAAAGATCATGTGTATCCTGTAAATGCAGAAATTGCGGCTTTTATGGATAACCAAATGATTCGTTTTGCTTATGGTTATGCCATTGTTTCTAAACCTAAATATGAACTGGGACTTTTAATTGGTGCTCATATAATGCTTGCTGATGTTGGAATAAGTCTGGCAGGAAACACCGCTCAGGTTGGATACAGAGATAATGTGAATTTCACAGCTCCACTGCCTGACATTGGTATATGGGGTGAATTTGTTCTGGGAAAAAAAGTGGGACTGTATGCCAACGTAAATTATTTTGCGCTTAAAATTGATGACATCGACGGACGAATTATAAGTTATAATTTATCGGTTTTGTATAATGTTTACAAAGACTTCAGCTTAACGGCAGGTTATACGGGATTAAATTTCAGACTTGATGTTACAAGACCTAAAATTGACGGTTTCTTTAAATGGGGTTATAACGGTCCTACTATTGCGGCAACCTATAGTTTTGGTAATCACGTGAAATTTTACAAACACTAAAATTTATTTTGAATTTAATACTTGTTAAGATTTTGACCGCAAGGCACACTAAGCTTTTAATATAGATCGCATTAGAATCTGTAAAGGTTCGCAAAGCTTTGTATTGATGAAGCTTTGCGAACCTTGCGTTTTTTTTATAAAATACAACAAATAAGAAACTTGGCGTGCCTTGCGGTTAAATTTCAAACCTAAAACCAAAAATAAACCCGATACCTGCACTGATATCGGGTTTATCCACTCAAACTTAACTCAAAATAAACTTATTTTTCTATTGGAGTAAATTTTATAGCTGTTCCTCCTCCAGCTGCCAGTTTTATATTTAACACGCTTTTGTTAGTTACTTTTTGTTTAGAGATTGTAACCGGATACGGATTTGTTTTGTAATTCGCTCCTGCTCCATCGGCATAAATTTCGGCTTCGTATTCTTTTCCGGCATCAAGGAACGATAAAGTTACTTTTAGTTCTCTTGTATTTTGATTTGTTATAGAACCTAAATACCAGTTTTTCTCGTCCCAGTCTTTACGCACGATTGTTGTGTATTCACCAATTTTAGAATCTAAAACTTTAGTGTCAGACCAAGTACAAGGCACATCTTTTATGAATTGAAATTCTGGTTTGCCTACATAATTTTCCGGTAAATCTGACGCCATTTGCAACGGACTGAAAATAATAACATACAATGCCAGTTGATTTGCCAGTGTTGTCTGCACTCTCGCTCCAGATGGTGTTTTGTAATCAAAATTGAAATTCCCCGGCGTGTAGTCAAAAGGACCAGAAAGCATTCTTGTAAATGGCAGGGTTGTTAAATGCTGTGGTGTATTTCCTCCATCTACAGACCACGCATTGTATTCCTGACCTCTGCCGCCTTCCTGAGACATAAAGTTTGGAAACGTACGCTGTAAACCTGTTCCCTTTATTGGTTCGTGATTATCGATCATGATATGATATTTAGCCGCTGTTTCGATTACTTTTCTGTAATGACGAGATGCGTACTGGCTGTCGTGCCATTCTTTTTTGTCTAAATATTTGTTTACATAACCTGTTTTAACCGAGTTTACACCCATTTTTTGATACAGTTTAAAGGCATCTTCAAGCTGGCTTTCGTAATGTTTAGAAGCACCTGCAGTTTCGTGATGTCCTATTAAACGAACATTTTTCATGGCCGCATATTTTGTAATTTCTTCCAGATTAAAATCAGGATATGCTTTTACAAAACTAAATGCACTTCCATCGGCAGTCCAGTCGCCGTCCCAGCCCTCGTTCCAGCCTTCAACCAGAACGCCGTCAAAATTGTTTTTCGCAGCAAAATCAATATATTCTTTTGTGTTTTTTGTAGTGGCACCATGTTTTGGTCCTTGCCCCCAAGTGAATTTTTCTAAGTGCATTCCCCACCAGATACCAATGTATTTTGAAGGTGTAATCCAGGAAAGGTCTTCAATTTTTGAAGGTTCATTTAAATTCAGCATGATCGTGGAAGTTGCAACTTCTCCCGGATTATCACCTACAACAACGGTTCTCCATGGTGTTTTAAACGGAGTTTCGGCATATACTTTTACACCGTCTGCCCAAGGCACCAAATCACTTTTATATTGTTTATCGCTTGTTTTTAAAAGTGTCATCGAAGCAAAATCAGTTAAATTAGCTTCGTGAATGGCAACGTATAATTTCTCTTTTGTTTCAAAAGTAGCCGGTGTATTAATTGTATCCGTTTTGCTGATTGGTGTTTTTCGGTATTCACTTTCATAATAACTGTTTTCACGGTGCACCGGAATCCACCAAACATCATTATTTGATTTGAAAGTAAACTGTGTAATTTCATTCGAGATTTTGACTTTGCCTAAATTAGGCTGTTTTGGAAATTCGTATCGAAATCCTAAACCATCATCAAAAACTCTGAAAATAATATCAACCAGACGCTCCTGTCCTTTTGATTCTTTTAAATGAACAATCAATTCGTTGTGATGATCGCGGACTTTTTTGAATTCTCCCCAAGGCTGTTCCCAGGTTTCATCTGCTGATTTTTCCTCAGTGGAAACCACTTCAAAACCTTCTGTCATTTTTTGGATTCCCTGAAATTCAAATCCCATTAAAGAAGGCTCAATAACTGATTTCCCTCCTTTAGAGAAACTGTACTGAGGCTGTCCAGATGGAGTTAATTCAAAAACTAATTCGGTAACTTTTCCGGGCGAATTGATTTTATATGTTGTTTTAGTACTGCAGGCAAATAACAGCATTGAAGCTAAGGCGATTATACAGTATCTATATCTTATTTTTTTCATTATGTATTGGTATTAATTACGGCTCTTATTTTATTTCGTTTATTAACTGTTTTGCTTTTGCTGGCTGCATTGAAACAAAATAATTAAAGGCCTGATCCAGCTTTTTCTGAACATCGGCATTCCCTTTCTTTTCTACACGCAGATTGTACATTTTGCTTATTTCCGGAAAAACAGATTCGGTATTTTTTACTCCGGCAAATGCTTTTACTTTTTCTATATAAGTGTATCCAAATTCAACGGTTGGTTCGAACATTGTTCCTTCGCCAAAGTCATTCCATGTAATTAGCTGCAGGTAATTTAAATTGGCATTTTTAGCCAGAGCAAGTGTTTCGTCGAGTGTAGCGCCGTTATTATGGTCAATTGTCCACCCAATTGCTGCACCGCCTCCGCCTTCGGCATAAAAATCTTTAAAACCAGGATAAGCACTTCCCATTGCTACACCAAGTTTTGGTTTTGTATTGGTATAATAATTTGTCAGGTAACTATTGTCTTTATAAACCCAGGCATATTCTCCAGAAGCATTTGCACCTGCATCAGAAGACTCGCCCCACAGAGTTAAAAATGTAGGTTTTGTAGTTAATGTATTAAAAACGTTTGTCCATTCGGCAGGCGTTTGCAATACAATAGGGCCAAAATTAAGCAGTAATGGTTTTCCATTTACTTTGATGTAATTGGCATTGTTAAAACAGTTTTTTTCTAAATAAGCTAAATCTGTTTTGGCAGCGCTTGTTACCGAAATTGCTTTTCCGGCATTTACAACATTTGTAGTAACTCTGTCTTCATAAACAATGGCATACTCTAGTCCAACTTTATCAAGAACTGCTATAAGCTGTTCGGTATTTTCTTTTACCATTCGGTAATCATTTACGTCATAAGTTCCGTACCAATCAATTAGAACTCCATCAATTCCTGAATATTTCATCAATAATAAATGGTTTTCAATCACATCTTTATCTCCCGAATGATACGGGCCGATAAGCGGATAATAATAGGAAGCAATTTCTCTGCGGTTGTTTGCTCCTATCGTATTTGGGTTTTTGTTTGCCATTGTCCAGTGATAGCCCCATTTTTTATCGGCACTGCTTTCATTGGTTTCAAACCACGGCATATAATGAACGTAAATTTTGGTACTGTTTGTTTTTTCTATTGCAACTGGTGCAAGTATTTCTGGTTTTACAGGCTCATCTGAACCTTTGTCGTCACTGCTGCATCCGACAATCATGACAATATTCATTAAACCGAAAACCAATGCTGTAATATATCTTTTCATATCGAGGTACTATTTATAATTAATATTTTGAAGATTTAAACACATAGAGACATAGCTTTTTAATCTCAGAAAAAAGGCATTTCATTTGCATCAACAAGTTTGAGAAACGGGTTTCTTTCTTGATTTTATTCTGCACATAAAAATTCTATGTTTCTATGTGTTAGATACATCTTTTACAAATGTGGCTCTGTTAAAATAAATATGTTTAAAAATATGTCAGCCTTCCACGACTAACCAACATGGAAGACTGACAGTATAGTAACCTAATTTACAGGATACCCAGGATTCTGTTTTAAGTTTTTATTTGTTGTTAAAACGGTGCTTGGAATTGGGAAAATTGATCTGTATTCTGGTGTAGCATCTTTTTCCCACCATGGCAGGAAGAATGTTCCAAAACGAATGTTATCTGTTCTTCTTCTTCCTTCAAAAGTAAATTCTCTAAGTAACTCTCTATCTATAAAGTTAAGGTCGATTGTTGCTGGTAATTCTGCACCTGCACGCGTAGTGATCTGCTGCACAAATGGTTTAGCAAGATCCGGAGAACCTAAACGAACGTAACATTCTGCCTGCATCATTAAAATTTCGGCATAACGAATTATAACTAAATCATGATCACGCTCCCATGTTTCTCCTGCTTTCATTTCATATTTTCCTAAACGAACGCCCTGATTATCTTTTGCATCTGCAACGCTGTTAACTTCTTCTGTATAAGTAAGAGGTTCACCGTTATCCATAATAATTACAGTTCCTGTTGCCATGTTGATTTGATCTCCGGCAACCATACATTTCTTTCTTTTATCTGTATCTGCAAAAGAAGAGTAAACACCCGGCTCTGCACACATTCCGTTTGCGCTCCAAGGATAATCATTACCAGAAACAGACATTGTTAATCTGTGCAGATAGTGGCATGACATTGAGTTCATGTAATTTCCAACTGTTCCTGCTTTTGAATCGTAAGGAATTGCAAAAATGATTTCTGGTGATTTTTCATTTTCTGTTGCAAAATTGGTAAAGAAATCAGGAGTCAATGTATATCCAGAAACTTTTTGACACATATTGATACAATCCTGCCAGCGCGGTGTTCCAATGTATACTTCTGAATTAAGATATAATCTCGCCAGCATTGAATAAACCACATTTTTTGTCATTTTAGAATACACCACATTTGATGATAAATATGGAATTGCATCTAAAAACTCTTTTTCAACAAAATCATAAACTTGTTTTCTTGTAGAGTTTGATGGTAATGAAGTGTCTTCAAAATTGGTTACGATAGGCACATTTCCAAATGCATCTAAAAGATTGTAATAGTAATATGCTCTCAATGCTTTTAATTCTGCATAAATTGGTGCTTTTGCCGTTTCTGTTAAACCAGATTTATCGATTTGATAAATGATTGCGTTGATTTTTGCAATTCCGGTGTAGTTGTAACGCCATGCTGCAAGAATTAAACGGTTGTCTGCTTTCCAGGTATGCTTTTGTGCATCCTGATATTGTCCGCCGTCGTACCAGTTTGTTCCTCTTGTTGGAATAGTTGCTTCATCTGAAACTGTTTCATTCAAAAAGAATACAAATTCGCAGGTTGGATAGTTATTTGATATATTATCAGCAAATCCTCTTAATGACGAATAAGCTCCTCCAACTAATGCTTCAACTTCTTTTGGAGTGTTTCCAAAATTTCCATCCTGTACCTTATCATATAAATCCTCATTTAAATCTGTACATGATATCGTAAAAAGCATGCTTACTAATAATGCTGCTGTTATTTTGATTTTCATTTTTTCTATTTTTGAGTTAATCGCCTAGTTGTTAAGCGTAAAATTTAATCCAACAGAAATTGTAGTTGGTCTAGGATAATTGTTGTACTTGTCGATACCTGGAGCTGCTAATCCGGTTTTATCCATTACTCCGGTTTGACCAATACCATCCTGCGCATTTAATCCAATTTCAGGATCTACTCCTTTGTATTTTGTAAATACTGCAAGGTTTTCTCCCATGATATACATTCTAAGTTTAGAATTTTTGAAGTTCAATGGTAAAGTATATCCAATTGAAAGTGTCTGTAATCTAAAGAAAGAAGCATCTTCAATCCAGTAATCCGAATATTTAGGAGCCGATGTAATACCGCTTCCTAAGAAATCATCCGGTACATTGTAAGTTGGCAGCCTGTTAGGATCGTTAAGCATCATGTTTGTAGCATTAAGCGCTTTTTGTCCAAACATTCCGTAACCAGAAATTCCAAGATCAAAGTTTTTGTATGTAAAATTCATTCCTATACCTAAAGTTAAATCCGGCTGAATGTTTCCTAAATCTGTTTTATCAGCATCAACTAAAGCATTTTCTGCTACGATATCTCCTGCTGCATTGTAATACTGAATTTTACCGTTTGCATCAAGTCCGGCATTTCTGAATCCCCAGAAAGTTCCAACAGGATATCCTTCTGCAATAATTTGAGAATACTGTCCAGACATACCCGCTAAACCGTGTAATGATCCGCTGTAAATGACATCTGTTTTATATGTTGGATTTGATAATTTCTCGATTTTCTGAACGTTGTGTCCTAAAGTTAAATTAGCATTCCAGGTAAACTTATCGCCTCTTACGATATCAGCATTTAAAGTTAACTCAACTCCTTTATTAGACATTTCGCCAACGTTTGCCAGCATTGTACCCACTAAATATGGAGGCTGAGGAACTTCATAGGTGTACAATAAATCGTCTGTATTTTTTTGGTACCATTCTAACGAACCCGTGATTCTGTCAAACAAACTAAAATCTACCCCAATATTTAATTGTCTTGTCGATTCCCATTTTAAATCAGGATTTGGATTTTGTGTTGGAGAATATGCTAAACTCCATCTTCCTGTAGCCGGATCGTAGTAACTGTCATTTCCAACTCCTAAAATTGATAACGATTTATATTCGCCAATTCCATCCTGATTACCTGTAACTCCGTATCCTACTCTTAATTTTAAAGAATTTAACCAGTCTTTTGTGCCGCTCATAAATTCTTCATTAGAAATTCTCCATGCAGCAGATGCAGATGGGAAAGTTCCCCATTTGTTATTTTCACCAAAACGGCTTGAACCATCTCTTCTTACCGTTGCAGTAAGTAAATATTTCCCATCGTAACCATAATTAGCACGAGCATAAAGCGAAACTAAATTTGATTTTCCTTTGTATGAGTATACATCTCCTAAACGATAATTAGAACCCGCACCTAAGTTGTTATAACTAAAAGCATCTGTAACAAAACCTGAACGCTGCGCTCCAAATCCCTGATAAATATTTTCAAGATAAGAATAACCTGCAAGCGCGCTAATGTTGTGTTTGTCGATTACTTTAGAATAATTTACATAAAGTTCTCCCTGAGCATTTGTGTACTCTTCATAAGTTCTTTGTGCGTATCCAGACTCAGAACGACCTTCCATAATAGCATAAGTTGGTTTGTAAGTACCGCCTTTCATGGCATTATGTTCTAAAGAAACATTGGCAACTGCCAGAAAATCGTTTAAGAATTTCACTTCTGTTTTAAAATATCCTAATAATCTGTGTCTTTCATTATCAACTGTTCTGTTGGTCAAAATTTCAACCGGATTTTCGTAAAGCGTATAATTTACGTTCGTAAAATTTCCGTTGCTATCATAAACTGGAATAGTTGGATTTAAGTTATAAGAACGCTCAAAAATTCTATAATCAATAGGATTCCATTTGTCGATGTTGGCAAATAATCCCATATCAAATTTTACATCTTTATTATCGCCAAGATATTGGTAAGCAGTAACGTTTCCGCTGATTCTTTCTAAACCAGATTTTTTAATAACACCTTCGTTATTTAGGTAAGAAATCGAAGCTCTAAAACCACTGTCTGTTTTTCCTGAATTGATACTTAAAGTATGTGACTGAGAAATCGCTGTCTGTTCAATAGCTTTCTGCCAGTTTGTATTTCCTCCAAAATCAATGGCATCCATGTTTCCTGTCTGGCGAACATAACCTCTCCATTGGTTTGCGGATAAAAGATCTAAATTATCAGCAACGTATCCTATACTTGACTGACCATTATAAACCACAGAAACTCCTTTTGTTCCTGATTTTGTTGTAATAATAATAACTCCGTTTGCTCCTCTTGAACCATAAATAGCCGTTGCAGAAGCATCTTTAAGTACATCTACTGATTTAATATCTGCAGGCTGCACAACGTTGATATCTACACCAGCAATTCCGTCAACAACAATAAGCGGACTGTTGCTTGCTGTTAAAGAAGTTCCTCCACGTAAACGAATTGTTGAACCCGCTGCAGGATCTCCAGAAGGACGAATAATATTTAATCCCGCCACTTTTCCTTGTAAAACCTGTTCTGTAGAAGAAATTGTTCCTTTTACTAAATTATCTGCCGTAACAGTCGAGATAGCGCCCGTTAAATCAGATTTTTTCTGCGTTCCGTAACCTACAGAAACCACCTGAACTTCATTTAACTGATATCCGTCATTTTGAAGATGAATCTCTAATTTTGAAGAAGAAGCAGTAATTTGAACTTTTTGAGTTGATGATCCAATAAATGAAACTTCAATTGAACCTCCTACGGCTACCTCAAGAGTAAATTTACCGTCAAAATCTGTTGTTGTTGCATTTCTGGTTCCTGTTTCTAATACCGAAGCTCCCGGCAGAACAGTACCCGTATTATCATAAACGGTACCCGTTACCAGCTTTTTTCCCTGAGCAAACATTCCTGCCGAAATAAAAAGCATGAAAATCATGAATACCAGCGATTTAGTAGTCCACATTTGATGCAGGACTATTCTTTTATTTTTACTATTCATTAGAATGATGTTTAAATTTGATAGTGAATTATTTGTCTAAAGTTTTAAGCGGAATCGTTGTGTCTGAAATCGTTTTGTCTTTGTTGTCTTTAACCAAAACATGAATTTCACTTAAAACTGGAGAATCTTTTAGTTCTGAAACTAAATTGACAAATCCTTTTATCTCTGCAACTCCACCGGTAAACTCACCAGAAATCACTTTTGTTCCGGCAGTAATCGTGTAAATTAATTTGTTTACACCCGGTTCATTATTTTTTCTATAAATTCCCAAGAAATCTTTTTGGCTTATTTGTAAAGGGAAAAATCCAAAAACAGGTGCCGGCGGCGGTACATAAGCTCCGGCATATAATACCTGATCCGGAGTAGTTCCTGCCCAGTCGTCTTTTACCATCAGGAAAACTAAATTTTCCATAACATAACCTTCCGGAGCATTGTAATAATCTTTAGGAACTAAATCCATTTTATAGAAACCGTTTCCTAAATCTTTTAATTTTGTTTTTTCTGCTATTTCCGGCAGCCATGACTGATATTCTTGCTTAATATCCCAATCATTTAACCCGCTATGCATGTGAACACTTGTTGCACCTGCAAATCCCGGAGCTAAATTGGCATTAAAAAGAATACTCACACCTTTATCTAAAGTTGGCTTTGTAGGATATGATCTGATTAATTCATTTGCAGTATAAAATGAAGAAAAATCAGTGTAAGGCATATTCGCCACTTCAGATTGTCTTGAACCGTTTTTGTTTTTTAAACGGAACCAGAAACCAGCACTTGCTGCAATTTCTGCCGGAGTTTTAGAAAAATATAATGTTGGAGTAAGCGTAAAGCTCCAAATTTTATTTCCTTCATATTTAAGTTTGGCAAAATCAGATGAGTTTTCCCAGTTTCCAGCGTCTGGTTCAGATGGAGACCAAATCCAAATGTATAAATCCTCATTTTCAGCGAATGTAGTACTCGATAAATCGAAATACCATGTTACTTTTTCATCATATTTGTAAACTACCGGAAATGATGACATTGCACCTACAGCTCCTGCGGCTTCTTGTGCCTTAGTAAAATTAGGAGCCATCAAAAGGGCAAGTAAAATTGTATATAGAAATTTTTTCATATTACTTTTTAATTAATAGCATTTAATTTAAATACATAAGACACAAACGCAGTTCCTCCTGAAGAATGAACTAATTGAAATTCCATTTCGCCATTCTTTCCAGGAACCGATGTTAATCGAAGTTCGTCTGTTTTTTGAGTTTTCTGTGCGTCACTGTACAAGTAAATTAAAACAGCACTCGCATTAGTCTGCTGAAAAGCTGAGCTAAGTTCCCAGTATCCTTTTGGAGCAAATAAAGGAGGAACATTTCCCGTTACTTCATAACTTGTAGGATTGTTTTTCTCGTCTACGCTGAAGTTGATTTTAAAATCTTCGTAGTTAAAAAAAGTACTCAAGTTTTCTTCGTTTGGTTCGATCTTATTTGTCTTTGCAAATTCATCAACCATTTTCAAATTTGTTAATCCCCAATTTCCATTTACTTTCTCATAAATAGTAATTGGGTCAACATAGCTGCCGTCTTCTGTATTATCGCAGCTAATGGCGAAAAAACACATAAAAAGAGCTAACCAGTAATAACTTTTACTTCTCATAAATTTTTGGTTTTTGTTAGTTTTCCATCCTTTTAAAAGGACAGTACGAAACTATATCTTAAATAAATCTAAAAAAAAATATCTGCGAAAAATCAAGATATAATTCAAGCTTTTTAAAACATAAAAAACTAATAATCAATAATTTAAACTTTTAAAAGAAATACAAAAATCAAGGTCGTGTTTAGATCAAAAACAGCAAATAAATAATGGTAAATATGACAATATGAAAATTTTCTATCAATATTTTTTCACTATACACATATATAATCACATTTTATTGTATAATTGCAAATTATTAGAGTACTTTTAACATTTCAAAGCCGTTTCTAGGCGCCTGAGAGGCTTTTTTAAACAAAACATCAACTAACTGCTCTTTATTCTAAAAACTGAAAATCATCAGTTTTAATTAATTTTGTACATAAAACGAATTAACTCAACCTATAATTATCTTATCTTAAAACCACAACCAAACCATGCAAAAAATATTCATTTTATATTTTTTCATTATGGGTTTTTCTCTAACTGCGAAAGAGACAAATCCAATTCTTGAAGAATTAGATAAAGTACTTCTAAAAAAAGAAGTTTACCTTAAACAGAAATATCGCAAAATAGAAACTTTAAAAAAGAATGTATCAAAGTATACCGTAAGTCAGAACAACGAACAGCTTTATAATACGTATATGTCATTGTTTGATGAGTACAAATCATTCAAATACGATTCTGCATATTACTATTTAGAAGAAGCAAAAATCAAAGCCAAAATTTTAAAAGATCCAAAGTATCTGGCAAAAAGCCGTATTAAAGAAGGTTTTGTGCTGCTTTCGTCTGGATTGTTTAAAGAAGCGATAGACACGCTAAATGTTATTGATGACAAAAAACTGGATCAAAAAAACAAATTCGAATATTACAACATAAAAGCCCGTGCTTATTATGATTTAGCCGATTATAATCGTGATCAGCGTTTTAATATTCATTATGTACAACAGGGAAATCATTTCCTGAAAAAAGCTTTAGAATTAATTGGAACCAACACAAACGAATATTGGGCCGCCGAAAGTTTAAAACGTTTAAAACAACAGGACTGGCGCGGTGCCGAATTTGCTTTCAGCTACTGGATCAGTAATTATCATCTGCCTCCTGATTATTACGGAATTGCAACTTCGAGCCTTGGTTATATTTATTCTGAAAGAGGTTACACAAAAAAAGCCATTCAGTACCTGGCACTCGCCGCAATAGCCGATGTAAAAAATGCCACCAAAGAAACCGTAGCGCTTCGAAATCTTGCCAATGAACTCTTTAAAATGGGTTATTTAGACAAGGCAAATGAGTATATTAATATAGCCATGGACGATGCGACGTTTTACAATGCCAGACATCGTAAAATTGAAATTTCGTCGATTCTTCCTATTATTGAAAAAGCACAGTTGAATAATGTAAAAGACAAGAATGATAAACTGGAAAAGATTATTATTCTCCTAACGATCCTGACTTTGATTATTATTTTGTTCTCGATTATTATTTTCAAACAGTTAAAAGAAAAGAATAAAGCCCGAAAAATTATGGCTTCATCCTATGCGCAATTGCAGGAAATGAATGTAAGTCTGAGTGAAGCTAATGCAATTAAAGAAGAATATATAACATATTTTATTAAAGCGACATCGGCGTTTATTAATAAAATAGATCATATCCAGAAAAGTACGCTTCATAAAATTATTACCAAAAAAACCGACGAAGTTATTGCGAGTTTAAAACGCTATAATGTAAAAGAAGAAAGAGAAAATCTTTTTCATCAGTTTGATGAGATTTTCTTAAAACTGTTTCCAACTTTTGTAACTGATTTTAATAATTTGTTTCCAAATGATCATAAATCCATTGTAAAGAAAGGAGAACTTTTAAATACCGAACTCCGCATTTTTGCATTATACCGATTAGGGATTCAGGACAGCAGTCAAATGGCCGAATTTCTGGAACTTTCTGTAGCTACCATTTATACGTACAAAACCAGAATTAAAAGTAAATCTGATTTTAAAGATACTTTTGAAGAGAAAATTATGGCGATTAAGACGATTTAAGGTTCTGAGATTCTGAGAAGCTAAGATTCTAAGTTTTTTTATCATTAAAAAGCTTCGGAGAAGTGAAATAGTTATAGAAATATTCATTCTGCAAAAAAAGAGCTTCGGAGAAACTATATATTTATAAAAAATATTAATCTCATAAAAGAGCTCCAGAGGAGTGCCACGTTTTCTATGTCGCTCCGCTGGAGCTTTGCTGTATAGATAAAATTAATTGTTATAAATATTTCATCCCGCGGGGATTTATTCATTCTGCAAAAAAGCTTCGGAGAAGCCATATATTTATAGAAAAAACATTCGTCTCATAAAAGAGCTCCAGAGGAGTGACACGTTTCTATGTCGCTCCGCTGGAGCTTTACTGTATAAAATAAAATATTTTCTACAAATATTTCATCCCGCTGGGATTTATTCATTCTGCAAAAAAACTTCGGAGAAGCCATATATTTATAGAAATATTCATTCTACAAAATGAGCTTCGGAGAAGCGATATATTTATAAAAAAGCATTCATCGCATAAAAAGAGCTCCAGCGGAGCGACACGTTTTTCTATGTCGCTCCGCTGGAGCTTTGCTGTATAGATAAAATTAATTGCTATAAATATTTCATCCCGCTGGGATTTATTCATTCTGCAAAAAAGAGCTTCGGAGAAGCCATATATTTATAGAAATATTCATTCTACAAAATGAGCTTCGGAGAAGCGATATATTTATAAAAAACATTCATCTCATAAAAGAGCTCCAGCGGAGTGACACGTTTTCTATGTCGCTCCGCTGGAGCTCTGCTGTATAGATAAAATTAATTGCTATAAATATTTCATCCCGCTGGGATTTATTCATTCTGCAAAAAAGCTTCGGAGAAGCCATATATTTATAAAAAACATTCATCTCAGAAAAATAGCTCCAGCGGAGCGACACGTTTCTATGTCGCTCCACTGGAACTTTGCTATATAGATAAAATTAATTGCTATAAATATTTCATCCTGCTGGGATTTATTCATTCTGCAAAAAAGCTTCGGAGAAGCGATATATTTATAAAAAACATTCATCTCAAAAAAATAGCTCCAGCGGAGCGACACGTTTTTCTATGTCGTTCCGCCGGAGCTTTGTATTTAAAATAATTCGTGAATTCGCGGCGAAAACTCTTATTCCGACGTTTCTAACTGCAAAATCATATTTTGATAATATTTGCTGAGCGAAAACAACTGCTCTGCAAAAATCATAACAGCCAACGGCACAAAGAAAAACATGATTAAATTTTCTTCATATAAAAATAAGTCGTCAGCATAAAAATACGGGTGTATTCGAGATAATAAATCCATTTTCGCTGTTCTAAAATAGCACCGCAGTTAATCAGGGTAATTATTACGATTGCTAAAACAAAAATCTTATCATAAGTTTCTAAACTCTCAAAATAATAGGTAAAAACAGTCAGCAGTAAAGTGCAGACTGCAAGCTGAATATAAAGATAATTTCTAAAGCGTAATCTTTGGTGCGGATTGCTTTTATCCTGAAGAAAGCGTTTTTCAAGAGTTGGACGAATATCCTGATCCATATTAGCCGGACTGCCAAAAACGGCCTGCCATCTGGCTTTAAAACCTTTAGAACGTTTCCATAATTCATATATTTCAAAATAATAATGAAAATGCTGCCAAAGAAAACTATAACTTTTAAGCGGATGTGTTAATCCGTATTTAGGTTTTTCTTCTTCTTCCTGAAAAGTTCCAAAAAGACGATCCCAAAATGTAAACATATCGCCGTAATTTTTATCCAGATATTTTTCGTCAGAAGCGTGATGAACGCCATGAACTGAAGGCGTAACAAAAACATACTCCAGCCATTTTATTTTCCCGATAAGCTGTGTATGTGTGAAAAAAGAATAAGCTCCATGTACAATAAGCATTGTAATTACCATTGTAGGATGAAATCCAATTAATGGCAGAATACACCAAAATCCTGTTCGTATTATGGCCTGAAAAGTAGTGATTCTGGCCGCTGCGGTAAAATTAAATTCTTCGCTGTGATGATGCACAATATGCGCTGCCCAGAAAAAGTTGACTTCATGTCCTAATCTATGATACCAATACCAGACAAAATCTGTAGCAAGTATTAAAGCAATCCAAACTAAAACCCCGCTTGGAATTTCAAAAATTCGATAATCGTCATAAATCAAATAATACAATTGATAAAAACTTGCGGCAACAAATAGATTAATCAATCGCTCTGCAATACCAATACTTATATTAGAAACTGAGCTTTCATAATTAAAAATTTCAGGTCTTTTTTTTCGTTGTGCCAGTTTATATTCCAGAAATAGAAAAAGAAAGAAAGCTGGCATAGCAAAAGCTAGAAAATTAATATTTTTCATTTTTGAAGATTACTTTATATTGATTTTAAAATTAAAAAGACAATTTCATCAATCAATAACACCTGTTTTACAAATGATATTGACTGATGAAACTCATCTTAACTATAGTTATAAAAATTAATTCTGTTTAAATTGCGGCGCTTCCAGAGCGACTTCTTTTACAGATTGTGTTTCGGCTACTTTTTTCAAGGCAATAATATAAGCCGCTATTCTTGGCGTAACATCGTGTTTTGCCGCAACTCTAAATACAGTTTCAAAACCTTTCTCCAAAATATCTTCTAAACGCTTATTGATCTGATGAATTCTCCATGATTCTAAAAGCGAATTTTGAAGCCATTCAAAGTATGAAACTGTAACACCGCCGGCATTTGCCAAAATATCCGGAACTACTAAAACACTGTTTTCATGCAGAATTTTATCAGCATCTGATGAAACCGGACCGTTTGCCGCTTCGATTATTATTTTGGCACGAATATCTTTGGCATTTTTTTGTGTAATAACATCTTCTTTTGCAGCAGGAATTAAAACATCGACATCTAAAAGCAATAAATCTTCATGTTTAATTGCAACTGAATTTGGATATCCTTTTATAGTTTTATTATTGAGATTGTAATACAAAATCAATTCAGGAATATTAATTCCGTCCGGATTATAAAAAGCTTCCGAAACATCGCTCACCGCCACAATCTTCACTCCTTTTTCATATAAAAATAAAGCCGAATGCAGACCCACATTTCCAAATCCCTGAATTGCTGCCGTAGACTTTGCAGGTCTGATTTTTAATTTTTCAAGTGCCAGCAGCGTAATAATGCTTACTCCTCTTCCTGTTGCCTCAACTCTGCCCAAAGAACCGCCGGAATGTAAATGTTTTCCGGTAACAACAGCATGAATTGTTTTTCCGTGTACCAGCGAAAATTCATCCATAAGCCAGCCCATTTCGTCAGGTCCTGTTCCCATATCCGGAGCAGGAACATCTTTTTCAGGACCAAAAATATCGGCTAAAGCTTTTGTATATGCTCTTGTAATTCTTTCTAATTCAGTTTTAGAAAGAGTTCTTGGATCGCAGATAATACCGCCTTTTGCTCCTCCAAACGGAATTCCTGTTACAGCAGATTTCCAGGTCATCCAGGCGGCAAGTGCTTTAACTTCATCAAGATTTACGGCAGTATCATAACGAATTCCTCCTTTAGAAGGTCCTAAAGCAGTATTGTGAATCACGCGGTATCCTTCAAAGTTTTTTTCTGTTCCGTTGTCAAGCGTAATAGAAAAATTAACAACAATTTGTTTTTCCGGGCGCTGCAATTTTTGTTTTATAGATTCGTCTAAATTAAGAATGTCAGCCGCTATATTAAACCTGTCAATCATAGATTGAAAGGGATTCTGTTTTATAATTTCTGTACTCATAGTATTTACTTTAAATTTTTGGTTTATAGAATTTGGGTTTTATAAATGTGTACCTGAATAAATCAAGAATTGAAAAGGCAACACGGAATTTTCGTCCTGAAGCACTGCATCATACTATTAAAGTTTCTATTTGATCTCATTTGAGTTGTTTTTAAAAGTTTTAAAAAAAAGCCTTCCATGGTGCATGAAAGGCTAAAAAAAAAAATAACTAACAAGTACTTTCTCTATTAACGCCATTTCACCGCATTGTTTGACATACAGCACATCGCTAAGCTGCACATAAACGGGATGATATTTGGAACATAGTTTTTCATTGTTATGACAAATTTATAAATATATTTTATTAATTCTATCGAATTAGTATAGTTTGTTTTAAAAAATTTTCAAACAAAATCAAAATCCTTTAAAAATCAACACCTTAAAGAATAAAAAAAATTACATTAATTGAGAAAAAACAATAAAAACGATAGCTATTAAGGCTAAAATAATTCCTGCGAAGTTCATTTTTGATAGTTTTTCTTTGAAGAAAAGAAGACCAACAAGACTTCCTAAAACAATAACTCCCATATTCATTCCAGCAAAAACTGTAGATGGATTTTCGGCAAATGCTTTGTGGGCTTTTAAATAAAATAGAATATTTCCGAAATTAAATATCCCAACCAAAACTCCAAAAAGAATATTTTTATAATGAAGCTGTACTTTTTTTAAGACTACATTATATATTACAATTAAAAGAGAAACAGCCAGTGAAATATCAAAAACTATAAATAACGATGTTGTATAAGGCAAAGCGGTAAAAAGTGCAATCTGTTTAAAAAGTATATCAATGATACCAAAACCTATAAATACGGCAGCCGGATAAATCCATTTGTTTTGATCGTTGGTTGATTGCTTGCTTAAAATGAACAAAAGTGCAATAAATCCAATTACAAGCCCTATAACTTTATAGGAATTAAAATCTTCTTTAAAAATTAACCATGCAGCAATTATAGGAATAAATAAAGATAAACGCTGTGCAGCATCAGTCTTAACGATTCCCATATATTTTATAGAAGTAAACAAAAACAAGAAAACTATTGGCAGTAAAACACCAACCGCTGCATAAATATTCCAAGGTGCATCTGCATGTACAACACCCAAATCCGGACTAAATGTAAAATAGCACAAAATAAGCGCCATTACATAATTGAAAGTAATAATCTGGATAGGATCTGCATTGTATTTTCGGGTTATTTTGAAGATTACACCCACTGTAACACTGCATAGAACACTTAAAATAAGAAACAACATAAATTTATTTTTTGGAAGGTAAAAGTAAACTATTCTAAATTGAAAAGGCCCAGCCGGTTTTAAAAAACCGGCTAGACCAGATTAAAATTCTAAAAAGAAAGATCTTTAAAGTTTGCTGATATAACTGCCGTACATATCTTTAAACTGATGGCCTTGCGCAAAACGATCTTTGCTTAATTTATTATATTCTACCAATGCCCATAAAACAAACTCTTTCATGAAATATTGGTCTTTTTTATCTAATTCTGGCTGGTATTTTTTCAGAAGTGAATCTAAAGGTGTTACTTCATTCAAAATATTTTGATATTCAGCATCAGAAGCATCATCTAATAATTCGAAACCACTTTCGGCAAAAAACCATTCTATTAAATCAGAATATGGCGTTTTTTCTCCCGGTTTTTCCAGCTTTTCAATTTTAGGAAAAAATGTTGGAAACAAAGTCCTAATGGCCGAACCTATCAAATGTTGCGCAACCACAGCAGCTCCCTCCTGCTCTCCTTCGTAAACTAATTCTACTTTTCCTGTAATGGCTGGAATAATTCCCATAAAATCAGACAAACGCAAATTTGTTGTATCTGCTCCCGTTTTTAAAGCGCGGCGTTCTGCTGTACTAATCAGGTTTTCAAACGCAGTGATGCTCATTCTGGCACTTACACCGCTTTTGTTATCGATATATTCGCTTTCGCGTGCTTCAAAACTTATTTGTTCTAAAATGTCTTTTGCCAGACTTGGCACATACACAATATCACTTTGGCTTTGATCCAGTTTTGCTTCCTGTTCTGTAATAGTTCTTGCAATTTGTACACTTTCAGGATAATGCGTTAAAATCTGTGAACCAATTCTGTCTTTTAAAGGTGTTACGATGCTTCCTCTGTTTGTATAATCTTCTGGGTTTGCCGTAAAAATAAACTGCATATCAAGCGGCATTCTTAACTTGAAACCACGAATTTGAATATCACCTTCTTGCAAAATATTGAACAGAGCTACCTGAATTCTGGCTTGTAAATCCGGTAATTCGTTGATTACGAAAATACAGCGATTTGCTCTCGGAATCATTCCGAAATGAATCACGCGGTCATCTGCATACGAAAGTTTTAAATTTGCTGCTTTTATTGGGTCAACATCACCAATTAAATCTGCAACGGTAACATCTGGCGTCGCCAGCTTTTCGAAGAAACGCTCGTTTCTATGCAACCATGAAATTGGAGTTTCATCTCCTTTTTCATCAATTAAATCTTTGGCAAAACGCGAAATTGGATTAAGCGGATCGTCATTAATTTCTGAACCGGTTACAAACGGAATATACTCGTCTAATAATTCAACCATTTTGCGCGCCAGACGCGTTTTTGCCTGTCCGCGAAGACCTAATAAATTAATATTATGACGAGAAAGAATAGCACGTTCCAATTCTGGAATTACTGTGTTTTCAAATCCGTGAACACCTTCAAAAACCGGTTTCCCCGATTTAATTTTTTCACGCAGATTATTTCGCAATTCGTCTTTTATACTAGTGCTTTTATATCCTGCAGCTTTTAACTGCCCTAATGTTTTTATATTGTTTATTTCCATTTTATTGAAATGTATAATTTTAATTGTTTTTGATAATGATGGACAATATTGTGTCATATCTTTGTGTAGACGCACAGCAGTGCGTCTCTACGATATGCATTGTATATATTTTTTTCAAAAAGAGACCTTTGAACCTTTGAACCTTAGCACCTTTCTAACGAACCCTCTTCTTCCTATTCGTTTCATAATCTTCAAAAATCATTTCACCCAGACCTTTTAATCCTGTATAAAATGCTTTTCCCTGATTGGCTTCTGTAAAATGATTTACAAATCGCTGTAAATAAGGATCTCTGGCAATCATAAATGTTGTAATAGGAATATGCAGTTTTCTTGCCTGCTGCGCCTGTGTATAACATTTATCTACAATGTATTCGTCGAGCCCGTTACTGTTCATGTAATATGAACCGTCTCGCTCACGGACACAACTTGGTTTACCATCGGTAATCATGAAAATCTGCTTGTTGGTATTTCGTTTTCTACGCAAAATATCCATTGCCAATTGCAACCCAGCAACTGTATTGGTATGATACGGTCCAACTTGCAGATATGGTAAATCTTTAATAGGAATTGTCCAGGCATCGTTTCCAAAAACCAAAATATCCAATGTATCTTTTGGATATCTGGTTGTTATAAGTTCAGCCAAAGCCATTGCTACTTTTTTAGCCGGAGTAATTCGGTCTTCTCCGTATAAAATCATACTGTGGCTGATGTCGATCATCAAAACCGTACTCATTTGTGCTTTGTGCTGGGTTTCTTCAACAACCAAATCATTTTCGGTAAGCATGAAACTTTCAACTCCGTTATTGATTTGTGCGTTTCTAAGACTTTCCGTCAAGGAAATACGTTCTAAACCATCTCCAAAATTAAATTCACGGAATTCTCCGGTATGTTCATCTCCGTTGCCGGCATGTTTAGTTTTGTGATTTCCGTTTCCAGAACGCTTTAAATTTCCAAAAATCTGGTCTAAAGCCTGCTGGCGAATTGCTCGTTCTGTTTTTGCAGTTATACCTAAACCATTTGAACCATCTGGTTTAACTTCGTCTTTTATGTAACCTTTCTTTTTTAAATCTTCGATAAAATCATCGATTGTGTAGTTCTCATCGGTCAGTTTATATTCTTTATCTAACTCCCTAAGCCAATTAATTGCTTCATCAAAATCCCCCGAAGTATGGGTGATCAGCTCTTTAAAAATGCCAAAAAGTTTCTCAAACGGAGACTGAAAGGGAGCTTCGTACGACTTAAAATAAAAACCTTTTTTAAATTCGTTTTTCATAATTTTAAAATTACATCTTTTTAGAATTATGAAAAACGAAACGTTTATTAATTTTTAGTTAAAATATTTAACCAAAATCAACAGCTAACAGTGTTAGATATAATAATTATTCAAACTTTCCATCAACATAATACCAAGCGCCATTTTCGAATTTAAAAGTAGAAAATTCGTAATGAACCTGTGGTTTTTGATTAGAATCTAAAAAATAAGCTTTAAATTCTACGGTGTTTTCAGTAAAACTCAAAATTTCGAGTTTCTGCCATTTATTAGCTTCCGCCCAATTCAGGATTTCTGCTTTTGAATAATATTTTCTTTCAGAAACATGAGTGGTTTCTAAGAGATATTCTGCATTATGAGTTGCATAACCTGAATATCTGGAACGCATTAGAGCTAAAGCCGACGGCGCTTTTTGATTATTCTGAAGATATAATCCACAGCAATTTTCAAAAAGTAATCCTGTATCGCAGAAACATTTTTTACTCTCCATCAACTGGTTCTTCTCCATTAATTTTAACGTGCAGCTGATTCAGCAAAACCTGATAACGGCTTATTTCTCTTACTTCTTCATCTTCTTCAGCAAAATCAATCATTTCATCTAATGTTTCACTTACTTCAAGAAGTTTATTATTAGCTTCTCTATCATTTTTTTCAGCAATCAAATCAATGATTTCCTGTACTCTTGGTTTTAATTCTTCAAATTTACTATTCATGTGTGCTTTTGTTGTTTTTGTTTCAGGTTTCAGGTTTCATGTTAACTTGGAACATGAAACCTGAAACTATTTTTTATTCCTCTTCGTTTTTATTTTCGTTGAATTTTTTCACAATTTCTTTAAGTTTTTCTTTTCGCGAAACTTCGGCTTGTTTTTTCTTAGCCTGGGCTTTGTGCAATTTATCATTGTGAATTTTAATATTTCGTTCGTTATTGCGTCCCATTACACTTCTCTTTTAATTTGTTCTAAAGTTTTTTCGGTAAAAATCAATTCGTTGATAATTTGTTTTCTTAAATCATCAATATCATCATAATCAAAATGTTTTGCCCAAGATGTTAATTGCTGCAAATTTCTAATTTGTTTTAACCTTTTGGTTGTTTCAAAACTGGTTCTTAAAATTGCTTTTCCATCATAAGCGGGATTATTTTTATGCTGATAATTAGCTAGATTTTTGTCAAAGTCGGCTTCTATATAATAGAGTTTTTCTTCTGCATTATCAGTATAAAACTCTTCCCAGGCAGCAAATCCAATTTTTGTTTTTGAATCTGTTTCCGGTTCAAGAGCCAATAAACGCCATTTGCTGTTTGCTAATCTTCCCCAATGGTTTGAAACACGGTACATTCCGGCTTCGGTATAATAATATGAACTTCCTGCTTTACTTTCAAACTGTTTTTTTAAACCTTCTATTTGATCTGGAAGTACTTCATTAAAAACACAAAACGTATTCTTAAAAGAATTAGGATGTGGTTTAAAATTTTTCTGCATGTGCAAATATACTCAGATTGAGGCGAACTCCCTAAAACAAACCTAAAATGATTAACTTTGCATCTTTAACTTAAAATATAAAAACATGTCTAAAGATTCACAAGAAAAAATGCCGCAAAAAGGAGTTTATACCGGCATTATAGAAAAAGATGAGAACAACAATTATTTCTGTGGCGAATATCTTTTAGATTATAAACTTGCAAGCACAAACTTTGAGGTTGGTGACTGGATTACTATTAAATCAGTAATCGAAAATCCAAGCGATATGAGTTATGAGAAATATCCAAAGAAATCGAAAAATTTCGACAAGGCTAATCATAAGCCTGAGAATAAGTAATTTGCATTGATTTAACCGCAAGAAACACTAAGATTTATGCAGAGGTTCACAAAGTTTTTTATACAAAGCTTTGCGAACTTTTGTGTTTTATAATACTTTTTAAATCCTTTGCGTTCTTTGCGGTTAAACTTAAACACAGAATTGTAATTTGAAACAAAAACAAATATTTTTCTGCTCAAAACTGAAAAGTTAAAAAAAAGTGTACCTTTGCAAAAAATTTGTCGATTTGAACTAAAAAGATCAAATTTAAACTAATAGACAAGTAGTTATCTTTTATTTATGAAAAAAATAGTTGAATACCGTAAATTATTAAACGTAGAAAAAACTGCAGAGTTAAAAGATTTAAAAACAATTTATCGCAATGCGATGAAAGAATCTCATCCTGATAAATTTGTAGGAGATGACGCTGGTTTAAAAGCTGCAGAAGAAAAAAGTAAAACAATTATTGAAGCTTATCACTTTTTAGTAAGTATTCACCCTGATACCATCAAACTTAATTTACCTGAGTATACAGAAACAATTTCAACTTGTTCTATTACTGATTTTAAATTTGTTGAAGGTCGTTTAATTATCGATTTTTCTAACGGAAGTGTTTACGAATACATTAGTGTTCCTAAAGCAACTTATGTAAAAATGGTAAATGCAGATTCTCCTGCGAGATTTGCAAAAAGACATATTTTGAACGCTTTTACTTGGAGAAAGAAAACAAATCAAGAATAATTTATTCTAACAATAGTATACAAAGCACTCTTTTTACAGAGTGCTTTTTTTATACATTATTATTACAAAAACGCTATCTTCACGTTACAAACTAAAAATAAATAAGAGTTTTAAATCAAATAAAAGCAACAAAACCCTTGATTTTAGGACAATTAGACCAAAAAAAACTATAACAAAATTTTAGGTTACAAAATTCTATATGTTTTATAATTTTAGATACTTTTGTTGCACAAATCAATTAACTAATTAATTTTTTATAATGAAAAAAATACTTTTTTTACTTACAGCTTCTGCAGCTATAATTTCATGCAGTAAAGTTAAAGATGGAGAATACCTAATTACAGGTACTGCAAAAGGAATTGAAAACGGAAAAACTATCATTCTTCAAGGTTTAGATCCTGCTACAAGAATGTCAGTTGCGCTGGATACAGTAAAAGTTGAAAATGGAAAATTTGAAATAAAAGGAAAAGTTACTGAGCCTGCTTTTCATACATTAATTATTCAAGGTGCTAATCAGCCATATCCGTTTATATTAGAAACTGGAGAAATTAATATTGAAGTTGATAAAGACAGTATCCACAAATCTAAAGTTTCTGGAACTTACAACAATGATGAGTACACAAAATTCAATGAAGAGCTTACTAAAACTCAAAAGAACTTAATTGATTTCCAGAAAAAAAATACACAAAAAATGCAGCAAGCTCAACAAGCTCAAGATACAGCAACTATCAACAGCTTGATGAAACAATACATGGAAATCCAGACAGAAGTTCAGGCTAACAGTAAAAAGAAATATTTAGCTTACGCAGAATCTCACCCAAAATCATTCATTTCTGTATTAATTTTACAAGGAATGATTAATGATCCAAGTACAGATATGAAAAAAGCTGAAAGTTTATACAATGCTTTAGACGAATCTGTAAAAAACACAACTCCTGGTAAAGAAATCAAAACTAGACTAGGTCAAGCAAAAATGCCTGCGGTTGGTGCAACAGCTCCTCCAGTTGGCAGTGCTAAATGAAGAGCAGATTTTTCGGCTCCTAATCCACAAGGTAAAGTAGTTTCGCTTAAAGAAAGTTTAGGCAAAGTAACTATTGTAGATTTCTGGGCTTCATGGTGCGGACCATGCAGAAAAGAAAATCCAAACGTTGTGGCTATTTACAAAGAATTACATTCAAAAGGATTAAATATTGTGGGTGTATCTTTAGATAAAGATGCTGAACACTGGAAAGAAGCGATTGCTGCCGATGGTTTAACCTGGACGCATGTTTCTAATCTAAAATTCTGGGATGAGCCAATTGCAAAACAATATAATGTTGAATCAATCCCAGCTACTTTTATTCTTGATGCATCTGGAAAAGTGGTAGCTCAGGATTTAAGAGGTCCGGAATTAAAAGCTAAAATTTTAGAATTACTTGCAAAATAATTCTATACTTCAAAATAAATAAAAAATCTCCTTCGGGAGATTTTTTTTGTTTCATGTCGATCCAAAAAGCTTCGTTAGTAAAAACAAAACTCGCTTTAAAAAGAATTTACAATGAATTAATCCTACTGATATTTATTTTGTTTAGAAATGTGATCACAAAACAATATTAAAATGGATTTTTTCGTGGGTATTTATTCCAAAATACCCAATAAAAACAATCAATGACAACTTTATTGAAGCAAAATTCAAAGCAAAATCCACAAAATAACCATAAGAAAAACACTACTTTTGAAAAATAAATTAAAAAATAATGTTTTTTATTTTATTCAATTCCAACGAATTAAAAAATAACTTTAAAATAACTTAAAATTAAGTCATTTTTTTGTTTGGAAATCTAGAAAACGTTGCTATCTTTGCCACCGCTAAGAACAACTAAGCACAACAAAAAAGCTGAGATCGGGGAGATACTCAAGCGGCCAACGAGGGCAGACTGTAAATCTGCTGTGTGAACTTCGCAGGTTCGAATCCTGCTCTCCCCACTAAAAGGGTAAAAGAGGCAAAAATGAAAGTTTTTCAATCTTTTCAAAAGCCCGCAAAAAACGTGGTAAGACCTGCAAATCCAATGGATTCGCAGGTTTTTTGCTTTTACGGCATTTTTCAATTTTTTAAAAAGCGCTCAAAACTTCTGTGGCAGAATCGTGGCAGTTTGGTCTGTCGGCAAAACTGCCACAGAATTTGGGCTAATCCTGTATAAACACAGGGGTTAAAGAGGTTAACGACTTGTTTTTTACACGCCATAATTCTACATTTATTAACCTAAAACATTGAATTATGTTAGAAAGCAGCTTTGGGTTGGTTTTCTTCTTGAAAACAACCAGTAATGACAAAAAAATTAAAACCGTTTACTTCAGAATTACCATAGACGGCATTCCAAAGGAATCATCCACCAAGCGTAAATGGGATCCTGCCAGATGGGATCAGAAAATGGAAAGAGCCGTCGGCTCTAAAGAAGATGCGAAGTCCCTAAATTTCTTTTTGGATTCATTGACCCTGAAGATTAATGAAATTAAAACAGAAATGATGTACAGCGGTAAATCAATAACAGCCGAGAAAGTGATGGATCAGGTTCTGGGAAGAACAGCTCCTAAAATTAAGGTACTGGAAGAATTCCAAAAGCACAACGATGAAATGCAGGCTCTTCTCGGACGAGGTTATGCCGAAGGAACCCTTGACCGCTTTACAATCACTAAAAACCATTTAACATCTTTTATCAAATTTAAATTTAAAAAGGATGATTATGAATTTGAAGATTTAAGTCTGGAGTTTGTTAAGGATTTTGAATTTTATCTTAGAACAGTCCGTAATTGCAGTAATAACACTACCCTGAAGTACATTGCTAATTTCAAAAAGATTGTCATCCGCGCAATTGACAAAGAACTGCTGGCGAAAGATCCTTTTAAAAATTTCAAAAGCCGAAAGACTAAGCTTGTAAAGAAACCACTTACCACTCAGGAATTATATGAGCTCGAAAGACACTATTTTACAACAGACAGGCTTAATGTAGTCCGAGATGTATTTGTGTTCCAGTGTTACACCGGACTGGCTTACATTGATGCCTATCAGCTTAAAAGAACAGACATAAAAGACGGCATTGACGGCAATTTATGGATTATGTCGGAGAGACAGAAAACCAATTCCACCACCAACATACCGCTGCTTCCTCAGGCGCTTAATATAATTGAAAAATATAAAGATCATCCTCTCTGTGTTCAGCGTGGTACTGTATTGCCAGTTTCATCCAACCAGAAAATGAATGAATACCTAAAAGAGGTAGCTCATCTATGCGGCTTTCCCTTTACATTGAATACCCATATGGCGCGTCGTACATTTGGAAGCACCGTGACATTGAATAATAATGTACCCATACATGTAGTAAAAGAACTGCTGGGACATGCATCCGTCAAACAAACAGAAGCGTATGCCATTACCGAGCAAGCCTCGATAGGCAGAGAAATGTCACTGCTGAACAAAAAACTCAACAAAAAGAAGCCCAAGATTTCTGAATCTGATATTGCAGTTCTGCAAAGGTTAGAGAAAGAAATAGAGGCAATAAAGAAAAAATACGACGTACCTCTATACTAATTTACTTAACATAAAGGCGGTTATCCTAAATAAAATAACCGCCTTTTTTTCTAGTAAAATAATACCGCTTTTGGAGCCTGATAACTAAGCTCATTATCTGCTGTACCTATAGAAATTGAATTAAAAATGCATCGTCAGTCAATAGTACAGTGAATTATATACATAAACGCTCACAGCTAAATTTACGCAAGTGAAGATCATTTAATCAGCCGTCCAACTTCTAAAAGAATCGCATAAAATTTAGAACCATTCTAACAGCCTAGATATCTGATTGTAAACAATTTTGAAGTAACTTTATTCATAAAAAAGAGTATAAAAAATGGATACCAAGACCGACAAAAAAGATTTTAATGAGACGCTTGATAAAATTGATCAGAGGATCAAACTGCTGAACAATCAAAAAATAAACGCTTTTTTTGAATCACTTGGATTTAATGAAAGAGAGGACATTCCAAAAGACTATTTAAAATGGGAAAATATACTTATTGTTGTGCCCAGCCGGACTATTTTGCATAATTTAAAGCAATACAAAACACTAATCTCCGGAATTTCATTTGTTGTCAATCAAAATGCCGAACAGATTCATATCTATGATTTTAAAGAATGGAAAAAAAACACATCCAATAAAACACAATTTCAGATAAGGGAACTTCTTAAAACTAATTTTGGAGGCGTTCCTAAAAGTACCGCAGATCGCGACTGGACCAAATTACGATAAAATACTGATATGAAAACGGAAAATCATTATATCAATCGAAGCGGCTGGCTCAGAGCTGCTGTTTTGGGAGCCAATGATGGTATTTTATCCACATCAAGCATTGCTATAGGTGTCGCCGCTGCCAGTGTCACACGAGAACCTGTATTACTGGCCGCTGCTGCAGGTTTAACCGCCGGTGCTCTTTCCATGGCTGCAGGGGAATACGTATCGGTTAGTTCTCAGGCTGATGTAGAAAATGCTGATCTTCAGCGCGAAAAGGCCGAACTTGAAAATACGCCGGAATCTGAACTTGAAGAATTGGCGCAAATTTACATTGAAAGAGGTCTGGAGCCAGAACTGGCCAGGCAAGTCGCGGTGCAGTTAACAGCTCATAATGCACTTGAGACACATGCCAGAGATGAACTTGGAATCAATGAAATTACGCAGGCAAATCCTTTCACAGCTGCCTTTGCCTCTGCTTTTTCCTTTATCATCGGCGGGATCCTGCCGCTTTTGACTGCTGTTTTTGCTCCAATACATCAAATGGTCTTATACCAATACGGGTTTTCAATTATCTTCTTAGCCTTATCAGGCATCCTGGCCGCTAAAGCTGGAGGTTCGCAAACCGGTAAAGCGGTGCTGAGAATCTGCATGTGGGGTACTTTCGCAATGGCAGCTTCTGCTTTGGTTGGACATCTTTTTGGCGTACAGACTCCCTAATATGTATAACTGCAGCCGTAAAAATTAATGCAATCTTAAGCATTAAAAAAAAATAACAAACCCAGTAATGCGTTATTTCGTATATAATTAAAAATGCAGCACTATGAAACTCATCTCCTTATTTTTTATTCTTGCAGTGCTTCCTATAAATTGGGAGCCCGATTTTAATACTGCCAAAAAAAATGCAGCTCAAGATCATAAGCTGATACTTCTTAATTTCTCGGGATCCGATTGGTGCGGTCCATGTATTGTCCTTCGTAGGGACTACTTGGAAAATAACGCATTCACACAAATGGCTGACAAAAATTTAATCCTGGTGAATGCTGATTTTCCTCGAAAAAAGAAAAATACCGGAACACCTGAACAGGTAAAACGAAATGAAGGGTTAGCCGAAATATACAATAAGGAAGGCAGTTTCCCCCTGACACTGCTTTTGGATTCGCAGGGAAAAGTGATTAAAACTTGGCATGGGAAGCCTGATATCACACCAGAGCAGTGGACCGACGAAATAAAAACGATCTGTGAAAGCCGCCAATAAGCCCTCAGAAAACCACAAATATTCTCAAACCCTAAAGCTCATGGGCAACAGCTTTACCATCACAGTGGTATGCGGAAGCGAGCAAAAGGCAAACGGATATATTGATCTTGCAGTTGCCGAAATCAAGCGCATTGAAAAACTGCTGACCACCTACAATGAAGAAAGCCAGACCAGCCTTATCAATGCCAATGCAGGCATAAAACCAGTCAAAGTAGACTTGGAAGTTTTTAATCTTATCGAAAGATCGACAGGGATTTCGAGAATCACGCAGGGAGCATTTGATATTTCCTATGGAAGCATTGATAAAAGTCTTTGGAATTTCGACAAGACCATGACCAGACTCCCCGATGCTGCAACGGCCCGAAAGATGGTGCATCTAATAGATTATCGTAATATCATTTTAGACCCTGCAAACACAACAGTATTCTTAAAAGAAAAAGGAATGCGGATTGGATTTGGCGGAATAGGAAAAGGTTATGCCGCAGAGATGGCTAAACAAATTCTCATTGCAAACAATGTCCACAGCGGTATTATTAATGCCAGCGGGGACCTTTCTGCATGGGGACTGCAGCCCAGCGGTCGTAAATGGACTATAGGCGTTGCGGATCCTGATTCCCCGACTGCTGCTTTCTCGTATATGGAAATATCCAATAAAGCTGTAGCCACTTCAGGAAATTATGAAAAGTTTGTCCTCATAGACGGAAAAAAATATTCACATACCATTGACCCAAAAACAGGACTTCCCATAACCGGCATTAAAAGCGTAACCATTATAGCATCAAATGCCGAATTTGCAGACGCAATGGCTACCCCCATTGCTGTTATGGGCATTCAAGCAGGCTTGTTTTTAATAGATCAGATTCCAGATCTATATTGTATCATTATTGACGACAACAATACAATTTACACTTCTAAAAACATTAACCTGAAATGAAAAAGCCAAAACAAAAAAATATGAAACTTTTATGCTGTACAGCCTTGACGGGGTTGCTGCTTACCTCCTGCACTCCTGTCAAAGAATATCAGAAAGGAAAACTTAATGATTCCGAAATGGTGCTCTCTAATAGAAAAATAGAGAAAACAGAACTTAGTTTTCAATCCTACCGCGAGGGAGCTTCCGGTGCCAATTCAGGAAAAAGCGGCGGCGGATGCGGCTGTAATTAATTTAATAGAATCCAGCGATGAAAAGAATATTTATTACAGGATTTGCGCTGCTGGCCTTATTACAGGCAAAAGCACAAAATATACCTCCAGATTCGACAAATTATAAAAGTAAAAAACTAAAAGTGGAAGAAGTAAATCTGGTTTCAAGTTATTACAAACAAAACGGGGATAACGCAGCAGTCACAGGAGGACGAGGTTCAGAACATCTTACAGATATTGCCAATACGATCGATGTTAAGCTTGTAAAATACGGACAAACAGGTATTAAGCACACCTTTGATATTGAAGCCGGTATTGACCACTATACCTCGGCATCTTCTGATATGATTGACCTGAGTGCAAATTCCTCCGCATCATCTTCTGACAACCGCTTTTACCCGTCTTTAACCTATTTGAGAGAAAACGAGCAAAAAGGCAGCACCCTGGGAATTGGAGTTTCTTCCTCAACAGAGTTTGACTACCAGTCATTTGGTGGAAATATCAGCTTTTCTAAGAAAACCGCTGACAGAAGCGGCGAGTTTACAGCCCGATTCCAAACCTTTATCGACCAGCTCAAATTAATACTTCCTGATGAACTCCGCGTCCTTGGAAGTGACAGTTACGGCACAGCAAATCGTAATACCTTTGCAGGAACTTTAAGTTACAGCCAGATAATAAATAAAAATCTTCAGATCATGCTTGTTGGAGACCTAATAAGCCAGAACGGATATTTAAGTCTTCCTTTTCACAGGGTATATTTTCAAGACGGATCAGTACATCAGGAAAAAATGCCTGACACCCGACTTAAAATCCCTCTTGGAATACGGGCTAGTTATTTTGCTGGAGACAACATCATTATCAGAGCTTACTATCGCTATTACACGGACGATTGGAGTCTGCGTGCGCACACTGCTGACCTTGAAATCCCGGTAAAGTTAACGCAGGCCTTTTCACTGAGTCCTTTCTATAGATACTATACACAAACCGGTACAAAGTATTTCAAACCGTATGGAGTTCATACTGCAGCAGATGAATATTACACCAGTAACTATGATTTATCAAAATTCGACAGCAGTTTCTTAGGAATGGGTATGAAATTCACTCCTCCTAACGGCATCTTCGGACTTAAACACTGGAATACTGTAGAGATTCGTTACGGGCATTACAGCCGTACCACTAATCTGGTTTCAGACATTATCAGCATTAATATAAAATATAAATAGACAATAAGTACGATGCATTTCTTTATAAAAAGCAGCTTGACATGATTTCTATTAAGAATAGGTTTAAAATAATGAGACAAGGGAATAGAAAAGTAATAAAACAAAAGAAATGATTACTCTGAGCATAATGATATGGAATTTACTTAGTTGAAAGATCATTTAAAATTAAAAAAATGCCGTTTGAAAATCAGACGGCATTTTTATTTTGCTCCTTAATTGTGGAAAATAAAGCTGTACGAAAATGTTTTTTCTCAATAACACACTAATACAGATTGCTCTTTGTTAATCAGCAGCAGTATAACATTCCTTCTCTATTACAAGTGCCGCCGGACTGTTAGGTTCATGCACTCTGCTCTATTTTTCATTCTAAATTATCAAAGAAAAATTTAGTATTCAAAAAAAATATCATAATTAAAAAAGCTTTGTATACGATCTAAATGATTTAAAACTGCTCAAAACAATGCGATCTGCTCAGCAGTTAATCTGATACGAAATAGCAGGTTGAAACTGAAGTATCAATTCAATCATATCCCTTCTGGAGGATTTTCTTAAATGTGCCTGCTCTAGAATCAAAACCCTAATTTTGTTTAACTTATTTGTAAAAAATTAAACAAATCACTATATTTATACTAGTATAGCTGACTTTTAACTTCTTAGCCAATAAGCTGAAATTAAAAGCCCTTTTTTACTGCGAATAATTTAAATTATTACAGCTATGAAAAAAATTTTAATTGTCGGAGCAAGCAGAGGCATTGGAAATGCAATATTGTCTGAGCAATTGCAAAACAGCATTGTTTACAACCTGAGCCGCAGGGCACCTGAAATTATCCATCATAATCTTATTCATTACCCAGTTGATATTTTGAACGATGCACTACCTGAAATAGATCATATTGATTCATTAATTTACTGTCCGGGATCCATCACGCTTAAACCTATCCAAAATCTGCAGATTGAGGATTTTAGAAATGATTTTGAAATTAATGTTATAGGAGCTGTAAGGGTAATTCAGAAATATCTTCCCTTATTAAAAAAAGGAAAAAATCCTTCGATAGTACTATTCAGTACTGTGGCAGCTAAACTGGGAATGCCTTTTCACAGCAGTATCGCTGCATCAAAATCAGCAGTTGAAGGTCTGGTAAAATCCCTTGGCGCAGAACTCGCGGGCCAGGTGCGCATCAATGCTGTTGCGCCTACTATTACCGAAACAACGCTTTCAGCATCTATTTTAAGAAACGATAGAATGAAGGAAAACATGAGGGAACGTCATCCCATGAAGAATTATCTGCAGCCCCAGGAAGCAGCACAAATGGTTGATTATTTGATTTCTGAGCGAGCCGGTTCGATTTCGGGACAGGTTTTTGTAATGGATTACGGTCTTGTAAGTTTTAAATTATAAGGATTAAAATATGAAAATTCTTTTAACAGGCGCAACAGGATATATAGGAAAAAGGCTTTTACCCCTGCTTCTGCAAAACGGTCATGAAGTTATCTGCTGTGTAAGGGATATAAGCAGGTTCCAATATCCCGCATTATCCAAAGAACATGTCAAAGTGATCGAAATTGATTTTCTTGAGCCCGAGAGTCTTATAAATATTCCTGAAGATATAGATGCTGCTTATTATCTCATTCACTCGATGTCAGATACATCGGTTCACTATGATTCCATGGAAAGTGCCTCGGCTGTTAATTTCATCAGCAGGCTCCAGCTCACCAGCGTTCAGCAGATTATATATCTCAGCGGTATTTTTAATGATAAATCTTTATCGAAACACTTATCTTCCCGAAAAGCGGTCGAAGATATTTTACACAGCTCCTGTATTCCACTAACCACTCTCAGAGCGGGCATTATAGTAGGTTCGGGTAGCGCATCTTTTGAGATTATACGGGATCTGGTTGATAAACTGCCTGTGATGATTACACCAAAATGGCTCAATACCCGGTGTCAGCCCATAGCAGTTTCCGATGTATTAGAATTTTTATCCCGGTCACTTTTAAATCCTCAAACATACCGCCAAACCTTTGACATAGGCGGACCTGATATACTTACCTATAAAGAGATGCTGCGGGGATTTGCCAAAGCAAAGCAATTAAAACGTTATATTTTTACCATTCCGGTTATGACCCCAAAATTATCGTCATACTGGCTCTATTTTGTTACATCCACCTCTTATAAACTCGCATCTGCTCTGGTAAGCAGCATGAAAGTCGAAGTAATATGTCACGATAATCGTATCAATACGCTTTTAGAAGTCAAACCGATATCCTACAGTATGGCTTTGAGCCGGGCCTTAGAAAAAATACAGCAGGGTGTGGTTATATCAAGCTGGAAAGACGCTCTGGCCAGCAGCCGCTTTCATGGAAATATGAATCAATACTTAAAGGTTCCAAAGAAGAATTGTTATATAGACAGAAGAAAAAGAGCGATAGTAAACCGCGAAAATACGATAGAAAGAATTTGGTCCATCGGCGGAGAAACCGGATGGTACTACGGCGAATGGCTGTGGAATCTGCGCGGGTTTATTGATAAACTGGCGGGAGGTGTCGGCACAAGAAGGGGAAGAACCCATAAAAATGCACTGTCTGCCGGAGATGCATTAGACTTCTGGCGGGTAGTGTATGCCGACAAAAAACAGGGAAAATTGGTTCTCTATGCAGAAATGAAGCTGCCCGGAGAGGCATGGCTTGAATTCAAGATTATAAATAACACCTTATATCAGGCTGCTACTTTCAGACCCAGAGGTTTTCTGGGAAAATTGTATTGGTATTCTGTGCTTCCTTTTCATGGCTTTATTTTTAGCGGGATGCTTAAAAAAGTGGCGGATTGAAATCAGCAAGTTCTTTAAAACAGATTACAATATTGCATCAAACAAAGTTCTCAGCTCCTCGAATGTATCAGGCTTTGAAATATATTTCACCGCTATATTATTTTTTTCAAGCCAGGGAAGCATTACATTTTCATCAGGTGTTGAAAACATCACAACTTCAACGTCTGCAAGATGGTTATAACTTTTTAGCTTACGAAGAAATTCCATTCCGTTTATATACGGCATATTATAATCCAGCAGTATTAAATCCGGAAGTATTGGGGCTGCTGCCAGTTCTTCAAGAATTTCTACAGGATTATCAGAGCTTCTGCAATGAATCTTTTTTGGGAGAGATTCAATGGCATCCATAAAATTCTTAATATCATCTTGATCATCATCAATTAGAAGGATTTCTTTTGTCTGCATACTGATAGAATAAGTTTTTGGACATTTATATTTTTATAAAATATACCATTATTCAGAAATAATAAAAATAAAAAAAAATGGTAAAAAAATCATGAAAGAAATAGTAGCCATCACATCACAAGTAATGACAGCTGTAAAAAAAGCACGAATAATTTTAATATTAATAAAGGATCTTTAGGATAGATTGATGTGGTATTTTTCTTCAAAAGCAGAATTATTCTTCTCAGGCCCGTACTGACCAAGCTGAAATACTTTTTGCATAAATTGAATACTCTCCTCAATCGAACAATCGTCATTTTTTAAGTAACTGGCAAAATGACTTGTTATCTTTTGAACAATTCTAGAATTTACTGCATCGGCCTGAACTTGATCAAAATTTATCGATTTTCTTTTCTGGACAGCCGCTTCAGCAGCCGCAATATCATTTAATTTTGCTTTTAGTGCTTGTAGAAACGGAGCATACTGCCGTGTATTCATCCAGGTATTAAATTCCATTTTCATGTCTTCAATTACAGCTTCGGCAGCCGGAATATGCTGTTTTCTTTTCTCCAGCGTATCATCTTTCATCTGTGACAGGCAGTCCATATGAATCAATGTCACTCCCGAGAGCTCCTGCACATTCGGGTCTACATTTCTTGGAACAGACAGATCAAGAATCAATAAGGTTTTATTGGACTCAAGCATTCTCTTAGAAATGGTTGGCTGCTCGGCTCCAGTCGCTACTATCAGAATATCACACTGCTGTAGTTCTTTTGGCAGTTCGGTGTAATCCCTGACAGTAATATCCAATTTTCCCGCGAGTGCTTCTGCTTTATTTTTAGTTCTGTTTATCAGGGTAATCCCTGCGTTTTTACTATGCTTCACAAGATTCTGGCAGGTATTCCTGCCGATTTTTCCCGTTCCCAGCAAAAGTATTTTTTTGCTGCCAATCTCCGGCACAGATGCCATGATATAACGCACCGCCGCAAAAGAAACAGATGCCGCCCCGCACGAAATTCCAGTTTCTGTTTTAACTCTTTTACTGGTTTGGATCACGGCGTTTATCAACCGGTCTAAGAAAGTATTGACCAGCCCTGACTGCTTACTGTTATTGAAAGCTGTTTTAATCTGCCCGATAATTTCAAAATCCCCCAGGATCTGGCTGTCTAAACCACTTCCCACTCGGAAAAAATGATCTACCGCGCCTTTATTTTTATAAATATAACCTGTCTGCTGAAATTCTTCCACACTGCCTTTCGTATTCTCACAAAGGAGTTTTATTAACTCGTAAGGATGACGAGCAAAGCCGTAAATTTCGGTTCTGTTGCAGGTAGAAATGACAATTAATGCTGCAATGCCTTCGTTTTTAGCTTGTGCAAGCAGATCTGACTGTGCTTTAGAATTTAAACTAAATTTTCCTCTGCAGGCCGCATCTGCTTTTTTATAGCTTACTCCTAAAGCATAAAATGTGGTGGTTTGGGACAGGTTGAAATTTTCCATAGGATCAGGTTAGTAATTAAAAGATTCAAAAAATCAATGTCAGCCGTTTTTATAATAATTACGACAGAAAAGCGTCTTGTTGATTCTGTAAAAATGGATTCAGGAAAAAGCCGCGCGCACGGCAATAGTTCAATACTGAACTAAATACATTAAATAATTTACACTATGGTATTAACCATAATAAACATGAAGCAGCATTCTCCAGACAGCAAAACAGCATCATTTGCAGATATAGCACTGCCCGTAAATTCAGGCAGTGCTTTTGGAAGATTACTATTTTTGGACGATAGGAGTTCTTAACGATTCTAAAACCGCTACAATATCGGTATACAATTCGGTGTTTGAAGCCACTCCATTGGCATTGGCTGCCGCTCCAACATAACCTTCGAATTTGGTATAATCGGCATTGCTGGATTTTGTACCCATTCGAGGATTGGTTGCGGGATTATGAGCAGCGCTCATGCTCAGGCCTGAATAAGTATTCACGGCATTGGTCCCTCCTGTATTAAAAGAAAAGAAATCAGTCAGATTATCAGACAGCTTCGCAATATTAGTAGACTGGGTTGTACCTGTTTCAGCCAGAAGAGGTGCAAAATGCGCCTGAAGATTCCCTGCCGCATTAGATTGAATGTCAGCCACAATTAGTCCGATAGTGGAGTTCACCACTTTTCGGAAGCTTAGACGCCCCTGTTCGATCATCTGTCCAGAATTATCGGGATCAGCAACCATTTTTGTACCTCCTAAACGTTCATATATAGAGGCTTTTACAACTGGTTCCGGACTGTCGTTATCATTACTGCAGGAAGTAAAAGCTGCTGATGAAATAAATAATACACTTAAGGCAATTTTGGAATAATTTTTCATAACAAAAATATTTAAAGGTTAATTAAAAAAATGATTAATTTTCTGAGATAATTTATAACTCATACTATTTTGGTCTATAGGACAAACTTCTTTTCCTGCTAGATCAGCAGGCAGAATATAAGGCTTTGCATCATAATGTCTTTTGGCCATAAGCTGTGCATAAACCTTTTTAGAATTGGTAATTTGGTTATTATGAAAGTAAACCACCACATTTCTTTTCACAATAATAGAATCCGAAGTTAGTCCTTTAATGGATCTTAAGTCGGTACAAATCTGTCTGGCCTGAACAGAATCAATATCGGTTTTAAAATCAATTCGACTTACCTGCAGGTTTGGAGTATCATAGACAGCCGGCTTAGCAGTAATAATATGGAAAAGAAGAATTGCAGTGAATATGAAGGTAATCACTGCCGTAATCATAAGTCCTTTTTTTATAATCTTGTTAATTTTCATAGGTCAATTATTATAATGGTTAGATTTTAATAATTATATACGAAGGTATGTACAAGCAGGTTTTTAAAATTTGCTGAAAAATATTAGTTTAGAATAATTTTAAATAATATTTAAAGGAATCATTAGTAAAATTAACAACATTACTGGTGAATTGTCTGAACCGTTAATATTGGCTTACGAAGTGTTGTCGGCGTAAATCTGCCATACTCATCCGGTCGTTATAAAGTACAAGCGGTACCCCCTTAAGGAGTAATCTTGCGCCATTAGTTTCGGTCAACTGAAAAATAACCATACAATTTGGTAAGATTGAGTAGAAATTTCCGTACCCAATACGAGATTTAATTTGTATTTTTGTACGCGTACCGGTCAATGACCGCGCTATTTTATCCCCTGCAAATAAAACATTTAAGGAAGGTTATGTTTATGGACAAGGCCCGCAGATCACAGAGAAAAACACTGCGATATCTGTCGGGCTTTTTCCTTTCTAGTCGATTGTATGCAAAAAAAAGCCCGAAAAAATTTCGGGCTTATTCGATCATATCACGACCATAATTAAACACACTGCGCAGCGGCAGTTATTGACTGCAAAAGTTATAATTTTTTTTTTGTAGTTCGAAAAAATACTCTTAGATAAATAAGCGATTAGAAAAGAACCTTTCTTGTCTGTACTTCTTCATTCTCTAAGGTCGCTTTCACGAGTAATATCTGCGGGCCTGCTTGAATACTTGTAATCTCATGTTCAGATGTTCCAACCTGAGGACAGTTGTAAAGTAATTTACCGGTAATATCAAAAACAGAAACTTTCTTTAAGGCAGAAGGTGACGATTTTAAACTGATAATTTGATTTCTTGAAGCGGCGCTGAAATGCTGGGGTATTTTTTCTGCATCGTGCAGTCCTAATTTTTTATCCGCAATATAACGGATTACAAAACGCTCGGTAAAAGTCCCTTCAATGGTAGAAAACGTGTACCCGCCGTTTTTTAAATTGTGAAGACTGCCCGTGGCTTTGTCTTCTAAATAAATATTGATGACATCCAGATCACCATCAGCATGATCGATTGAAATGGTGAGGTCTCCCTTAATTATGGATCTGTATCCCAAAGGAACAGTATCAGACGCATCAAACGGCACAGCACGACCCTGAATAGCCAGCTTATCCGCTTGGCTGATGCTGTAAAAATCTGCATACTTATTGGCGTCCATGGTAGGCGCATCATAATTATGATCATACCCGTTGGTAGCTCCTGTCACATACGCAATTAAAATCTGTTTAAACAGTCCCTGGGAGTTGGTCAGATTAATCCATACCCGATGTCTTTCATACTCGAATGTCTTATCGGTGTAAGCAGGACAGCCGGCTGGATCTAGGGATTGATCGCCATGCGCTCCGCGTGCAGGGCAGGCTGCCGCAGAATTGAATACTAGAACTGATTGCATAAGAAAAAGCAGCACAAAGAACACGTAATTTTTTTTCATAAGACAAAGTTTAAAGATTAATTAAGTATAAAAATTAGGTACAATTCTAATATTCAGATACAGCACACTATGAGCCGATCTCTCAGCGGTTGAAGCTAAAAGAAGACTGAAAGCATATCTTTCTCTAACAATAAATAAAAACACATGATGTATGGTACAGCAGAAAAGCAAATGCTGTACACTATATTAAACAGCCGAGATGCTGTTTATCTATAAAATCTGCCTTTGAACGATCAGGCACATCACTAATATACGAATTATTCGATATAAATAACAAAATATTCTTAAAATTTTACCTGAAAAGTTTTAATCCTATAGATACTCTGGAGGCCTTATATGCGTACCATTCCAACAAAAGAATTAAAGTATTGAACATCAGAAGCTGACATATATAAAAGAAAGAACATTCAATCTGCCTCTTTTTCACGAAAACCGATCACCAAAAAAGATTTCAATTTTATTCAGTACCAGCAGAGCAGACTGTATTGCGTTATCTTTTATGACAACATCGTACATCTGCGGTTTTATATTAAATTTGTTTACGTCTTTTTAGAACCTTAGAAGTTCTGCCTTTTATACATCAAAGGAACTATTACTACAGAACTTCTGCACCCGGAACATCTTTCCAATCTTAATTTTTAAAGGCAGATCAAAAAAAATGCACGTTAGAAATACAATTTACTGCATCTTGACGCAGAGCATCAGCTGTTTTTGATAAAATGAAAAATCCACATTAAAATTAATGTGGATTTTTGCTGTAAATCAATTCCTGGATTATCATCAGCCAGACAGTAGTCAAAAACATCGTGAGGGTAATTACCGACAAGGTCAGCTGATAGGTATAATCTTCTACAAGTTTTAAAGCCGCTGCCATAGACATTAAAACAAAGCTGAACTCTCCTATCTGGGCTAAAAGCGCACCGCCGTATATACTGTCACGCCAGGAATTTTTTACAATCTTAAATACAATCGCATTGAGAAAACTATTAATGAGAAGAACTGCTAGAGAAATTACAATAATGGTCAGCGCGTTTTTGGCAAAGAAATGAACATCGAGCTGTAATCCTACTGCCATAAAAAAGAATGCCATAAAAAAAACTTTAAAGGGAGTAAGTGATTTTCCCAGCCAGCGTGTTGCTTTATCATGACCTATAACAATTCCGGAAACGAATGCGCCAAAAGCGGTAGACAGCCCAAACCAGCCGCTTAGCCATGACATACCGAAACATAGTGCAAAACCAACAAAAATCTGCAGTTCATGGTCCGATGCTATTTCTTTCCCAATAGGAAACTTAAACCTTTTGCTGCTGACGGCAATTCTTAAAAAAACAATCATCAGTACTCCTCCCAAAAAAACTTTCAAAAACTGGACAGAGGAAACAGCAGTGCCTGACATATAATTAAGCACCAGCATCATTGGGATTACCAAAATATCCTGTATCAGCAAAACACCGCAGGTTATTGTACCAAGCCGGCTGGTAATCTCACCTGTCCTTTCCAAATACTGAAATACAATAGCCGAACTGCTGAGACTAATTACAAAAGCTGTTAATAGTATAGTCGTACTTTTCCATCCTGCATATGTACCTATAAAATACATGAACGTTAAACTTAATATAAGCTGTACCAGCGCAATTAACAAAGGCTTGAAAAAATTATGCTTTAGATACTGCAGATCAATTTCATTCCCTATAGAAAAAAGTAAAAAAACAATGCCAATTTCACCTAGTTCTAAAATTACATCAACTTCATGAATGACATTAAAAACATAGGGGCCTAAAAGCACTCCTGATCCAATATAAGCAATAAAATAAGGCTGCTTTAAACGTCGAAGCAGCAGAATAAGCAGCAGTATTACAAAGGACATCACCGATATCCCTGAGAATAATTGTGATAACATAATGAAGTATTTATGAAGAAAGCTGCCTTATTGGGCAGCTTTCTTTTTTTTGCAGTTAATGAAATTAAGATATATCAATCATCCTTGGGGCTTTTTGTTTAGCCTGTTCCATTTTTGGAATCGACAGCAATAAAAGTCCGTTTTCATAACGCGCACTTATTTTTTCCTCATCTACCACATTTTTTGGAAGTACAAAACTTCGCTGAAAAGATTGATAGCTGAACTCCCTGCGGGTAAAATTTTCTTCTCGGCTGTTCACTTCATTTTGTTTCACCGAAGAGATAATCAGCTGCCCATTATCCAAGGTAATTTTAAAATCATCCTTGTTCATTCCAGGAGCAGCAACTTCGACTTCATAATTATCAGCTGTTTCTTTAATGTTCACTGACGGCAGTGTTGTGCTTGTTGTTGAAAAATTGTTGTTTTCCCAATTGAAAAGATCGCGGCCAAAAACATCATCAAAAAACAAGCTTGGAAGAACCGGCAGATGGTTTCCATTTCTTTTAATAAGATTCATAACAGTAATTTTTAAATTGTTATACAATAAATTTTTGAACTTGCACGGTGTGCATTAAGCAAAAAACAAAAAATATGCCAGTGGATAAATCTGACATTTTTTCAGAATTAGATGGTGAAAAAATGTCATTTAGCACCTCTTTTAAAAAAAAAGTCTAATAGGAACAGTATGCGGGAGGATCAAATATAAAATCCATGATACTTCCCCATTTATTTACGGTTGATACTGCCGCTGAATAGTATATGTGATACAGGATATCACAAGCTCATTTTATATCTTTGACAACGTAAGAATAATTTAGTATGCAGACAAAGCTATGTTCAGAGATTTTAAAAATACTTAATGGTCAACCTGCCAGCACGATGACTGTACAGGAACTTATCAAAATTATAAATCCCCCGCTGAGTTTCTCTGCTGCATTATCAGACAGAAACTCCTATGAAAAAATTCAGGAGATGGTCATTATTGAAAATTTGACATTCCTGCAAGATCAGGGACTGGTATTTTTAAGTGATGCTCAAGAGATCCGTTGGGCTGCAGTGAGCGGTTCAAAAATTTCAATCCAATCATTAGATCAATAAGCAGGACAGCCTGTCTAAATCAAGTACAAATACAGCAGTAATCGGAACCCGTCAACGAGCACCTGTAATAAGTAATGCCGTAATTCAATAAAGTATTTAGGAATTCAGAATATGGTAAATAAAAAAAGCCTGAAAAATATTTTCAGGCTTTACATTTATTTTACCACACTTATATAGATAAAATTAAAAACTCACTTCTTCTGTTTTTTAAATGCTCTTCTTCAGAACATTTAACACCGTCTTTACAACGATTAAGT
>NZ_BAABDU010000009.1:0-164045 GCF_039539785.1 Flavobacterium ginsengiterrae | reverse complement strand
CGCACTGCTGTGCGTCTCTAAAATTAAATGGGCTATTGCCTCTCTACAGGAAACTGGGGTTTTAAAAAATAATGCTTTACATATATATTAATGTATCAAAAAACAAACCCGACAGATTTTGAAACCTGTCGGGTTGGATATACATATATATGTATAGTATAATACTACTTATTAATTTCTTTTGCTTTTTTCTCCCAATGCGTCATTAGGTTGTTATAGTTTACAGGATTTGCCGGAGGCTGATTTACCAAACGTCCGGATTCGAAACCGCGAATTAAAATTGTTTCTATTAAATAATCTTCATTGACTTCGTAAGGTTTGTATTCTGTCTTCAAACTTATATCAAACAAATTTGCTGTTGTGTTTGAAACAAAAGCTTTAAAACCACTTTTTAAAGTTTTTATTAATTCATAGGTTGTTTTCCCGGTTTGTCGATGCACGAGTTTTACAAGAATCTGCCCTTGTTTTCTGGAAAGCTTTTTGAGTCTGTCTTCAAACTCATTATTTAGATAATCTTCTACAATTTTAAAATACTTCTTTTTTTCACGACTGGTCTTTAATCTGGCCATTCCGTTATTTAATGCTGTTAGTCTGTCGGCTGCTAATCGAGCATACGGATATACCTTGTATACTCTCATTTGCAGAATCTGAAATTGTTTCAATTCTTCAGCACTCATTTGCTGTCCTTTTGAAATAATTATTTCAGGAAGCTGAATCGTATCATTCAGTATTGAATCTTTTTCTGTTAATATGTATCCCATTTCCTGATTCTCTTTTGGGGTAACTTGGGCCTGACTTGTTAATGAAATAAATAGTATAAATAGAATGAAGCAGTTAAATCTCATAGAATCTTAATTTAAACGTAAAATTATATATTTATACACAACTCTAATACCAAATTTATAAATTAGCGCAAAAATATTTTTATGAGCACAAAATCTATACTAAACGATACCTCTATTGCTTTCCTGGAAAGCTATCTAAATAATGCTTCGCCTACCGGATATGAAAGCGAAGGACAAAAACTCTGGATGAATTATCTAAAACCGTATGTTGATACTTTTATTACAGATACATACGGTACATCTGTTGGGGTTATTAATCCGGATGCTCCTTTTAAGGTTGTTATTGAAGGCCATGCCGATGAAATTTCATGGTATGTAAACTATATAACAGAAGACGGATTATTATATGTAATTAGAAACGGCGGTTCAGATCATCAGATTGCTCCTTCTAAAAGGGTAAACATTCATACCAAAAAAGGAATCGTAAAAGGTGTCTTTGGATGGCCGGCTATTCATACCCGTTTAAGAGACAAAGAGGAAATTCCTAAATTAAGCAATATTTTTATTGATTTAGGCTGTGAAACTAAGGAACAGGTTGAAGCAATGGGTGTTCATGTAGGCTGTGTTATTACATATCCTGACGAGTTCATGATTTTGAACGAAAACAAATTTGTATGTCGTGCTATAGACAACAGAATGGGTGGTTTTATGATTGCCGAAGTTGCCCGTTTATTGCATGAGAACAAAAAAACACTTCCTTTTGGTTTATATATTGTCAACTCGGTTCAGGAAGAAATTGGTCTTAGAGGTGCAGAAATGATCGCTCATACCATAAAACCAAATGTTGCTATTGTTACCGATGTGTGCCATGATACCACTACTCCAATGATTGACAAAAAAGTAGAAGGCGATTTAAAAATGGGTAAAGGCCCTGTTATTGCTTATTCTCCTGCAATTCAAAACAAACTTCGCGATTTAATTGTAGACACTGCCGAAGAAAACAATATTCCTTTTCAACGTCATGCAACATCCAGAGCAACCGGAACAGATACTGATGCTTTTGCTTACAGCAACGGAGGTGTAGCTTCGGCATTAATTTCTCTTCCATTACGATATATGCATACTACAGTAGAAATGGTTCAAAGAGAAGATGTTGAAAATGTCATTCAGCTTATTTATGAATCATTATTGAAGATTGAGAATAACGAAACATTCTCTTACTTCAAATAAAAACTATCTTTATATTAAATTCGGCTGTTTTTTTAATGGCCGAATTTTAAAATTCCCTCAAATATGAAAATACTACTACTCGAAGACGATTTTACTTTGTCTAAAGAAATATCGGCATTTTTTACTACTAAGCAATTCGAGTGTGTTCCTTATTATGATGGATCTTTACTGCTAAAAAAATATTTTCCGTATGAATATGATTTAATTATTCTGGATATTAATGTACCAGGAATAAATGGAATTCAGGTTTGCAAAGGCATTCGCGAAGTTGACAAAAAAATACCTATTATAATGCTGACAGCTTTTAGTGAAATTGAAGACAAACTGGCTTCCTTTGACAGCGGTGCTGATGATTATTTGGTTAAACCTTTTCATTTTGAAGAATTATTTGCCCGAATTTCATCATTATTAAGAAGAAAAGAAATTCCGCAGCAAACGGAAAATAAAATCATTGTTGAAGATTTAGAAATACTGGAAGATGAAATGAAAGTTTTTCGTTCAGGTGAAGAAATAAAACTGACTCCAAAAGAATTTAAGCTGATTTTAATTTTGGCTCATGCCAAAGGAAAAGTGCTTTCGAAACAGTTTATTGCAGAGAAATTGTGGGATTATCATATTGAAACCAATCAAAATACAATTGAAGTTTATATAAACTTTCTTAGAAAGAAAATTGACAAAGAGCACGAAACTAAACTTATTCGAACCAAAATTGGTTACGGTTATTATTTAAGTAACAAAGAATGACATTAAAAAACAGAATATCACTACTGGTAAGTTTGTTGTTTACAATCCTTTTTGGGTTGGCATCGACCGTGATATTTGTTTTGTATTCTAATTTTAGAAAAGAAGAATTTCGTGAACGCCTTGAAATAAAAGCGCTTTCAAACATTAAACTTTTAGTTAATGTAAAAGAAGTCGATGATCAACTGCTTAAAATGATTGATCAAAATTCAATTAATAAGTTATATGATGAAAAAACTTTGGTTTTTGATTCTCATTTTAAACTTATTTACAGCAGTATCGACGATGCCAAAATTAATTGGTCTGTTGAAGATTTAAAATACCTTAAAAAACACAAAACATTTTTTAAACAGCAAGGTGATTATGAAGTATATGGTGTTTTTTATGATACAAATGAAAAAGATTTTTATGCTCTAATTTCGGCAACTGATGATTACGGAAAAAGAAAACTCCTTTTTTTAAGATATACTTTAGTTGTATCATATATATTCTTTACCTGTATCTGCTGGGTTTTAACTTCATTTATGGTTAGAAAAGCAATGAATCCGCTGGGATTATTTCATCAAAAAATAAAAAATATCAACGAAAATAATCTTGATACCCGTATTGAATCTAAAAGCAATAAAGATGAAATTGATTTAATTGCAAATGAATTCAATTTCATGATGGATCGCATTGAGGTTTCTTACCAAAGACAAAAAGAATTTACAGCTCATGCCTCGCACGAATTAAGAACTCCTTTGTCGAGAATTACATCTCAAATTGAAAATACAATTACCGACCCTTCAACATCTATTAAAGGAAAAAACTTTCTGACCACAATTTTATCAGATGTCAATCATTTAACGCAATTAATTAGTTCTCTATTAATATTATCTAAAATTGACAACAATAAAGAAAACGAAGACAATGAAATCCATAGAATGGATGAAATCTTATTTTCGGCTATTGAAAATCTAAAAAAGAGTTTTCCGGAATTTATCATTTTGTTTGAAATTGAAGAAAGTGAAAATTTAGATACGGCACTGGAAATTAAAGGAAATAAAAACCTTCTTGAAATTGCATTAATCAATGTTTTAAAAAATGCCTGCATTTATTCTGATAATAATCAAGCACTAGTAACCATAAGCACTCAGGAAGAGCAACTTGTAATTTCAGTTTTAAACACCGGAAAAACATTAAGCGAAAACGAACAAAAAAATCTTTTTGAACCTTTTATGAGGGGACAAAATTCTAAAGGAACATTAGGCTTTGGTCTTGGATTACGTATTGTAAACCGAATACTAAAACTCCATAAATCCCACATAACTTACAGTATTCCAGATGATAATATAAATTTATTCCAATTATTCTTTCATTAATATTTTATTTTAAGCTAATTTTAAGGTAGATTTTAAGCCCTCTTAAAGTCTGGTGATAGCATATTTGTATAAAATAAAATAGATACAATGAGAAAACTATATGCAATATTGCTGCTTGTACTCTTTAATCAGGTAGTTATGGCTCAAAAAACAATCACACTTCAAGATTGTGAGAGCCAGTTTTTAAAAAACAATCTTTTTTTGCTGGCCTCTCATTATAATATTGATGCTGCGAAAGCGATGACCATTCAATCCCGAATTTGGGATAACCCAACCATTACCGCAGAATTAAATGCTTATAACCCAGAAAGGGATAAGTTTTTTGACATTGGTAAACAAGGACAAAAAGCGTTTGGCATTGAACAGCTAATTTATTTAGGCGGAAAAAAACGTAATGAGGTTAAACTCGCCAAAACTAATGAACAATTAGCAGAATTACAGTTTAATGACTTACTAAGAACATTAAAATTACAGCTACGTCAAAGCTTTTATACCGTTTACTATAACACAAAAAGTCTTGAAATAACAGATAAGCAATTAGTTCATATCGAAGACTTAATCAACTCCTACTCTATTCAGGCACAAAAAGGAAATATTCCGCTGCGAGATGTTGTTCGTTTACAATCATTGTATTTAAATTTTAAAAACGAGCGTATGGAAGTAGTAAACAGCAGTATTGAAGAGCAGGCAAACTTAAAACTACTTTTAAACTCTACCGAAACTATAATTCCTGATGTTTCAAAAGACGATTTTAATAAATATCTAAAAATAATACCTTTTGATCTAAAATCTTTTGAAGATGAAGCTATTGCGAATCGTCCAGATTATTTAGCCAAGCAAAAAGAAATCGAAGCTAATGAACTGAATGTAAAATGGCAAAAATCACTTTCGGTTCCTGATATTACTTTAGGTGCCAATTATGATCAGCGAAGCGGTGCCTTTAACAAAGAAGCAAATGTGTCAGTCGGAATTCCATTACCTCTTTGGAACAAAAACAAAGGAAATATTAAAAATGCGCAGGCCGTTTTAGCTCAGTCAAAAGTTGAAAAACAAAATTTTGATCTTCAGTTAGAAACCGAAATTACATCGGCTTGGAATAAATGGGATGAATCACGTAAAAATTATGCGGTAATTAAACCAACCGTAAATGCTGATTTCGAAGCGGTTTATAATGGAATCTTAACCAATTTTCAAAAACGTAATATCAGTTTACTGGAATTTACAGATTTCATGGAAAGCTATAATCAGGCCAATATTCAGGTTAATGAATTAAAGAAAAAACTGGCTCTTTCAGGCGAAGAACTAAATACTACCATCAACAAGGATTTATTTTAAAATTAAATAATAATGAAACATACACTAATTATAGGGATTGCAATAGTAAGTTTATCGCTTACAGGCTGTAAAAAAGAAGTAGATAATCCGCAGACTAATACTTCATTTGTTTTGAGCGATAATATGCTTAAAACTACCACAACGGCTGTTGCACAAACGCAGACTGTAAAAAATGAATTAAGTTTTTATGGAAAAATTACTGCTGACAATAATAAAATGATTGATGTTTACCCGCTTGTGGGCGGAAATGTTATGAAGGTAAATGTTGAACTTGGAGATTATGTAAAAAAAGGGCAAGTTTTAGCAACCATAAAAAGTACTGATGTTGCCGATTTTGAAAAGCAGTCTATCGATGCAAAGAATGATTTACTGGTTTCAAAAAACAAACTAAAAGTGGCTCAGGAATTATTTGACGGAAAATTAAATTCTGAAAGCGATGTTCTTGAAGCTAAATCGGAAGTAAATAAAGCGCAGTCGCAATTAAGCAAAATTCAGGAAACCTATAAAATTTACAATATTAAAGCCGGTTCTATTTATGAAGTAACGGCTCCTATAAGTGGTTTCATTATTCAAAAAAGCATTAATCAGGATATGCTTTTACGTTCTGACCGTTCTGAAAATATTTTTGACATTGCCGAAATCAGTGAAGTGTGGGCAATGGCAAATATCAATGAAATTGATATTAATAAAATTAAACTGGGAATTGATGCCAGCGTTACTACTTTAAGTTATCCTGATAAAGTATTTAAAGGAAAAGTCGATAAAATTTTCAATGTAATTGATCCGGAAACCAAAGCCATGCAGGCGCGTATTAAACTTCAAAATCCAGGTTTTTTATTAAAACCGGATATGAACGCTAATATTAAATTGTCTTACAATGAAAATGAGTCAATGATAGCCATACCAAGTAACGCTATTGTTTTTGATAAAAGCAAAAACTTCGTTATGATTTTTAAAGACCGTCACAATATTGAAACAAGACAAGTGGAGGTTTACAGAGTTGTTGGCGACACAACCTATATCTCAAGCGGTTTAAAGGATAATGAAAAAGTCATTACCAATAATCAATTATTTATTTATCGCGCTTTAAACGATTAAGACATGAACAAATTCATACGAAATATAATTGCTTTTTCACTTAAGAATAAAGCATTTACCTTCTTTTGGGTAGGTATATTGGCTGTAGCTGGATTTATTTCCTTTAAACATATGCCAATTGATGCTTTTCCGGATGTTACTAATACCCAAATCATTATTATTACACAATGGAATGGTAAAAGTGCCGAAGAAGTAGAACGTTTTGTAACGACTCCTATTGAAATTTCAATGAACTCGGTGCAAAAGAAAACCAGCGTGCGCAGTATTACCATGTTTGGTTTATCAGTAATCAAAATTATTTTTGATGATGGTGTCGATGATACCTTTGCCCGTTTTCAGGTCAATAATTTATTAAAAAACGTAACACTTCCAGACGATGTAGAACCAGATGTTCAGCCTCCTTACGGACCAACGGGCGAAATTTTCAGATATATTGTAAAAAGTAACAGCAGAGACAGCCGTGAATTATTAACCTATCAAAACTGGGTTATAGACAAACAATTACGCGCCGTTCCGGGAGTTGCAGATTTAAATGTTTTTGGAGGTCAGACAAAAACTTATGAAGTTGGAGTTGATCCGGTAAAATTAGCTAAATATAACATCACACCGCTTCAGGTTTATAACGCCGTTGACGCAGGAAACGTAAATGTGGGCGGGGATATTATCGAGAAAAACGGACAAGCATTTGTTGTTCGCGGAGTCGGGCTTATAAAATCCAGAAAAGACATTGAAAATATTATCGTAGATCAAGCCGGAGGCAATCCAATTTTAGTTAAAAACGTTGCTGATGTTTACGAAAGTTCGATGCCTCGCGTGGGACAAACCGGAATTGGAAATAATGATGATGCCGTAGAAGGAATCGTTGTTATGCGTAAAGGCGAAAATGCTCAGGAAACTTTAGCATTAATAAAAGATAAGATTAAGGACTTAAATGATAATATTCTTCCAAAAGATATTAAAATTGAAACTTTCTACGATCGCGACAACCTAATGAATTTCACTACCGAAACGGTAATGCATAATTTATTTGAAGGTATCATTTTAGTTACCTGTGTAGTGTTTCTTTTCATGGCCGACTGGAGAACTACTTTTACAGTTTCTATTGTAATTCCGCTTTCGCTTTTATTTGCATTTTTATGCTTAAAAATGATGGGAATGAGCGCCAACCTGCTGAGTTTAGGTGCGGTCGATTTTGGAATTATCATTGATGGTGCCGTAGTAATGGTTGAAGGACTATTTGTTGTACTCGATCATAGGGCGCATCAGTTAGGAATGACGGCGTATAACAAAATTGCAAAAGGAAGCATAATTAAGAAAACCGGAACAGAAATGGGTAAAGCTATTTTCTTTTCTAAATTAATTATCATTACAGCACTGCTTCCAATATTTTCTTTCCAGAAAGTAGAAGGAAAAATGTTCTCTCCTCTCGCATACACATTAGGTTTTGCCTTAATGGGAGCTTTAATTTTTACGCTGACACTCGTTCCTGTTTTATCTCACATATTATTGAATAAAAACGTTAAAGAGAAAAATAATCCGTTTGTTAATTTTTGGGACAAAAATGTCGCAAAAGGTTTTGCATGGACATTTAAACATAAAGTAAAAACATTAGTTATTTCTTTTTCTCTTATTGCAGTAACATTTTTTTCTGCAACATTTTTAGGGACAGAATTTTTACCTCAGTTAAATGAAGGAGCATTGTGGGTAACAGCCGAATTACCAATGAGTACTTCCCTGCCCGAAAGTGTCAAGACTGCCGCCATGATCCGAAAAGATCTGGAAAGTTTTCCTGAAGTAAAAAATGTGCTTTCGCAGACTGGCCGAAGCAATGATGGAACTGACCCAAATGGATTTGGATTTATTCAGCTTCAGGTTGATTTAAAACCAAAAGCAGACTGGAAACGAAAAATTTCAATGGATGATTTAATTAATCAAATGGATGAAAAACTAAAAGTTCATCAGGGAATTACTTATAATTATTCACAGCCTGTAATTGATAACGTTGCCGAATCTGTAGCCGGCTTTAAAGCCTCAAATGCTGTAAAAATTTACGGAGATGATTTAGATAAACTCGATGAACTTTCAAACCAAGTACTGGCAAAAATTAAAGATATTCCGGGAATTAAAGACGTTGGAATTCTTCGAAATGTTGGTCAGCCGGAAATTAGTGTAATTCTTGATCGAGAAAAAATGGCTGCTTATGGTGTAACTTTAAGCGATGCTCAGGCAGTTTTAGAATTAGCTTTTGGAGGAAAAACTGCCACTCAAAAATATGAAGACGAAAAGAAATTTGATGTCAGAGTTCGTTTTTCTAAAGAATATCGAAAAGATGAAGAAGATTTATCAGAATTAAAAGTACCAACCATAAGCGGTGCCAAAATTCCTTTAAAAGAAATCTGCGACATTAAAACGATAACAGGACCGGCATTTATATACAGAGACAACACAAAACGTTTTATTGGTGTAAAATTCTCTGTTCGTGACCGAGATTTAGGAAGTACAATTGCCGAAGCACAATCAAAAGCAGCTGAAGTAAAAATGCCTCCGGGATATACAACCGGATGGACTGGTGAATTTGAAAATCAGGTTCGTGCCAGTGCGCGTCTGGCTCAGGTTGTACCAATCAGTTTAATTGGAATATTTGTGTTGCTATTCATCTTATTTGGAAATTTCAAGGATTCTCTTCTTGTATTGGCCAATGTTCCGTTTGCCGTAATTGGAGGAATCATTGCTCTGCATTTAACCGGAATGAATTTCGGAATTTCGGCGGGAGTTGGTTTTATTGCCCTTCTGGGGATTTGTATTCAAAATGGTGTAATCCTGATATCGGAATTTCATCATAATATCAAGGCTAAATTCTCATTAGAAGATTCTATTTTTATGGGAGTAAAAGCCAGAACAAGAGCGGTAGTCATGACAGCACTTATGGCTTCGATAGGTTTAATGCCTGCTGCGATTTCAACAGGAATTGGATCAGAATCGCAAAAACCGCTTGCAATTGTAATTATTGGCGGATTAGTAACAGCTACAATCTTAACATTATTGGTTTTCCCAATCTTGTTTTGGATTTTCAACCGAAAAAAACACGCACCGATAGAATAACGGTTTTACGATAAAATTAATTTTGGTTAGATTAATTTGGTTTAGAAAGGAAAAGCATCATTATTTATAATGGTGCTTTTTTGATTTATATATCTAAGGAAAAGGCATAAAAAAACGGCCTTCTGCTCAAAGAAGGCCGTTTTACTAACTCAAACTTTTTAAACTGTTTTAAAGCTTATTTTGCATCTTTTAAAATTGCAACTGCTTCTGCTGCATTAGATAATTGTGCATATTTTAAAGCTGTGTATCCTTTTTCATTTTTATCAGATGGACGAGCTCCAGCTGCTAATAAAACTTTAATAATTTCTACTTTATTATAACGAGCTGCTGTCATTAAAGGAGACATATCGTCTGCTTTTTCGTTAACATTAGCACCGTACTCGATAAATTTCTTTACTGTGTCGATATCTCCTTTAGCTACTGCAACTACAAGAGGTGTTCCTTCATATACAGCTGATACTGTAATTTCATTTTTAGCAGCTGATGTGCTGTTTGAAGCCATAGAAACATTTACAAATGCAACTGAAGCAAGACCTAAAGAAATAACTGATTTTTTCATAATGATTGGGTTGTTAAATTGATTGATAATTATTTGATTGATGATGAATTTTAAATTCTGTAACAAATGTAAATTAAAAAACGGTATATTGTATAACAAAGTACCTTGTTTTAACTAATTCTTAACTTTTAGTTAATGAATTCGAAATATTAGCTTTTTAAAATTCAAATTCTATATAAAAGACGCAGCAAATGTAGAAATGTTACACGAAATCGAATATTTTTTTAAAATTTATGATAAAGAAATTAAGAAAAACGATAAAGAATAGTTTACTCTTTTAACTATACAATAACAACATGTATAAAAAAGGCAGAAATTTTTCATTAAAAGAAAAAAAATAACCTAGTTTTTGTGGATTTGTCATGAAAATTGACCGTGTAAGTAAAAAATTAAAAATGAAAGAAAAAGCTTATTTTACAACGAAATAGTATTGTCGTTTCTATTCATTTTAACATGTACTTTTTAATCATTATAAATGTGTTTCAGCTTAAATTTTGCACTGTATATGTTTTTTAAATCGTTTTCAAACAAAGTATACGGATCATTATAAAATTTAATAAAATCAGGAACACTTATTTGTTCTGGAAAGGGGGCATAATAATGTGTTGGACTTACAGCATCGTTACGCCAGACTAAAACGTAGCAAAGCTCCAGCTTTTCTTTTTGAAGAGAATGTAATAAAACATTAGTCCACCAGTCTGCATTTGGAATTGATTCTAAACCAGTTTCTGTAAAAGCGGCCAGTTTTTTCTTTTTTATGGCTGTATCAGAAATTATTTTGAGTTTCTTTATTCCTGCTTCTAAATCGTATTTTCCGTCTCGTCCAAAATCTCCGTAATCATCCATTCCAAATAAATCGACATAATTATCACCTGGATAACGTTCCAAATATTCAGATTCATTGTTAAACCGATTATCCGGAGAATAAGCATAAATGAAATTGTGAACCTGTAAAGTATCACGCAAATAAGAAATTGTAAACTGCCAAACGGCGATAAAATCTTCTCTTGAAGTATATTTTCTGCCCCACCAAAACCAGTCACCATCAAATTCATGAAAAGGCCTAAAAATCATAGGAACCAAATTTCCGTCTTTTGCTTTTGCAGAATGAGCAAAATCAGCAATAGTTTTTAAAATTTCTTTGTACTCTTCGTGGTGAGAACCGCCTTCTTTTATTAAAGACATTGCAGGAACTGAAATGGAATCTTTCCAATAAAATCCACCGCCTGATGCAGGATTATTAAAATGCCACGAAACGGTAGTAATACCGCCTCTTTCATACGTATTCATTACATTTTTTCGTAAAGCTTCTTTTGATTTTTCGGTTTCTTCTTTAGTACGCCCTGAAAAATCGCTGAAATCTATTCCAACCACAGCCGGATGAGAACCTGTAACTAATTTCACATCGGATTTATTGGGCTCGTTCGACCATCCGTGTCCGTATTCAAGCGCATGCTGGTGTCCAAACAAAATATGCGATTTCGAAATGGTTTTAAGATTCTTGTAAAGGTTTTTGGTTTCTTTTGTTGCTTTTTTATCTATTTGGGCAAAAAGAAAATGCCCTGTTATTAATAGAAATAACAAGGCAATTTTTGATTTATTATTTTTCATGGTTTAAATAGTTAGTTTAAACCCGAAAATTACTATTTAGAAGCAAGGTATTGTAATACGTTTTTTTCAATACGTTGATCAATATTGTCAATATCTGCTTTTACGAATTTTTCTCCTAAAATATTCTCATACAATTCAATATATCTTTCAGAAACTGATTCTATGTAAGCATCATTCATATCCGGAATCTGCTGTCCTTCCTGACCTTGAAAACCGTTTTCGATTAACCAGCGGCGAACAAATTCTTTAGATAATTGTTTTTGCTCCTCTCCTTTTCCCTGTCTTTCGGCATAACCCTCAGCATAAAAATAACGAGAAGAATCCGGAGTATGAATTTCATCAATTAAAACAATTTTACCGTCTTTCGTTTTTCCAAACTCGTATTTTGTATCTACTAAAATTAAACCGCGTCCAGCTGCAATTTCAGTTCCTCTTTGAAATAATGCTCTTGTATATTTTTCCAGAACCAAATAATCTTCTTCTGAAACAATTCCTTTTGAAAGAATATCTTCGCGTGAAATATCTTCGTCATGAGAACCATTATCAGCTTTTGTAGTTGGCGTAATAATAGGTTCAGGGAATTTATCATTTTCTTTTAAACCTTCGGCCATTGTAACACCGCAGATTTGTTTTCTTCCTGCTGCATATTCGCGTGCTGCATGTCCTGAAAGATAACCGCGAATAACCATTTCTACTTTAAAAGGCTCGCATAAATGACCAACAGCAACGTTAGGATCTGGAGTTGCAATTAACCAGTTTGGAACAATATCCTGAGTTAATTCCATGAATTTTGTCGCAATTTGATTCAAAATCTGACCTTTGTACGGAATTCCTTTTGGTAAAACCACATCAAATGCCGAAAGTCTGTCAGTTGCCACCATTACCAAAAGTTCGTCATTAATATTGTAAACTTCTCTAACTTTTCCGCGGTAAACTGATTTCTGATTCGGGAAATTAAAATTTGTGGTTGTGATTGTATTGCTCATTATCTTTAGTTGTGTTGTTTTTTATGAATGCAAATTTAAAATTATTTCAGAGAGTTTCACCATCAAAAGAAAGAGATAAATTGAAATATTTTTTGTTTGAGCTTTTTTAAATAAAAAATCCCTGAACATTTGTTCAGGGATTTTGATATTTATCTTGATTTAATTAACCTGCAGCTAATTCTTTATCTAATATTTTCGATGCTATATATCTTGCCACGCCATCCTCTGCATTTGTTTTAATAACTTCTAAATCAGGAAGTGTTTCTTTTAATCCTGAAGGCGCATTACCCATAATAAGACCTTTTCCTGACGAAGATAACATTTGAACATCGTTAAAACCATCGCCAAAAGAAACTGCTTCTGCCAGAGTAAATCCTTCTCTTTCAAGAACTGTTTCAATTGCAACCGCTTTATCAATCGATTTGTCCATAAATTCAAGACAAGTCGGAAGACTAAAAGCATGATGCAGATGTTCTGATGAATTTTCTAAAATAGCATCTTTTAATTTCACTAATTTTTCATGATCCTGACATGAAAAGAAAATCTTGATAGCGCCAAAATCTTCTAGCTTTTTATAATCAACTAATTCGGGACGATATTTTAATTCTTCCTGAAAAGAATTCAGTTTTTCGTTCCATTTATTAGTTTGCCATGTGTTTTCTTTAAATAAAACTACTGTAATTTCCGGATCTATTTCAACATTTAAAGCAGCTTTAACTACATCACTGTCTAAGTTAAAAGCAAATAATTCTTCTTTTTCCGGCGAATGAACTCTGGCTCCGTTTGAACTTACCAGATAAACAGGAATTTCAAGTTTTTCTATAATTGCCATTGCATCAAGATGATGACGTCCTGTAGCTACAACGATAAGATAACCTTGATTGTGAAGTTCCTGAAAAATGGATTTTGTATAATCTGAAATTCTATGTTCGGGGTTGAGTAAAGTGCCGTCTAAATCACTTACTACAACTTTTATATTCTTAAGTTTTGTCATATTAATAATCAAATATTTATAAATGCAAATTTAAGATTTTAAGCTCGCAAGACCAAAACCTTTAATCGTCAAAAACCCAAAATGCTGTAAGTTTATTATTTATTTAACTATTTAGTCAAACAAATCATTTCATTTGCTTTTGGTTTTTATAATACCTGTTTTGTATAAATTTATGGCTTTGTTGATTACATTATTGATTTGTTCAACTGGCAGATCTTCATTTTCATCAAACAACATAATTTTCATTCTCGAACGAGTTTCCTGAAGCAAAAAAGATTCTTCGAAATGTTTTCCTTCAACAATACCAATATAAGGCTGTTTGTATTTTTTATGAATCCATAAATAGCAGAACATTTTTCCTTTGTAGCAAAAAAACGGCATCCCATACTTTAGTTCATGGGTAATTTCTTTATCCTGACGCAGAATAATTTCCTTTAAAGCAATGAAAACTTCTCTAAAAGGGAGTTCTGAATTTTCGTAAAAAAGATCTACTTCTCTCATCTAAAAATAATCTTTACTTTTTTATCAAAAAAAATATTCGTTTTGCATTTTCCAATAAGTAAAATACAAAACGAATATTATTAAATGCTAAAATACAATTTACGATTTACATCTAACATTTGGCTAAAAATTATTAATCGTGATTTTCAATCTGTTTATAAGCATCGATTACCTTTTTCACTAACCTGTGTCGAACAATATCTTTATCGTCCAGATAAATGATTCCAATTCCTTCAATATCTTTTAATACCAAAAGAGCTTCTTTAAGACCAGAAATAGTACGACGTGGTAAATCGACCTGTCCAGGATCTCCGGTAATCATGAATTTTGCATTTTTCCCCATACGGGTTAAAAACATTTTCATTTGCGAATGTGTGGTATTTTGGGCTTCATCCAGAATTACAAAGGCATTGTCCAGTGTACGTCCGCGCATAAAAGCCAAAGGTGCAATCTGAATAATTCCTTTTAAAATATAATCTTCCAGTTTTTCATTAGGAATCATATCTCGAAGTGCATCATAAAGCGGCTGCATGTAAGGGTCTAGTTTTTCTTTCATATCACCCGGAAGAAAACCAAGATTTTCGCCGGCTTCAACCGCAGGACGCGTTAATATGATTCTTTTTACTTCCTTATCCTTAAGCATTTTAACAGCCATTGCAACACCCGTGTAGGTTTTTCCCGTTCCGGCGGGACCTACTGCAAAAACCATATCATTTTTTTTGATGGTATCGACCAGCAGCTGCTGATTTGGCGTCATGGCTTTTACAATTTTACCGCCAACCCCGTGAACTAATATTTTGTCATGATCGTATGCTTTTCTTTCATCCTGACCATCACTCATAATTACACGTTCAATTACATTATCGTCAATGTTATTATATCGGGTAAAGTGAAGCATAAGCCTCTGAAATCTCTTTTCGAATTCATCTAAAACTTCTTTTTCGCCAAAGGCTTTTAAAGTTGTCCCTCGCGCTACGATTTTAAGCTTTGGGTAGTACTTTTTTATTATTTCAAGATGAGAATCCTGTGCGCCCCAAAATTCTTTTGGTGCGATGTCTACTAGCTCGATAATTCTTTCGTTCAAATGAGTAATTTTAAATTAAAAATAAATTTGTTTTTAAATCTATTGCTGTCGGGTTCTTTGAGTCGCGGTTATTCGGTCTCAGTATGCAGTTTTTATTATTATCAAAAAAGTACTTAAATTTTTCTATAAAATCAAGTTTTTTTTAAAAGACTGAAAACTGGAACTGCTAACTGTGACTACTATATACGTTTACTATAATTTTATCGCAATTTGTATTTTCTTTCTTTCAATTTGCATTTACTATTACTAGCTTTGCATTTCTCAAATTTAATAAAAATTCGAGTTAAATACTATCAATAGTTATAAACAAAATGATGTCAATAATTACCCTTACTACTGATTACGGCTTAAAAGACCACTTTGTGGGCTCGCTGAAGGGTAAAATCATTTCTGAACTTTCGGATGCACGAATTATTGATATTTCGCATGATATAGATCCATTTAATACTGCCGAAGCAAGTTACGTTATTGGCGCATCGTATTTAAGTTTTCCAAAAGGCACCGTACACTTGATTGGTGTTGATATTGAACGCAACAAAGAAAACCAGCATATTGCCATGCAGTGGAACGATCATTATTTTATTTGTGCCGATAATGGAATTCTAAGCATGCTTACGCAGAAGATTGTGCCGCAAAAAATTGTAGAAATCAATATTCATGATCGTTTTCCTATCGAATTTACTGATCTCGATATTTTTATACAAGTGGCGTGTCATCTTGCAAAAGGCGGACTATTGAATGTAATTGGTAAAGAAATCAACACAATTAAAGAAGTTACAGAACTTCAGGCTGTAGTTGCCGCCGACGGAAATTCGTTGAAAGGCTATGTTATTTACATTGACCATTTTGGGAACGTGGTAACGAATATTTCAAAACAGCAATTTTTGGAAGTAGCTAAAGGCCGTCCGTATGAAATTGTAATGAAACCAAAAAGCATCAAAACCATTCTGCCAAATTATTCGGCTATTGCTACTTCAGATAAATACCCGATTAAAACTTATGAAGGCGAGAAACTGGCTATTTTTAATGAAGCCGGTTTTCTTGAAATTGCCATTTTTAGAAGCAATCCTTCTAAAGTTGGCTCTGCAAATAGTTTACTTGGACTGAATTATCGTGATGTAATTACGATTAAATTTTCGTAATCAATTTTAGATTTTCCGTGGGGTTTGTCATTTCTAGGAACGAGAAATCTTCACAAATAACTCTATAAAGCTTAGCATTTTTTCATTCGCAGCTTCTTACAAAGATTCCTTCTACATCGTAATGGCAATATTGTAGAAAAACTATATTCAGAATATTTTATTTTTTATAAAAAAGAACAATCAATTTTGGTATTTTTGCGCACCTGAAAATACTTTTAGATATTAACAATTCTAAAATCAACAATCTAAAATATAAAATAAAAAATGTTTGTCCGAATTGTAAAAATGAGTTTTCACGAAGAAAAGATTCCTGATTTTCTGGAGAATTTTGAATCTGTAAAAGAGAAAATACGAAATGCAGAAGGAAATCGTTTTTTAGAATTGTATCAGGATAAAAATAACAAATGTATTTTCTTTACTTACAGTTACTGGGAAACTGAAGAAGATCTGGAAAATTACAAAAAATCTGATCTATTTAATACTGTCTGGGATTTTACAAAAAAGTTATTTAATGCTAAACCAGAAGCTTGGAGTGTAGATAAATTAGTTTCTTTAGTTTAAAGTTTCAAGTTAATTTAACAACCTAAAATTTTACCGCAAAGAACGCAAAGATTATATTAAAAAAGGGTTTGACAAAAACACAAAGTTCACAAAGAAAAAGCAACTTGAAACGTGAAACCTGACCCGAGGCTGAAAGCCGAACGGGCGAAGCAAACAATAAAAACAAAAATAACAAATGAAATCAATCATTTTTAGAGAAATAAAATCCTTTTTTGGTTCGCCAATCGGCTATTTTGTCATTGCGATATTCTTAATCATTAACGGACTTTTTTTATGGGTATTTAAAGGAGATTACAATATATTAGATACTGGTTATGCCGATTTGACTCCGTTTTTTACATTAGCACCGTGGATTCTAATTTTCTTGATTCCGGCTGTAACCATGAGAAGTTTTTCTGATGAAAGAAAACAAGGAACTCTTGAATTGCTTTTAACAAAACCATTATCGGTTTGGGAGATTGTAAACGGAAAATTCTTCGGGGCACTTTTATTAATCATTCTGGCAATAATTCCAACTTTTATTTATGTAGAAGTAATTTCTGGTTTGGGTTCTCCGGAAGGAAACATTGACATGGGAAGTACAATTGGTTCTTATTTCGGTTTATTGTTTTTAATTGCATCATATTCAGCAATTGGAATCTTCACTTCTACCCTTTCAGAAAATCAAATCGTTGCTTTTATTATTGCCGTTTTTCTATGCTTTATTTTTTATTTTGGTTTTGAAGGATTAGCTTCTTTAATTCCGGGACAGTCAAATATCATTTCGGCATTTGGAATGCAGGATCATTTTAAAAGTATGAGCCGAGGCGTTATTGACACTCGCGATGTGATTTACTTTTTAAGTATCAGCGTTTTATTTTTATCTTTTACCGTTTATCAATTAAAATCTTTTAAAGCGTAATGAAAGCATCTAATAAATTAAATTTAAAGACATTAGGCATTACAATTTTTATTTTAATTGTTTTAAATGTTCTGGGAAGTTTGTTTTTTCACCGTTTCGATTTAACGAAAGACAAACGTTACACCTTATCTCCAACTTCATTAAAAATCGTAAAACAGATTAAAAATCCGTTATCGATTAAAATCTATATGCAGGGAGAACTTCCCGCAGATTTCAGACGTTTGCAGCAGGAAACAAAACAACTTTTAGAAGAGTTTCAGGCTTATAATAACAATATTGTTTTTGAATTCGTAAATCCAATGGAAAACGAAGACGAAAGCATGGAAATGATAAAATCGCTTTACCAAAAAGGTCTTACGCCTGTAAATATTACGGTCGACGACAAAGGAAAACAATCTCAGGCAATGGTTTTTCCTTGGGCAATTGCAGTATATAACAATAAAGAAGTTAATATTCCATTATTGAAAAACATAATGGGAGCTTCAACATCTCAAAAAGTCATAGGATCGATTCAGCATTTAGAATACTCAATTGCTGACGCTATTAATAAAGTTACTAAAGACAGACAAAAGAAAGTTGCCATTATAAAAGGTAACGGCGAATTATCTGAAATCCATATTGGAAAGCTGTTACGACAAATAAAAGAGAGCTATTATATTGGTCCTTTTACATTGGATTCTGTTGCTAAAGATCCAAACGGAACTTTAGATGCTCTTAAAAAGTATGATTTAGCGATAATCTCTAAACCAACTGAAAATTTCTCTGATGAAGAAAAACAAGTTCTGGATCAGTTTATTATGAATGGTGGTAAAATGTTATGGCTGATCGATCAGGTAGCTGCAGATATGGATAGTTTATACAATGATGCAGGCGCAACTTTAGCATATCCGAGAGAATTAAATTTAAACGATATGTTCTTTAAATACGGATTTAGAATTAATCCTGATTTAGTAAAAGACGAACAAGGAAGTCCAATAAAACTGGCAACCGGAGAACAAGGAAGTGCAACTCAATATCAGGATTTTATCTGGAAATTTGCGCCTCAGGTTTACCCAACAAGCCAGCATCCTATTGTAAAAAATCTTGGAGGCATTAAATTTGATTTTGCAAGTCCGATTGATACTTTGAAAAACGGAATTAAAAAAACTGTTTTACTGCAGTCTTCACAATATTCAAAACAAATTGGAACGCCAACAGAAATTAATCTGAATATGGTAACCGAGGAAACATCTCCAAAAGATTATTTAAACAAAGGAAATTTAGTTCTTTCGGTTTTATTAGAAGGAAGTTTTCATTCTGTTTTTGAGAATCGTATTCTGCCATTTAAAGAAAGTTCTTTCCTGCCAAAAGGAAAACCAACCAAAATGATTGTGGTTGCTGATGGAGATATCGCCAGAAACCAATTAGACAAAAACATGATGCCGGTTGAACTGGGATATGATCAAAGAACCGGAAACCTGTACGATAATAAAGATTTCATGATGAACTGTGTTAATTATCTGCTTGACGATACAGGACTTATTAACATTAGAAGTAAAGATGTAGAACTGCCTTTATTAGATAAAGAAAAAGTTTACGAAAAATATACCCTGACACAATTCATAACTATCGGGCTTCCAATCCTTATTTTATTGGTTTTTGGCTTAGTATTTACCTTTATAAGAAAAAGAAAGTACAGTAAGTAATGTTAATAAAAAAATTGCGAAACTTAGAATGTTTACGATATATTTGTAATCCATATCTTTAGAGCCTAAATTCTAAAGAGTTCTCCAAAAAATAAAACAAAAGACGATGAAATTTATAGTATCGAGTTCGTACTTATTAAAACAATTACAAGTTTTAGGCAGTGTTATTAATAGTAATAATACACTTCCTATTTTAGATAACTTTTTATTTGAACTAGACAATAATGAGTTGACAGTTTCGGCTTCAGACCTTGAAACCACTATGTCGGCAACATTATCAATCGATTCTACAAGTAAAGGAAGTGTTGCAGTACCAGCAAAACTTTTACTTGAAATTTTAAAGACATTTCCAGAACAACCTTTAACTTTTACAGTTGAAGACAACAATACAGTTGAAATCAGCTCTAACTCAGGTAAATATGCATTAGCATACGCTGCAGGAGAAGAATTTCCTAAATCTGTAAATCTGGAAGATCCGTCTGTAACTTTAGTTCCTGCTGATGTTTTGGCAACTGCTGTAAGTAAAACGATTTTTGCTGCCGGAAACGATGATTTACGTCCGGTAATGTCTGGGGTTTTCTTCCAGTTTTCTCCAGAAGGCTTAACTTTTGTTGCTACAGATGCTCACAAATTAGTAAAGTATGCACGTGCCGATGTAAAAGCATCTCAGGTAGCTGATTTTATTATGCCAAAGAAACCTTTAAATATTTTAAAAAGTATTTTAGGAAGCTCTGACGCTGAAGTTAAAATTGAATACAACGATTCAAATGCGACTTTCTCATTTGACAATTATATCTTAATGTGTCGTTTAATCGACGGAAAATATCCTAACTACGAAGCGGTAATTCCAAAAGAAAATCCAAATAAGTTAATGATCGATCGTTCTTTATTTTTAAGTTCTGTTCGTCGTGTTGCGATTTTCTCAAACAAAACTACACACCAGATTCGTTTGAAAATCGCTGGTGCAGAATTAAACGTTTCTGCAGAAGATATCGATTACTCAAACAAAGCAGAAGAGAGATTAACTTGTGATTATCAAGGAGATGATCTTCAAATTGGTTTCAATTCACGTTTCTTAATTGAAATGCTTACAAACCTTCAGTCAGACATGATTATGTTAGAAATGTCATTGCCTAACCGTGCTGGTATTTTAACTCCTGTTGATGGTTTAGAAGAAGGAGAAACAGTAACAATGTTGGTAATGCCTGTAATGTTAAATAGTTAACATCAAATCTTCTTTTTGTTACAGGGATTTTTTTTAATTTAAAATTAAAGACATATCATTGTAAAAAAAATATATCGCTATTAACCAACCATTTTTTATACCTAGAAACCGCAATTCTTTTTTAAGAGTTGCGGTTTTTTAGTTTTTGTAAATTTTGTTTCAGGTTTTAAGTTTCAGGCTGAAACAAGATTAAACTCTTTTTGTGTGTTTAACCGCAAAGCACGCAAGTTTTTTTCGCAAAGTTCACAAGGATAAACTTTGCGTTCCTTGCGTAATTCTTAGCGGACTCTGCGGTTAAACCTGAAACCTGAAGCCTAAAACTTGAAACTAAAAGCCTATCTTTGTAAAATGAAAATAGAAATTTGGTCGGACATAATGTGTCCGTTTTGTTATATCGGAAAAAGACAATTGGAAACGGCTTTAAAACAGTTTCCTGAAAATGAATTTGAAATAGAATGGAAAAGTTTCCAGCTCGATCCATCTATTACGCCACAACCCGGAAAAGACGTTTATACGTATTTAGCCGAAAGAAAAGGCATGACGGTTGAACAATCTAAAGAAATGCATAAAGGTGTCACAGAACGCGCAAAAAGTGTTGGTTTAGATTATAACTTCGATAAAGCTGTTATTTCAAATTCACTCGAGGCTCACAGAATTATTCAGCTTGCTAAAACAAAAAAATTAGGCGATGAAATCGAAGAGATTTTTTTTAAAGCCTATTTTACTGAAGGAAGAGATTTAAACGACGGACCTACTTTAATTGAACTGGCTGAAAAAGCAGGATTAAATAAAGAAGATGTTCTGAAAGTATTACAAAGCGATAATCTTTTTATTAAAGAAGTTGAAAGTGATATTAATGAAGCTCAGGAAATTGGCGTGCAGGGCGTTCCGTTTTTTGTTTTTGACAGAAAGTATGCGGTTTCTGGTGCTCAGCCCGTTGAAGCTTTTGTACAGACTATAAAAGAAGGTTTAAAGTAATATTTAAATATATTTTAAAATAAAAACGGATGAGTAATGAACTCATCCGTTTTTATTTTAATCACAAAGAAAACTGACCGCCCCTAATAAGGCTGCAATTTCATTATCGTTTGAAATAGAAACCTCTATTTCTAAATTTGATTCTTTTATTTTTTTATTAAATGAAGATAAAAACAAATCACTTGCGTTGGCAATTTTTCCGCCAATAATAATATGATCTGCAGAAAAGTTTTTTATCCATGGAATAACCACTTCTGCTAAATCTTCTCCCATTTTTTCAAATACTTTAGCAGCTTGTTCATTTCCACTTTTTGCCAGATTGTAAAGCTCTAAACCATTTTTGAGATCTACATTTGATACAGATTTATAATGCGACAAAAGTCCTCTAACTGAAACATAATCTTCTGCCATACCCTCTTTATAAGGCAGATTGTATATTTCGCCGTCGGCAGGAACTGAATTTCCTGAATTAATAGAAATTCCATTATCTATAAAACAAGCTCCTAATCCGGTTCCTAAAGTAACTGCCATTACTTTTTTAGATAAATTTTCCTGATTTTTAAACACTTCGCCTTTTCCAAAGCAAACAGCATCATTTTCAAAAAGAACAGGAAAATCTTTTGAGAAATTAAGACTTTCTAAAAGCAGTTCTCTAACATTTAATCCATAAAAATATTCATATTTAGATTGGTCTTTTATCCAGCTTATTCCTTTTTCATAATCAAAAGGTCCGGGCATACAAACGGCAATTCCTGTTATATTTTCAGTTTTTGAATTAGTAATTGCAGTCGTAATAACGTTTTTCCAGATATCCATTACTTCATTTACCGGCAGATTAGAATTGAAAGATTCCTTATATAATGACGAATCAATTATTTTCATTTCTCGTGTATTGATAACCGCCGCCGTAATATGTGTGCCCCCTATATCCAGCCCAATAGCGTATGGTGTATTCATTTTTACTTGTTTAGCTTATTTAGTACTAGATATTTTTGTCTTTTAAAATCTGCGGATAATGAATGCTGGTGTGTACAATCATTTCTCCAAAAAGTGTGTTCGCCCATGCAAACCATTTACGGGTAAATTTATTTACATCGTCTTTATGAAATGATTCGTGCATAAATCCTGTATCGGCATTTGTTTTTATTAAATTACTTATACAGTTTTTTATTTCTTTTTCGTCGACACTTGTAATAGCTCTTAATACAATACTCATAGGCCAGATTGTATCGACTCCGGTATGCGGACCTCCAATTCCTTCTCCTGCTTTTCCTTTGTAGAAAAATGGATTATTATCAGACAATACTACTTTTCTTGTATTAAGATATAATGGATCATTTGGTTTAATTGCGCCTAAATAAGGTAATGATAATAAAGATGGTACGTTTGCATCATCCATCATGTGGAAACTTCCGTATCCGTTTACTTCAAAAGCAATAATTTTTCCGAATTTAGGATGGTTGATAATTCCGTGTTCGTTTAAACCTTTTTGAACCTGATCTCTTAATTCTGTGGCTTTTGCAACTAAATCAGTATCTTTTAAAGCCGGAAGAGAGAAAATTTCAATTAAATAACCTAATATTTCAATGGCGAACATATTACTCGGAATCAAATAACCAAACAAAGTAGAATCATCGCTTGGTCTGAAAGTCGAAACAATTAAGCCGCAAGGTTTTACAGGATAACCATAACCGCCTAACGGAACTCCGTCTGTCGCCCAAGCTGTTTGACGCTGAAAACTATATGGACCGCCTTTTCCGTCTAATCGTTGCTGTTCTTTAAAAGTCTGCAGGATTAAAAGCATTGCTTCTTTCCATTTGGCATCAAACAAACTGATATCTCCTGTTTCTTTCCAATATCCGTGCGCTAATCGAACCGGATAACACAAACTGTCTATTTCCCATTTTCTTTCATGAATTCCGGGCTGCATTTTCGTTAAATCATTTTTCCATTCGCTTTCTTTGGTAAAATCTTTATAAAAAGCATTGGCATACGGATCAAGCAGAATACATTTAGCCTGACGGTTAATTACTCCTTTTACCAATTCTGCCAGTTTTGGATCTTCTTTTACAAATGGAATATAAGGCCAGATCTGCGCTGTACTATCGCGAAGCCACATGGCATCGATATCTCCTGTAATGACATATGTATCTGGTTTTCCGTCGATAATTTCAAAATCTACCGTAGTATCTAATGTATTTGGAAAACAATTTTCGAATATCCATGCTAATTCAGGATTAGCAATTTGTTTTTTAACGCGTACAATAGCAGCTTCAATGGCTTTACTTGTAAATTTTCTTTCGGCAACAGGAGGTCTTTTAGAAATAAAATCTTTTAAAGGAAACTGAAAAGTATCTGAATTAAATCCGAAAGCTTCTGTTTGAAGTGCTAATAATCCTGCCGAAAAAATACCTGCGTTTTTTATAAATTTTCTACGTGACTGCATATTTTTTTATTTTGAATTTGAATAAGAATATGGAAATGCATCTTTTGCTGTGCCTCTTTTTAGATTTGGAGAACTTGTCATATCAAAATTTAGTTCGCCTCCTTCTAATACATCAAAATGATTAATGTAGTTTTTTGTATAAACAGAATTATTCCATTTTAATTTATCTACATATCTGTTTACATCAGAATTATCAGAAGCATTAATAATAAGCTGTTTTCCGTTTTCTAACTTCAAAGTTATTTTCTTAAATAATGGCGCTCCCAAAACATATTCGTCTGTTGCAGGACAAACCGGATAGAATCCCATTGCTGAGAAAATATACCATGCAGAAGTCTGTCCGTTATCTTCATCGCCGCAATAACCGTCAGGTGTTGGTTTGTATAAACGATTCATAACTTCTCTTGACCAATATTGCGTTTTCCAAGGTTCGCCTGCATAATTGTACAGATAAATCATGTGCTGAATAGGCTGGTTTCCATGTGCATACTGTCCCATGTTCATAATCTGCATTTCGCGTATTTCATGAATTACAGATCCGTAATAACTATCATCAAAAACCGGAGGCGTTGTAAATACTTCATCTAATTTTGCGGTAAATTTTTTCTCTCCGCCCATTAAATCAATTAAACCTTGTATATCGTGAAATACGCTCCAGCTGTAATGCCAGCTGTTTCCTTCGGTAAAAGCATCTCCCCATTTAAACGGATTAAAATTGACTGGAAAACTACCGTCTTTGTTACGTCCGCTCATTAACCCTATAGATGGATTATAAAGCTTTTTATAATTCAGCATTCGTTTTTCATACAAACTAATTTCTTTTTTCGGACGATTTAATGCTTTTGCCAGTTTCCAAATTGCAAAATCATCATATGCATATTCTAAAGTTCGTGCTGCATTTTCATTGATTTTTACATCATAAGGAACGTAACCTAACGTGTTATAATATTGAACTCCTTTTCTTCCTACGGCTTCCAGCGGACCTTCGTTGTTGGCGCCATGCAGTAAAGCTTCGTATAATGTATTAATATCATAACCGCGTAATCCTTTCATATAAGCATCTGAAACTACAGAGGCTGAATTATTCCCAACCATTACGTTTCTAAAACCAGGGCTTGACCATTCCGGCAAAAATCCGCCTTCTTTATAATCATTGATTAAACCTTCCTGCATTTCTTTATTTATGGAAGGATAAACTAAATTTAGCAATGGATACAGGGCTCGAAATGTGTCCCAAAACCCCGTTCCTGCGTACATATATCCGGGAAGAACTTTTCCGTTATACGGACTGTAATGTACAATACCGCCGTCTTTATTGATTTCATATTGTTTTTGAGGAAAACAAACTGTTCGGTAAAGACATGAATAAAAAGTTTTTAACTGATCAATATTAGTATCTTCTACAGCGATTCTGCCTAAAACTTTGTTCCATTCGTTTTTAGACTGTGTTACATTTTCTTCAAAAGAAACTGTGCCTAATTCTTTTAAATTTAATTCAGCCTGTTCCGCACTAATAAATGAAGAAGCAACTCTTACATTTATTTTTTCTCCTTTTTGGGTTTTAAATCCAACTACTGCTCCGGCATGATGAGCCGTTAATTCTAATTTATCTTTTTCTAAAGTTTTATCGTTCCATACAGAATTGGTTAAAAATGGCTTATCAAACACTAAGACAAAGTAGTTCTTAAAATTTTCAGGAACTCCACCACTGTTACGCGTCGTGTAACCAATAATTTTATTTTCTGATGGAATTATTTTGATATATGAACCTTTGTCAAATGCATCGATTACAATATATGATTCATCATTTTTTGGAAATGTGATTTGAAAATGCGCTGCTCTTTCAGTTGTTGTAATTTCGGTTGTTACATCATAATCGGCAAGATATACGCTATAATAATATGGTTTTGAAACTTCGGCTTTATGACTAAACCAACTTGAGCGTGCATCTTCGGCGAAAGCCAATTTACCAGTTACAGGCATAATCGAAAACTGACCGTAATCATTCATCCATGGCGACGGCTGATGTGTCTGTTTAAATCCTCTAATTTTTTCGGCTGTGTAGGTATAAGCCCATCCATCGCCCATTTTACCGGTTTGAGGCGTCCAGAAATTCATTCCCCAAGGTCTGCAGACAGCAGGATAGGTATTTCCGTTAGACAAATTATGCAAAGACTGTGTACCCATTAACGGATTTACATATTCAACAGGATCTAATGTTTTTACCTGTGCATTTAAGTAAAAACAAGACTGCAATATTCCTAAAAAAATTAAACTCTTTATTTTCATATCATGTGTTTTATCCTGCAAGGTTTTGAAAACCTTGTAGGTTTTTATTTTTACAAAATTTGATCTTTAAGCTATCGTAAAATTTCATCCTAAAATTATACCTACAAGATTTTCAAAACCTTGCAGGAGCATTGCTGAAAAATCTAAAATCAGAAATTTAAATTATTGAGGCCTATCCTCCTTTTTAACTCCCCAAGTCATTGATGGTTTACTTCCCATGTACAATTTCAACTCACCGCCTTTTACAATCATTTCGTGCGTTATGTACGATTTTGTATAAGGTTTTCCGTTGTATTCTGCTTTTTGAATATAAATATTCTCTGCGCTGTTGTTTAAAGCGTTTATCGTAAATGAAATATCTTTTTTGTGATGTATAACGGCCTGATTTACTAATGGACTTCCTAAAACGTAAATTCCGTTTGCAGGATTAACCGAATAGAATCCCATTGATGATAAAATATACCAAGCCGACATTTGCCCTAAATCTTCATTACCGCATAAACCGTCTGGTTTTGCTGAATAAAATTTGTCATCAATCTCGCGGATTAATTTTGCTGTTTTCCATGGCTGTCCTGCAAAAGCATACAAATACGGAATATGATGATTTGGTTCGTTTCCTTGTGCATATTGTCCAATTAAACCGCTTATGTCCGGAGAAACATCTTCTCCTTCTACTTTATCAGTTATTAAAAATAATGAATCAAGTTTTGCTAAAAATTTATCTTCGCTTCCAAATAAATCAATTAAACCGTAAGGATCCTGAGGTACCAGCCAGGTGTACTGCCACGCATTTCCTTCTACATAATCGTCTTTTCTGTGTGCAGATGAAAGCGGATTAAATGGTGTTCTCCAATTTCCGTTACTTAATTTACCACGCATAAAAGTGGTTTCCTTATCAAAATATTCTTTGTATAAATTGGCTCTTTTGGTAAAATAATTATAATCGTCTGTTTTGTTTAAAGATTTTGCCATGAGAGCAATACAATAATCATCGATGGCATATTCTAAAGCATTTCCAACAGATTCTAATAATTTATCGGCTGGAATGTATTCTAGTTTTTGAACATAATCCATTCCTTCTCGCGTTTGCATTGCTGTTTTTTTGATGGCTTCGTATGCCAAGTTAACATCATAATCACGATACCCTTTTAAATAAGCATCGACAATTACGGCTATAGAATGATTTCCGTTCATGGTGTTAGTTTCATTGCCCATTAAATGCCAAACCGGTAATCTTCCCTGCTGCTGATAAATGGCTAAAAATGATTTTACGATATCGTTAATTTTATCTGGTTGTGTAATCGTATATAAAGGATGTAACGCTCTATAGGTATCCCAAAGTGAAAAAGTGGTATAATTTGTAAAATTGGCTTTTTCATATACTTTTTTGTCTGTTCCTCTGTAATCGCCATTGACATCATTAAAAATAGAAGGCGCAAACATGGTATGATACAATGAAGTATAAAAAACCTTTGTTGTTTTTTCGTCTGCTTTTATTTGAATTTTACTAAGTTCTTTATTCCATCTTGAAGCAGCATCTTTTGTCGTTTTATCAAAATCCCAATGCGGAATTTCGGCATTTAAGTTCTTCTCGGCATTTTCAGAACTTACTGGAGAAATTCCCACTTTTACTAAAACCTGTTTATTTTTTAAGGTTTTAAAACCAAAAACAGCTTTCATTTTTAAGCCTTCCGCTTCTATGCCTTTTACCGGAGCAATGCTGTCATATAAAGCAATATTGGCTATTGGCTCAGAAAATTCCATTGTGAAATAAATACGTTGATCTGCTGCCCAGCCTGCTGAATATCGATAACCGCTAATTTTAGTATCGCTGACTTTTTTAATCGAAGTTTTTACTGGTCTGTCCCAGCCAATTCCGTCTGCAAGATCCAGCAAAACATAAGCATCGTTTGCATCATTAAAAGTATATTTATGAAAACCAACTCTTTCACTTGCTGTTAACTCTGCTTTGATGTTATATTTATCTAAAAAAACGCTGTAATACCCAGGTTTAACGGTTTCTTTTTCATGCGAAAAATAAGAACCGTAACCATTGGTCATATCTTCTTTCGTTCCTTTTGTAAGTGCTGGTTTTCCTGATGTTGGCAATAACAAAATATCGTTTAAATCTCCAATTCCTGTACCGCTTAAATGAGTGTGTGTAAACCCTAAAATAGTATTACTGGCATAGTTGTAACCGCTGCACCAATCCCAGCCTTCAAAAACATTTACCGGACCAAGTTGTACGGCTCCAAAAGGAACATTAGCTCCTACAAATACGTGACCGTGACCCGCCGAACCAATAATTGGATCAACATATTTCGTATAGTCTGCATTGGTTTGTTTTGCTTTTTTTTGCTGAGAAATAACAGGATTAGCAAAAAACAAGTTTAAAGCTAAAAGACCGCCAAGGGCAATTCTATTGTATTTTTTTACCATTTTATTTTATTTAAAATTGTATTTAAATCGTATATATTTTGTGTAGACGCACTGCTGTGCGTCTCTGACTTTCATTATAAATTAAAAACTTAGCGTTTAAGTACTTCAAACAAAGTAACAATCTTAAGCTCAGGTTTCTTTATTTTTCCTTCAAACGAAATTGTTTTTTCTTCGCCTGCTTGTAAATCAAAATAGTTATCGCTCCATTTTCCGGTATAACCTTTTATAGAAACATACACGTATTTTGCTGTATGCTTCGCTTTTAAAATTACTTTATTGTTTTTTATCACCCAGCTGATTTTTGGATCTTCGAGTTTTAAATCTATTGGTCGTGTAAAATCAGTTTGTGGCACAATATCGTCTCTATATGCTTCTTTTATGGCATACCACGCCGCTTTAGGCTCACGATTGTAGTAATCTGTAATACTCCAGCTTGCTGTGGGCCAGCAGTCGTTTAACTGCCAGATTAAAGTTCCCATGTTATAAGGCGCTTTAGACCTGTGAGTTCCAACGATATTTTTAACGGCATAATAGTGAAGACACTGTGTTAAATAGGTATAATCTTCAACGCTTATGTTTTTTAGATTAGCCGAATCAATAAAATATCTGTTCAAATATGAATTCAACTTTTCAAATCCTTTTCCTGATTTTTGATGCGCCAATAATACATCTGAATACAAAAAACGGTCTTCTGGTAAAGTAAAAGCTTCAAGAGAAGAATAATTTGGCATAGAAAGCATTCCGTATTCGCTCACAAATCGTCCGGTTTTTTTCTTTACCGCTTCTATGTCTTCTAAGCCCCACCAAACGCCCCAGTAGTGACTGTCGCCTTCGGTTACGCTTTTTGTTTTTGACCAATGATACAAGGGCGATGAACTTAAATACGGACGTTTACCATCGACCTCCTTTACCCATTTTGGAATACTGTCATGAAACAAACGTGTATAATCATGCCATAAGCGAGTTGAATCTTGTTTTGAGATTTTGAAATTTTTCATCCAGCCCCAATTTTTAAAAGCTTCATCGGATTCGTTGTTTCCGCACCATAAAACAATACTCGGATGATGACGCAGTCTTTTTACCTGATACTGAACTTCTTTTTTTACGTTATCAAAAAAGGCTTTGTCTCCGGGAACCATTGTGCCGGCAAACATAAAATCTTGCCATACATTTATTCCGTATTTATCGCATAAATCGTAGAAATAATCATCTTCATAAATACCGCCGCCCCAAACGCGCAGCATATTCATATTGGCTTCTTTAGCAGATAAAATTATTTTTTCATAATCTTTTTTACTTACTCTTGACAGAAAAGCATCAGACGGAATGTAATTTGCGCCTTTCATATAAACGGGCTTTCCATCAATTTTAAAATAAAATGACCGTCCCAAACTGTCTGGCTGTTGTATCAATTCTATTTTACGATTTAAAACATAGGGTTTCTCCGGTATTTTTTCATCATAAGCTTCAATTCTTGGCATTTTCCATATACCGCATGTTGTATATTTTGGTCCCCAATCCCAGCCAAAATGATATTGTGCTTTGCGTACATAAGCACGCGGATTATCCGGAATTACAAAAGGCAAATCTTTTTTAGCAAGCGAATCGACTACATTTTGTGCCGATTGAAATACAATAACTAAATCATTATTTCCTGATTTTATTTCATTTTTAATATCGACACGCCATTGACGAAACATATTATCTGCTTTTAATAGCAGCTTATTATTTAAATATACTGATGCATAAGTATCTAATCCGTCAAAAACTAATTCTGTATTTCTTTTTTTCAGCATTTCTGCCGAAATCTTAAAAGTGGTTTTATATTCCCAGTTTTTACGTTCAATCCACTGCAGTTTTTTTTCGTTGTCTCTGTAAAATGGATCCGGAATTAATTTGTTATTGAGTAAATCAGTATGAATTTCTCCCGGAACTGTTGCCGGATACCACTTTTCTGTTTTTTCTTCACGATAATTCCAATTATTCTTTAAATCAACATTTTGCGAAATGGCAATTGATGTAAAACTTAAAACAATAAAAAAGATTAAACTATGAAGCTTTTTTTGATAATTCATTTTAACACGTAATATTATTATACCTCTTGAGATTACTAAATTAAGGTAAATTGTCCGGTTATTAGGCAGTTTAGAGAAGGAAAGGACGTACTAAGTTTTTCCTTCTCATGAGAATTTATTTTTCGTTATTAACTCAAAATACAACTAGAAATAGCTTCTTTTACTACCGCCTTTTATTATTATTTGGATAGAAATCGTTTTTAATTCAGATCATTGAATAAGTTTATACGATGTCTTGATTTTTTTAATCTTCAGGAAAAAATTCCATCTTTTTCAGCAGAAATATACTGTGTTGACTACGAAAAAAAGGGGATTTATATTTCAGATTATTTTTTCAATTCAGCTTTTAATCTCTTCAATAAAATGTTTTAAAAATAAGCCGGGCATGCTCAGTACCCGACTTATCTTAACTAACCAACCAATTTAAAAATTATTTATCCCACCAGATTCTGGTTGTCATTAAATCTAAACCTTGACGTTGAATTGCTTCTTTATAATTAGCCTCGTTTGTTATTAATTCTGACTGATCATAAATTAATCTTCTAGGAATTGTTCCTTTTGTATCTCCGGTTGGATCATTAACAGGAACTAATACAGGATAACCTGTTCTTCTGTATTCTGAGAATGCCTCAAAACCATTGAATAATAATACAATCCATTTTTGAGTAATAATTTGTTCAATTTTTTCTGCTTCTGTTCCAGCAGATTTAAAAGGATAAGCAGTAATGTAAGCAGTGTATTCTGCCGGAGTTACAGCCGGTACTTTATCTCCAAAAATTGTTAGGATATTCATGGCTGCTCTTACTCCGTTTTCATAGTAAGTCTGAGCAGATCCGCCTACACTCCATCCTTTTACTGAAGCTTCTGCTAACAAAAACTGAACTTCGGCATAAGACATAATTAAAGTTGGCGCATCATAACGTAATACTGTAGAAGTATTTGGATCTGAGAAAAGCTTTTTATCGCCGCCCGGAAATTCTTTTGCATCATTTGCCAAACCTTGCTGGCTTGCCGGACTGTTGTCTCCTGTTGCTTCTAATTTTGCATAAATTCTTAAACGCGGATCATTTGTATTTTTTAATAAATCAATAAACGTTTTACTGAATTTGATATTCGATTCACCGCCATTTAAGTCATTTCTAACCCATGCAGAAGTAATTGGGTTTGTTTTTACTCCCGGAGGTCCTGCATCGTGTTCTAAAACAAGACTGTCATCATTTGAAGTAAAAACTCCTTTAGAATATGCTTTTTCTACAAACTCTTTTGCTTTTGCAGGATTAACTTTAGACAAACGCATTGCTACTCTTAACATTAAAGAGTTTGCCAGTTTTTTCCATCTTGCAACATCACTCTGGTAATACAAATCGGCATTGCCTACAAATGGTTTAGTTGCGTCTAATGCTGTTCCGGCTTCATCTAATTCTTTTAAAAGATCGTTATAAATTGCTTCCTGCGTATCGTATTTTGGAGCAAAAACATTTCCGTTATATCCTTTTCCGGCTTCAAAGTAAGGAACTTCACCATAAGTGTCTGTCAGTTTTTGAAACAAGAAAACCTTCATGATTCTGCAAGCCTGAATCATGTTTGTATTTTCAGGAGTATCTTCTACTACAGATAATAATTGGAAAATTTGATTTAATCCTTTTCCGTATGTTTCACCAAAAAGTGCCGCTGAATACTCAGAAGAATATGTGTATTTTGAACCTGGGCCTCCAAGCGAAGAAAATTGCTGTACAATTTGCGCAGCATACAGATTGTTTCCTCTGGTATTAGAAAAATCCTGTCCGTCTACATAAATCTCCGCCAGCGTAAACATTGATTTTACAGCAGGATCTGTTAAAGCATTTGGATTCTTATTCATTTCTTCGAATCCTTTATCGCATGAGGCTAATGTCAAAGCACTAACAATTGCGACACAAAATATTTTAATATATCTGTTTTTCATCTTTTTTAGTATTAGAATTTGACATTAAGTGCAAAACCATAGTTTCTTGTCAATGGCATTGAGGCTCTCTCCATACCCTGAGCATTACTGTTTGAGTAATTTGACTCTGGATCGATGTTTGGAACTTTATCATAAATAGTCCATAAATTATGAGCAGAGAATGATAAACTAACTGACTGAAATGGTGTTTTTTGCAAATATGTTTTTGGGAAATTGTAAGCAAATGAAATTGCTCTCAGCTTAACAAAATCAGCATCATACACAAAGTTTGATGTAACATCGCTGTAACTTCTCCAGTAATCATATGCCGAAACGGTTGTGTTTACAGGATTTCCGTTAACATCTTTTCCGCTTACCTGCACGCCGCCTTCACGACCCGGAAGTGTGATTTCAGATAATCCGTAACGAGTTCCTAACTGATTAGTTGCTGAATAGATTTCTCCTCCAAATTTAGCATCAACAAAAACAGATAATGTGAAATTTTTATATGAAAAATCATTTGAAAGTCCCATTGAAGTTGGCGCAACACCTTGTCCTGCAATAATTAAATCACCTCTTAAGAATTTACCATTTGTATCTAAAACAATGTTACCGCTTGCGTCTCTTAAATAATCATAAGCTTTAATAACCCCAAAAGGCTGTCCTTTTTCTAAAACCACAGAAGCTCTTCCGTCTCTGTTTCCTTCTAATGATTTAGTAGTGATTTTATCAGAAAGGTTTAAAACTTCACTATGGTTGTAAGCAAAATTATATCCTACACTCCATGAAAAACTTGGTGTTTTTACTGCTTTTACATTAATAGCAAACTCAACCCCTTTGTTTAAGATTTCTCCAACATTGATTTTTGTAGTTCTATATCCAGAAGCCTGAGAAACATCGGCATCTGTAATATCATTTGTTGTTTTTTTGCTGTAGAAAGTTAAATCTGTACTTACTCTGTTATTGAAAAATGTGTTTTCAAAACCAAATTCAATTGTACTTACGTTGTAAGGTTTTAAAGTTCTGTTTGGAATTGTTTCTCCGTTTACACCCAAAATTGGCTGTCCTAATGAATCTGTTTGTCCATCTGGAGTTATGTATGTTAATGCTAATGCATAAGCTTCTGGCAATGCTCCTCCAACGTTACCCCAGCCGGCTCTTAATTTACCGTATGAAATCCATTCAGGAAGTTTAATAACTTCTGAGTAAATAAAACTTGAACTTACAGAAGGATAAAATGTAGTGTTGTTTGATGGATCTAACGTTGAAAACCAATCCTGACGACCTGTTAAACTAACATATAAGAAATCTTTGTATCCAATATCTGCCGAATAGAAAAGTGAGTTTACTTCACTTTCTGAGAATAATTTTTCAGTTTTATCAGGCTGAGTGTTTCCGTAGAAATATTTGAACGGAACGATGAAGTTATTTCCTTTCATTTTGATACCGCTGTATCTGTTATGCTGACGGTTTGCTCCAACAAAAGCATCTAAAGAAACATTTTTAAGAATATCTCCTTTATAACCTAAGAAACCAGAAGCATTCCATTCAGAACGTGATTCAATTCTGTTTTCGATAGATCCGCCCGGGCTGTAGTTTATTCCGGTAGGTTCAATTTCAGTATATTCATAATTAATATCATCAATACCAAGAACAGCTTTAGCATAAATTTTATCTGTAATGTTGTAATTTACTTTTGCAGAACCAATAAAACGCTTTCTAAGATCATCATTTAATGGTGATTTTACAGCAAAATATGGGTTTGTATGGTATACGTTTGCGCCTAAATAATCTTCTTCTCCGCCATTTGCATCATATGGATTACTCAACCATCTAATGTCTGTACCCGGTGTCATAAAAGTAGTTGGGAAAGACGGATTTCTTGGTGAGTCATTTAAATACGGACGGTTATGACTTTTCTCTGTAATATACTGAGCATTAGTCTCTACGCTGATTTTTTTATTTGGAGCCGAGTTTAAGCTTAAAGCTACGTTGTTTCTTCCAAAAGTAGTTTCAGGCATAATAGATTCATCTTTAGTATTTCCAAAAGACAATCTGAAATTTGTCGTTTCATTACCACCAGAAATAGCCAGTGTATTACTAAAAGAATATCCGGTTCTGTAGAAATTTTCTACATTATCTTTTCCATAAGACTGGTAAGGTCTTGTTTTACCATCAATAGATAATGAAGGTGTTCCGTCGTATTTATCTCCCCATGCAAAATAGTACGAATCTCTTAATTCCTGTAAATTGTTGAATCTCGTTGGTACACCGCTGGCATTTGGAGCCCCGGCACCATATTGATCCTGCCATTTTAAAAGACTTGCCGGTGTATTAAAAGTTGAATTTGTATTAAAGTCAACCCCTATTCCTGTTCCGTTTTTACCTTTTTTTGTAGTAATCAGGATAACCCCATTCGATCCTCTGTATCCATAAAGAGCAGAAGCGGCACTACCTTTTAAAACCGACATCGAAGCAATATCGTCCGGGTTAAAAGACGACATACCATCTCCTTTATCAGCTCCTCCCCACATGTTGGCATTTCCCTGTTGTGTATTATCAATTGGAATTCCGTCTACAACGTACAACGGCTGGTTAAGCCCTGATGCTGAAGTAGCGCCTCGAATTACCACACGGCTTGAACCAGATGGTCCTGTAACCGGTGCCGAAACGTTTACACCGGCAATTTTACCCTGCAACGCATTTCCTAAATTGATTTCTTTGTTTTTAGTCAAGTCTTCGCCTTTAAGTTCTCCAACTGCGTAACCCAGACTTTTTCTTTGTTTTTTAACTCCAAATGAAGTTACAACAACATCTTTTAATTCTTGTGTAGTTTCAACAAGTGCAACAGTTACTCTTGTATCTTTTTCCTGAACCTGTACAGTCGTAGACTGAAATCCTATAGAAGATACATTCAGGGTAACTTTACCTTCAGGAACATTCATTCTAAATCGCCCTTCGGCATCTGTAACGGCACTAAATGGTTTTCCTTGAACCTCGACTGATGCGGCAACAATTCCCTTGTTCTCTGCATCTGTTACTATGCCGGTTATTAATCGATTTTGCGCAGCAGCACTTAAACTGCTCAGCAATATCACTCCTAACACTGCTAATATTCGTTTCATAAGCATTTTTTTTGGTTTTGGTTTTGATTTTCGTTTCGTTTTGTGTTCGTGTTTGTTTTTAAATAATTAATAAAAATTGTACTCTGGTTTAAATATTACAGCGTTCCGCCTTTAACTGGTTTCGGCTGTTTTTTGGTTTTTCTATACAAACAATCCTGAATACTTGTGCTATATGTATCTTATAATCAGGTAAAATATTTACTAAAACGATTTAGTGAAATGGGTAAAAAAAAGTCTCCACTTTTTTCTTTTACTAAATTTTTAAAATAAATATTGTTGTTTATATTGACTCTCTAATTATTAAAGTTCCCTTTTTAAGAACTTTTTCTATTTTGAAATCATCAAAGTTTGACATTTGACTCATCAATAATTGTATCGATTTTACTGCAATATCTTCAATGGGCTGCGCTATAACAGAAATCGTTGGCGTGTGCAGTTTAAAACTGTCATGATCATCAAAACTGATAACTGAAATATCTTCTGGAATTCTATATTCTAAAGTTCTAAAAGCCTGAAGACCTGCCAATCCAAGATAATTTGCCGAGAAAAGTACAGCATCAATTTTTGGATTTTGTCTAAAGAAATCTATAATCGCATCAATTCGGCTTTGTTCATTGATATGATAATCTAAGAGAAGGGTATAATTTTCATTATAAATTCCTTCTTCTTTTAAGGCATCAACATATCCTTTTTCTCTTAGTTTCATCTGAACCATTCCAGACTTATTATTTACCACCGCAATATTCTTTCTTCCCTTGCTGATTAAATATTTAACTGCTGAATAAGATCCTTCGTAATTATCCATTACAACATGACTTACTTTTTGATTTGCAAAATACCTGTCTATCAATACTACAGGTTTTTGAAGTTTTAAAAGCTGACTTATTGTTTTTTCTAAATTTCGGGTTGGTGTAATAATAAAACCTTCAACATTTGCCTGCAGCAAACTTTGCACTAATTCTTCAGAACGTTCATTATCATCGCCTGTACTGCAATAAAAAACTCTGTAATTAATATTTTTTGCTTCATCTTCAATTACTCTTGCCAGGTCTGCAAAAAACTGATTCGAAATATCTTCTACAATAAGTCCAATAGATCTTGTTTTTCCAGTTCTTAAACTGCTCGCAATCATGCTTGGTTTGTACTGTAATTTTTGAGCTACATCCTGCACTTTTTTAATTACAGCCGGACTGATTGCCATTTTTTCTCCCTTACCGTTAATAACAAAAGATACAGTAGAAATAGAAACCTCTGCTTGTTTAGCAATATCTCTAATTGTAATCTTTTTCATCGGGTAATAAATTTATTATTGGATATTTTAGTACATCACAAATATATGCAAACGAAACTTACAAAAACGTTTTAGTAAAATTTATTTTCAATAAATCGTTTTTTTTATGCCAAAATAAAACATAATAATCAGTAAATACAGGATTTTGATCAGTTATTGTCATTCTGACTTTTAATATCGATTTTATGTTTTTTATAAAGATTTGATAGGTTTTTGATGTGTTTCATTAACCTGTTTTGATCATTTTTTTCAAAAAAAAGCGCCGAAAAGCAGTTTTATTTTCTACATATTTTTTTAATAACGTAAAAACTTATAAAATGCAGAAATACAAAAAATGCCTGAAGAATATTTCTTATTCTTCAGGCATTTTATTTTGTTTTTTTATTTAGAAATTGAACAATATTCAAAAAATATCAACCTAAATCACTTCCATTTTTTTCATTAAAAAAGTTGCACTTCTGTTTTGGCAGATTCCTTTGCGAAGTTTATAGTCAAAATGGAGTTCGTTATTTTGAATTTCAACTTCAAAACATTGATTCGTTAATGTTTCAGGGTAATCATTTGTCGTTAAACACACTTCAATATCGTGTGTTGCAATAGCGCCAATAGCTTTTTTTGCGATAACTTTTTTAACAACTTCAATAGTCCCGTTTCGTTTATCATCAGAATTTGTACCTCTTAAAATTTCATCTAATAAAACAAAAGCCGGACGTTCTTTTAAAGCATCCATAATTTGTTTTAAACGTTTAATTTCGGCGAAAAAATAAGATTCACTGTCGGCCAAAGAATCTGATAATCGCATTGAAACTAAAACTGGAAGTGGATGAATCTCTGCCTTTGATGCACAAACAACTGAACCAATACCACCTAAAACCATATTAATGCCTAAGCTTCGCAAAAAAGTACTTTTTCCTGACATGTTTGATCCGGTCAAAATCATAAAAGATTCCGGATAAAAATAGGTATCATTCCCTACTCTTGTATTTGGATTTAATAACGGATGACTTAAGTTTTCAAAACCAATTTTGTACTCTGAATTTATTTCAGGAAACACAAAATCAGAATTATTATACGCAAGATTTGCAAGACTGTTTAAAGCTTCAAATTCTCCAATTATGTTAATCCAGTTTTCGAGTTCATGAGCATAATCTTCTTTCCATTTTAAAAGTGCTTTTAAAACATGCAGATTAAATAAAAACGAACCATTAAATACAGTTGCTGTAACAAAATTATTAATGGTGTCCATTCGTGAAAACAATTCAGAAAGCTGTTTTAAATGCGAACTTGCCAATGCATTTTTTGAAACCAACTGTTTTTGCAGTTCAATTAACTTTTTTGATTCAAATTTTTCAAGCTCGATTTTTTGAACCAGCAAGCTGTACTGCTTTATGGTTTTGTCAATATTGTCTGCTTTTGCAATTTCTGACTGTATACGTTTTAGTGATCTTCCTAACACAATTAAATTGAAAATAAAAATATAGGTTGCATAGGAAAGCAGTATTGTTTTTGACGTAATAAAATAGGCAGCAATAATACCAAAAAAAGTAACGGGCAGAATAATTGAAAGTGAAATTAAAACTTTAGATAAAGGATTATTTTTAAATGAAATCCAATGGATTAATGAATCATAAGAGTTTTTACTGTCAGTACTGACAATGGCCAGCGATTCAAAATCCTGACGCCAGTCTATTTTAGTTTTTAATTCGTCTATGGCCTGCTGATTTTCGAGAATAGTTTCATTAGAAAACAAGTGCAGTAATTTGTGTGCTAATGTTTTTTTTCCAATAAAAGTTGCTGTTCTGTTTAAGTTCTGGAATAAAGAATGTTCTCCAAAAATATCCAGATCGTAAGCATACGGATGATGAAAATCATTAAATTCAATTCCGTTTTCAAAAGGTATTTTTTCTCTTTTTAAATAAGCGGTTTCATCTTCATTTATTTTTAAAACAGCTTTTGTTAATTCCCGTTTAAAAGACAGTTTTGAATGGATTCTCATTAAAAAAAGAAAACCAACAAAAGATAAAACAGCAAATAATACATACAGAGTTTCATTGGTTTTGATGTAATAAAACAACATAAACAAACAAAAAAATATGCTTAAAAGCCTTAACAGACTTATACTATTGTATCTTTTGTTGATTTGAGTAAAAACTTTTGAATAATGCTGTGCCTTGCTTAAATATATTTCCATTTTTTTTATTTACTGAAATACAAATATAGGTTTTACACATTCAAAAAAATATTTCATTTAAAGCAGAATTTTAATCTTCGTGCATAACTAGTACAGGCACAGAAACTTCTTTTGTAATTTTTTTACTGAAACTAGAATCAAAAATTGATTCAAAGAATGATCTTTTGTGTGTAATAGTAGTCAAGATATCAATGTCTTTGTAAAGAATAAAATCAAGTATAGTTTCTTTTACTTCATCACTTGGTAAAACCAGGAATTCAACATTTTCATCTGCAAATTCTCTTTCCCATTCTTTAATTGTTGCATCAGAAACATCAGTACTTGTAGTTTTTACATATAAGCTTTTAACTTTAGCATCCGTCTTTTTAGCAATTTTTAATATTCGGCGAAGTACTTTTTTATCTTTTTCACGATATCGGGTTGTAAAACCAATTGTTTTTACCTTTTTATATTTGGCATCAACAGGAACACATAAAACAGGCACCTTAACTTCTGAAATAACAGAATTTGTATTTGATCCGGTAAAAAACTTAGTCCAGTCAGAAGCTCCCGTTGTTCCCATAATCACGAAATCAATTTGGTCTTCTTCAACTGCGTTTCTCAAGTTATAAATTAAATCACCATCCATAAGTCGGTGTTTAATAACAATATCGTCCAGTTTGCGTTCAGCTGCAATGGTTCTTAATTTAGGAATTTCATCTTTAAACATTTCAAATTTTGCTAATTCGATAGAACTGTATATTGAGGCATAATTTTCCGGAAAAAACTGGCTGTCATAAACCGGAATCTCAAAAGTATGCAGTAAAACAAGTTCGGCTTTTACAATTTTTGCAAATTCTAGAGCGTGAACAAAAGCATTTGTTGCAGCTTCAGAAAAGTCGGTTGGGAATAATATCTTCTTCATTTTGTTGAGATTTTAAGGTTTGTTACTCAAATTTAATCATTCTAAATTCAAAACAACCTGACAATTATCAGGAATTTAACAGTTAATAATTTCTTAATAAAGTTACAGATTATTCTGAAATTTGTCCTTAATATGCCCTTTAGAACTTTACTCCTTTTTCATACCTTTGCAACATGATAAATCAAGATTCTATAGTTGCATTAGCCACTCCGTCTGGAGCGGGAGCTATTGCTGTAATTCGTATTTCGGGTGCCGATGCTATTTCTATTGGTGATTCGGTTTTTAAATCTATTAAAAACAAAGATTTAACGAAGCAGAAAACCCACACATTACATTTAGGACATATTGTTGATAATGAAAAAACGCTGGACGAGGTTTTGATATCTGTTTTCAAAGGTCCAAATTCATATACAGGCGAAGATACAATTGAAATTTCCTGCCACGGATCAACATATATTCAACAGCAGATTATTCAGTTATTATTGAGAAAAGGCTGCAGAATGGCAGATGCGGGTGAATTTACTTTACGTGCTTTTCTTAACGGGAAACTAGATTTGTCGCAGGCAGAAGCTGTAGCTGATTTAATTTCATCTGATAATGAGGCTTCTCACCAAATTGCAATGCAGCAAATGCGCGGTGGTTTTAGTAATGAAATTGCCAAATTACGTGAAGAACTTTTGAATTTTGCTTCTTTAATTGAACTGGAATTGGATTTTGCAGAAGAAGATGTTGAGTTTGCTGACAGAACACAGTTTCATGAATTATTAAACCGAATTGAATTTGTTTTAAAACGTTTAATTGATTCGTTTGCAGTTGGAAACGTTATAAAAAACGGAATTCCGGTTGCTATTGTCGGCGAACCAAATGTGGGAAAATCGACTTTATTAAATGCCCTTTTAAATGAAGAACGCGCTATTGTGTCTGACATTGCCGGAACAACACGCGACACAATTGAAGATGAACTTGTTATAGGCGGCATTGGTTTTAGATTTATTGATACGGCAGGAATCCGGGAAACAAAAGATGTTGTAGAAAGCATTGGAATTAAAAAAACCTTTGAAAAAATAGATCAGGCACAAGTTGTTATTTATTTATTTGATGGTTTAAAATTCAAAGCTTCCAGTACAGAATTTGTTTCTGAAATAGAACAAATCAAAAATAAATATCCTTTAAAACCTCTAATTATTGTGGTAAACAAAAAGGATATTTTATCAGATGATGAAGTGCAGAACATTACAAATAAGCTTGAAAATCTAAACGCAAAACTTTTATTGATTTCGGCGAAACAAAAAATCGGCGTTGAAGATTTAAAGAATGAATTACTTTCTTTTGTAAATACCGGAGCTTTACGAAATAATGAAACAATTGTAACTAACACAAGACATTATGATTCTTTATTAAAAGCTTTAGATGAAATACAAAAAGTAAAATTTGGTCTTGAAACTAATCTTTCCAGTGACTTAATTGCGCTTGATATTCGAGAAGCTTTATATCAGTTTGGGCTTATCACCGGTCAGGTTTCTAATGACGAATTGTTAGGAAATATATTTGCTAATTTCTGCATCGGCAAATAGAGAAACAAAAAATCGCAAAACAAAAACAAATAGACGAGTTAATGTATTAGCAAAAATACTTTAACTCGTTTTTTTTTTGCGAATGCAAAACTGGACTTGATACTATCTACAAAACTAAGGCCGATTTCAAAAATCATTCACCATCGTAAAATCAGTTTTACAAAATTAATTAAGGATACATTCTGTCTCCTTATGTTCTTCTACAATTTCTGTTAGGCACTTCCAAAAAAAGGTTTGCTATTTCTTTGGTAGTTAATTCAGCATCTTTTGAAGCGACTGTCAGCAGCTTTTATTCAATTGTATTTAAGTATCTGAAGAAAAATTCTCTGTTTTCTTTGATTATTACACCTCGAAAAAGATTAATTATCCTTATTACCACTAAAAAACAGCGTAATTATCTTATTATTAATCATAATTTGACATATTAATCTTTTATTTTAAAATTTGCAGTACAAAATAACTGCAAAACAATTAATTAAAAGCGATCGCATTAAAAGATTCAATAATAAACGAAAAGAAATGGAAAACACCCACAATATAATCAAGTATGATTTTGCGTTCAAACTAAAGAGTATTTATTTCAATGAAGACTACATACCGTCTAATAGTACGCGTACCACAACCAACTTTGCTAATTTGGCAAGAGGAGAAAGTCGTCAAGAGAATTTGCGCAACACCATTAATATGATTAACAATCGTTTTAATACTTTGGCAAACTGGGATAATCCTGATAACGATCGCTATTCGGTTGAATTAGAAATTGTTTCTGTTGATATAGATATTGATGGCAGCGGTACAACATTCCCATCGATTGAGATTTTAAAAACGCATATTATCGATCATAAAACAGGAAAACGAATTGAAGGTATTGTTGGAAATAATTTCTCCTCTTATGTGCGCGATTATGATTTCAGCGTTTTGCTTTTAGAACATAACAAGGGTAAAGATCGCTTTAGTATTCCTGATAATTTTGGTCAACTGCATGGTAATATATTTAAGCATTTTGTAAATTCAGAAAGTTATAAAAAACACTTTAGCAAACCACCTGTTATATGTTTGAGTGTATCTGATAATAAAACGTATCAGCGTACAGGAAACCATCACCCGATATTAGGTTTTGAATATCAGCCAAATGAATCTTCTTTAACAGAACAATATTTCAAAAAAATGGGCTTGCAGGTTCGTTATTTTATGCCGCTTAATAGTGTTGCTCCTTTGGCGTTTTTTTTCTTTGGAGACTTATTGGATGATTATACAAACCTTGAATTAATCAGCACCATTAGTACTATGGAAACGTTCCAAAAGATTTACAGACCTGAAATTTATAATTGTAATTCTGTTGCAGGAGCGTGCTATAAGCCGAGTTTAAAAAATCAAGACCATTCTTTAACCAAAATTGTATACAACCGTGAAGAGCGCAGCCAATTAGCAATTGAGCAGGGCAAATTTGCAGAAAAGCATTTCATTAAGCCTCACCAAAGTGCCTTAGAACAATGGTCTGCCAATTTTAATCTTTAATTAATACAGCAAATTATAATTATTTTATTATGAAGAAATTAGTACCTACTTCAATTGTGGGAAGTTTACCAAAACCTGCCTGGCTTGCACCACCCGAAAAACTTTGGTCGCCTTGGAAATTAGAAGGAGATCAGTTAATTGAAGGGAAACAAGATGCTTTGCGCATTTCTTTGCACGAACAGCAATTAGCAGGCGTGGATATAATTAGTGATGGCGAGCAGACACGTCAGCATTTTGTAACTACTTTTATTGAGCATTTAAGTGGTGTTGATTTTGAAAATCGTAAAATCGTAAAAATTCGTGATCGTTATGATGCGAGTGTTCCTGTTGTTGTAGGTGAAGTTGCACGTCAAAAAGGAGTTTTTGTTGATGATGTTAAATTTTTGCGTAAACTGACAGATAAACCAATAAAATGGGCTTTACCTGGTCCGATGACAATGGTAGATACTTTATACGATGACCATTATAAAAGCAGAGAAAAATTGGCGTGGGAATTTGCGAAATTGCTTAATGAAGAAGCAAGAGAACTTCAAGATGCAGGCGTAGACATTATCCAGTTTGATGAACCGGCATTTAATGTATTTTTTGATGAAGTAAACGACTGGGGAATGGCAGCATTAGAACGAGCCATTGAAGGATTAAAGTGCGAAACTGCAGTCCATATTTGCTACGGTTATGGAATACAAGCTAATAATGACTGGAAAAAAACATTGGGTTCAGAGTGGCGTCAATACGAAGAAATTTTCCCTAAAATTCAAAAATCTAAAATTGATATTGTGTCATTAGAATGCCATAACTCGCGTGTGCCTTTTAATTTAATTGAACTTGTTCGCGGCAAAAAAGTAATGGTTGGCGCAATTGATGTCGCAACCAACACTATCGAAACTCCTGAAGAAGTTGCCGATACTCTGCGTAAAACTCTTGAGTTTGTAGATATCGAAAATCTTTATCCTTCAACAAACTGCGGTATGGCTCCTTTATCTCGAAATGTGGCAAGAGGCAAGCTGAGTGCTTTAAGCGCAGGAGCAGAAATTATACGCAAAGAATTTAGGATTTAGTTCCATGCGTTAATTAGAAAATAATATACTTAATTTACCCCTCTTCCGTAGAGTTAGCGAAGCGACTCTACGGAAGAATAATAATTTGAGATTACTCTTCCTTCAAATACATTCATAAAAAGAAACTAATCAAGTTTCGAGAACAGTTAAAACACATCTCTTTTCATTATAGTTTCAAGAAAACCTTCCGTATTTCCCAAATTGGCTTTCAAAAAATTAAAAATAACATATTCCTTACTACTAGTGAAGTCTTCTCTAATCTTTGATCACAAAAGGATTAGACAAATAATGACCAGATCTTCGCTCCTATTATGCAGCTGACAAGTATCTACAAATGTTTAGCTCCGATTGTTTTTTTTACTAAAAAGATAAAAGGCATCTAAATAAAAAATTATTCTTCTTTTCGTCGAGCCATACGCTGAGCGATAATGCTCGCAGCAATCAATTGAAAAGCATGGTAAAGCATGAGCGGCAACAATACGATACCGGTTATGGTACTGTGCTGAAAAAGTACTTTTGACATAACGGTGCCGTGTACTAATGACTTTTTAGATCCACAAAATAAAACCGTAATACGATCTTCATCTGAAAAGCCAAACAAACGACTGAGCAATCCAACACAAAAGAATACAGCAAAAAACAAACCTATCATCCCTGCAGCAAGTCCTGCAAGTTCAAGAGCGGTGAAGCCTTCAAAAAGATGTTCAGAGAATGACTTACAAAAAGATGTGTAAATGATCGTCAGGATAACTCCCTGATCGAAATATTTGAGCTGTTTCTTATATTTTTCGGCAATGACGCCAAAACGGGAGTTGAGGCTGATACCTATAATGACAGGCAATAAGACTTGAACAATCAACTTTATAAAGATATCAGTTACATCAAAATCGCCCGTTGCAGAAGCGATGAACAGTCCAACCCAAAGTGGTGTAACCACTACTCCAATCAAACTTGAAATACTCGCATTAAAAATGGCTGCAGGAATGTTTCCCTTGGCAATAGAAACCATGACCACAGAAGAGGAAACTGTAGAAGGCAAAGCTGCCAGAAAAAAAACACCAAGCCACAGCAACTCGAAGCCGGTGTTTACGAACAAAGGGCGAAATGCTAAAACGATAAGCGGGAAAAACAAAAAAGTAGTCAACTGAACAACAATGTGCATTTTCCAGTTTACAAGCCCGGCTTTTAGTTTCTCAACACTCAGCTTTAAACCATAAAACAAAAAAATAAACGACACACCTACATTGGCAATCTCTTCTAGTGAAACAGGTTCTTTTACCATGCCCGGCTTTGGCACAAAATAAGCCAACAGAATCATAGTGCCTATCATTAATAAAAAACCATCGAAACCTGCTTTACTTAATACTTTTAATACTTTTTTCAATTTTATTCAGTTTAATTCTCTAGACAAAGTTATCTTATACAACTAAAAAAGCTTCCTAACACTCATACTTAAGAGAATTAAGCTGTTTTACCACACAAAACAAGTGTTATTTACTTTTTTAAATGTATTTTTGAAACTTAAAAAGATTTTTATTCTATGGAAGAACTCGATACTACCGATTTGCATTTGCTGAAAATACTGGGAAACAACTCAAGTTTTACCATCAAGGAACTTGCTGCGCAGGTAAATTTGTCACCAACTCCTGTGCTGCAGCGTGTAAAAAGGCTGGAAAATAATGGGTACATCAAAAAATACATCGCCTTAATTGATCATGAGAAATTTGGACATGGATTTATCGTTTTTTGTAATATAAAGCTAAAACAGCATGATCGTAATATCGGCAACAGCTTTGTCGAGGATATTATGAAAATTGATGAAGTTGTAGAATGTTATAATATTTCAGGAGATTATGATTTTATCCTTAAGGTTTTCGCTAAGGATATGAAGCATTATCAAAATTTCGTTTTTAATAAGTTAGGTTCAGTTGAAAGTATTGGCAGCACGCAGAGTACTTTTGTTATGTCAGAAATAAAAAACCAGCACAACATAAATCTATAAATGCATTGTTTCTAAAAAAGTTTTGTCTGTGTCTGCTTACAATCTTCGATAACCATTACATTTTCCCATTAACTGATAAAAATAGAACTAAAGTCTTTACTTTTGAATAGAATTTAAAATCATTACAAAAATGAAATTACTTGATGCATTAAAATGGCGTTATGCTGCCAAAAAAATGAACGGACAAGTTGTACCGCAGCAAAAAATAGATTATATCCTTGAAGCCGCAAGATTAGCGCCGTCTTCATCTGGTTTACAGCCATATAAAATTTTTGTCATTACCAATAAAGAATTACAGGAAAAAATAAAAACAGTAGGTTTTGAACAAAGCCAAATTGTAGATGCTTCGCATGTACTGGTTTTTGCAGCTTGGGACGGTTATTCTTTAGAAAAAATCTCAGAAGTTTTTGCAAGAACAACCCAAGAACGAGGCATTCCATCAACAGCAATGGATGAATACAAAGAAAGGCTATGGGGAATGTACAAAGATCTGGGTCAGGAATGGCATGCCAATCATGCTGCCAAACAAGCCTATATTTCGTTTGGTTTAGCCATTGCCGCTGCAGCAGAACAAGAGGTTGATGCGACACCAATGGAAGGTTTTATCCCTTCTGAGGTAGATAAATTATTAAGCCTGAATGAACTTGGTTTAAAGAGTGTATTGGTGCTGCCTTTGGGTTACAGAGACGCCTCTAACGACTGGCTGGTGAACCTGAAAAAGGTAAGAACACCTCAAAATGAATTCATTACAGAAATAAAATAATTCATTTTCAAGTCTATCTAAACGTTTTAGATTTAATTCTTTAATTTTTTCAAAAACGGGTATTAAATCTAAAAAATTTTGAAACATCAAAAAGCCTGAGAATCTATTTTCTCAGGCTTTTTAATTTTATCGCAATCCTGATGGTGCAGATTTTAAACCTTTTAGTAGACAATTTAATTTACCTGTTAGTTTATACAAAAATTTCATTTCTTATTCGTAAATTTCATATTTACCAGAATCTTGCCCGAAAGTCACATTTATAAAATTGGAAACAATGAATATAAAAACGATAAATAAAACCAAAACTTCCATTTTTTATAACCCATTTAAAAGCTTTAGTCCAATGAAGAAATACACATATAAAAACATCTGTACACTATTCCTGTTATTGATACTAGGTTCAGTACAAGCCCAGCAGAAAAACTCCGAAAAATGCCGTTACACTAAAACACCGCAAGGCTATCTGATGGTGCTTCGTGAGGGTGACAATGTCCTGAAACTTCTGGAAGACCTTGCACAGGAAGAAAAGATTCCTTCTGCCTATTTAACCGGCATTGGCTTTGCGCAGCAGGCTGAATTTGGTTTTTATGACTTCGAGAAAAAGAAGTTTAATCCCAAAACATTTTATAAGGTTGAAATGGGAAGTCTTACAGGTTCTCTAGCCTGGAAAGAAGGGAAACCATCCCTGCACATACACGGCGTGGCTACTGATAAAGATTTCAATGCCTTTGGCGGACATCTATTATCACTTACAGTAGGCACCGGCTCCATGGAAATCTATATTACCCTTTATAATGAAAAACTGGAACGAAAAACAGAACAACCTCTCAATGCTAATGTACTGCAGCTTCCCTGTATAGAATAAACAGCTTTGAGTAAAATATTTTCACCATGCGCCCTTTGCGAAATTACAATTTTCACATTACTGCCGCTTATAGTTTTACTTTATATAAATTCTTACAAAAACAAGTATAAACACCTGATTACAAAACAATTGATTTTCTTACTTTTAAATACCTTTTAGAAGGCTCAAAAATACTTAAGGTTTCACAGCAGCATATTGCTGCTAAATTACAGTGATTATGAGAGTAGGAATTATAGGAATAGGCAGTCTTACAATGGAACTTGCTTTCCGCTCTGCCAAGGAGGGATATACAGTTATAGTAAGTAATCCGAAAGGCAACAGCCTTATCATGGATGCTATTGAAAAAATGGGACCTAATGTATGGCCCGGCACTTTGGAACAGGCAGTCTGCACTGATATTATCTTTTTGTTTATACCCAAAGAAGATCTGCAGAAGGTCTTAGGAAGTCTGCCTGACGTATCAGGAAAAATAATAGTACACACAAGCGGTTTAATATTTAATCCACAGACACTGTTGTCGGGACTAACTAATGCAATGACTTATAAAATTACCGCTTCGCTTCTTCCCAAAGCGCAGGTTGTCAAGCTCTTTAATCCGGTTAATCTTAAAAGCACAAAAGATAGCAGAGAACCTGCAGCAAAAGAAGAAATATTTTTTATAGCTGACCATAAAGCATCCAGAGAAAACATTAAAAAGTTTTTAAAAACACTGCATTTTTCTCCAATTGATCTTTCGGGAAAACTTCATCTTCAAAATAAACCTATTAATTTTAAAGCTGTACTTAATCCGCCATACCGACACCCAGAAAATTAACCTCAAATCTCTCGCTAAACACCATTATTTTTTCAAGTTTATTAATAATGTTAAAATGTAAAGTTGTAAACAGCATTTCTGTATTGAGAAATGGGATATTTTTCTATCTTTGAAACTCAGGATTTATGTCCAAATGGCTTTATCTTTGAGCCTTTAGAAAAATTGACACTCATTATGGAACAGAAAATACATCAGGGAAGAAACGTAAAACGTTTTAGAGAAATGCTTAACATTAAACAAGAAGCATTGGCTTATGATCTGGGCGAAGAATGGAACCAAAAGAAAATTTCTATGCTGGAGCAGAAAGATGTAATTGAAGACAATTTGCTAAAACAAATTTCTGCTGTATTGAAAATTCCTGTGGAAGCTTTTCAGAATTTTGATGAGGAACAAGCGATAAATATTATTTCTAATACTTTTGGAGATAATGCTTGCGTTGGAAATCCAAATTCTACATTTAACTTCAATCCTATTGAAGAATTAAAAAGACTTCATGAAGAAAAAATTGTTTTGTTTGAGCGTATGTTGAAGGAGAAAGATGAAATGATGGTTAGACTTGAAAAATTGATTGGTAAATAATTATTTTTAAAAATATATTGATTTTGGAAAGAGACTTTTTTGAGTCTCTTTTCTATTTTTGACAGTATCTCGGCTAGCTAGCGCGAGCGTCTCGCTCGTGCCCGCAACGATGAATTCAGAATTAAGTTTACGACAATTCTTTGCGGGCACGAGCGAGACGCTCGCGCTAGCATGTGGAAATCCAATAAATTATAAAAATATGAAAAAATCGGAAGAATATAATCTACACTTTAACACTTTTGAATTTAATAACACAACAATACCTATTGTCGGATGCAGTTTAGTAAATGGGGCTAGTAAAAATAATGAAATAGCAAGTTTTTTAGAACCAAATGGAATTCGTTTGACACAGCAAATAATAGACGATATTGCCTCTTTAAATTTAGACTTAAATATACCTTTTGAGGGTTACAATATTTGGGGAGGAAATCAAGATGAAAGTGTTGAGATAAAGTCTCCTCCATTTAGAGCTATTTTCAACACAACAGGAAAATCCGTGGAAGTGCCGATTTCAGATTTTTTACAAATTTTACAAGAATGGAAAACTTTTTTAGAAACTATACCTAATCCACATTTTTTATCTAACAGATAACCCGATCGTCAATGCTAGCGCGAGAGTCTCGCTCGTGTCCGCAACGATTATCAATTAATATCAATTTCTAAAACAGTTTGATCATTATCACCATAATTTCTTGCTGAACTGTATTTCCAATCTACAGGATTAGTAACAAAACCTGTTTCTAGAGGATTATTATGAATATATTTTAATTTCTGTTCAAAGACTTTTAAAGACCAAATTTCGATGGGTTGGTTATTCTGCTGCCAAAATTGCCTAAATTTTACATTACTGCTTTTTTTACCTGCTCTTTCAAACATCCAAAGCATCCATTCTTTTCTACTTTCTTGTGGATTTTCTTCAATTGTTTTAAGCATTTTTCGAGAAGTAAATCCTTTAAAATCTCTTATGAGACCTGAAGGATCTCCATTTGATGATCTGAAAATTAAATGAATATGACTAGGCATAATGCAATAACCATAAAGTTCCATAGATTTATTTTTACGACAATAATCTAATGATTCAATTATATTTCCAAAATATTCTTCTCTTGTAAATACATCTATCCAATAAACAGTAGCAAAGCTTATGAAGTAAGCTCCTGTTTTTTCTCCAAACTTATATTTTCTGCTCATTTATTTTTTTGCAATAATATAAGAAATACTTTACATTTACAAACATCTCTTTCGTTCCCTGATTTTACGTTCACGAGCGAGACGCTCGCACTAGCTTAGGAAAAGGTTAATTTAAGAATAAAGCTAATACAAACAAAAAGAGACATCAAATAAAATTTGACGTCTCTCTTTAATAAAGTCTTCATAAATTAATCCTGATCAAAAACTTTTCCCAAATGTTCTTCCATAACAAAATACGGATCATCGGTATGTGTCATTGACCTCATATGAATTAAACTTGTTTTACTCATCATTCTGAGCATTTGTCGTCTCTCGCATGGAACAATTTTTCCATTCTCTATTCTCTGTCCTGCTGTAAAAGCACTTCTTCCGTGCGCGCATAAATGATTATTCACAAAGATAACATCTCCAGAATCCGGGATATAATCACTATTAATCAGCTCTTTGGCTTCGTTCCAAAATTCAGTTAAATTATAAAGCGCTTCCGGAGTTTGTCCAGCGTTTTCATTAAATATCTGTTCTGCCGCATCAAATCGAATAAAAGGCAGTTCTTTATTTCCATACAAAACAGAAGCCAGCGGACCGTCATTTGTTTCATCTTCGTAATTGGCATCCTTTGGACACTGATAAATAGGATCAAAAAGTTTTTCCATTATTTTATTGACTTTACCGTGTGAACGTACCGAGTAAAGTGTCGAAGGAACTCGCTCTTCATTTCGCAGATAAAGGAAACTTAAAAAGTCAGCCTGATGCAGCAGAAATGCATCTTCAGTATGAACATACAAATTTGTTTTTGATCCTGATCCTGTCTGCGTTACAGCCATTTTTTCGTCTGGAATAACCGCGTGAAGAATCCCTCCTCCTTTTCGCTGTGCATAATACTGCACAGGTTTTGAAGGAACTGCACCGTGCAGAAGTGAACAAATAAAACCGTATTTATTAAGTTTTGAGTAATCGGTGCTCTGCCAGTTTGCAGGAGTTGGTCCGAGATGATCCTGATCGACTTCTAAAAGCCCTTTAAAGACGATCGCTCCGTATTGGTTTGCTGAAAAATCGGTTCCAAAACGGCTTAAAATTCTGGCTATTCTTTCGGGTAGAAGCTGGAAAGAATGCAAATGAAGCGTTGCTATATAATCTGGATTTTCATAGCTCTTAAATGCCTGCTCCAAAAGAGACCCAACATGAGATAAAATATTCCTTTCCTGAGGCGTAACCTCTACTATCAGTGGACTTGTAGGAATTTCATAGACATAGTTTTCTTTTTCTGGTATTTCATCTTCTATTACTGACTGTGATTTCATTTTATTAGTTTATTTAATAGTTACTAAAAATTGGGGCGAATAAAAAAGACAAACTACTAATAATAACCTATATACAAATAAAACATCATTTCTTAACATTATAATAATGTAGAGAATTTCGTATATTTTTTTTTCTGTTTTATTTTTTTTATAAAGATTAATCTCTACATTTGTCTCCGCTGTTTTTATTCATTCTAAATAAAATCTACTTACAAATATATTTGTTTTATAATTTAAAAAAAGAATTTTCTTAAAAAATTTATTAAAAAAATATGAATATTAGCACTAAACCCAGTAAAATCAAGATGTCGGATTTTACAAATAGTCAAAAAATTTCAAAAATCATACGGAACAGACGAAGTGTTTATGCTGATGAATTTGAAAAACAAAACATACCGGATGATTTATTAAATGAAATCTTGACGAACGCGATTTATGCACCTACGCATAAAATGACCGAACCGTGGCGGTTTATTGTTTTTAAGGATCGCTACTTAGAACAACTGGGATCGTTTCTGGCCGAATACTACAAGGACTTTTATTTTGAGAAATTTTCTGCCGAAGAAGCTTTAGAAAAGTACAATCAGCTTAAAGAATACCCTCTTAATTCGGCTTGTGTGATCGGAGTTGTGCTGGTTCGCAATCTCAAAATAAACCTTCCTGAATGGGAAGAAGTTGCTGCTGTTTCATCTGCCGTTCAAAACATGGCCCTCACCTGCACTGCCCATAATATTGGAAATTATTGGAGCACATCTGCTGGTGCTGTAGATTACTTAAAGCAATTTGGCTTGGCCGAAAATGAACAATCCCTCGGTTTAATTTATGTCGGATATTATCCTGAAGACATCGAACCTTCAAGAAAAAAGAGAACTCCGATTTCTAACAAAGTAACTTATTTCCAATAATCTCAATTCTAAAAATTAATCATTATGCAAAACCTATTAGACAATGCCCCGGATGTCTTAATTAAAAGCTCCACTGACGATTTTTATCAGGATATTTTCCATGAAAATTCCGGAACAGAATATGCCAATGCAATAGAATTAGTTCAAAAACGTGTAGCTGGTTTTCTTGAAAATACTAAAATTCCGTTCAGCGGTATTAAACCCGATGAAATAAGAAATAAAGTCGAAGCTGTAAACTTAGATCAGCCCGTTACCGATTACGAAAGCCTTTGGGATGAGATCGATGAAATTTATGTAAATCATGCAACTGCTTATCATTTACCAGAATATATAGCCCATTTAAACTGTCCTGTTGTAATTCCAGCTTTAGCTGCCGATGTACTGATAAGCGCAATAAACTCATCACAAGACACTTACGATCAAAGTGCCGGCGGGACATTCATAGAAAGAAAATTGATTGCCTGGACAGGTGAACAAATTGGATATAACACAGATTGCGACGGAATTTTTACAGGTGGCGGTTCGCAGAGCAACCTTATGGGACTTCTTTTGGCAAGAGATTATTTTGCTTTAAAATACCTCAACTGGAATATCAAATTAAATGGATGTCCTCCGGAATCTAGTAAATTCCGAATTTTTGTTTCAGAGAAATCTCATTTCAGCAACCAAAAAAATGCTTCTATTTTAGGACTTGGCGAGCAATCTATCGTTCAGGTTGTTACAGACAGCCGTTACAGAATGGATGCTGAAAAATTGAAACAAGCCATTATTGAAGAAAAACAAAAAGGCAACATTCCGATTGCTATTGTAGCAACAGCGGGAACAACAGATTTCGGGAATATTGATCCATTATCTGAAATCGCAGTTCTGGCAAAAGAACACGAATTATGGATGCATGTTGATGCCGCTTACGGCTGTGGTTTATTGCTGACAGATAAATACAAATACCTGCTAAACGGAATTGAACAAGCTGATTCTGTTACTATTGATTATCATAAATCGTTCTTTCAGCCTATTTGCAGCAGTGCTTTTATGGTAAGAAACAAACAGCATCTTCACATTATAAAACACCATGCCGATTATTTAAATCCGAAGGAACAGGATTATGATGAACTTCCGGCTCAAATTAATAAATCTTTGGTACAAAGTACACGCCGTTTTGATGCTTTAAAACTATGGTGTACACTGCGTTATATGGGCAGAACTAAATTGGGACAGTATACCGATACTATTATCGAAACGACCAAACAAACGGCTGCAATATTAGAAAACGACAACGATTTTGAACTCTTAACAGATTCTGATTTAAGTGTTTTGGTTTTTAGATATAAACTAGACGGATGGCCTGGAGATACTTGCAAAATGAACTTACACATTAAAAAGAAAATGTTTTTTAACGGAGAAGTTTTGGTAGCAAGCACAAAAGTAAATGGCATTTTTTACCTGAAGTTTACCATTTTGAATCCATTAACCACTATTGCACACATTAATAACATCCTTTCAATAATAAAAAAACACGGAAATGAATACATCTTCTCCTAAAGAGATTGCTCAGGAAGCAGTCGATATTACGTTTACAATTTTACTTAACTGCTGCGTGCGCGAATTGGGCAACAGCAGTTTTTATGAAGGGGTGCCAAAATACGATCCTGTACTAAAATCTTATATGTCAAAGTATAATCATAAACTTCATTTAAAACTGGATTTTCCTGTTGATAAAGTTGAAGTCTATGCGCCGATACGTTACAAATCTGAAACTTTCAGACATTTATATGATTTTCCGGTAATGGAACGTGATCTTACTAACGAAACCATTAGAGAAATAGATGCAGACCGCCTTTTAGAATTAATTACCAATCAGGTAAGACAGCAGTATCCGCTGGCAGATTCTAAAAATGTAAAAAAGAGAATGCAGCTGAGTACCGAGAAAATAGCACAGTTTTTAGAACATTTTCAAACTTCGGGACAAGACTTTAATAAGCCCGAAATGACTTTTATCGAAGCCGAACAATTATTTCCGGCAGGTCATCTACTTCATCCGCTTACCAAAGGACGTGAAGGCTTTACTGAATCAGAAGTTTTAAAATATGCTCCGGAAACTGGTGGTCATTTTCAGTTGTATTATTTTTTAGTACATCCTGATCTGGTTACCGAAAAGTCTGTAGACAATGTTTTGCCTTCAGATTTTGCTAAAAACGAGGTTTTGAAAGCAAGCAAAGGAGACCAAAAAACACAGGATTTACTGTCGAACTATCCAGATTGGAAAGTAATTCCGGTTCATCCGTGGGAAGCAGCGCATTTTAAATCTCAAACTGTATTTGATACATTGGCAAAAGAAAATCTTCTTGTTGATTTAGGTGAATTTGGAAAAGAATTTACAGCAACTTCATCAGTAAGAACGGTATATAACAATGAAAGCGATTATATGTATAAATTTTCGCTTCATGTAAAAATTACCGGAGCAGAACGCATTAATCATTTCCATGAACTTTACAGAGGTTATGAGGTTTCGCGCCTAATGCAGACCGCTTGGGGAGATAATGTAAAGAAAACTTATCCTGATATTGAACTAATCTGCGATCCTGGCTTTATATCTGTTTCTTATAACGGAAATGTACTGGACAGTTTTTCTACAAGTGTGCGATACAATCCGTTTAAAGTTACTGCGGGCGAAAAAGAAAATAACGTTTGTTTATTGGCTTCGTTATGTCAGGACGGCGTGTTAGGAAATCCTTCGAGAATGCAGAATGTGATTCAAAAAGCTTCGCAGCAAACGGGATTATCTCTTGAAAAAACCAGTGAGATTTGGTTCAAAAACTATATTGATATCATCCTTACAGGTGTCGTAAAAATGTTTAATGAACAAGGAATGTTCTGCGAATGGCATCAGCAAAATACATTGGTGCAATTGGGTGCAGCATTTATGCCTGAAAAACTATTTTTCCGTGATAATCAAAGTTTTTTATTCCGTAAATCCTTTGAAGATCAATTAGACAAAATTGTACCAGGCTTATCTGAAAACGGAAAAATGTTTATTCCAGACGATCGTTTGTACAATCTAATACTTCACTATTTCTGGGTAGGAAATATTTTGGCAGTTGTAAATACTTTTGGTACGAGCCAACTTACAGACGAAAAAAATCTTTTAAATATTCTGTATGATAAATTAGAAGATTTACAAAAAGAAGACGAAAGCGGTCTGGTAACATTTATTCTCGAAAGCAGATATTGGAAAGTAAAAGGCAATTTACTTACTGCCTTAAATGACATTGACTGCGGCGGTAATCCTGCCGGCGTAACGCGTATTAATTTCCCTAATGTTTTACACAAACGCTTTTTCTCTGAGCAATTGATAAATCCAAAAGGAAAAGATTTGGTTTACAACCGCTATTTCCCAAAAGAAGATGTAACGATCAGTTTACGTCCTGTTGATATTGATAATGATCTTGAAATGCTGCATGAATGGTTTCATCGTGACCACGCAAAAGCAAATTGGAAAATGGACTGGCCTCTGCAAGAACTTGAAACGTATTACAGAACATTGCTTCCAAGCGACGGTTTGTACAGCTACATAGGAATGGCAAACGGTGAACCGACTTTTAATATTGAAGTCTACTGGCCAACGCGTGATGTACTCGGAGATTATTATGATGTACTACCTACTGATTATGGAACGCATCAATTTATTGCGCCTACAGATCCTAAGCTGAAATTTGTTTCACCATCGACACAATGCATGATCGATTATGTATTTGCGCAGCCTGAAACGGGCAGAATGGTTGGCGAAGGTTCTGTAGATTCCAGAGCTTCGATGATGAACAAAGCTTTTCATGGTTTTAAAATCGATAAAGTCATCGAAATGCCGCATAAAACATCCAATCTTAATTTTTGCTATCGCGAATGGTATTGGGAAAAATTCCCGCAGAACAAAGACATTAAAATCATCTCTGAAACAGAGCATAATCTTATAAACCAATAATATGGAAGATCGTAAAGTATATTCATTAATAGGCATTGGCATTGGACCTTTTAATTTAGGTTTAGCCGCTTTGTTAGAACCGGTTGATGACGTTTCATCGCTTTTCTTTGATCAAAGAGAACAATTTAACTGGCATCCAGGTCTGCTTTTTGACCATGTTACGCTGCAGACTCCGTTTTTATGCGACTGTGTTTCAATGGCTGATCCTACAAGCAAGTTTAGTTTTTTAAACTTTCTTAAAAAGACAGATCGTTTGTATAAATTTTTTATCCGTGAAAATTTCTTTGTACTGCGCAAAGAGTATAATTTATACTGTCAATGGGTGATTAAACAATTGCAAAACTGCCGTTTTTCGTCGAGCGTAAAAGAAGTTTATTATAAAGATGGTCTTTATGAATTACATGTTTTTCATAAAGATCAAAATCAGACCAAAATTTATTATTGCGAAAAATTAGTATTAGGAACTGGTACTGTGCCTATTCTTCCTGATTTTGTTGATTTACAAGAAATGGAAAAAGTTTGTCATACGTCAAGCTATCTTTTTAGAAAAGAAGAAATATTAAAACAGGATACTGTTACTGTTATTGGTTCTGGACAAAGTGCTGCCGAAGTATTTTTTGATCTGCTTCAAAACAGACCAAAAAACTTAAAACTGAATTGGTATTCCCGTCCCGACCGCTTTTTTGCGATGGAATATTCTAAGCTTATTTTAGAACATACATCTCCAGATTACATCGATTATTTCCATCAAATGCCTTCTTCGACACGCAAAGTCATGCTGGATCGTCAGAAATCACAATTTAAAGGAGTCAACTTTGACTTACTTAACGAGATTTATGATCATATGTATGCGCTCAGCGTAGACAATGAGGATATTGGAGTAAAAATCAGACCAAATATTCAATTGGATGATATAACTCCGGGAATTCACAATAATTATGAATTGCATCTGGAACAGATCGAACAACAAAAAAAGTTTACAGACCACGCCGACTATGTGATCTTAGGAACTGGATATCATTATCAGGAACCTCAATTTCTAAAAGATATACAGCATCGCATCAGCAGAACTTCAACAGGAAGTTATGATGTAAAAAGAAACTATACTATCGATACTAACGGCAGCGAAATTTTTGTACAAAACGCAGAAATTCATACGCACAGCTACATTTCATCTGATTTGGGTATGGGTGCTTACCGCAATTCTTATATCATAAATGAAGTGGCGAAACGTGAAGTATATAAATTAGAAAAAAGGATTGCTTTTCAGGACTTTGACCTTTCGCATATTGCGACAGAAAAAGCAGAGGAAGTTAGTCTTTAACACACATCTAAAATGAATATAGAAACAATACCACACATAGAAGTTTTTACCCCTCAAGTTTGGGAAAAGGTAAATCTTAATCTGCTGGCCAAGAGTTTAGCCGAATTAATGCATGAAGATGTTGCCAAACCTGTAATTACAGACAGTAAAGACAGTATAACGCATTTTAAACTTATAACAGATATTCCAGAAGTTTACTATACTTTTTCTGCTTATCCAAGACTTTTAGAGTATTATCATGTTGAAAAAGAAAGTATTCAACGATGGGAAAACGGCATCGCCTCGCCCGCTAAAGATGTTCTTTGTTTTTTCATGGAATTACAAAAAACCTTTGGTATAGATTCTTTTACACTGGCAAAATATACAGAAGAACTTCTAAATACTTTATATGCCGATGCGCATTTGTTCACGAGAGAAAAGCTGAGCGCTGCTGAATTGACAAAAGCCGATTATCAGACTATCGAACATCAAATGGAAGGTCATCCGTGGGTTATTGCAAATAAAGGACGCGTTGGTTTTAATAATACCGATTACCACAATTACGCTCCCGAATCCAATAAAAATACGACTTTGTACTGGCTTGCTGCACATAAAAAAAGAGCTTTATTTAATTCTTTGGAAACGATCAATTTTGATGATTTTTATGCAGAAGAATTAGGCGCGGAAGTTTATAAAGGGTTTCAGGAAAAGCTTCGTAGTATGAAACTTGCCGTTGAAGATTACGTTTTTATTCCCGTGCATCCGTGGCAGTTAAACAATAAAATTTTACTGCAATTTCATCAAGATCTAGCTAATCAATATTTAGTGATTTTGGGCAAAAGCGACGATGTTTATTCGCCTCAGCAAAGCATTAGAACTTTCTTTAATTTAAGTCATCCGTCAAAACATTATGTAAAAACGGCTATCTCCATTTTGAGCACAGGAAACATCCGCGGACTTTCTCCAAAACAAATGGATATTGCGCCGAGAGTCACAAAATGGGTAAAAGAAATGCTTGACAAAGATCCTTATTTTGAAGAAAAAGAAGTCGTGCTTTTAGGCGAAGTGGCTACGGTTTCTTATCGTCATCCGCAGTACAATACAATAGCTGACAGTCCGTACCATTACCGCGAAATGTTGGGTGCATTGTGGAGAGAAAGTGCAGAGAAATACCGCAAACCTGATGAAAATTTAATGACAATGGCATCTTTATTATATATTGATGACAACGATCGTCCTTTTCTACAGGAACTTATAAACATTTCCGGACTAAGTACTCAAAACTGGCTTGAGCAGTATTTAGAAGCGTATTTAAAACCTTTGCTTCATATTTATTATCAGCATTCTTTATGTGTAACACCTCATGGCGAGAATATTATTTTAGTCATGAAAAATGGAATTCCGCAACGTATTATTATAAAAGATTTTGTTGATGATATTGTTTTAACAGAAGAAGCCAAATTAAAATTACCCGATGAACTTAAAGAAGGTCTTATTCAGTCCTCTAATAAAGAAAATACGCCTTTGTTTATTTTGATAGGTGTTTTTGATGCCTTTTTCAGATACTTGTCTGACATTCTGCATACTCATATGGATTATGACGAATATCTTTTTTGGAAAACTGTTATAGGATCTATTGAAGAATATCAGCAGGATAATCCGCATTTAACTGACCGATTTGAAAAGTACAATCTTTTTGAACCGGAATTCAAGCGATTCTATATCAATAGTTTGAAACTTCTTAATAACGGATATGCTGAACAAACCGGTTTTGCTGTTCCAAAAAAAGGAAGCAAACTGCCTAATCCTCTTTATGTAATCAGACAGTACGAAATGAATGAGTTTACTGAGATTAGTGAAACAATACAGCACCAATCATGAAAGTAGTTGTTTTACGACTTCAGTCTTATACTGATTTGTTTCTTACCGCAGTATTAGGCCGAGAGAAAAAATTCACTTCTGGCAGTATTAATCGCGCAATTGTATTGCTTGCCGTTCCTATGGTTTTAGAGCTGGTAATGGAATCTATTTTTGTTTGTGCCAGTTTATTTTTTGTGAGTAAACTTGGCGCTGCAGCAGTTTCTATTGTAGGTTCTACAGAATCTGTTATCAGCTTTTCGTACTCTGTTTCAATTGGTTTAAGCATTGCAGCTTCGACTTTAATTGCACGACGCGTTGGCGAACAGAATTTTAAGGATGCAAGTATTACAGCCGGACAGGTAATAAACATAAGCGTAATCTGCGGTATTCTAATAAGCATCATCTGTTTTATATGGAGCAGTGAAATACTTGGATTAGTAGGACTTTCATCTGCCGTTATAGAACAAGGCAGTTTATATGCCAAAGTAATGTTTGCCAGCTGCGGTTTTATTATTATCCGAATTGCCTTAAACGGAATCCTTCGCGGTGCCGGTTATGCTTCTATGGCGATGCGAACACTTTGGCTTTCGAATGCATTAAATATAATCTTATGCCCTATTCTTATTTTTGGATGGGGACCAATACCAGCATATGGATTATTAGGAGTTGGTATCGCTACCGCTGTGGCACGTTTTGTAGGAGTCTGCTATCAGGCATTTCATTTGATTAAAGGAACTACCATTATTCACATTGGAAAACAGCAATTAGCAATTCACCGCGAAACTTTTCAAAAAGTATTGAGACTTACTTTTGGAGGAATGCTGCAGTATTTGATTCCTGCATCGAGCTGGCTGTTTATGATTAAAATTGTTTCTCATTTTGGAGGAAATGCACTTGCAGGTTATATCATAGCACAACGCGTTGCATCGATAGTTACTACACCCGCTTGGGGAATCGGAAATGCGGCAGGAATTTTAACCGGACAAAATCTGGGCGCACAACAACCCGAAAGAGCCGAAAAATCTGTTTGGAGAGCCGGAATGATTAATATGTGCTTTTTGATTACAGTAGCAATTGGATGGATTTTTATGGCAGATCCGGTTGTCAGAATCTTTTCTGATGTTCCCGAAGTAATCGATCACAGCACAACTTACATTCACATTATTTCTATTGCTTATGTATTGTTAGGATATACAATGGTTATTTCCAGAGCGCTCAATGCTGCTGGAAAAGTCATGATTGTTACTCTGCTTTATATACTTATGTTTTATGTAATACAAATACCGCTTTCTTATGTTTTTGGAGTCGCAATGGGTTTTGGTCCAAAAGGCATTTTTGCCGCGATTTTACTTTCAGAGCTAGTATTGGCTTTTGGCTGTATCACCATATTCAGAACAGGAAAATGGAAATTAACTAAAGTTTAAAAACAGATAGTATAAATTTTTAACACATAGAAACATAGTTTTTTTGACTTGAGAAAAGGCGTTTCACTTTTACTTAATTCACATAGCTATGTGAGAGAAACCAGTTTCTTTCAATTCTCTTTTTTATAAAACAAAAATCTATGTTTCTATGTGTTTAAAACAATTAAAACCAATAGGTTAAAAAAAATAACATTAACAAATTAAAATACCATCATTATGAGTACAACACAAGAATTACATCAAGTTTTTGCAACCGCATTTGAAATACCTGTAGAATCAATCACATCAGATTTAGAATATCAGGGAATTGTCGAATGGGATTCTATGAGCCATTTGCTTTTGGTTGAAGAACTGGAAAGATTTTATAATGTTTCGATTTCTATGGAAGATATTCTGGAAATGGGAAACATCGATAAAATAAAAGCAATACTGAAAAAAAACGGTGTAGAAATCCAATAATCCAAAAGAAAAAGTATGGGACTTTATGATTTAATTCAAAAAAATAAAAAATTAAATTTTATAGATGCAAAAACCAAAGTTGTAAAAACGTTCAGCGATATACACGAATCTTTAGATATTGAAGATCTGCGTGCCGTGGTTTTCATTTATAATGATAATCAGCTTCCGGCAATTGAATCGTTTTTGAATTTTTATAACAAAAAGTACACAGTAGCTTTGCTTAATTCAGGTTTACACCCTGAATTTAAGCAAAATCTGGAAAACGAATACAAACCAGCATACATCTTCGATCCCGCCAGAACAGATGTTGAAGATTATGATTTAAAACAGGTTTCTAAAGATATTTCGCTTTTTAAAAGAAAAGAAATCCGCCTATACCCTATTCATGGCGATATTAAGCTTTTAATGAGTACGTCAGGAACTACTGGGTCGCCAAAATTTGTTAAGATTTCAGATCACAATCTGGTACAGAATGCTTTATCTATCATGGAGTACATGCCAATAACGGAACACGATGTTGTTCCGTTAAATGTACCTATTAATTTCGTGTATGGATTTTCGATTTTTACAACAAACTGCATAAAAGCAAAGACGATTGTATGTACTGACAGAGATGTGCTTCAAAAAGAATTCTGGTCAGATCTTACTGAATATGGTTTTTCAACACTAAGCGGCGTTCCTTATTTTTATGAATTACTGCATCGCTTTGGTTTCTTCAAAAAAGATACACCTTCGGTACGTTATTTCACTCATACGGGAGGAATGCTGAATCAGGAACTGGCAAATGTCATTTCAAACTATACTCATCTTTACGATAAACAGTTTTTTGCACAATACGGACAAACCGAAGCCAGCGGCAGAATGGCTTTTTTACCTCCAAAAGATTTTCAGACAAAAGGTACATCAATAGGATTTCCTGTAAAAAACGGAAGATTTGAAATTGATGAAAATACAGGAGAACTTATTTATTTCGGCCCAAATGTTTCCGGAGGTTATGCCAACAACATTTTCGATCTGCAGGATTACAATCATACCGATAAGCTTTATACAGGTGATCTTGCCGAAAAAGACGAATTGGGTTATTATCATATTAAAGGACGCATTAAACGTATTATGAAATTATTCGGAATGCGCTTAAACCTTGATGAGGTAGAGGTTTTGCTTAAAAATCAATTAGGCGGACAAACCTTTATTTGCATCAGTGTTCAGGATAAATATCTTGGCGTTATACATCAGGATGAATCTTTATTACGCGAAACAATCACGCAGGTAACAAAAGAAAAACTCGGACTGCATGCCAGCTCCATAAAAAACTATTATTTCGATCAAGTACCGCTGACTGTTAACGGTAAAGTCGATTATCCGGCAATAAACAAATATATCAACGAAAACGAAAATTCATTTGCAGCCGCAAAAACGGTTGTCGGATAATTTAAAAATATACTGGTTGTGCACAATTATCTTGTCTATACAGCATGTGAAAATTATAACGCGGATAAAAACGGATGTTAAGCATTGAAAAAAAATAAAAAATCCGTAAAAATCCGCGTCTTCGCGATAGCGAATCCGTGAAATCCGCGTCAAAAAAATACACGCAACAGGTTAAATATTTAATAACTAATATGTTTTTTAAACTTTAATGATTAAAAATAAAACTATGGAACAGCAAAGCAAAAGAATTCCGGCACTTGATTTAATAAAAGGAATGAGTGTTATTGGAATGATAATTATACATACACTGCTGACTTTTGCAGATATAAAATCGCAGTCAGAAAGCGCTATTGGTCTTTTTATTGTCTTTCTGGGCAGAGGAACTTCTATTTTCCTGATCTGCATGGGAATCACATTTATGACATCACGTCACCAAAGCCTTAAAAGTTCTATAACGCGCGGCGGAATGCTTTTAGCTGCCGCTCTTTTTATGAATTTTTTAAAGTTCATTTTTCCGGTAATATTTGGTTTTGCGCCAGATAATTTTATACAAAGATATGGCTGGCACGGACCAATCGAACAACAGTATCTGTATTTAATGTTATTGGGCGATATACTTCAATTAGCAGGAATGTCTTTGCTGTTCATTGGTTTTATTAGAAAATATGTTACCAATAAATACGGAATCTTAGGCATAGGTTTATTAGCTGCATTAGTTTCCAGAGAAGTCAGCGGTATCAATATTGACATTCCTGTAGTTAATTATGTTTTAGATCTTCTTTTCAATAATGATTTTCCGGCTTACGTTTATTTTCCTGTTTTTCCTTGGGTGTCTTTTATCATCATCGGAATGTTTTTTGGAAAATGGTATCAGGAACTTAATTATAACAGACCGCAATTGTTCAAAAATATGCTGTATATCGGTATTCCGTTTGCTGTTTTAGGCGCACCACTTGTTTTTATTTACGGAGATTACAATTACAATGGTTTCTACCATATGGGACCTGGAGGTGTTCTCTATTTTGCAGGATGGACTTTAATTTTCCTTTTTATCATTTATAAAATATCTGTAAACGTCAAAGAAAATAAATTCATTAAACTTTTAAAATATTGCAGCAAGAACCTAACGACCATGTATATGACGCAATGGATATTGATTTCTTGGGGAAAAGGCATCTTTGGCTTTAGAGCGAATCCAATAACAACGGTATTAGCTCTTATAGTGATGTATATTATCTTGACATTTTCAGTTCAGATTCTTATAGATCTTATTCGCAAAAAGCGCGAAAAATCTAAGGTTGTAGAAGTTTTAAGTTAAAATGTGAATATTTTTTAATTAACATTTGGATATTATTAGTAGATAATTTCATACTTTTGAATTTTTATTCATTCTAAATAAGAATAGTATTTAATTCTAAGTATATTTCATGAAGCTCAAAATAGTATTGCTCTTTTTATTCTCGTCGACAATTTTAATTGCTCAAAACACGATCACTGGTAAAGTAAATGATGAATCAGGAAAACCCTTAGCTGGTGTTAACATTCAGGTTTTAGGAACACAAATAAATACAGCGACAAATGCCGACGGATTTTATCAGTTAGAGAATATTGCAAAAGGTAATTATACAATTGAGGTAAGTTTAGAAGGTTATATTTCAAAAAAGCACACGATTGTTTTAGATAATACACAAAATAATACTGTTACTATAACTTTAGAAAAGGTTCATAATACATCAAAAGAAGCAGAAAAACTAAATGACGTCGTGGTAAAAGGTGTGTCTGAAAAAAGAAAAAAAGAAGAAACTGCAGAAGCCGTTTCTGTAATAGAAATGAAAGAAGCGAAGTTTAAAACCGCAGATTTAGGCGAAGTACTTGCGCAAACGCAGGGTATTAATGTTAGACGCACCGGAGGTTTAGGTTCAAGAACCAATTTCTCGATGAATGGACTTACCGGAAATCAAATTCGATTTTTCTTAGAAGGAATTCCTCTGGAATATCATGGATATACTTTCGGAATTTCAACAGTTCCGGTTAATTTAATTGATCGTGTTGAGGTTTATAAAGGAGTTGTTCCTATTGAGTTTGGAGCAGATGCTCTTGGCGGTGCTGTCAATTTAATTACTCCAAAAATGAAATCTGGTTTCAGCGGTTCTTTTTCGGCTCAGGCAGGATCTTTTGGTACTTACAGAACATCATTAATACTTAGTGAATATGATAAAAAGACAGGTTTTTTTATAAAAGGAAACGGGTTTTACGACACTTCACAAAACAATTATAAAGTAGATGTTGATATTCCGGATGCTTCTGGAAAGATTAAAAAGGAAACTGTGCGAAGATTTCATGATGCTTACGAAGGCTACGGAATTCAGTTAATAACAGGAATAAAAGACAGAATTTGGGCAAAGGAATTGAGTATTGAAGGTTTTTATACCGATTATTCAAAAGAAATTCAGCATAATCAGTTAATGGTTGGAGTTCCTTACGGTGAAGTTATGACGTATCGAAAAGCAGCAGGAACTGTCCTTACCTACCGCAATGATTTTGGAGATAATTTTAATTTAGATTTTGTCTCTGGATATAATTACAGAGAACGCCAATTTAAAGACGTATCTGATTATGTTTACAATTGGTATGGCGAGCGTATCGAAGGTTCAGCAGGAAATGTCAGTGGCGAGATTTCAGAATCTACAGGCCCAAGCGATACTTATACATGGAATAATGATGTTTTTGCTCGTTTAAAAGCTTCTTGGAAAATCAATGATAAATATGCTTTGAGCTTTACTTCGGCACCAACTTATTCCAAACAAACCGGAGATGACAGACTTATTAACGGGTATGATCCTGCAGCTGCTGTAAGAGATTTGTTTACTTGGGTTAATGGTGCAGATTTTAAAATAAATGCATTTAATGAAAAACTAGAGAATCTTTTCTTTGCTAAACATTATATGCAGAAAATCAATTCCGAAGAAAAAATTCCTTCGAACAATACTGTAATAAAAGAAAGCAGAAACGTAAACTATTTTGGTTTTGGAGATGGATTGCGTTATAAATTTAATGAGCAGTTTTCAACAAAACTAACGTATGAATATGCTACACGTCTGCCTCAGACAGATGAATTGTTTGGAGACGGCCAGTTTGTTCAAGGGAATCTAGACCTAAAACCAGAACGCAGCCACAACGTAAATTTTGAACTTTTCTTCAGGTCTAAAGAAAATTTAGAAAAAAGCAATTGGGAGGTTCAAACGAATGTTTTTTTTAGAAAAATAGACGATCAAATCTTATTTGTTCCAGCACTGGATCGTAATAATATCTATCAAAACGTATTTGCTGCTACTTCAAAAGGAATTGAATTGGCAGGAAGCTGGACTTCAAAAAACGACAGACTTTCATTTCACGCTAACAGTACATATCAGCATTTTTACAATGACTCAGATAAAGGAATATTTGCTCCTTATAAAGGAGACAGAGTACCAAATCAGCCATACTTTTTTGCAAACGGAGGCGCTAATTATTCTTTCTACAACCTAATTGGCAAGGCAGATAAATTAGCTCTTTTTCTAGATGCAAGATATGTATATGAATTTTATAGAAGTTGGGAAAGTGCTTCTACAAATCCATTTGTGATTCCAAGTCAGTACACTTTTGATTTTGGAACAACGTATCATAGCAGCTTTAACGGAATTAAATATGCTTTAACAGCAGAAATCCAAAACTTAAGTAATGAAAAAAATTATGACTTTTTCGGTGTACAAAAACCGGGAAGATCATTTAATATCAAATTAGTAACGCAATTTTAATTAATTATATAACCAACAAATATGAAAAATCGATTTTTTATAAAAAATGCAGCATTAGCAATAATGTGCTCGATGTTAGCATTAACATCATGTAGTTCAGATGATAACAAAACAGATGAAGGAGGTCAGGGTGAAAATCCGGCAGTTATTGCATCAGTTCGTGTAAAAAGCCCTAGCGGAGAAACTATTTTTTATTTGGGAGCTTATGATAAATTCCCTTCAACTCTTGATTATAAAACAATGACAGAGATAGGGCCTGGCGCAACCATATATTCATATGGCGAACATCCTTACGTTTGGAACGGTACTGCTTCAACCTTAACCAAATACAATGTAAGCAATGAAATGAAAATTTCAAGCGCTGATGCTTTAAGTTTAGCAGGAACAGGTGTCAGCGGTACTTTTGGACCTCCAGCTTTCGTATCTGAAACAGAAGCTTATTTTTTCGCGTTAAACGATGGGAAAATTATTAAGTTCAATCCAACTACTATGACTATTACAGAAACCATTTCTGTTACTCCGCTTCCGTTAAGTAATGACGCAGCTGTAAAAACATCAACTTATATGAGTTATGTTACTTCTGCAAAAAAAATCATTTTACCAGTGGCAGCAACTCCTACTGATTTTAATAAGTTTCCGCAATATGCTCAAATTGCAGTTTTTGACATAGCATCAAAAGTAATTACTTATGTTAATGATACCCGTATGTCAATGGGGTATGATACTTTTGCCAAAGGAAATGATGGTAGTTTATACTACAGACCATCTCGTGCTACAGCCCTTTCATTAGATTATAGTACCGTAACTGGTAACCCAACACCAGGTGGATTGCTAAAAGTAAATCCTAATGGAACGTTTGATTCTACCTTTTTTGTAGATTTAAAAGCAGTTCTAAATGCACATTCAGTAAATGTGGTTTCATATGTTCATGACAACAAAGCACTTACTCAATACTTTGATAATACTTTTACTCCACCTGCAAAACCAGCTGATTGGTATAAAGTTCCAACTAAATATGCACTTGTGGACTTAAAAACAGGAGAAATAGTACCATTTACATCATTTGAACAATACGGTACAGTATATACAGTAGGAACAATTGATGGTGTTGAATATTATGGAAATATTCCTACTGATAATAATAATTTTAAATATAGACTTTTAAAACAAAAAGGAGCTGCCGAATTTGAAGCAATTTCAGAAGCTGGCGGTAGTTTGATATTTGTTGGTAGATTAAGATAATCTATACCAAGATTATATTTAGAATAGTAATAATGTCTTAATTATAAATTTGGACTTAATATTAAAAAAAAGGATCTGCCCATTTTGGACAGATCCTTTTTTTATATAATTTCTGCTTAATCAATTCGGATATTAAAATCCATTATCATTACGGTATTATGGCCATTTTTTCTGTTAGCAGTTTTTTTATTCGATTTTCTTTGTCCAGATCATTCAGTTTTACTTCCACTCCATTTCCAGAATACTTTTTATACACTGTGCTATCTTTTGATTCTATAATTTCAAAAGAAAGCAGTTTTCCCGGAATATAAGCTCCCAGCCAATTCGGATCTGGCTTTTGATTCCAGGTAATCCAAATTAATTTTTCGCCATTTTGCATAACTGAACCGTTTGATTTTATTCTCTCAACTGCTTGCTGATTTCCATATAGTAAAGAAGTCGTGTGTTTTTTAGTATTTATTGATGAGTTAATGACTTTTAAGTCTGAAACCTTATTCATTAATGGCTCTGGAAGCGAAGCCTCATTATTTAAACCTTTTTCGCCTTTAAAATCAGAACACGAAGAAAGAAAAAGCAAAAAAAGAACTGTTGTAAAATATAGTGTCGTTTTCATAACTATTGTAAAATTGGAAGTGTAAATACATGATCGTTTTTTTCCATTGGCTGATGACAGCGCATGCATTCAATTGTAAAATCGGCATTTTTACCATAAGGTTCCAGCTGCGGTGTTTTAAATCGTGAAAATCCCCAGCCATTTGTTGTTTTGTATTTGTTATGATCTTTAATCATAAATTCCACTTGCTTAAAAGCTCCCTGCGAAATATTTCCTTCTGCATCTTCAATTTCATCGTATGCGGCTTTAGCAAGAATTGCTCCATCAGGCCACGGACTAATCTGTTTATTTTTAATAGCCTTTATCGCAATATCATTACCATAAATAATACGCATTGTTCCATTATCAACACGTTGTGTCGTACTTATAACTGCCCAATTTTTATAATCTGCAATATAAGCAATGCCATTGGGCGCTTTTGGAACTTCCGCCTGAACTTCTGCTTTTTTGAAATAATCGGACTGCGCTTTTAGTGCTTTTATTTTTGAAGTATCCTGCGGCATATTATTCACTCGAAGATTCCATATATAATCTTTCAATACTTTAATATCCTGCGGCGACAATTTAGCTTTTGGATGTGCGAGCGTATAACTGCTCAGTGGCATGGCACCCAGCGTAACCTGATTTACAGATTCCCATAATTTTGCTTTTTGATCTGCAGGAGACAATTGATCCCAATTAGAAAAATTGAGTCCGCTTCTGCCGTCTTTAATATGCTGCGCAACGAGCCACGATGCAGGAACTATTTTATCATACCAAGTGAGATTTGTTTCATTAGAATGACAATCATAACAAGAATTTTTAAAAATGGTTTGTACTTCGTGAGGTACTTGTAAATCTCCCGTAATTGGCGGATTTGTTATTTCTGGACGCATAAACTGTAATCCGCAAAAAATAACAAGCAGTGTTACCAAAAGAATTATGATTCTTTTTCTTTTATACATTTTTGGCTTTTCCATATGAATAGTTTTAATTGTTTTCTGAAAGTATTTCTTTAAGCTGCACCAGATTTTCATCTTTAAGATTGATTTTTGAAATCTGATTGATATTGCAAATTAAGCGCGCAGAACACTCTGAAATCAAAGAAAAATGGTCGAAAGGGAAAAAATGAACTTAAAGAGGAATAAATTAAAGCCTAATAAAACGGACGCTTTTCTTTATGAATCTGTTTTCAGATTTTTTTGAAATGCACACTATAAATTTATCATTTTTAAAAATTATTATTAACTAAATTTGATTCTTTAATTGAATCATTTCCCATGAAAAAAGACAAACTGTATCTTTTTACATTTTTATCCTTGCTTGTTGTTGTGTATATCTGCGGTTATTTCAGCATGAATTATTTAGTTGATTTAAGTACCAAGCAGTTTTTAAAAATACAAATCGAATCCAGCAAAAGGGAAGCAAAGGAAATGGCCAATCTCATTTCTTTTCAGGCACAACAGCATAATGATAAACAACTCATTATTAACAATGTCCAAAAGAGTATTGAAAAAACCGATACACAAACGGGATTCATCTGCATGTTTGATCATACGGGAAAAGAAATCTGTCATCCTAATCCTGAAAAAATAGGTCGAATGACAGGACCAGATGAATCTTTTATTTCTAATATTCATAACAACAGCGAAGTTGATCCTGAAGATTTTTATTCGTATCTAAAAAATAAAACCGAAGGCGGCGGTCTGCGAAATTACAGCGATCCTAAACGTGACTCTGAAATTATCTATTTATACCCTGTTAAAAATACAGACTGGATTGTAGCCTCACACGCGAATCTTAAAAACATTAACAAACAGGTTGAGGATTTGAAGTTTTATTTCATTTTGGTTTACCTTTCAACGGGTATTTTAATTGTCGTGCTTTCGTTTTTTATGGTCCGTCTTTTTGGAAGCCGTTACGAAAGAAGACTGGAGCAGAAAAATGAAACGCTTTTTAATGAAGTTTTAAATTTATCAAAACTCAATTCTGATCTTACGAACTACAAAACAAAAATAAATACATCTGAAAATATAGAGAATGCAGATGTTTCAATATCAAATAAAAAAAGGATTTTGACTTATTTGAAAAATGAAATTGTTTCTCTCGAAATTGAAAACATTGCTTATATCTATATGGAAAATACCATTACTTATGTTAAAGATATAAACTCAAAAGTATCCACCAGTAACAGCAGTTTAGAAGAAATTTACAATGAATTGGACAGTACTGCTTTCTTTAGAGCCAACAGACAGTTTATTGTTTCTATAAAATCTATTGATAAAATCCTTAAATACGGAAACAATCAGTTGAAAATTGAAGTAATTCCTAAATCTGAAGTTGATATTATAATCAGTAAAAATAAAGCTGCTGAGTTTAAAGCGTGGTTAAACAGATAGTGGTTGATATTCAATAAAAAAAGACCAAACATTTTAAACGTTTGGTCTTTTAATTCATTTTATAAAAGGAATTAACGGTTTTCAAATTCTCTTCGATTGTAAAAAGTATCATCATTATCATTAAAATGAGAATCGTCATTAGGATAATAAGAGCTTAAAACTCGTTTTTCGTATTCCCTGTCAAAATTATATTGTGTGTTGTATCTGTTTGTTTTTCTAAAGGTATTATAACCAATATTATTTGCCATAACAATTTTTGTGTCTTTGTTTATGCTTACAGATCCTATTGGAATAATAATGTGGCTGTCTCCGTCTTTATACACAAACTCCTGTCCGTTGTCATTTGCTATAACGTCGTGAACTTCATTTTTGCTGTCGTCAATTAATTTTTTATCCACTTTGACATCCAAATAAACAACCCGCTGCATATCTTTATTTACCCAAAGATTATCGATTGTTCCTATCGTGTGATTTTCAGAATCTACTATTTTCCATCCTGTTACATCAGAATAGTTTGACGCAACTTTATAATCAGAAAGTTCATCCAGTCTGTATAAGTTTTTGTTTCTATTTTCCATACTTTCTATTTTAATATTTTTAATTATCAAGTTTCCACGTTAATTAGTGGTGTCAACAGCTGTAGCGGTTGTATCAACACCTGCAGCATTTTCGACTTCTACTCTTCTCACATTTTGTGATTCATCTTCTCTGAAGTAGATATAATATACAACTGCACCAATTAATAAAATTGCTACAATCCAAGGCCATACAGGCTTCTTTTTCTCGATTTTAATTTCTGCCATAACTATATATTTTAGTGTAAATTCAATTTTTAACTAAAATTACAAATGATGACAGGATAAAAAAGTACTTAATTTCGGGCAGAATTTATAGAATTACCATTAACTTAAAATTATATAAGTAGCTGTTAATCAAAATGTAATAATTATGAAATAGTTTTAATTAACTTCATATTTAATTTTTTGGTTATGGAATCTATCGATATGCCCGTTTCTCAAAATGAATCTGAACGTCTTGCAGCTTTAAAACGCTATAATATTCTCGACACACTCCCCGATAATGCTTTTGACGATGCTACTGCCCTTGTCTCATATATCTGTGGAGTTCCTATTGCGTATATTTCTTTTATAGACGAAAGCAGACAGTGGTTCAAATCGGAAATTGGAATCGGAGTATCTGAGGTTCCCCGCGAAATAACTTTCTGCCGTTACACCATCATGGATTCTCAATTGGTAGAAATTCCCGATACACTTCTTAATGAACGTTTTAAAGACGATCCTAATGTTACGGGAGGTTTTAAAATTAGATTCTACGCAGGCGTGCCGCTCACAACTCCAGACGGATATCATATAGGCGTTTTGTGCGCCGCCGATCATGTGCCTCGAAAACTTAACGATAGTCAGCGTACTGCACTCTTGATTGTTGCGAGACACGTTATCAATACTTTAGAACTCGGAACAAAAAATAACGAACTGGCGAATCAGAAAAAAATAGCGGAACGCGCTGTAGCCGCCAAAGACAGTTTTTTAGCCAATATGAGCCACGAAATCAGAACGCCGCTGAATGCCGTAATAGGTTTTACCGAACTTTTAGCCGGAACTAAACTGGACGAGCAGCAACGAGGTTTTGTAAAAGATGTACAAACTGCCGGAGATAACTTGCTGTTAATTGTCAACGATATACTCGATCTTTCTAAAATTGAGACTGGCGGACTTACTCTCGAAATGCAGCCATTTCATTTAAAAAAAGCACTTCGACATGTTTACGACTTATTGAAAGTAAAGGTTACCAAAGAAGTTGAATTCAATCTTTATCTAGATGCAGATCTTCCTGAAATGGTATTGGGCGACCAAGTAAGACTCAATCAGATTTTGATGAATCTGGCTGGAAATGCCCTAAAATTTACTAGCGAAGGTGAAGTAACGATATCCATAAAAAAAACAGAAGAAACAAACGATGTTTATATGATTCGGTTTTCTGTAAAAGATACCGGAATTGGAATACCGCAGGAACATCTCAATATTATTTTCGAACGTTTTACACAGGCAGAAGAAAGTACTACTCGTAAATTTGGCGGTACAGGACTTGGACTCAGTATTGTAAAACAGCTTGTAGAAATGCACGGTTCTAAGATTCATGTTAAAAGCAGGGAAGATTTTGGATCTGAATTTTTCTTTACACTCAGTTATAAAAAAACATCTCAAGAAAAAAATGAACCCGAAGCAAAACCTGTCAACGATCTCGGCAGACTTAAAATATTGCTTTGCGAGGATAATCGACTCAATCAGAAACTGGCGCAAAATGTAATTGAAGGTTTTGGTTTTGAACTTGATACTGCCGAAAATGGCGATCAGGGAATTGATTTATTATCAAAAAATCAATATGATTTGATTTTAATGGATCTTCAAATGCCTATTAGAGATGGTTATCAAACTACCAATTATATCCGAAGTCAATTAAAAAGCACTATTCCAATTATTGCGATGACTGCGCACTCGCTGGCTGGAGAACAAGACCGCTGTTACGATGCCGGAATGGATGGATATGTTCCAAAACCTTTTAAACAATACGAACTTTTGGAAGCCATCAAAGCAGCTTTAAAAAAAGAACCTCGATCAAGAGAACGTACCAAAGCAGATTTATCGCGAATTGAAGAAACTGACCGCATAAAACCAGGCTGGAAAAAAGAAGTTATCTCTCAGTTTATAGAAAAAGCACCTTTAGAATTAAAAGAATTTGAAAGCGCCGTAAAACGAGCTGATTATCAAACGGTACTTAATACTGCTGAGGAGATTCAAATCTGGCTTCATCTTTTTCTTCTTGAAAATCTCAGCAGGCATTTGACCAACATTGAGCACGAAGCCCTCAAAAAAAATTTTACTATAGAAACCTCAGACAGCCTTGAAATAATAATGTGCAGTCTCAAAGAAATAATGAATGATTTACAAAAACAGGAAAACAACAATTGAAGTTAAAAACACTTCTACTCTTTTTAAAAATTAGAATATGGAAAATATAGAAACACAAAAAAATAGTCTCAAAGGAAAAAATGTCGTAATAACAGGATCAAGCAGCGGTGTAGGACGTGCAGCCGCAGAAGCTTTTGCACGCGAAGGATGCAATATTGTTATTGCTGCAAGAGGACAAAAAGGAATTAATGAAGTCGTAGATTTCTGCCGCGGATTGAATGTTCTTGCAATTGGAGTATCAGCAGATGTATCAGTTGCAGAAGATGTCGAGAGAGTTGCCAGAGAAGCTCTTTCACTGGGGAAAATTGATATCTGGATCAATAATGCCGGCGTTATGGCGAGTGGAAAATTTGAAGAAATTCCGTTAGAAGTTCATCAGCAAGTTATAAAAACCAATTTATTTGGCTACATGCATGGCGCTTACAATGCAATTAAAATTTTTAAAGATCAAAATGAAGGCATTTTAATCAACAATGTTTCTATTGGCGGATTTATGCCGGCTCCATATAGTGCCGTGTATTCTGCAACTAAATATGGCATAAGAGGCATGATGGAATGTCTTCAGGGTGAAATATCAAACCGAAAACATATTCATATCTGTAATCTCTATCCGCAGTTGCAAAACTCCACAGGAAACCTGCATTCTGCCAAGTATTCCGGCTTTGATGTAACAATTCCTTTTATTGCCTCAGATCCGCGTGATACTGCTGCCAAAATGGTTCAATTAGCAAAACATCCAAAAAAAGATTTATTTCCCGATTTACGAGCTGCAGCAATTGCAAATAGTTATCGATTATTTCCAAAAATGATAATTAACACAGCATCGGCTGCTGTACGAATGAAAATGAAACTTAACAATGATAAAGAAGGCAATTCTGGAAATGTGCTGACCAACTCTAAAGAACCGCTGCGTGTTTATGGAAAAACACCTTCAAAAACATCAAATAATATAAGTTTTACTTTATTAGCAGGAATAGGCATTGGCGCGGCTTTACTTTTAATGAAAACAATTGCCGGTAAAAGTCTGAGCAGCAACGAAACTGTGTAATAAAATTGGCTATTAAAACAGAATGCAGACAAAAATTAAGAATCATAAAATGAAAAAAATTTCACTTTAACTTATATTTTGTCTGCATATCTAAGATTTAACATCTAAGTAAAAAAACAATCTAATTTGACATACCTAAATTAGTTTCATTTCAAAGCCTCTACACCTTCAAGAGTCGGCTGTACTTCAATTATTTTTTCTGACGCATCAAACTCTAACTTATCAATACAAACCTCTCTGTGAAAACCACCTGCTCGTCCCATTTTGATTCCTGTTGGATAGGAAAATCTGTGATACACAATATACCACTCATCTTTTCCCGGAATCTGTAAAACTGAATTATGCCCCGTTGCATAAATCCCCTGCTTCGGAATTCCTTGAATAACAATATTATTTTGTGGAATTTCCAGAGGTCCAAGCGGTGAATCTGAAGTGCCATATCTTACTTTGTAATTCGGACTTCTTGTATCATCTTCACTCCAAAAGAAATAATATTTCCCGTTTCTGTAAATGACATAAGTTCCTTCTCTAAAACTTTTATTTACTTCAATTATTTTAGTACTTCCATCTTTTAGTGAAACCATATCTGGATTTAATTCCGCTACAGCCATGTACATATTTCCCCAATACAAATAACTTTTTCCCGTTTTAGGATCTGTAAAAACATCCGGATCAATTTCCTGACCGTCATTTATGCCTTCGGGTCTTTTAGCTACAATTGCTTTTCCGCTGTCTTTAAAAGGTCCCGCTGGATTATCTGAAACGGCAACGCCAATTTTTTGTGCAGCCGTGAAATAATAGAAATATTTGTATTTCCCTTTAATTTTTTTCTCTACAATACAAGGCGCCCAGGCATTTCTGTTTCCCCACGGCACGTCTTTTTTAAGATTCAGAATAATGCCTTCATCTTTCCAATCTGTTAAATTATCAGACGAAAATGTTTTGAAATAATAACCTGACCAATCATTAAATCCGTCGCTTGTGGGATAGATATAATATTTTTTTGTTTTGTTTGAATACAGAATTTCAGGATCGGCGTAATACCCTTCTAAAACAGGATTATTATTGAGTTTTGGAAGCTGTGACGGCGTTCCCCATTTTGCTGTAATTCTTTTTAATTCAGAACGCGTTATTGGTAGAATAGTTCCGTGACGCGGTTTAAAATCCATTGAAATATCGTTGTCTATAACCGTGAAATTTTCTAAATCTTTGGTTTTGGTAAATTGATATTTTCCTTTTGAATACAAATCGTACATTAAAATATATTCATCCGAATTATTGAGTTTAAAAATACTCGAACCTTCTACTTTTTCTTTGGTTTGCTGCAGATAATTATCATTTTCTGTCCAGTTTCCAGAAGTTAAATCGGTGGTTACAGCCGTTTTTATTCCTGCCGTTTCCGATTCTGTTTTATAGAAAAGATGATAAATTCCGTCTTTTAAAATAATATCGCCGTCAATACAAGCTCCTTTTGATTTTGGAACGAAAAGCAATTTTGGAGCACTTTCTAAAGCCGTGAAATCTGCATTCGCGTAAGCGTAATAAATTTTATCAGGTTCATTGCCATGCTGCATGCTAAAATAAATCATGTATTTACCCACTTTTGCGTCATAAATGGTCTGTGGTGCCCAAACTCGTTTTAAATCTTCATTTCCCGAAAATGCTTTTTGAATATTAACCACACTACTTTTCCAATTTACCAAATCGGTACTTTTTAGTAAAACCATCGCACGATTACTGTCCCAGCCTTTTGAAGAAGTCATATCCGTCAAAACCATATAAAAAGTTTTACCGTCTTCGGCTCTTAATATATGCGGATCGCGAACACCGCCCGTTGAGCTGATCGTTTTACTGTCTAAAATGGGTTTGTTATTATTTAGACTGTAATAATGATAACCGTCTGTACTTACAGCATAATTAACCGCTTCTTCTTCGACTTTATTTCCAATAAAATAAACGAATAAATAAGCCGTCAGATCTTTTTCAGCCAAAAGAGGCGGAATTCCACTTGCCGTATTTTGAGCTTTTGCCGGACTAAAAATAGTCATGAATATCAGAAAAAAGTAAAACAGCTTTTTCATTATTTTTTACTTTTTAATTGATACAAAACAGAACTGTGCGGTTTTAAATCGGCACCAATTTCTTTTGAAGTTACTTTTGATTTTTCGCCTGTCCACATATTTAAAACATCGGCAGAACCTGAAATTCCAAGATCTGAAAGATTTACAGAAACCTTTTGCGAAGCGTTATCACCAATATTAAATAAGGCAAGATAAACACTTCCATCTTTTGCTTTTGAAGTCACAGCGATTTGACGGTCTTTCTGAAAAAGCTGTTTTACATTCGTGCTTTCGTTATGCATTTTTACAACTTCTTTATTCGTTAATAAGGAAAGCGTAAAAGCATCGTTACTAGGCAAATCACCGCCAAAAAACAATGGCGACTTAAAAATATTGAAAAACGTAATCAAAGTATATTGTTCATCTTTTGTCAAACGCGTCATTCGATCTTTTCCGCGTTCGCCTCTTATCGAAATTCTTCCTAATGGAATCATATCACAATCCGGCCAAGTTCCCGGTGCGATATACGGATACCATTTTTGAGCCACCTCCATTAAATGTGTGATATGAGGCCATGTATCCCAAACGTCGTCTACCATACGCCACATATTAGCATGCGTGCTTACGTGCGGAGCTGCCGAAATCGGCGTTTCTCCAGGCGAAGTACTCAAGACAATTTTACGTCCGCATTTGTCAATGGCATTTCGAATTAAGTTGATTTCACCTTCATGATACGGTCTTGACAAATCATCAATTTTAATAAAATCTACGCCCCATTGCGCATACAATTCGAAAATAGAATCGTAATATTCCTGCGCGCCTGATTTGTCTGCTAAAACGGTATAATTATCTCGTAACCATTCGCATTGCAAAGCGGTTGAATAGACTTGATCGGCAGTGATTCCTTTTGTTCCCTTTATCGGTAGTTTGTTTTCAACTGCTTTTTTCGGAATCCCGCGCATAATATGAATCCCGAATTTCAATCCTTTTTTATGAATATAATCGGCTAAAGGCTTAAAACCCTGTCCGTCTTTCGCAGATGGAAAACGGTTTACAGCCGGAAGATATCTCCCGTACTGATCCATTACATATCGCGGATCGGTTTGGTTGTAACCTCCTGCCTTATCATTTTCGACAAACCATCGAATATCGACCACGACATATTCCCAGCCAAATTTCTTGAGTTCTTTTGCCATATAATCGGCATTGGCTTTTACCTCGTGTTCTTCGACTGTTGGTCCGTAACAATCCCAGCTGTTCCAGCCCATTGGCGGAGTCTGAGCCCATTGTTTAAATTCTTCTTTTTGAAAAGTTTTATTCTGAGAATAGGATGCAATCGAAACCAAAACGATTCCCAATGCCAGTGTGATTTTATTTTTCATAAGATACCGATAAATTGCCCCAATGAGACATTTAGCTCTGGAAGAGCGTTATATGTATAGCTGATTTTATCTGTTTGTGTCAAAAGCTCCAGCGGAGCGATATGTCACCCCGCTGGGGTTATGCGCTTGTAACGTTATTATTTTCTATAAATATTTCATCCCTCCGGGATTTTGATAAACGAAATTTTGCCAACAGAAAATTTTAAATTATTTCACATTAATAGTAACCTCTACAGGTTTTAACCATTGACTTGTGAACTTAACTTTAATTGGTTCTGTCGAATCTCCATTTGCCTGAATATAGGCCGCAATATGTCCGTGAAAAACACGCTGAACATTATCGTTATAATCCGTCATGTCGCTGTTATTTCCTGCTTCTAAACCTAATAAAGTTGCCGAACCTGAAATTGTACAAGTAACTTCATTGTCTGAAAGCATAACAGGAAGTCCGTTTTGGTCTTTTACCTGAACCATGATTTTGGCTACACCTTTGTCTTTGCTGATCGTAATATTTTTATCAGCGATCGTTAATTCAAAAGGCTGTTGTGTTGAATTAATCGCATAACGACTTACTTCTTTATCAGCTGCATCCAATCCAACGGCTTCTAATTTTCCTGATGCAAACGGAATATCCCAATAGATAATTCCAGTTTTTTCATCGTATAATTTGGTTTCTCCGACTACTTTTCCATTCAATTCCAAACGGGCTTTTGAAGCATTGGTATAACAAACTACACGTATTTTTTGTCCGTCTTCGTAATTCCAAATTGACCATGCATCTTTAGAAATGTCTTTTTCATTTACAAGCGGATAAGTTCCCAAATAAATCATCGGTTTATCTGACCATAGCGACTGACGGAAATATCCTCGCGGTTTGATAACTCCTGCAAAATCAACCAAACCAGAATAAAATCCTCTAGAAGGCCATCTTCCCGATTCTCCCAGATAATCAATTCCTGTCCAGAGAAACTGTCCGAAAATATGTTTGTTGTTTTTAACGGAAAGCCAAGGCTGCATATCGTGCGTGTTTTCACTTCCGTAAATAACTCTGTTTGGATATTTTTCGTGATCAGATTGGTATTTACTTTCGGTATAATTATATCCTGTAATATCTAAAGCACCTGGATATTCTGTTTCGTTAGACATTGCCACTCCTGCCAAACCTGCCGTTGTTGGGCGCGATTTATCGTATTTTTTAACCGCAGCAACCAAACGTTTTGCAATCGCGCCAAGACGCATAGCATCGGGAGCATCTTTTTTGTAACCGCCGTAAGTTGCTTGTCCAAAACCGTCTTTTCCTTTATCTAAAACGGGATGCGAATACGGATCATTTGGATAATCGACTTCGTTACCAATACTCCATGCAAAAACCGAAAGATGGTTTCTGTCGCGTCGCACAAAATCTTCTAAATCTTTTTCTGCCCAATCAGCAAAAATATCAAATGAACCTTCGTAACCTGGTTTCCCATAATTCCAACCTTCTAGCCATTTGCGTTTTGGGAATTCCCATTCGTCATAAGCTTCATTCAAAACCAATAAACCTAATTCATCACAAAGTTCGTAGAAATCTGGTGCCTGCGGATTATGACTGGTACGGACAGCATTTACGCCAATTTCTTTCAACGTTTCTAATCTCGTTTTCCAAACTTCTCTTGGAACCGCCGATCCTAAAACGCCAGCATCGTGATGCAGACAAACGCCTTTCATCTTCATTCCTTTTCCGTTAAGGGCAAAACCATTATTGGCATCGAATGTAAAACTTCTAAAACCTGTCTGTGTTTCGGTTTTGTCGATTTCTTTTCCGTTTTGTACAATCGTAGTTTTCAACTGATACAAATTCGGATTATCTAAATCCCATAATTTCGGATTTTTAACGTTGATTTTGGCTGTAATTTTTCCTTTTGAATTCGTCGAAACTGCCACTTTTGATGAAGCTTTTGCAATGGATTTTCCTTTAAAAAACAATTCATTTACAATAGTTAAATTAGTTTTGGCTGACGAACTGTTTTCTGCCTCAACTTCAACATTCAAAATTCCGTTTTCTTTTTGTACTTCTGGATAAGCGTAAACACCCCATTGTGCAATATGAACCGGATTTGCATACACCAGCCAGACATTTCTGTAAATTCCAGAACCGCTGTACCATCTAGAATCGGCACTTTGACTGTGATCTACACGAACAGAAATGGTATTTTCTCCTCCAAATTTCACAAATTCCGTTGCATCATAAGCAAACGAAATATAGCCGTTTGGACGCTTTCCTAATGAATGTCCGTTGATAAAAACTTCGCTTCTATTATAAACGCCTTCAAAATATAAATACACTTTTTCGCCTGATTTGCTCTGCGGAATATTGATTGATTTTCTGTACCACGCAATGCCGCCCGGTAAATATCCGGTTGCGCTTGCCAAAGTCGGACTCAATTGTCCTTTTACGCTCCAGTCGTGCGGTACGTTTACTTGTTTCCATTTGCTGTCGTCAAAAGTGACGTTTTTAGCATCCGAAACATCCTGAAGGTTAAATTTCCAGTTGTCATTTATTTTCTTTGAGTCTCCAAACGAGATTTGAGCTAACGCTGAAAAACACGAAAGAAAAAGTACAGGCAGTAAGATCTTATTTTTAAGCACTATGGTATTTTTTTAGTTTATTAAATGAAAAATTATTGAAGAGGATTTATGATGTAAGATGTACCTTTTTTAGTCTCAAATACAGCCGTATATCCAATAGATGATTTCTCGCTTTTGATATTCAGTTTTTCAATTATAAATGGTTCCGAAGATCTTATTTTACAAGTGCCTCCGTTATTCGATACAACTTTGGTCTGACTCATTTTGCCGTCATTCCATTTTATATTTACAGTGAAATTCCCTTTTGCGGTAATTCCTTTAATTTCTCCATCTGTCCAATCGTCTGGTAAAGCAGGAAGCAAATGAATTTCATTATTTTGACTCTGCATCAGCATTTCGATTATGCCTGCTGTTCCTGCAAAATTTCCATCAATCTGGAATGGCGGATGCGCATCAAACAAATTCGGATAACAGCCTCCCCTTCTATTGTATTTGATATCGTTATCTTTCGTTAATCTCAATTGATTTTTGAATAATTTGTAAGCGTGATTTCCGTCTAATAATCTCGCCCACATATTGACTTTCCAAGCCAAACTCCAGCCCGTTCCGTCGTCGCCACGAAGCTCTAAAGTCATTTTGGCGGCATTCGCTAAATCTGGAGTTTTCAAAGGTGAAATTAAATTAGCCGGATGCAAAGCGTACAAATGCGAAGTATGTCTGTGATGCGGATCTTCGTCTTCAAAATCTTTATACCATTCCTGCAAGTTACCTTTAGCACCAATCTGAAATGGCAATAATTGATTGGCGGCTTTATCTACTTTCTGTCTAAAATCAGCATCGATATTTAGAATTTTAGAGGCTTCGCTAATATTTTCAAACAAATCTTTTATAATTCCAATATCCATTGTAGAAGCGGTTGTTACAACGCCTCCTTTTTTTCCGTCATAATAATATTTATTTTCCGGCGAAGTCGATGGCATGGTTACCAAATAACCGTTTTTGTCTTGCTGCAACCAATCTAAACTAAATTCTGCAGCGCCTTTTATAATCGGATATACTTTTTTAAGATATGCCGCATCGCATGTATATTGGTAATGTTCCCACAAATGTCTGCTTATCCAATTCGAACCCATATACCAGTTCGCCCACATCGGATCTCCTTTTCCGAAATCTCCAACCGGATTTGTGGTTGCCCAAATATCTGAGTTGTGATGTAAAACCCAGCCATTGGCGTGATAATAACTTTTGGCAGTTTCGGCTCCTGTTACAGAAACATTTTTTACAAAATCATCAAGTGGAAAAAACAATTCGGATAAACTTGACGATTCAACCGGCCAATAATTCATCTGCAAATTGATATTCGTAGTGTAATTACTGCTCCACGGCGCACGAAGTTTGTTGTTCCAGATTCCTTGCAGATTGGCAGGCGCATTGTGCGTACGTGATGAAGAAATCAATAAATAACGTCCGTATTGAAAAAACAAAGCTTCTAGTCCTGAATCTTTTTCTCCTTTGTCATATTGTTCCAAACGAATATCAGTTGGGAGATTCGATTTGCTAGTTTCCTTTTCATTTAATTGTAAAGAAACTCTATTGAAGAATTTTTGGAAATCCTGAAGATGTTCTTTAACCAAATTATCATATTTTTTTGTCGAAGCTTTTTTAATTGGATTTTCAGCAAAGGCATGTTCGTCCTTTCCCTGACTGTCCGGACATTTATCGAATCCGTTGAAACTGGTTGCTGCCGAAATGAAAAGCAGTATTTCTGAAGCATTTTTAATCACGATTTTGTTTTCTTCGTAACCTACTGTTCCATCTTTTACAATTGGTTTTACGATTAATTCAAAACGCATCCCACGGCATCCCATCGGATCGTCATAAATAACGGGTTCTTTATTGTAATCAATATAATTTGGATCTGAGTGCGAAGGTGCTTTTCCTTTTAAAACCAATGAATTATTCTGAACTAATTTTTGATTTCTTAAAAGACTGGATGCATCAATTGAAACCGAAAGTTTTTGCAGCTGATCTGCCGAAAGTTTCATTACAATACATTGTGCAGGTGCCGAAGCAAAGATTTCTCTTTTATAATTTACGCCGTCGACTTTAAAATTGGTTACTGCTAATCCCGTTTGAATGTCCAGACTTCTGTTATAAAAATCTGTCTTTTTTCCGCCTAAATCCTGCGTTAACAAAAGATCTCCCAAAGGCATGAAACTTTCGCTGTAAGCCCCCTGCATGTTTTTGGTCAAAGTATAAGCTTTGTCAAAATCTTCTGCTTTAAGCGCTTCTCTAATTAAAGCCAGATTCTGAAAAGCATTCGGATTTACATTTTTCTGTACAGGTCCGCCACTCCATAAAGTCGCTTCGTTAAGTTGGATTAATTCAGAATCTACCCGGCCAAAAACCATTGCACCAAGTGTTCCGTTTCCAATTGGAAGGGCTTCTGTCCATTCAACCGCAGGCTGATTATATTGCAGTTTTAAATCCTGTGCATAACCTGAAAATCCGATAATTGCAGAAATAAAAACAAAAACCTTTTTTAAAAAATGATGCAGCATGTATTTTTAATTTATAATTAAACGATTAATCATGTTGGGTGTAATTCAAAAATCATATATTATGACGCGGATGACGCGGATTTGCTATCGCAAAGACGCTGACAAAAACGGATTTATATTTAAAATCTAAAAAATCCGCGTAAATCTGCGTCTTTGCAATAGCAAATCCGTGTCATCCGCGTTCTTTTTTATGATCAATCATATTCAACGATTTAACTAGTTCGTTTTCAGCTTCAAAACCGTTACCGAATATGCAGGAAGATTCAATTGCTGATTTCCTTTTGTGATTTTATATTCGCTTGTTTTTGGGCTTATTTTTTTAGGTTCTACAAACGTATTTTCATCATTAACATTCGAACTTACAAGCGTAATTATACTTCCTTTTGAACCTAATTTTGCTCCTTTCAAATCAATAGAAACTTCTTGATTTGATGTTGATGTATTAACCAATTTCACAATAATTTCTTTTGTATTGACATCTTTTACTGCCGATGCATACAAATTATTTTGTCCGATTAAAGCTTTTCCATCTTGCGTAATAGTCAACAAATCTGTTCCTTTATTCGTTGAAAACAATTGTTGTACGTAATAATTCGCAGAACCATACGATTGAAGATTATTAAACCAAATCATATCTGGAGTCCATTGCCAAGCGTCTTCATGAGCCATTAAAGGCGCGTATGAAGTCATATTAACCACTTCTGCATTTCTTTCTAATCCAGTCATAAAAGCGGCTTCAGAAAATGCACATTCCCAATTGTTTCTGTTATTCGGATTGGCTCCAGAAACACTTTGAGCGGCATATTCTCCTGCAAATATTTTTGGACCTTTTCTGTCGTAATTATCATAACGGCCAGCATTTTCTCTAAACCATTTAGGACTTTCGTAATAATGCTCGTCTACCAATTCCGCATTCAGTTTTTTTAATTCTGTCATCGCATAATCAAAATGTTCACCTTTTGGTGAAGGTCCAGTTCCCGATACAATGATGATTTTTGGATATTTTGCTTTTATCGCTTTTTCAAAAACTTTGTAACGGTCAATATAATCTTTCCCCCATTGCTCATTACCAACGCCAATATATTTTAGATTGAATGGTTTTGGATGTCCCATATCCGAACGGAGTTTTCCCCATTTTGTGTTCACATCGCTATTGGCAAATTCAATCAAATCTAAAGCGTCCTGAATATACGGATCGAGTTCATCCATTGGAGCTAATTCTCCTGTGTTATATTGACACGCCATTCCGCAGCTTAAAATCGGAAGCGGTTCTGCTCCAATATCTTCTGAAAGCTGAAAATATTCAAAAAATCCTAATCCGAAACTTTGAAAATAATCTGGAGTTTGTTTGTGGTTGAATTCGACATTCCAACGGTTCATCATCGTTTTTCTTTCCTCTACATTTCCAACCGATTTTTTCCATTGGTAGCGATCAGACAATGTTCTTCCTTCTACAATACATCCGCCCGGAAAACGTAAAAATCCTGGTTTTACATCGTATAATAACTGAACAAGATCTTTTCTAAGTCCGTTTTTTCTACCTTTCCAAGTATCTTCTGGAAAGAGCGAAATCATATCCAAATCGATAGTTCCGTTTCCTTCAAAAGTGATTTTTAACTTTGCTTTGGCTTCCGTTTGAGTTGCTGTAAACTGTGAAGTGTAAGTATTCCATTGTTGTGAATTTGGGACAACACTCGTTTCGCCAATCACTTTTTGATCTTTATCAATTAACTGGAAAATGATTTTTTTAATTTCTCCTTTAGGATTGGCTGCTTTTAATGAAAGATTGTATTTCGCATCTTTCTTCACTCCCATTCCTCTAAATCCTTCATTGATTAAAGCATATCCTTTATCATTATTGATTTCAACTCTGCAAAAATTAGAATTGTTTTTTTCTTTCGAAAGATTGATTGGCAAAGCATTACCCGATTCTTTGTTCATCGAAGATCTTTTGGTATTTGGCTGTTCCCAACCCATCATTGGTTTATCAAATTCAAAAGAACGATTTTTAATCATTTCGGCATATAATCCGCCATCTGCAGCAAAATTGATGTCTTCAAAAAACAACCCAAACATCGTTGGCTGAATTTTGGCAATCGTTTTAGAAGCATCAACTTCTAAAGTCGCTTTTTGTGCATTGGTATAAAGACTGCTCAATAATAAACAGCCAAAAATGGATTTAGAAAGGAGGTTATTTTTCATAGTTTTTTGGAAATAGTCAGATGCTTATTTTTTTACGGCTTCTAATTTTTCAGGAAAAGCAGCCTGTCCGTCTAAATTAGTAATAATTAAAGAATCTACATTCTTACTTTCGACTGCATATTTAAAATAATCCGGTTTGTTTTTTCCCCATTGCACCGTACAATTCTGCACTTTGATGCGTTCTGCATTTTCAAAATAAAAACCCGAAGTACTTCCTTTTACAAAACCTTCCACATTTGCTGGACGTCTGTCGTATAATCCTCCCGGAAAAGAAGTTGTTTTATCCATAAAAACACTCACATTATCAAAAACAATATTCTGAATTTTGTCTTTAGATTCCCCGCTTACAAACACGCCGTTTTCTCCTGTGCATTGAATATTATAGAAATAGATATTTTTAATTTCACCTACTTTTCCTTCTGTTGCGCCTTTCGGAAAACGCCAGTTCGCATCTTTATGATTTCCTTTTGCTCTGCTGAAAGCCGTTACATAAATCGGTTCCGCTTTTCCCCACCAAGTATCTGTGTTTAATTTACTTTCTACAATAATGTTTGAAAAAATAACATCGCTTACGGTTCCTTCATCACGATTCTGGATTCCTAAAGCGCGGTTACTATTTTTAATAATACAATTATTGAAAACAACTTGTCTGATCGCATCCATATTTTCGGAACCAATTTTAATCGCGCAGCTGCTGCTCGTCATCGTACAATTGGTAACCGTGATATTTTCGCAGGCACCGAATTCTTCAAATTCCCTGCGGTTTTTTAAACAGATACAATCGTCACCGCTTTCGATATAACAATCGCTGATTCTAACATTTTTAGAATGATCCAAATCGATTCCGTCACTATTGCGGACTTTCAAGCTGTTCAATAAAGTAATCCCGCTGATGACAACATCGTTACAGCCCACCAAATGAATCGTCCAATACGCCGAATTCCCGATATGAACATCATGTATTCTAATGTTTTTTCCGCCGATAATCGTCAAAACGTGAGGTCTTGGATCTAAGACATTAAAAGGTTTCAAAACATAAGCATCTTCCTGTTCTTCACCCATAAAAGAAATTCCGTTTCCGTCTATTTTTCCGCTTCCGCTAATGGTAAAATCCTCAACATTTTCTCCTCCAATCCAAATCGTTCCTTCTCCCGGATTGGTTCTAAAAGCGCTTTTGGTATACAATTTCTCATCGGGACTCGCTAATAATTTTGCACCCGCTTCGATATGTAAATCTACTTTTGATTTCACGTCAAATGGTCCAGCCAAAAACGTAAACGGCGCTGGAATTAAAACTCTTCCGCCAGTTTTACTGCAAGCGTCAATGGCTTTTTGAATAGCAGCGGCATCGTTGGTTTTTCCGTCTCCTTTGGCTCCATATTTTTTAACGTCGTAAATCTTTTGTGCCGAAACAGTCAACGAAAGGCAGAAAATGATGAGTGCGATGATAGATTTCTTTTTCATTATATTTTGTTTTTTTTAATGCAGCAAAGACGCTAAGGCACTAAGTTTTTTTTAAAAGTATTTGTTATTTAATCTCGCAAAGGCGCAGAGTCGCAAAGTTTTTTTCTTTAAGTCTTTTTTATTCAATAAACTTTGCGTCTTCGCGTCTTTGCGAGCAATTTTTTTGTTTTTTTAATGCCACAAAGACACAAAGGCACTAAGTTTTTTCTTTAAATCTTCTTTATTAAATAAACTTTGTGCCTTAGCGTCTTCGTGGCAAAAAACTTTAACGCCCAGGCAAGTCAAACTTATTCTGTTCTGGTTCGATTTTTCTTTTCAAAGCTTCGCTGTCGAGATTACTTCCCGAAACATCTTTAAAAACAATCTGGTTCATTTTATCCGAAGGGACATCAATTTCCTTCATGGTCAAATCTTTCACATCATCAAAAACAAAAGCGGGGCGGAAATCTTCTTTATCCAAAACCAATTTGATATTTTTCATCTGGATTCCGTTGACGTGGCGCACATAAAATCCCCACGAAGGCAGTTCTCCAAACATCGTAAATTCAGGATAGCCGTTTATGTTTTCTTTGACATCTTTCAATCGGCTTAGCGGATGATATGCCATTCCTTTTGATGCTCTTCCCGGATAAATGATTTCTATATTTTCTAAAGTCACATTTTCGATCGAATGCCCCGGAATTCCGGCAATCGAAGACGGAAACGGATTATGGAAATAATCAACTTCCGGCCCGCGCATATCGTAATCAATATCCGGACGACCAAACGGAACTTGCACTTTTACATTTTTAACTGATACATTTTTGATATATCCCGCTTTTTCTCCATTTCGATGTCCTAAACGAATTAGAATTGCATTTCCAGTATTTACAGCCGTAATGTTAGAGACTTTGATATTTTCAATTTCTGCTCCATCCACAGATTCAATCGCAACCGCCGATCTAAAAGTGTCAAAAACTTTGACATTTTCAATCGTAACATTTTTGAAACTTCCGTAAGAACCTGTACCAAATTTCACGGCGTTGGCACTTGATCGAATCGTACAATTGCTAATATAAATGTTGTTATTGTGCAAACCAGGAACTTCAGATTTTAGGCAGATTCCGTCATCGGCTGTATTTACGTTACAATTCGTAATTCTAACATTTTCGCAGCCATCAACATCGATTCCGTCATTGTTCCAGTAGGCTCTGCTTTCTACTTTCATAAAATCAATGACAATATTTTTGCATTCTCTGAAACATTGTGTCCATCCCGGACTGTTTTTTAACGTAATCTGAGTCATGGTAATCGAATCACATTTTACAAACGAAATCAGTTTTCCTCTGCCATCTTCGGGACGCATTCTTCTGTAATTGTATTTTGGGTCAATTCGCACGCCTGTATGATGTAGACTGTCAATTGCCAAAGCCAATTCCCTGCCCTGTCCATCTATAATTCCTTTTCCGTTTACCGCAATATTCTTAGAATTATAAGCAATAACAAAAGCTCGAATTCCTTCATATTTTGGATAATCATCTGGATTGGTGCTTCCTAATAAAACAGCTCCATCTTCAAAAAATAATTCCACATTATCTTTTAAAACAACACTTCCAGACAGAAATGTTCCTTTAGAAAAAACCACTTTTCCACCTTTACTTTTATTCGCCGCGTCAATTGCTTTTTGGATTGCTTTTGTATTCAAGGTTTTTCCATCGGCTACAGCGCCATATTTTTTAATATCAAATACCTTCTGCGCCGAAACAGTCAGCGAAAGGCAAAAGATTAGGAGTGTAATTATAAAATTTCTTTTCATTTGTGTATATTTTTTAATCTCGCAAAGTCGCTAAGGCACAAAGTTTTTTAGCATTTTCTTTTCAATAAACTTTGCGTCATCGCGTCTTTGCGAGCTATTTTTAAGCTATTTTTTTATTCAATCTCGCAAAGTCGCAGAGTCGCTAAGTTTTTTTTCTTTTTTAAGCTTTTTTTAAATAAATCTTAGCGCCTTAGCGCCCTCGTGGCTAATAAAAATTACCAAAAAACGGTATATAATGCTACCAAAATGCCGCAGATGATAAAAGATCCGACAATAAACTCAGACGAAACTTTAAACATATTATTATCAACTTCTATCGCATGATTTTTTTCTTCTTCTTCTTCTGAAACTGGTTTCGCCAGACTAATTCCGACCATTAAAAAGACAATGATGAAGAAAACTATCGTCATTCTGTCTAAGAAAGGATAATCAGGGAAAGCCCCTTCTGTCCACATTGGAAGGAATTTTAAAACTGCTGCAATCGGCACCGTCAATAATGCTCCAGCTAATCCAGCAGTTGGCGTTGTTTTTTTCCAGAACATTCCCAATAAAAAAATCGCCAAAACTCCCGGAGAGAAAAAGCCAACATATTCCTGAATAAACTGATACGCCTGATCCAAAGTTTTTAAAGCCGGAGCAACAAAAGCTGCTATAATCATGCAAACTACAACACACCATCTTCCGGTACGAACCAGTTTTTTTTCTGATGCCTGCGAATTGAAATATTTTTTATAAATATCTAAAGAAAAAATCGTCGAAATACTATTGGCTTTTCCGGCCAAAGAAGCTACAATTGCTGCTGTCAAGGCTGCCAGAGCCACACCTTTTAAGCCCGCTGGAAGTAAATTCATTAAAGTTGGATACGCATGATCCGGTTTTAAAACACCTGCGGCATCAACCATTTCTTGTTGAAATGTTCCATTTTGATGCATTACAAACATGGCAATTCCAGGTAAAACGGCAATAATTGGCACTAATAATTTTAAGAAAGCGGCAAATAAAATTCCTTTACGGGCTGTTTTTAAATCGGCTCCTAAAGCTCTCTGAACAATATATTGATTACATCCCCAATATGCCAGATTGTTGATTAACATTCCGCCAACCAAAACCGACATCCCCGGAAGTTCATTGTAATGCGGATTGGATTCGTCTAAAATCATATGCAAATGATCTGGCGCCTGATCTGCTATTACGGCAAGGCCTTTTAGAATATCTTTTCCAAAACCAAACTGATCTGAAAGTAACGTTAATGCTAAATATGTGGTTACTAAACCTCCCAAAATCAAAACGATAACCTGAAACATATCGGTATAACCAATTACTTTCATACCGCCTAAAGTTACGATTACGGAGAATAAACTCAACCCAATAACACAAAACTGAAAGCTTACAGGAGCAATCGAAGAAATCGCCAAAGCGCCCAAATAAATGATTGAAGTAAGATTCACAAAAACATAAATCAACAGCCAAATAATCGCCATAATGGTACTCACGGTGCCGCTGTATCTTTTTGCCAAGAATTGAGGCATAGTGAATATTCTGTTTTTAAGATAAATTGGCAGGATAAACATCGCTACAATAATCAAAGTAGCGGCAGACATCCATTCGTAAGAAGCAATCGCCAGTCCGATCGCAAAACCCGAACCGCTCATTCCGATAAAATGCTCTGCTGAAATATTAGAAGCAATTAAAGAAGCTCCAATTGCCCACCAAGTAAGGGATCCTTCGGCTAAAAAATATTCGTTTGAACTCGTTGCAGCTGTTTTTTTGCTTCGGTAAATATACATCCCATAGGCGGTAACTATGACAAAGTATATGAAGAAAACAATGTAATCTGCGGTTTGTAATACATTCATAATGTGTGGTTATTGTGTGGTTAGATAGTAAAATGTATTTTAAAATTTAATATGTCAAATTTTTAGAAACCATTTTCTTTTGTATAAAAAGTAAAGCAGTAAAAGCTGTATGACGGTTACGGATAAAGCAGCAAAAAAAGGCTGCCAGATAAATGGCGTAAATTGTATCAATCCACCAAAAACATAATCTGCGGTATGTTTAAAATCGACTAATCCTTCTGCAGCAATGTAAATTAAAATCGAATTTGAACCGATTAATATTAATGGAAATGCCCATTTATGGAAACCCAATAAATCAATAATCACATAAAAAAAGACAAAAAACAAAATACTGAATCCGCCGACAAAACACACAAAAGAGCTTGTCCATAAATGTTTATTGATTGGAAAATTAATATCCCAAATCAAACCTGCAAAAATCAAGATCACAGCCGTTAAAGCCATTAACAGCAATCTAATTTTTATTGAAAAAGAACATTTTACTTTTAAAAAAGTTCCGATAAAAACACCTAATAAAGCGGTTGAAATTGCAGGAAGAGTCGAAAATATTCCTTCAGGATCATAAACGGTGCTGTGCAATCTCCCAGGTAAAAGTAAACGATCGATATAACCTTCTAAAGATCCTTCTTTAGTTAAAACTCCTGCTCCAAAATCAGGAACGGGAATAAATTTCATTGCTGCGTAATATCCAATCAAGATTCCGAAAAACCAGATTAACTGTTTTTTAAAGTCAAAATTCAAATAGATAATTCCGGCAAAAAACCAAGCCAGTCCAATTCTTCCCAAAACGCTTGCCAAACGCGTATGATCTAAACCTTCAAATCGCAATAAACCATTTACTACAAATCCTAAAACCAATAAGATAGCGGTTCTTCGGAGCATGGATAAATATATTTTTCGCTTTTCTTCTTTAGGCAAATCTTTTGCCGATTTTACGCCAGCCAAATGTATTTTCTTCTCAAAAGAAAAAGGCATTGAAACTCCTGCAACAAATAGAAATACCGGAAAAATCATGTCATAAAATGTGATTCCGTTCCATTCGGCATGATGCAATTGTGACGACATCCAGATAAAAACCGGAATCGGAGCCGCTTTGGCCAGAGCGTGAATAACATGCTCTCCGCTCATAATCCAAAACATCACAAAACCGCGCAGGGCATCTAAAGAAATTAATCTTCCAGTTGTATTGTTACTCATTTTTTTACTATTCAGTGGTCAGTGGTTAGTGTTCAGTTGATATATAGTGATCAGTGTTCAGCTTTTTTTTAGAGTTCAGTGTTAAACGCAACGACACTGAATACTTTTAGCCTGATCACTGATCACTTTCAAAAAAGTGGTTTAATAACAAATCCGTAGCTGTATTCACTTTGTTTTAATTGATATTGTTCATGCGGTGGTGCTCCCCAGCTGTTGTCACCTCCAATTCCGCGTTGCGTTAAGTCGACACAGACCACAACTTCATTTCTTGGTGTGATGTCGCTGGAATGGATATTCTTTTTTGAAATTCCGCCGTCAAAATCACTCGGATAATTATTCAAAGTGCTCATTCCTAAAGGTTGCAGACCTTTTATCTCCAGGCCGTTTCCTTTGTTGCCTGACAATCTAAACCAGCGTATATCGGTCTTGTATCCATTTTCTTGTGGGCGTGTATAAGGCACATATTGGTCTGCAACTTTACTAGTATAAATTCCTTTGAATGAAGATGTTTTTCTGTCCGGATAATTTTCTAAAGGTCCTCTTCCGTAATAATCCAGATTTTCTAAGCTGTTTTTTAAAGTGAAAATCATTCCGAAACGCGGTAACTCCGGAACCGGATTATTTCCTTTTTTATATGAAGCCTGAATTTCTAACGCTCCGTCATTTCCTAAAGCATATTTGATCGTATAATCTGAAGCAACATCGTTTAGTTTTAATTTTGCAACGATATATTTTTTACCATTTTCTTCACTTTGCTGAATGCTTTCTAAAGAAGTATTTTTTCCGGCCGTTCTCCAGACATTCGTTCTAATCTGCATTTTGTTTCCGATGTCATTATCGGTCGGCGCTCTCCAGAAATTAGGTTCCGGATATTGTTTGAAATACTCTTCGCCTTTCATGCTGTAATACGAAATCAATCCAGTCGTTTTACTGATTTTAACCGTAACAGTAGAAGAAGTCAAAACAAACTGATCTTTCTCGTCCTGAACTTTTGAAGTTCCTGCATTTTCAGATTTTGCGAAATATTTTCCGTCTTCAATTACAAATTGTTCTTTGGCAATTTCAAAATTTTGAGGCATTAATTCTGAACCTGTTTTCGTGTAAGCAAAAACATTCAATAAATATTCTTTTCCTTCTTTTGATTCTATTTTTGGAAGATCAAGTTTAAATTGTTTCTTCGTTTTTGGATCCAAAGCAACCGCAAATGTTCCTTCTTTAATTACTTTTCCGTTTTCTAAAACTTCGTATCTAAATCCGTATTTACTCAGATTTGTAAAGCCAAAATCATTATTAATTTCAATTAATCCGTTTTTGATGTCAATTGCTTTGAATAAAATATTCTGATAGACTTTTTTTACTTCAAAAGCTCCTGGATGCGGTGTTCTGTCCGCATAAACCAATCCGTTGTGGCAGAAATTTTCATCATTTAAATAATTCTGACTTCCCATATCTCCGCCGTAAGCCCAGTATTCTCTGCCGGCTTCGTCTTTTCTTTTATAGCCTTGGTCAACCCAATCCCAGATAAATCCGCCCTGCATATTTTTGCTTCCGCGAATGATATCCCAGTATTCCTGAAAGTTTCCACTGCTGTTTCCCATTGCATGCGAATACTCACACATAATGTACGGACGGCTCACTTCTTTTCTTGAAGCGTATTCTTTCATGTATTCGATCGTTGGGTACATCGGACAAACGATATCGGTATTTTCGTTTTCTTTTGCCTGTTCAAACTGAACCAAACGAGAATTATCTCTCTTTTTAATCCATTTGTAAGCTTCGTGAAAAACAGGTCCGTTGGCACTTTCATTTCCTAAAGACCAGATAATTACCGACGGCATATTTTTGTCTCGTTCCACCAAACTGTAAATTCTGTCCAAATGTGCTTCTCTCCATTCTGGAAGAAACCCTGGATTCGTTTTTGGATTCATCCAAATTAACGGCTGTCCTTCAACTCCCATTCCATGACTTTCAATATTGGCTTCATCCACCAAAAATAAACCGTATTTATTACATAATTTTACCCATAAAATATTGTTCGGATAATGACTGCAACGAACCGAATTAATATTCAGCTGCTTCATCATTTTGATGTCTTTCATCATCGTAGCTTCATCCTGATAATGTCCCGTTTCAGGATTGTGTTCGTGGATGTTTACACCATGAACCATTAATCGAACGCCGTTTACCAATAATTGACCGCCTTTTAATTCTACTTTTCTAAATCCGATTTGTGTTCCAACTGTTTCTACAAGTTCGCCTTTTGCATTTTTTAAAGTCAAAACCAACGTATACAAATTCGGATTTTCACTGCTCCATAATTTTGGACTGGAAACATTCTGAGCAAAATTTAAAGTCTGAATTTTCGAAGCTTCAAAATTGACATTCAGTTCTTTTGTAAAAACATTTTTTCCAGAAGCATCAATCAATTTGGCAATCAATTTTTGATTATTAACTGGAGTTAAAGTCAGGTTTTTCAAACTTACTTCTACATTTAAACTTCCGTTTTTGTATTTGGCATCTAAATCTGGTTTAGCAAAAAAGTCTGCAATACGAACATTATCTGTGCTGTATAGATATACATTTCGGTCAATTCCCGAAAGTCTCCACATATCCTGATCTTCCAGATACGAACCATCGCTCCATCTATAAACTTCTATCGCTATATCATTTTTTCCAGGTTTTAAATATTTCGAAATATCAAATTCGGCTGGACTTTTAGTATTTTCAGTATAACCTGCTTTTTGTCCATTCACCCAAATATACATAGCAGCTGTTCCTGCTTCGAAATGAAGAAAAACGTGACGGTTTTTCCAGTTTTCTGGCAGTACAAAATCTCTTTTATAAGACCCGACAGGATTATCCGAATGATTGATAAAAGGCGGATTTTTTTCGAATGGATAGGTGATGTTCGTATAAATCGGCACGCCATAACCATGCAGTTCCCAATTGGAAGGCACCTGAAGTTCGTTCCAATGCAAAGTGCTGAAATCGGTTTTATAAAAATCTTTTGGACGCTGATCCGGCGTTGGTGACCAAGCAAATTTCCATTTTCCGTTTAAAGAAAAATACCAAGGTGAATTTTCATATTTATCAATAATAGCCGAAGTTTCGTCTGCATACGGAAGAAAAGCAGCACGAGCCGGTTCTCTGTTAATTTGAAAAACTTCTGGATTTTCCCAATCGTTACGGTCTTTTTCCTGAGCCGAAATTCCTGCCGTGAAAAGCAGTAAAAGGCTTATAAAAAATATTTTGGTTTTGGTTATCTGCATTTGTTTTTGGTTTAGATAGCGGGTATTTTTTTTAAACACATAGAATCATAGTTTCTCGTTGTCTAAAAAGGCGTTTCACTCACTTCAATACACATAGCTATGTGTTAGAAACTAGTTTCTTTCAATTATCTTTTCTGCGCTCAAAAAAAAATCTATGTTTCTATGTGTTTAAATTAACTTTTTAAAACTTCAATTTTTCCGGCAAATATTTAGCAACTAATTCTTTATAATAAGGAAGCAATGCCTGAACATCTGGTTTTACCGGCGCTTTTGTATACAAATCGTAAGGATTGAATTTTCGAACCCAGTCAAACATTTCGATGTCTTTTTCATTCATTAAATGAGCATACGCATTTTCTTTGTGCTGAGAATAGAATGAATGATAACGAATCATATATAAAGCCGGATCCGGAAGATAATCTTTCATAATCTGGTACAAATATTCGTCGTGTCCCCAGCTCATTTTTACATTATCCAATCCGCAGTTTTCGGTGTAAATACCCAATTTGGTATTGAATCTCTCGTCTGTAAAATCTGGATTTTCTTTAAAAAATTCTGAGTACACAATTTTATCCGAATACGCACATCCAACCGGAAACGTATCGCCAACAACAGCCCATTGCGGTTCTCCAAACAAACATAAAACTTTACCCAAATCATGAATAAATCCTGTCAATACAAACCAATCCGGATGACCGTCTGCGCGAATGGCTTCTGACGTTTGTAAAAGGTGTTGTGTTTGGTCTAAGTCAATATCCGGGTCACTGTCGTCTACAAGCGTGTTTAAAAACTCAACAGCTTCCCAGATTGACATTTCTTTTCTATTAAACTGCAGAAAATCCTGTTCTTTACTGCATACAAAATCGTAAGTCTGATACGTGTGGTTTATTCTGTAAAACTCTTTAACTGTTTCTACTCTTTCCGAATCGACATAATTTCTAAATTCTTCTTTCTGCTTTTCTTTTACCTCTTCATTCTCTTCAGATGGATCCGGATATCGCATTAACAAATCATCTTCCCACTCATCTAAATTATTCAACGGATTGTCTGTATCTATATGCTTTTTCATAATGCTAAATAGTTAAAAGTTAGAAGACAAAAATAGAATTACATCTACGTTTCAAAATGGATTAATACATCAAAAACATGGATAAAATTGATTATCGTAGGAATTTTATGCTGTAAAATAAGTTTTTCTGTTTTTTTTGTCATTCCGAGTAACGAGGAATCACACGCGGGATTCGATAAAGATTGGCGATTACTAGTACGGAATTTCTAGTGTGATTCCTCGTTCCTCGGAATGACAAAACGATGCGGAGTTGGATTATGGAATTAGATTGCGTCTATATTATTCCTCCGTGGTTGAAACCACGTGAAAGCAATGAGATGAAAAAATTAGTGCAAATTCATGTATCCCGATAGCTATCGGGAATGGCAAAAGAAAAATCCTTTTTAATCAATCAAATCTGTGGCAGAAACAAAAAAACTAATTAATCAATTTACTCGGAGGAAAACCAAACTGTTTTTTAAAACAACGGCTGAAATACAACGGATCATTAAATCCAACCAAATCGGTTACTTCAGAAACATTGTATTTTTTGGTTTTGAGCAATTCTGCTGATTTCTTTAAACGAATCGTTCTAATGAATTCATTTGGAGCTAAATCCGTCAACTCTTTGATTTTTCGATATAATTTAGAAGAACTTACACCCAATTTATCACAAAGGAAATCAGTAGAAAGTTCTACATCGCTTAAATTATCGTTGATTAAATTGGTTACTTTTTCCATAAATTCCTCATCGATTGGCGAATGTGTTAATGTGCTCACATTGCTTTCGACTTCGCCAGAGAATTTTTGTTTGAGTTCTAATCTCGATTTAATCATATTTTCTATGACCGTTTTCAATAATAAAGGTTCAAAAGGTTTCACCAGATAACCATCGGCACCAATGTCGTAACCTTTTACTTTATCCATATTTTCTCCGAGTGCCGTCAGCATTACAACCGGAATATGACTTATGAATTCGTCATTTTTTAATTGCTGGCAGAATTCTAATCCGTCCATAACCGGCATCATAACGTCTGTAACGCATAAAATAGGTTTTATTTGTCGGCAGATTTTCAAGCCTTCTTCCCCATTTTCGGCTTCATACACTTTGTAATAATCTGATAAATAATCAACCAGATATTTTCTAAGTTCTGAGTTGTCTTCAATAACCAGAATCTTTTCTTTTAAATCGGTATTCTGAATGACTTTTTTAGCCTTTTTTTCAGGAATCAGCATACTCTGATTATCATTTTTCAAAGCATATTCAAAGACTTCTTTCATTTCGTAAGCCGAGCGGTCAATCGGAAGTTCTACTCTAAATGTACTTCCCTTTCCTGGCGTGCTTTCTACCGAAATAGTTCCTTTATGAATCGCCACCAAAGATTTCACCAACGACAATCCGATTCCAGAACCTGTATTATTCGCTTTACTGTTGGTTGCCTGATAAAAACGTTTGAAGATTTTCTCCTGACTTTTCTGCGGAATCCCAATTCCGTCATCCGTCACTTCAATAACTAAAATATCTTCAACGGTATCTTTTAGTCTGACAAACAAATCGACATTTCCATTTTTGTTGGTAAACTTCAAGGCATTCGAAAGCAAATTGTATAAAATCTTATCGTACTTATCATTATCCAGCCAGCCTTCGATTGTTTCATCTTCAGAAATAAAATTGAGCTTAATCTTTTTGTCATAAGCCATTTCTTTAAACGAATCAAAGATGTTTTTCGAATACGATAAAATATCCGTTTTCGTTACTTTCAATTTTAATTCTCCAGATTGTGCTTTTCTAAAATCCAAAACCTGATTTACCAGATTTAGCAATCTACTCGCATTTTGATAAATCAAATTGTAACGGCTTTTTTCATAATCCGTTGCATGACTGCTTTCGTCCAAAAGCTGTTTTGCCGGACCTAAAATCAGCGTTAAAGGCGTTCTTAATTCATGCGAAATATTCGTAAAGAAACGTAACTTTTCATTGTTTAATTTGATGTCGTGTTCTCTGTTTACTTTCTCCGTAAGCAATTCTTGTTTCAAACGAATTCGGTTTTTGATTTCTTTTCTGATGAAATAGAAAATTCCGAATAAAAGTGCGAAAAACAGTAAAAACGAAGTCGGCGTCAACCAGAACGGAGGCAGGATTTTTATTTTATACGAAACCGTTTTACTCCAATATCCATCGCTGTTGCTGGAACGAATTTTAAACGTATAATTTCCTGGATAAAGGTTGGTGTACTGTACAATTCTTGACAAACTGGTTGTTGTAATCCAATGTTTATCAAAACCTTCGAGCATATATTGAAACTTATTCAATTTCTCATTGGCAAAAGACGGAGCCGAAAACTGTATCGAAAAGTTGCGGTTTTTATGACTTAATTCTATTTCTTTTCCATAATTCAAATCGGTTAAAAGCGGTACTTCTCCATTGATTTCCATTTCTGGTAAAACTTCTTCGTTCTGAATTTTAAACTCAGAAATAACAGGTTCTGGCGACCATTTATTTCTTTTCATTTCCGGTGGCGAAAAAGAAATAATTCCGTTTTTTCCACCCAGAAAAATATTCGAATTATTAAAATAAAAGAATCCGCTTGCGCTAAAAACGTCCAGCCTGTTTCCACTATTTACGTGATAAATACTGATTTCTTTCAGATTCGACTTAACAAAAGCAATATTATTATTGTTGATGTTCAGCCATAGATTTCCATTGGCATCCGACAAAATATCGGTAATCCATTTTCCTGAAAGTTCTTTTAGATTTTTAACAGGTTCAAATTCATTCTTTTTCGGATTAAACAAACACAATCCAAAACGCGTTGAAGCCCAAATTTTTCCCTTTACATCAACCAAAACATCGCTCACATTTTCGTCATGCGGAACCCCTTTTTCTTTGATAAATAAAGAAGAATACGTTTCTATTTTTCCTGACGCAATGCCGTATTTTACAACTCCGGTTTCAGTCGCAAACCAAATATTATTTTTCGCATCTCTTTCAATTGCATTGATCTGAAAACCAGGCAAAAGTTTTCCTATTGAATGGTCTATTTGTAACGTTTTGGTATTCAGAATAACAGCGCCTTCACCAAAAGATCCGACAATCATCAAATCATCCGAAATTTTATTAAAAGCAAAAACCGGCGATTTTTCAAAACCTGCACTTATTTCTCTCGAAGAATTCGTTAAATAATTATAAACCAGAATATTTCCGTCCCACAAACCGCAGTAAAAAATCTTTCCGTCTTCCGAATAAATACTCGCAATATCTTTTCCTGTATTGTGTAAAGGCGTTGAACTTTTGGTATTCGAAATATAAAGTCCGTTGTGATAAGTCGCTACAATAATTTTTTGATCGTAAGTTTTGGCAAAACCACGAATTCGCGGTGCCTGATTGCCAATTGAACGCGAAATATCTTTGTTTAAAGTAAACTGATTTTCGTACGGATCGTATTTGTCCAAACCGTCTTCCGTTCCAATCCACAATACGCCTGAAGCGTCAAAATAAAGTGCCGAAATTAAGTTATCAATCAGCGAAGTATCATCAGAAAGAATCGAATAATACCATTTGTAATTGCCTTTTTGAATGTCTTCTAACTGATCGCAAACCAATAATCCGCCCAAAGTTCCCACCCAATATTTTCCGTCCGGAGCACGCGCAACCGATAAAAAATACGGACCTAAAGCGCCTCGAATCTGTTTGTTTTCAATATATAAATTAACAAACTTATTTTTAGCTTTATCGAGTTTGTATAAACCTTCGCGTGTTCCGACAAAAATATCCGATTTGGCATCTTCATAAATAAAATTCAGATACGGATTTTTAATGTTTGAATTGGGTACAGAAAGCGTATAAGTGTTGATTCTGACGATTGCTCCTTTGGCATCGAGTGTGATTTTTACAACACCGCTTTTCTCGTAACTTCCAACCCAGATATTGCCTTTTTTGTCTTCAAAAATGGATTTTACGTAATCAAAACCTTTAATGTCGATTTTTTCGAATCGGTTTTCATTCAAAAAGAACAAATACATTCCTTTTGTTTTCGTTCCGACCCAGACTCTTTTAAATTTATCTACGTAGACAGATCTCACTTCATCATCCGGCAAACTGTTTGGATCATTTTTTTTATTGAAAAAAGTGGTAAAAACATGCGTATCCATTCTGAAAAGTGTCAGCCCTTTTCGCGTACCAATCCATAAATGGTTCGATTTTTCGTCGAGTTCTAAAGCCGTAATATCGTCATTGTACAACTTATTTTTTCCGGGCGTAGAACTCATGTAGTTTTTAAACTGATACCCGTCAAAACGATTTAATCCGGAGAATGTTCCGAACCACATAAACCCCTTTTTATCCTGTACAATATGGCGTACCGAATTATGAGACAATCCGTTATTGTCGTTGTAATGCGCAAATTTTATATTCTGTGAATACGAATGATAAAAAAAGGCAGATAACAAGAATAATAAAATGGATTTTTGGCTCATAAAAATAAATTATAAATGCAATTTAATCTTTTTGTTTTAAATAATATAAAAATTATTTAACAGATAAATTATCAATTATGTTATTTTTCAAATCAATTTTAAAATGATTGGAAGGTTTGCCATTCTTGGTTTTCAAAAATATTTCTCCCCATAAAACCAGCTTTGGATTATTTGATTTTTTTAACTGTCTGCAGATCAAATCGTATTGTTTTAATCTGTTTTTTCCAATTTCAGAAAAGGCTAATTCATCAGCATTTTTTAAGCGGTAAAAATCGAAAATCATGTCAAATCCTGTCCACGATTCAAAATCAGATATTTTTAACGAATTGGATTTCAATTCTTCATTAATTTCTGACGTATTCTTATTGATTTCTAATAACTCTTTACCAGAAAGTTTTTCAATTGATTGTAAAAAATCAACCGAAAAATCTTCGGGAAGAAAACGTAAACGCACTAATTCTTTCAAATGCCAATTGATAAAATCTTTATAATCTTTTGCTTTTAGAATTTCTTTGTCCCAAATTTCTTTGCTTTTAATTTCCTTTAAATGAGCATATTCCTGTTCGTAAAAAGGGAACAAACTATTGAAATTTTTCACTTTACCAACCACAATTGTCTCAACCTCAACTGCATCTTTAGAATGAATTGTCAAAATTTTATACGCCGGCATATAAGCTGCAAGTGAAGGCGTTTGAATATTAAACAACGTATTTCCTTTTGCTGATGTTCGAACGCCTGTATCATTGATATGCATATGTCCGCCAAAATGAATCTGAATTCCAGCATCGGCAAATTGTTGCGCGACTTCTTCGTCTGGAACTCTTTGCAATTGCATTTTATTGGCGCCAAAAAGCTGTTTTAATTCTGGCGAAGCATTATCGTTAAATTCCACCATCGGATAATGACTGAAAGCAATCAACGTTTTGCCTCTTTTTTTGGCTTCCGCCGAAACTTTTTTAACCCAGTTTAATAGATGACTTTTATAAATCAGAACGTTATTGTAACCTGTATTCGCTCCCGAAAAATCTTTTGGATTATTTGGTTCTCCCGATAATTTTTCATTCGGAACGTAAGCGTTTGCATCGATTGCCAAAAGCCAGACTCCTTTAACGGGTTCTACCAAATAACTCGCATCGGGCAAATACAAATTGGTATTTTTAACTAAATACGTTCTTTTTTCTAAAGCGGATTCTTTTTGGGCTTTTTCGTAATTATAATCTTCGTAATTGTAGTCTGAAAACGGCGTTTCCCAATACAGATAATCTTTATTAGGAAAGAAACCAAAATCACCCATTTCCTGAATCGTCTCTTTGTAACCCCAGTTTTTTATATCGGTTGTAATAATAGGTTCGAGTTCGGCTTTGTTTTTATTGAAATTTGTTGCTGAACTGCTGATAATCTGCTCTTTTCCGTATTTTCCAAGAAAATCAGTTTTCACTGCGTCTTGTGCAAAAGGCTTTACAACATCGTGATTTCCTGTTGTAACAAAAAAGGAAATTCCGTATTTTGAAGAATATTCGTTTAGAATTTTTCGAAGTCCGCGTACATGAACGGGCTGTCCATCATCGCTGAAATCGCCCGGAAGCGCCACTTGTTTAATGCCTCTTTTTACAATATCATTTAAAGCTTCTAAAAAGGCAAAATAGTTTTCGTTGAAAATTCTGGTCGAATGCAACTGCGAATTCATCGTCCTGATATTGGCATATTCTCCCGTTTTCGGATTTGGAATGCCTTTGTAATCGTTGTCTTCGAATTTGGCAAAAATATCTTGTAAATGGGCATCGGCTATAAAAGCAATTTGTGCCGTCTTCTCTTGCGAAGTCTGCACAGATTTACATGCTGATATCAAAAAAAGCATAATATATAAGCTCAATATTTTAAAGAAACGATTCATTATTTTTATTTTGAAAATCTATTTTTAACGCGGATGAAACGGATTTACTTCGTAAAGACACGGATAAAAACGGATCTTTCACCTTTCACTTTTCACATTTTACATTTTACTTCGTTATCACATCAATTTCTGCATAACCTGCGATATTATCTTCTTTGGTATTTTTCAAAGCCTGAAGTTTAATATAACGTGCTTTTTCCAATTTGAACGTTTTACTTTGCCAAAGTGGATTGTTGTTGATGTTTGAAAATTCGCCTTCACTCACCAACTTCCAGTTTTTATTATCTGTCGATGTATAGAATTTGTAATTGGTAATAATGCCATGCGATCTTAAATCCTGATCTGGCAGATATCTAAATCCAGTAAGGTTTTCAACTTGACCCAAATCAATAATTAAATCGATTGGAAGTTTTTGACTTTGATCTTTATTCTGATGCCAGACTGTTTCTGGATTTCCATCTAAAACTTTTGCTGCGTCTTTATCATTGGTGTTTAAAATCGTCCATTTTTGTCTGCCAATATCAAAAATTTCTTCGATTACGGGACTACTTTTTCCTGTTGCATTGCTGTACGCAATTGCTTTTACAGTAACTTTTTTATTGTTTGTGCTGATTTTTGTTTTGTATTGAATCGATTTTGAAGTCGGCGTTTTTCCATCAATTGTATAAAAAATCTCCGATTCTGCATCGGCTGGAATAATTGCAATATCACCCGATTTTTCACGGATAATTTTTGGCGCCGTCAAGATCTGCGGTGCATTGTACACTTCAATATTTGAAATCACCGGACTGCCTTTTGCATCGGTAACACTAAATCGAATTTTATCTGATTTTACAGTTGGAAAACACAAAATACGCTTGTAACCAATTGTAGTTTGATTCGCCAATTGTTTCCATTCGCCATTTACAAATGCTTCAACCGTAAACGATTTTACTCTTTGTCCGAGTTTGATATATTCCTGAACCAGAAAACGATTAAAAGAAACTGGTTCATTAAAATGAAGCGTTATCGAACCTTGTTTTACATTATCCTCAGTTGTCCAAAATGTTTCTTTGTCAGCATCAACGATATTTTTTCCGTCAAATTTTCCTTTGAAACTCGAAACCTCCACTTTTACATTTTTCGCCAGATTTTTTGCAAAAGCTTCTTTTTGAGCCTGAGCAAAATCTAAAACTGCTTTTTCATCATATTTATGAATCAAACCGTTTGGCATAATGGGGAAATTCAACAATAAAGTTCCGTTTCTTCCAATCGAATTATAATAGGTTTCCATCAGTTCGTTTACGGTTTTTACCTTACTGTCTTCTCTTAAATGGTAAAACCATTCCGGACGAATCGAAGTATTGACTTCACCCGGAACCCAAGCATCTCCATTTTCCAATCCGTGACGTAACATGTCTTCGGTTACAGCGCCTTTTGCGTTTAATAAACTCCAGTTGGTTTCTCCCACATAACCTGCTTCTGTACCAACCCAGCGAAGATCTGCACGGTCGCCGTTATCATTCCAGATAACAATTTTCGGTTGTAATTTTCGAACCAAAGCGTACGTGTTTTCCCAGTCGTAATAGGTTTTTCGGTCTATTTTTCGAATTTCATTCGCACCGCCGTAATAACCGTCACCACCATTTGCACCGTCAAACCAAACTTCGAAAACTTCGCCGTAATTCGTCAAAAGTTCTGTTAACTGATTTCTGAAATAAGTAATATATTCAGGCTTTCCATAATCGGCGTGATTACGATCCCACGGCGAAAGATAAACGCCTAATTTCAATCCGTATTCTTTGCAGGCATCTGACATTTCGCGCATAATATCTCCTTTTCCGTTTTTCCAAGGCGAATTTTTAACGGAATATTCCGTGTATTTAGAAGGCCATAAACAAAATCCGCTGTGGTGTTTTGCGGTGATGATAATTCCTTTCATTCCGGCTTCTTTGGCGATTCTTGCCCATTGTCTGCAATCTAAATCAACAGGATTGAAAATTTTCGGATCTTCATCTCCTTTTCCCCAAGACATATCGGTATAGGTATTTACGGATAAGTGCACAAAAGCATAATATTCCATTTCCTGCCAGCGCATTTGGTTCTCACTCGGAATTGGGCCAAGCGGAGATTGTGCGTTTGTATTATTACAAATGAATAATAAAATCGAAAAAAGGATTAAATAGGCATTTTGTTTTTTCATGGTATTACTTTATTGTTAGTAAGATTTTGACGCGGATAACACGGATTTACTTCGTAAAGACGCGGATTTATACGGATTTTAAACAGAAAAAATCCGTATAAATCCGCGTCTTCGTGATAACGAATCCGTGTTATCCGCGTTCAATTTTACGCAAAGTGTTACGCTAAAGAAAGCTAATTTAATTTTTATCTACAACTTTAACCAGCGTCCAGTTGATTCCCAGCGGATTCTTCATCAATTTGCAGGTTAACGGAAACTCTGGATTTTTTACAATCCACATTTCCGTTTCGTCGATTTGGGCTTTTATGTGAAAGGCTTCTACTAATTTTCCGTCCAGAAAAACATCTGTCTGTGAATCATTTGCAACTAAATCGTAAGTTGTATTGTTGTACACAAACTTTTTATTTTTAACTAAATCCTGATAAGCCGACTGCGAAATCATAAAAAAGGTTTCATTTGGCTTCAGGTTTAAAACCGGCGAAAATTCTCCCTGATTGTAACTTAAAGCATTTCCGTTTTTTAATCCTTCTTTTGTGGTTACGATACTGCTTTTTACACCTCTGGTTTCTAATTTGAAAGTCACTCCATCATTCGCTAAATCAGCGATTAAAGACAATGTTCTGGTCTGTCCGTGAAGTTTGCAGACGTAATGCAATTCGGTATTATTTTTAAGAGTTGGAATTACATTTTGTGCTTTTCCAATTTGAGAAACCGCACATAATAAAATGGATAAAAGTATTTTTTTCATCTTTTGAATTTATTTTGACGGTGGTAAAATTGTTGTTCCCCAAGCTGAAGGTTTAGAATCCATTTCTAAAATTAATTCTCCTCCGTTGTTAATATCATCGTGAGAAATCCAGGCTTTGTTGTATGCTTTTCCGTTTAAAAATGCAGATTTAATATACTTGTTTTTATTGCTCATTTTCTTCGCTGTGATTTTAAAACTTTTCCCGTTTTCTAATTTCATTGTTGATGCTGCAACCAAAGGCGAATTGATTAGATAATACGGTTGTCCGGCATTTGGATACAAGCCCATCATATGAAAAGCCAGCCACGAAGACATTGCACCAGAATCGTCATTGCCCGGAAGTCCTTCTCTCGAAGTATTGAAATTTTTCTGGATTATTGTTCTGATTCTGTCACTGCTTAAATACGGTTTTCCAATCCAGTGATACAACGTCGGCGTTAAAAATGAAGGCTCATTTGCCACATTGTACAATTCTGAATCGAATAAAATATTTAATCTGTTTTCGAATGCTTTTTCTCCGCCTGATTTTTTTACCAATTCCGGAATATCATGCGGAATACTTAATGAATATTCCCATGAATTTCCTTCGTAGAAAAACACGCACCAATGGCAGACATACCAAGGCGATTCGATAATTACTGGTGTATATTTAAAAGTCGGTTTCTGGATTTTTGATTCTCCAAAAACAACATCATCGAGCCAGTTTCCGTCTTTGTCTTTTGGCATAATAAAGCCTTTTGCACCGTTATTTTCATAATCAGCGCGCCAGAGATTCTGCCAGCTGTCGGCTTGTTTCATGTATTGATTGTACAGATCCATTCTGCCTAAACCTTTGGCAACTGTGGCAATATTATAATCGTTGTATGAATAATCGATTGTTCGGTTTCCGGCGCGGTCTGTGCCGTAAGGAACATAGCCTAGTTTAAGGTAATCCATAAGTCCGCCTCTTCCCTCTCTCTCTTCATTTCCTCCCGGCGGAACGGTCGCGTCTTTGAGCATCGCCTGCAGAGCCAGTTCGTAATCAATTCCTTTTAGATTTTTTACAAAAGCATCGGCAATTACGACTTCTCCGTTAGATCCGCCTTGGGTTCTTCCGTTGTCATTTCCGCTTCTTCCTTCAGGTAAAAAACCTTCTCTTTTGTAAATGTTCAGCATCGCATTGATGATTTCCACTTTTCGTTTAGAATCAATCAGCGTGATTAACGGACTTGACGTTCTGAAGGTATCCCAAATCGTGTAGAAATCATCGTAATACGGTTCGTCATTTGTCCAAAGCGGATTTTCTCCTGTTCTATCAACCGGCATAATCATCGTGTGATATAAACCTGTGTAGAACATCTTTTTATATTCGATTGAAGTATCTTCAGAAAGCTGGATTCGGCTTAATAAATTTTCCCATTTATTTTCTAAAGTGCTTAAAACTAAATTAAAATCCCAGTTTGGAATTTCGACTTCGATATTATTTTTGGCTTTTAATTCACTTAAATAGGAGATTCCGATTTTCACGTTTACTTCTTCTTTTCCTGAATTTCCGAAAGATAAAAGTGCGGCTGTTTTTTTGCCTGAATCAAACTGCGCTTTTTCATTTGGATAAAATTTACCGTCTTTAAAAGTGACAAATTTGGCAATCGGCTGATCGAAAACGGCGTAGAAATAAACGGTATAAGCGCGTCCGTTGTTCCAGCCTCCGCGGATTCTGCTGTAGCCTTTTACTTCTGTATCCGAAACAATTTCGATCTGCGAACCTACAAACTGCTGTGCTTCTCTGGCATCCGGAATCTTTTCTTCACCAAGGAAAAATCCGGGATCTATTTTTAGTTCTTTTGATTTATTTTTTGGATACGTAAATCGGTAAAAAGAAACTTTTTCGCCAGTTGTAATTTCGGTTTTGATTTGATTTTCTTTGAAAACCGTTTCATAATAACCCAGTTTTACATTTTCTTCAGCTCTATAAGAAGTCTGATCGATTTTATCCAAAGCGCCTGAAAACGGCATAATAGAGATATTTCCATATTTTGGTCCGCCTCCCGTTCCGCTTACGTGCACCTGACTGAATCCTGTAACTTCTTTCGGAATTGGAAGCCAGCCACTGTTTGGGCTTGAGGTGCAGTCCGGACTTGGTTTTACCATTCCGTACGGGCAGGAAGGCCCAATAAAAACTCTTCCAACGCCTTCTGAACCAATCATCGGATCTACAAATTGATTGACGGTTTTTTGAGCGTAATTCGTTATGGTAAACAAAAATGATAATCCTAAAAGTATATTTCTGTATCTTTTCATTGCTTGTATTTCTTTAAAACTTTGAATTTATTTTTTTTGCCACAGATTAAAGGATTAAAAATGATTTTTTATAGCGTTTCAAAAAAAAAATAATCCTCTTAATCTGTGTAATCTGTGGCAAAAACTTTAACCTTTACTTATCTGACATCTTTAAAATTAATTCGCCACCATCTGTAATTTCTTTGTGTGAAAGCGTAAAATCTTTTACAGATTTGTTGTTATATTTTATGTCTTTGATATATACATTTTGGTCATTATTATTTTCGGCCTTTATAACAAATGTTTTACCTGAATAATATTTCGGATTTAACTGAATCGTGATTTTGGTAAAGATTGGACTTCCGATTTGGTAAACGGCATCTTTGTCTGTTCCGCCGTTCATTTGAAATAATCCTAATTTCAGCAAAACGTTCAAACTTCCCATTAATCCCTGATCTTCGTCTCCGTTGTAACCTGTTGAAGGCGATAAGCCACTAAAGGTTTCTTTTACTACGTTTCTTGTCCAATATTGGGTCAAATCGGGTCTACCTAAAACCGTAAAAATATTTGACGTCTGCATCGAAGGCTGATTTCCGAAATTGACTGGAATTCGGCTAAACTCTGGATGTAATTCTGCATCGTGCGATGTACCAGAAGTATAATTTTGTTTTTTAGCGGTTTCAAATTGTTCGTTTAATTTGGTTACCGCTTTTTCTTTTCCTCCCATTAACTTGGCCAAACCTTCAATATCATGCGGAACAAACCATGTTGACTGCGCTCCGTTTGATTCTATAAAACCATTTTCGTATTGATACGGATCGTAGTTTTCGCGCCATTTTCCGTCTACATCTTTCGGACGCATCCAACCGATTGACTGATCAAAAACATGTTTGTAGTTTTGAGCTCTTTTCATGAAATAATTATAATCTTCTTCATGATTTAATTTCTTTGCTAATTGCGCCAAAGTCCAATCTTGATAAGCGTATTCTAAAGTCTGACTTGCGCCGTCTTCATGGCTTCCAAAATTACCTTCAGGAAGCGGATACGGCACATATCCTTTTTCTAAATAATATTTTAAACCACCACCAATATTGGTTTTGTGCTCATATCCGGCCTTTTCCATAATACCGCCCGGCATGTGATTTTTCTTTAAGGCGATATAAATTTCTTCTAAATCTTCTTTTACAATTCCTTTTTGAATAGCACTTACAATAAATGGCGTTGCCGAAGCTCCCGTCATTACGTACGTATCATTTCCACCTGAAGGACCGCGCGGGATCATACCGCCGTCTTTGTAATACTGCATTAAAGAGTGCACAAATTCTTCCATTATTTCTGGGTAAACCAAACCCCATAAATTATTGATTGTCCATTGCGCACCCCAAAAAGCATCTGAATTGTAGTGGTTGAATTTTGGTTTTCCCTCTGCATTTAAGGGCAAATGTCCTATCCTGAATCTGTCCCCCGAGTTATCAGGATAGGCTCCGTTTGCGTCACTGATCATTTTTCTCCCTTGCAGGGCATGCCATAAATCAGTGTAAAATCTTCTTTGGTCGGTTTGTGTGCCGCCTTCAATTTGTATTCTTCCTAATAAATCGCTCCATTCTTTTTTAGAATCGGAAACGGTTTTATTGAAATCCCAATGCGGTAATTCGGTTTCTATATTGTTATTCGCATTTTCAATTGATGTATAGGAAATTCCGACTTTCATCAATACTGTTGGCGTTTTTTCATTAAAATAAACTAGAAAATTTCCTGTAGTATTATCTTTTTCTACCGACGTAATTGGCTCTTTTGTTTTAACTTTAAAAAATACGGTTAACGGTTTTGGACGTCTGAAATTGGTACTTAAAACTAAAGATCCTGAAAGTTCATAATCGTTGTTTTTTTCTAATTTACCTTCGGTATTTTCGCAAGGTCCTAAAATGGTATTTAAATTAAAAAGAACTGCTTTTTGTCCTTTAACCGGAAATGTATATTGATGAAAACCAACTCTTTTGGTGCTGGTTAATGCTGCTGTAATCTGATATCGATCTAGTTTTAGTGAATGATATCCTGGAGTTATGATTTCTGTTTTATGACTGAATTTTGAATAAAAATCTTTAAAAATTGATGCTTTATTTTCTTTCGAAATTGTTACGGGCATTACGGATACGCCCGACAATTGCCATTCGTGAACGTGGCTGAAACCTTTTACGGTATCTGTAGTATATTTATAACCGCCTCCCCAATCGCCTTTTATTTCGGTATCGGGATTTAAATTAACCATTCCAAACGGACGGCTTGCAGATGAAAAGTAAAACCATCTTGAATTTTCGGTGTCCAACAACGGATAAACCAGATCTGAAACTTGTTTCTTTGAAGAGACCATTTTCTGGGCGCTGCATGACACTGAAAAAATAAGTGTTATACTTATTGCAATTTGTCCTATTATCGAGATTTTATTTAGCTTCATTTATTTTTTTTGTATTGATGGGGCAATAATATTTGAGCAGGATTTTTATATCATTTTATTTAAATCGAAAAAATATAGATATAGGAATTGCAGGTTATGAAGTATTTTCAAAACCTAAATAGATTGAATGTTACAAAACTTGATCTTCCCTTAATTTTCCGAAACGCATTCAATCAAGCTTTGTGTTCATTCAAAACAAAAATAAAACCGAACTGATTTTCATGAGCAACTAAGAAAAACAGTTTTCTTTTGTAAAAAAGGAGAAGAATTTTACTCTTCCTCTCCTTTTCAAATTAAAATGCTTACAAGGCGCGTACTTAACTAAATTTTATTTTAATATCCATCAGTCTGAGTAAGAGCGGGATTTAAAATCATTGCATTGGTTGGAATTGGGAAAACACGACGATAAGTATCTGTATTTGTTTTATATCCCCAAGATCCTTCATATTTTCCAAAACGAATCATATCATTTCTGTGCCATGCTTCCTGAGCAAACTCTCGGCTTCTTTCTCTGTATAATTGTTCTAAAGTTACACCGCTTAAAGCTGCAGATGTGGTACGATTAGAACGAACCATATTTACCAATGCGTCTGAGCTTTGCCCTAAAGTAACAGCTCCACCACGTAAAATGGCTTCGGCTTTCATTAAAAGAATGTCCGAATAACGTAAAAACGGTACGTCGTTATTTTGATTACGGCTTGTTGAAGTATTGTCTGGATAGAATTTAATATTTCTATATCCCATATTCCATGCAATTTCATCGTTACCTAAGTCAAACAACGTAACACTTTGGCGTAATACAATGTTTGGTGTTAAATTTACCTGATATGTATATGGTGCACTTCCATCTGAACCTGTATAAAACTGATCGTAACCTTTTTTGGTTGTTGTAACCATTACTGGTGTAACTCCATCATTCATAAATTGTAATCCGGTAAGCCATTGTTTGTTACGAATATCATTTGCGTCGTCAAAATAAGCGTAAAATTCAGGAATTGTACTTCTTGCTGCACTAGGTGTAAATGACAACCCAAACTTAGCTCTTTCAGAACGAGGCACATCGTAACGTGCATGATACATTTGTCCGTTGAAACCTACTGTAACCGCTGCAGGATCGTAAGGAACGGCAAAGATGAATTCTTTCATCTGCGGTCCGTTGTTTGGATAAAACATTTGCAAATAAGTTGCTCTTGGCTCTATTGAATATAATCCTGAGTTTATTACTTGATCGCAAGCTGCAATACAATCGTTGTTACGCTCTGTTCCTGTGTATACTGCTGCATTCAAATATAATTTTGCCAGCATTGCATTGGCCGTTTGTTTATTTGGTCTTCCATAAGTTGTAACTCCTGAAGCGGCATTCAAATTTGGAATTGCTTTTTTTAATTCTTTTTCAATAAAATTAAAAACCTCTTTTCTAGGCGTTTTAGCATGCGCCGTAAAATCTCCGTACACGGTATCCAACGGTACATCTCCATAACTGTCCATCATCATAAAGTACGAAATGGCACGCATTGTTTTTAGTTCTGAAATCAGCGTTGCTTTTTCTGTACCTTCCGGCATTGACTGGTTCAAAATTGAAATAGACTGATTGCTTAATCCAATTACTTTTGAAGTCCAATCCCAAAGGCTTCCAATAATTCCGTTATCAGCATTCCAGTCATGGTAATGCATTGCAATATAATTTCGGTTGTCAAACCAGTTTCCACCTCTTGCCGGAAGTATAGCTTCATCTGTAGATAAAGACTGCGACCACCACCAGGCAAATGAAAACTCACCTCTAAAAGCGGCATAAACCGGCCCTGTTGTCTGAATATATTGTGTAGAATTTTGAGGAAAAACTTCTGGTGTTAACTGCGTGGTAATAGGCACATCAAGATCTTCGCATGACCATAACAAACCAGCAGCAAGTACTGGAAGTCCTAGATATTTTAATATATTTTTCATGATAATTTCAGTTTACTTTTTAGAAAATTACGTTTAAACCAAACATAAAAGTTCTGGTTTTAGGATAGAAATTGTTCGAATCTACACCAGGAGCAGTTCCTCCTTGTTCAACTTCGGGATCAATTCCTGAATATTTGGTAATCACAAAGAGGTTATTTATGGTTTCATAAATACGTACGCTTTGTATGTATCTGCCGACTTTACCAAAATTATATCCTAAAGTCATATTATCTAATCTTAAATAACTTCCGTCTTCTATAAATCGGGATGAATATTTATAAGCATTTAAATCATTGGGTGATTCATCTTGGGCATCAACCAAAATATTGGTGGTCATCGCGGTACTCGGCCTGAATAAATCGGCACGTGTTGCATTGAAAATTTTGTTTCCAAATACTCCTCTGAAGAAAACATTCAAATCAAATTTTTTGTAAGTAAATGTATTTCCCCATCCTAATAATAGTTTTGGCTGTGCATCTCCAACATAATGATAATCTACTCCATTTAAAGGTGTTGTAGTTAAATTGTTGTCTTTGTCATAATATTGTGAAACTCCGTTTGCATCTTTTCCAGCATATTTAAGTGTAAAGAATTGTCCAAGAGGTCTTCCTTCTTTAAAGATTTGTAATGTGCTTCCTGTTTGTCCGCCTCCGTCAGGCTGTACTCTTCTGATAGAATCTCCACCAATAAATAATGGATTTGTCAATTTTACAATTTTGTTTTTGTTGCTTGCCAAATTCAAATTAGTTGCCCAGCTGAAATTTGCTGTTTTAACCGGAGTTGCTCCTAAACTAACTTCGATACCTTTATTAGACATTGTACCTCCGTTTGCTACAATTGTTCCTACTGGTACAAGCACCGGATTTACTGCATAATTAAAAATCATATCAGTTGTTTTCTTGTCGTACACATCAACAGAACCAGTAATTTTTCCTTTCAAGATAGAAAAGTCAACACCGATGTTTGCTGTAGCTGTTTTTTCCCATTTCAAATCTGGATTTGCTGCCTGATTAGGTCCGTAAGCTCCGATTTGTTGTCCGTTGTAATAGAAAGTTCCAACACTTCCTGAGATAAACTGCGCTGTATAAGCATTAAATCCTGATGAGTTTCCTGTTACACCATAACTTCCTCTCAATTTTAAATCACTGAAAAGGTTTTGGTTTTTCATGAAGTTTTCTTTGTCAACTCTCCAGGCTCCACCCACAGAAGGGAAAAATCCCCAACGGTTATTAGCTCCAAACATAGAACCACCGTCTCTTCTTAATGTTCCTTGTAAAAGGTATTTATCTTTGTAACCGTAGTTTAAACGAACGAATTCTCCAATTAAACGTGTTTTTTGATATGCTTTACTATCTCCAAAATTTACTACATATCCGTTTACAGAAGTATAGTTACTTAAAGCAAGGTTATTATACCCAACATTATCTACAGGAAAATTAGTTGCTGTTGCCTGGAACCCATCTCCATAAGTGTTTTCCTGCCATGAATATCCTAAAACGGCTTTTATTTTATGACCTCCTAAAGTTTTATCCCAGTTTAAGAAACTCTCAACAATGTTGTTTGTATTATCATATGAATTTCTTAATGCAGAACCATTTACACCAAAATTGATTAATGCTTTTGTTTGAGGCGGATCTGGGTTATTATAAAAGTTAGCACTATTATATTGTGAATAATAACTATCATAAAACTCTCCGTGAGATGTTGATAATCTTTGGTGCGCCACATTTAAGTTATAAGTAAAACCCCAAGGAAGTTTTAATTCTGCAGTAATATTTCCAACAAGATTATTTGTTTTTGTTTCATCAGTTCCGTGCTCGATTAAAGCAACTGGATTAAAATATCCTGTACTGATAAAGTTTTCGAAAAAAGATCCGTCAGGATTTCTTACCGGAGAAACCGGAAGGTGATTAATCGCCTGCAAAAGAACCGTATTACGTTGTGGAACATTGATGTAATTACTGGTTGAGTTGGTAACATTAAGACCTATTTTAAGTTTATCATCAAAAGCATATTGATCTACAGATAAACGTGCAATAACACGAGAGAAATCACTTTTTAATAAAACTCCTTCTCTTTGGATCGAAGTAATACTTGCTGTATAATTTCCGTGCTCACCGCCACCGCTCATCGATACGTTATGACTGCTGGAAACTGCACGTCTTGGTCTTAAAATTTCTTTCTGCCAGTCTGTGTTAGCGCCTTTATCATTTTCAGGAGTAAAGTTCAGATTGTTTTTTGTTGTAAAAGCTCTAAGCTGATCTGCATTCATCATTTTCAACTCATTAGAAACTTCTTCAAAACCATAATATCCATTATATGCAATCTGTGTTCTGTCTTTGCTTCCTCTTTTAGTCGTTACCATGATAACTCCATTTGCAGCACGGTTACCGTAAATGGCTGTTGCTGCAGCATCTTTTAAAACGTCGATTGTAGCAATATCATCTGGAGAAATAATCGAAATATCTACTCCCGGAACTCCATCAATTACATAAAATGGTCCTTGTGAACTATTTAATGTCGAAGCTCCACGCAAAACTACAGAAGCTGTTTTTGTTGGGTCACCGCTGGAAGAAATATTTAAACCAGAAACTTTACCTTGCAAAAGCTGTCCTACATCGCTGATCGCACCACGGTTAAGCTCTTCTGCTTTTATCGAAGTTACAGAGGTAGTTAAGTTTTTACGAGAACCTTTACCATAACCCACAACTACAACTTGCTCTAAGTTAGTTGTACCCGATAGTAATTTGATTGAAAGATTGGTTTTTGTTCCGTCTAATTTTACAGGCTGATCGTCAAATCCTATAAAAGAAAATACCAGAGTTGCATTTTTGTTTGAAACCGAAATTCTAAATTTCCCATCAAAATCTGTCGTTACAGTATTGGTCGTACCTTTTTCTAGTACGTTAGCGGCTGGAAGTGGAATTCCTTTGTCATCTAAAACTACACCGGTCACATCTGTTTTTTGTGCCCAGGTATTAATGGAGAAGCCAAAGAAGAAGGCTAATAATAAAAGTTTAAGTTTTTCCATTGTGATATTTGGTTAATTGGTTAAATAGTACTGACGAAATTACTGGTAAAGAAATGTTAACAAATGGACAAGTTATTCATAAACATGGATAATTTCTATAAAGTCAGTAATATCAAGGGTTCGCAAAATTATTTTTCTAAATTTCTATAGTTAAAAACTTATTAATTAATCGATTTCGTAAAATTTCATTTCATATATTTTAAGATTATGGTTTATAGTTCTTTGTTTCTCGTTTATAGTTAATTCGTATTTTATTCATTTACGTTTTTTTTCAATTGTGGTATTCAAATTATTTGTTTTCTGTCCATTTAATTTCCCAATTTTTGATTAACTCTCTTTCTTTTGTTTCATCAAATGGTGTGTTATTAACTACTGATTTTTTTAAAGCTTCTAAAAACATTTTCCATCTTGGCCAGTAAAAACCTTTGTACATTCCCTGCCATGATCTCGAAGCATAATCATTTAAATGACCTTCTCCGCCCCAAAGTGTAATTAATGTTTTGGCATTTTTTATATATAATTTAGAAACTTCAGGCGTGCTTCCGTATTCTGCAGCTGATTTAACCCAATAATTAAGGCTGTTTAATGGTTGTCCAGACATTAATTTATCAATATCCAAAGCTTGTTTTTCTATCTTTTTAAATAATTGATCGCCTTTTGCAATGTCTTTCTGCTGATATGCTTTTATACATTCGATTAAATCTTCATCAATACACAATGAATAATAATGTCTCGAAGCATCGATTAAATCGTATTGAATAAAATTCTTTTTATCGTATTTCTTGGCTTCTGTTTTTAAAATATCCAAAGCTTCTTTTAATTTATTCTTATCGCCAGGATTTCCTTTAAACTCTGTAATTGTAGCGGTTGGTCTTTTAAATAACAAATACGCTCCAGCCCTATCATTCCACCAGCGGGTTTCCCAATATTTGGTGCTGTAAACTGATTCTAATAATAATTCCCAAGCCTTAAAAACAGAAGCAGATGTTTTTTGCTCATATCTCGCATTCAGATAATTTGTCAGCCAGTCTTTTATAGATTGTTCGCCCTGATTCCACGGAAGATCATAAATAAATTCATAAACAATCGAATTGTTATTTAAACCTTCTGGCATGACACCGTACCCAACAACATTTCCTGTATGCGGATTTTTAAGCAGGTTTGTCAATTCGTTTTTGTAAAAATTCAAATCACCATATACAGGATTCGATCCTCCGTAATTATGTACATATCCGTAAGTCCATTGTTTGCCATAAAATGCTTCCTGATTATCCCAAACTTTATATCGGTCGTTGGCATAATCCTGCACCATTAATCGGTCATTTGGCACTTTGCTTAAAAAGGCGCTTGTCGCTTCTTTTGTCCAGAAATTTTTGTTGTCTCCAAAAAGCCAGCCCTGCATGACCCAAACCGCGCCCGGAGCGGCTTCTTCAATTGTTTCATAAATAGCACTTCCGTAATTGGCAAGTTCTTCGTATTTATTATGTTCAGAAACCGGCGGTTCAATTTCGTTGAAAGAATCGGCTAAATAGAAATTAGACTTTCCATACATTTTGGTGTAGATTTCGATAAAGCGTTTTCCAATTTTTTTAAACAAAGGATCTTTTGAGTCTAATAAAAAGGTACTTTCAAAACCGCCGCCAGACCAGGAATTTAATTCGGTAATTTTAGCTTCCGGATGTTTTTCGGCGAAAGCCTTTGGAACATAACCGCTAAAAGCCGGCACAACAGGATGCATGTCTAAAGCTCGCATTCTTTCTAATATTTTCTTTTGAAGTTCTTCTTTTTTGCTGAACCATTCCTGTGGCAACGGACCTTCGAGGCTGTTGATATTTCCCATACGCTGCCAAGGCAAAAATGCCGGACCCGCAAAATGTGCTTCTAACTGATTATTGGTTAATCCGTATTCTTTCCATAATTCCTGCCACACGGCTTCCTGACCTTCCATTGCGGTTGGCAGATTGATTCCGTGCAATGCCATCCAATCGATTTCCTGTTCCCAGCGTTTCCAATCCCACCACGGAGTTGTGTAGCCAAACGTGCAGGCGTTTAGATATTCTCTATATTTAAATGGTGTATCACCTTTTTTAGAATATTTCGGCCATGACTTAGGCAAATTAACTCTGTTTCCTTCCCAGCTGGCTAAAACAGCTCCAATATCTCTCAGAAAATTGTAAGCAGCGTAACAGATTGTTGTATTATTTGATGCTTTAATTTTGACAAGGTTGTTTGTAGTTTCAATTTCAAACCATTCTCTATTTTCATTTTTATTTTCAACAATACTCAATTCAAATTCATTGACACGACTGCCAATTAATCTTTCTATTACAGCTTTTGCATTTTTTGTTTTTTCATTATTATTATTTTGTCCGTTTGCAGAACAAAAAAACAGAAGTGCAAAAAATGGAAGAACCATTTTTAAGCTGCTTCTGTTTTTAAATTTAAGAGTTATTCTTTTCATATAATACAAATTAATAAATTATCACATTTTACCTCGAAACAAAAGCAAGGGAGATTAAATTTGTACTTAACCTCCCTCTCTAATAAAAACAAACAAAAAATTTCTAACTAATTAATAACCTTTGATTTTATCTTCTGCATCAATTTCAACCAATACTCCAGTTCAACTTTATATAATGACCATTTTTTACAAAACCATTGAATTTTTATTGATTGAATATTTGAGTTTTGAATCGAAAATAAAATTAGAAACAACTTTATTATCATAGATGGACGAATTAATCAGAAGGATAGACAGATTATGCATTTCTAATAATTTCTATTCTTAAAACGTATTTTTTTCTATGCAGCACCAGTTTTGCCATAAAAATTAACAACGAACTCCCGAAATAAATACAGGAGTAATAATTGTTTTTTTAATAAATCAACATAGGAACTAAAAAAAATTACGGCAGAATTTCCACTTGAAATTCTGCCGTAAAAAAGTGAAGACAATATTACAAACTGTTTTTAAGAGACAGCTTAAATAATTAATTCAAAAATGTTATTTATTAATTGCATTATTCAGCAAAAATTAAAACAGTACTTTTTGAGCTGTCTTGTTTCCATTTTCCAAAAGTGTTTTAACAATTAATACTTGAGAACCTGATTGTATATTGCTAATCTGTAAATCAAATGTTTTAACATTGGCGTTATTGTAAATAAGTCTTCCAGATATATCATAAACAGAAACCTGTTGTAATGCAGACTTATATGATTTTAATGTAATAACTTTATTTTTTGAAGTAATGGTTACGCTTTGAGAATTACTGGCAAATTCATCTCTGCCTAAAGTTCCGCCTGACATGTAACGAATAACAAAACGATCTAAGAAAGTACCTTTTTCGGTAGAAAATGTATAAGGGCTTTTACTCAAATTATGCATTATACCCCTTTTTTTATCCTCCAGATAAATATCCAGATTAGATAAAATACCGTCTGCGTGATCAATTGAAATGTCTAAATCTCCCTCGATTTCTGTACTATATCCTAACGGAACGGTATCTGTTGCAAGAAATGGAAGAGCGCGTCCCTGAATAGCTAATTTATTGTCTTCATTAATACTGTAAAAATCCGCATATTTATTAGCTCCCATAGAAATAGCATCATAATTATGATCGTAATTATTAGTTGCTCCTTCTACATACGCGATTAAAAGCTGTTTAAAAAGACCTTCATTATTCGTCAAATTAAGCCACACACGGTGTCTTTCGATTTCAGATAAATAGTCTTTTTTTAAATTAAGGTAAGGATGATTTTGAACTAGAGGTAACGGATTCTTCACAGCAATACGAGAACTGGCATCAACAGAATTTGAAAATGAAACCGGAATGAAGAGCAAAAATACAAATGGCGTGTAATGTTTTTTCATAACTTATATTTTAAAATTTAGTAGAAGGTTTTAAAAACATCGATAATTATATTTCTATAATATCATTAATTAAAAAGCTTAAATTGTTACTATATGAGTATGCTGAATTTTCATTCTACTATTTTATACCATAATCATTTGGTGTAAAATAGAATTATACATAACGAACTTTAATAACTGCAGAATAAGATTTAACCAGGTTCGTTATAATAATTTATTGAATAAGAAAAAATCAACATACGTGATATGTAAAGTTTTTTCATAACATGGCAAAATTTGAAAAAGAGTTAAAAACCCGTCTTAAAAACATAAGACGGGCGGTCCAGACAGGCATAATCCCCAATTTATGGAACTGCTGGAATCTCAATAATACCTAACTAAAAATTGATTAATTAAATAGACCCAATAAAAGGCAATATTAGGTAGTTTTCTTATATATTAATTACACTTTTACTTATAAAAAATAACTAATAGTAATAATTAAATATTACTTTGAAGATTAGATATAATAAGGGTTCGCAGATTTTTTGTGCATTATTTCTAATACTTTTAAGAGTAAAAAAATCATCATTTGTTATAATACGTTTTATAACCATTACAACTAAGAAATTTACTCTTATTTAATTCGTAATTATACCTCTCATAATAAAGTGTTTGTACTATTATAAATAAACTTAAATTTGTAAAACACTTTTTTGATTTATAAAAAGCTGTATCTAGAATTCTATAAAATCTTATAATAATTAACTGCTGATTTTTGTATTAGCAAATAAAAACGAATGGAACTTAAATTCAGCCACATTGATATTTTAGTAAAAGATCTTGACGAAGCTTGTGCTTATTATTCAAAAATATTTAATGCCAAAATTTCAAAAAAATTTGATTGGAAAAGAGACGGACTTCATGTTACATATGCCGTTGTAAAAATGGGTCTTGAGCGTTTTATGCTTGTACAGCCTTTTTCAGGAAATCTTAAAAATTTAATGGATTCTAAAGGCGAAGGAACTATTTACAGACATTGTTATTCGGTTTTAGATATTGAAGCCGCTTTTGATGAATTAACTGCAAATGGTTTACAGCCTGAAGATGAAAATGGAAATCCTTTATCAAAAGAAAGTTTAAACTCGCCAAGCGGCGTTAAAATTATATGGCTGCCAAAACGATTTGGTGAATTTTCAATTGAAATATTGGAAGAAAAAAGCCTTAAACAATTTATGGCTGAAGCTTTTTTAAAATCTTAATTCTGGTTGAAAATGGAATATCCACACTTTGCTGCCCAAATAATTAACCTTAAAAACAAAGATTTAGAATTTAGGGAAAAACTTATTGCTGATAAAAAACTTGGTGAAGGATATAATACTGAAATGGAAAAAATGCACAACCAAAATGCAGCATTTTTAAATGAAATAATCGAAAAAATAGGATATCCCACAATTGATAAAGTAGGCAGTGAAGCCGCAGAAGCTGCATGGTTAATAATTCAGCATTCTATAAGCCAGCCGGAGTTTATGAAAAAATGCCTGAAATTATTAGAAACTGCTGTCAGCGAAAATAAAGCTGCAGAAATAAATTTAGCATACCTTTCTGATCGAATTGCGGTTTTTGAAAACAAACCACAGCTTTACGGCACCCAATTTGACTGGGATGAAAACGGATTCTTAAGTCCGAATGTTTATGATAATTTAGATAAAGTAAACCAAAGAAGAAAACGAATTGGCTTAAACACAATTGAAGAGCAGACAGAAATCATGAGAAAACGTGCCCAAAATGAAAATCAATTACCTCCTAAAGATTTTGAAAAACGAAAATTAGAAGTTGAGGAATGGAAAAAAAGAGCAGGCTGGTTAATTTAAATTCACAAAATATATAAATAGAGAAAACCGCCCACAAAAAATGAGACGGTTTTCAAAAAAAATAAACTAACTAATCAAGGCTTTAGTTCTGTAAACTTTGAATCTAATTCAAAAGCTTTCTTCACTTTTTCAGCAATAATTTCACTTGCAACCGTAAACGACGCTTTTTGTTTAATATCTAATGAAGAGGCTCCAACAAGAACATTATATTTTCCGGCTTCTGCAATCCAGGCGCTTTTACTTTCAATAAAAGAAGCCAAATCTTTTGGAGATAATGTAAAAGTTAAGGTTTGGCTTTCTCCCGGTTTTAATTCTTTTGTTTTACCAAAAGCTTTTAATTCTTCTTTTGGTTTGTCGATAGATTTAGACGGAGCGTTTAAATACAACTGAACAACTTCTTTTCCGGCCGTTTTTCCTGTATTTTTCACCGTAACTGAAACTGTTACTTTATCTTTAAAAGTTGGTGAACTTACTTTGATTCCAGAATATTCAAAAGTGGTGTATGAACTTCCAAAACCAAATTCGTAAGATGGTTTTACATTGAAAGTATTAAAATAACGGTATCCAACATAAATGCCTTCTTCATAAGTTACCTCTTTTGGATTATCTGCAGGAATTCCAGGGAAGTTTTTAGCCGAAGAATTATCAGCATATTTTACAGGAAATGTCATGGTCAATTTTCCAGACGGATTTACTTTTCCAGAAATAACATCGGCTACAGAATGTCCGCCTTCTTGTCCCGGCTGCCAAGCTAGTAAAATAGCATCGACTTTATCTTTCCAAGAAGCCGTTTCGATTACACCGCCGATATTTAAAATCACGACTACTTTTTTATTTTTTGCATGAAAAGTTTTTGAGATTCTGTCCAGCATTTCGATTTCTTCTGTAGCCAAATTAAAATCGTTGTCTACTACTCTATCCCCGCCTTCTCCGGAGTTTCTTCCAAGAGTTACAAAAGCAATTTCAGAACTTGCTGCTTTTTTAGCTAAGAAAGCGTCGTCCATTTTCATTTCAGGAAGTCTTTCAGGCAAAGCCAAAACACCTCTTTTCTTTCTGTTTTCTTTTTCTGCTGCCTGCTCTTTTTCTGCATACGGTGTATATAAATCTGTTAATTCCTTATCTAATTTATAACCCGCAGCGTTTAATCCTTCTAAAAGAGAAACTGTATGCTTATTGTTTACGCTCCCGCTTCCTGTACCGCCTGTAATCCAAGCGTATGACGTAACTCCGAATAACGAAACTTCTTTCTGCTTGTCAGCAAAAGGCAACGCATTTTTTTCGTTTTTAAGTAAAACCATTCCCTCAGTTGCCGCACTTCTCGTTACAGCCGCATTTTGCGTTAAGTTAGGTTTATCGCTGTATTTGTATTTAGCAAAAGTCGGCGTGCGGAAAACGTATTCTAAAATTCTTCTCACATTCGTATTCGCTGCTTCCTGAGATAATTTTCCTGAATTTAAAGCTTCTAATAACGCTTTTTTCTGAGCAGGAATTCCCGGCATCAAAAGATCGTTTCCGGCATTCATTTGTTTTACAACATCCGAAATACCGCCTTTTTGAATCGATTCAAAACCCGGAAAACCTCCAAACCAGTCGGTCATGACAATTCCTTTAAAACCCCATTCGTCTCTTAAAACCTGAGTTAATAAATCTCTTCGATCAGATGTATATTCTCCGTTTAATTTGTTGTAGGAAGACATTACCGTCCAAGGCTGTGATTCTTTAACTGTAATCTCAAAACCTTTAAGATACAATTCTCTAATTGCTCTTTCAGAAACATGTGCGTTGATGGTCAAACGATTCGTTTCTTCATTATTTACTGCGAAATGTTTAATCGAAGTTCCAACACCCTGCGACTGAATTCCGTTTACAATCGCTGCAGCTGTTTTTCCAGAAATCAACGGATCTTCAGAGTAATATTCGAAGTTTCTTCCGTTTAATGGATTTCTCTGAATATTTAATGCTGGTGCTAATAAAACGTCAACTCCATATTCTTTGACTTCATTTCCAATTGCTTTTCCAACTTCTTCCAAAAGTGCTTTATTCCAAGTTGAAGCCAAAGCCGTTCCAACAGGGAAAGCCGTTGCATAATACGTTTTAGAGTCGTTTTCTCTTGTTGGCGCTATTCTTAAACCTGCCGGGCCATCGGCTACAACCGTTGCAGGAATTCCGAAACGTTCAAAAGAAGCCGTTCCTCCTGCTGCTCCCGGAACAAGACCTTGTTTAGAATCTCCAACTGGCCCAGTTAAAACTTCGATTCCGGGCATTCCCGTTCCGATTAGTAATTCTACTTTTTCGGCATTGGTCATTTCCTTAATGATTGCTTCAATCCTCTGATTAACAGGCAGACGTGTATCTTCCCACAAATCTAATTTTCCATTTTTATTGAAATCGGTAAACGTAAATCCGTTAATCGTAATTACAGGATCTTTTTCATTTTTTGGTAACGTATTAAAAGACAGACTTGAAAGTACAAGCGCTGTTAAAAGCGTTACCTTTACTGTTTTTGTAATTCTATGTTTCATAATATAGATGGTTTTAAAGTCTTTTAGTTTAGAAATCGTTCCCGTTTTACTATTTACTTCACACATCATGAATAATGTAAGCTAGTTTTATGCTTTATAAATTTTCATTGCTTCATAATGAAGCAATATTAAATACTATTTTTCATATCAACAAATAATTGATGTTATAATTTGTAATTTAGCATTATAAGCGAGCTAAAAATTCCATAAAAGCAACAAATAAGAATATTGAACTGAATTGTCAATTCAAACTAAAAACAAACTACCTCGTTTGCGTAAAGTCTTGTAATTATTGAAAAAAAAGAAGACTTTAAAAAATTGATGTATTGAAACTGAATAAAGTGCAGAAAAAAAATTATCAACTTTTAGATTTTTTCATGACGATCAAAAAGTATCAGAAAAAACTCATGTAATTTGACTCATACCTTTTAAAAAGTTTAAATTTGAAGCTAATTGTACCCTTATGGAATTTAAAAAACTACTAGAAATACGTTCAGCAGAGTCTTGGGAAAGATTTATTCCAACACTTTCTATTGACTGTGTTATTTTCAGTTTTCACGAAAATGAACTTCAGGTTTTGATTTTAAAAATGAAAGACCGAGAAGAATGGGGACTTCCTGGAGGTTATGTAGAAAAGTTAGAAAATGTTGACGATGCGGCAGTTAGGATTTTAAAAGACAGAACGGGAACAGAGAATATTTACCTGCAGCAATTTTATACTTTCGGAAATTTAAACCGTTCTGAATTTGCTTTTAAGGATTATGATGACAGTATGTGGCACAAGCAGCGTTTTGTATCTATTGGTTATTACGCTCTTGCAGAACATTCGCAGGTGAAATTAAATATTGACGAGTTTTCAAGCGTTGTAAAATGGCATTCGATAGAAAATCTTCCAGCTTTTATGATGGATCACCGAACTATTTTTGATAAAGCTCTTATGACCCTTCGTGAACAATTAAACAATCATCCGATTGGTTATAATCTTCTTCCTGAAAAATTTACAATGCCTGAGCTTCAAAAATTATATGAAGGTATTTTGGGTAAAAAATTAAATAGAGGAAATTTCTATAGAAAGATCCTTCGTTTTGATATCCTGACCAAACTGGACGAATCAAGAAAAGGAGGTGCGCATAAAGCACCAGATTTGTACAGCTTTGATTTGGAAAAATACAATGCTGCACTTAAGGGAGGCTTACAGGGAAATTGGTAATTCTCTGCTATAAAAGATAAATACGGCTTCTTATTCAGAATACCGTATCTATCAAACTAAATCAAAATTAATCTTTATATACTGCTTTTTACTTCACCACAGGTAAGCATATTTTTTGGATAATAAGGGTTTTTGATTTCCTTGCTGTCACTTGTCCAGACAGCACCTGTCATTGGACAAACCTGCAAATATAAAGGTGTATCAGCAGGCTTGAATTTCACTGCCTGATCCCAGTATTTTTCAGAAAGGGTTTCAAAAATTTTACGTTGTTTATTAATGTTTTTAGTGGCTGTAAGCTGAGAAGCCAACTCCATAATTTCTCTTCTTGATGTTGTTGCTTCATTCATTTTTTCAAGAGTCAGTTTTTTAAACTTGAAATTTTTTAAGGCGTTTTTCAATGCTTCAGCATTTTTAACTACAGCAAGACTATCAGAAATTAAAAAACTATTTTTTAGAGCCAGATAGTTTTTTGTGATTTCCTTTTTTTCTGTTTCACGTTTTGCAACCTGTTCCGGAAGCACTTCTTCTTTTGAAGTCAACTGGGCATTTGCGAATGCGCTTAAGAAAATCAACGTTATGATGAATATTTTTTTCATGATGTAGGTTTGTCTAATTTGTTGATGATTTTATCTATTTCTAATAAAATACTTTCGTAATGATCTTTGTTAAATCCGGTTGCAGCATTCATCGATTTGGTTACTTCTGTTTTTAATTTTAAAAGATGCTGTCTGCCGTATAATCTCACGTCGCTTCGTTGTGCTGCATTTAAAGCTTTTCCTGGTTCTACTTCTTTAGGTAATAATAACATTCCTAATTTTTCAATATAACCGCGTTGTAAACTGCGTCTGTAAAAATCTTGTTTTTCGTTTCCGCTGAATTTTACCCAGACTGTCTGCTGTAAATCGTTTAGAAATTCAGGAACTGTATAAGCACCTTCTGACTGCATTGTTTTTAGACTGATGTTGTAAAGCATTCCAGAACTTAAAAGCATATTTAAAACCTGATTCTGCTGATCTGAAATCTGCTCTGCCGTTTTTAGCGGAATAAGCTGCTCAATTTCCTGCGGATACATCCAAAGCGGTGCTTCAAACAATTGTCTTCCTACATATCCTATTGCTGCTTTTACTTTAGCTTTTGGAATTGGCTGGTAAACAACACCTTTTTCATCAACTGTTCTTTTAGTAATGTAATTGTTGCCAATATTTTTTAATACATGATACAAGTATCTTGAATATTGCCCAACTACCGCTTTATGCATATCTGATAAATTATCGTAAGCGTCGTTTGGCTGATACGTCCACTGAATTAGATTTGGCACTACTCTTTTCAAATTTTTAATACCATAATCACTCGCTAGAACAGAATCGTCTCCAAGATCTTCTGACTGACTGCGCGGATCTTCGTCTTTACCTTCGCCTCCAAACCATAATTTAGGGTTTGCAGTCAGGCTGTCTGTTGTTAATTTTGCAAGGATTGTTTCTTCTTCGAACTCATCTTTAGCGTTTGGATAATAATTGTAACCCCATTTTACAGCCCATTTATCGTACATTCCAATTCGTGGATAAATGCCCTGCGGACTGATATTGTCTTCTGGCTGTGCTACGTAATTAAAACGGGCATAATCCATAATAGAAACCGTATGACCGTTTTCTTCTACCCATTTTTTATCTCGAAGTTTTTCTACCGGAGTTGCGTAGCTCGCTCCCATATTGTGACGAAGACCAATTGTGTGTCCGATTTCATGCGAAGAAACAAAACGGATTAACTGCCCCATTAAGTCATCATCTAAATGCATTTTTCTGGCTCTTGGATCTAAAGGTCCTGCCTGAATCATGTACCATCTTTGTACTAATTTCATCACATTATGATACCAGCCTACATGACTTTCTATAATTTCACCACTTCTTGGATCGCTGATTCTTGGTCCGTAAGCGTTTGGTGTTTCAGAAGCAAGATATCTAACTACAGAATATCGTGCATCTTCTAAACTCATTGTTTTATCGTCTTCCGGCCATTCTTTACCAATTATTGCATTTTTAAAACCTGCTGCTTCAAAAGCTTTCTGCCAATCGTTGATTCCCGCAATTAAATACGGTCTCCATTTTTTTGGCGTTGCCGGATCAATGTAATAGACGATTTGTTTTTTTGGTTCAACCAATTCGCCTTTTAAATATTTTTTGATGTCTTTGTCTTTCGGCTCTAAACGATAACGCTGTACTATAAATTTTTTCTGTGCTCTTTGCTCGTCATCATCAAACAGTACATATTTATTAGCAAAATACCCTACTCTCTCATCAAATAGACGTTTACGCATCGGCGTTTTTGGAAGCAGTACAATTGATGTATTTAAACGCAATGTAGTACTCCCGCTGCTCAAAGTAGAACTTGTATAAGTCTTTGTCGTTTTTACTTCAATATTAATTGGATAGGAATCAATGTTTTCAATAAACGATTTATCATCGGCAAGAGACGTTAGTTTTTTCTCTGTTTTCTCTTTACTTTCAATAGCAAACATTGCATTGTCTTTCTTAAAAACATCCGTTACATCAATAACTACATTTTTTGTATCAGGATTGGTTGTTTTGATTGGAAATGCCGCTACAATTGGGTTTTCATTACTATTTGCCAACGCTTTTGCCAGCATAGAATCAGATGAACGAACATCTTGTCTATATTGTAATGATCTTAAATAAATGGTGTTGTTTGCCCCTTTTTCAAAATAAATAGTCTGCTCATTTGCTTTTTCACCGCCAAAAATCCCTATTCCTTCAGGAGTAGAAAGATATCGGGTTACAACCAGCATGTATCGATTAAACAAGCTGTCCGGAATTTGAAAATAATACTTAGTATCAACCTGACTTACAGTAAAAAGACCTGTTTTGTTTTTGGCTTTGTCTGTAATAACCTTATTGTAAGGCTGCATGCCTTTTGGCTGTGTACTGGTACTATCTGCCTTTTTTTCGGGAGTTTGAGCAAAACCATGCTGCTGCACGGCAGTCAGCATGATTAGTAAAATAAATAATTTCTTCATTGGAATTAAAACGGAACTTTTTCGTCTGTATTTAATGTTAATTTTGGATTTTTTTGCAGAACAGACAACGGAAATGGAATAATATATAATCTTGAACCCGGCTGCAGCGTATACGTTTTCTGCGGAACGGTTTTGTTTACAATTGGAAATACTCTTGTTATAGTTTTAGCATATTCTGTTTCTGTATTTAATCTTTTAAGATCAAAAAAACGGTTAAAACCAAATAAAAGTTCTTTTCTGCGTTCGCTTACAACAAGTTCCATTGTTTCTTTTCTGGTTGCCGGAACAGTTAGATTTACAGTGCCAGATAAAATTCGTTTTGCTCTTAAAGTATTTAAAACGTCTACAGCTTCATTCAATTTATTTTCTCTCGCATAACATTCGGCCAGCATTAAATAAACTTCTGTAGTTTTCATTCCAACGGTTGGGTAGAAAAATCTTGTATATTGTGTTCCCCAATATGCTGTATTCGAACCTTGATCTAAATTGCTTGTACTTGTGGTATTAAAGAACAAATTAAAACGTGCATCATTAGTTCCGAATAAAGTTCTTAATTCCGGGCTGATAACATAAAGCTGTCCTAAATTCATTTCTGTATATCCCAACATATACATATAACTTAGTACTTCTACATTATTTGCCGCAGGAACTGCTACTGCTGTTGGTCCGCCCTGAGCATTGTAAGCCACCATATCAAATATTTGATTATTGTAACTTAGAGATTTTTCTGCCGCTGCCTGAGCATTGGCAATTTCACGTTTAAACAAGTGTACTTTGGCTTTAAATGCATAAGCAAATGCCAGCGAAGGATGATAAACATCTAAGGGTTTTTCCTGAAGATACGGCAGTGCTTCTTCTATATCTTTTTGGATAAAATCATAAACCTGCGCTACTGTTGATTTTGAAGGCTGTGATTCTAAATCAAATTTGTCCATAATACAGATTCCGCCATCTGTTGCAGACGTCTGCGGATCGTATCCTTTTGCATACGTATTTATTAATAAAAAATGATCGTAAGCTCTGTAAATTTTTGCTTCGGCTTTTGCCAATTGCTTGATATTATCGTCTCCTTTACTATCATCAACTAATGTAATAATGGTATTCCATCTGTTAATGTAAGTGTAAGCCTGATTGTAGAAACTCGAACCTCCCAATAAAGAAACACGGTCTACAGTTTCATCAAAAGTAAAATTGAGGATATCAATGTTTGGCGTTCTTCCAATAACATTGGATTCTCTCATCCATTGATCGTCTGATAAATACTGGAAATTGTTAATTGGATAACCTCTGTTAGGAAGCGAAACCATTTCATAAAATTGTGACGCTGTTTCAACAACCAAAGATCCTTTTGGAGTAACGTCGGTATAATCTTCGCAAGATGATGCGGTAAACATCAAAGCCGACAGCAGTGTTATATATATCTGTTTCATTTTTTTTAAAGTGTAAGATTAAAGCCTAATAAATAAGTTGTAGGCGATGGTAAATTACGCGTACCAATGTTTGCTGAATATACTTCAGGGTCAATACGATTTCCTGCAGCGCTCCAATACCAAATATTATTTACCTGAAAAGTTAATTTTGCCGATGATAATTTAATTTTATTAGCCAAGCTTTTTGATAAATTATAAGCTAACGAGGCATTTCTTAATTTAATGAAATCGCCGTCTACAACATTTGCCGTTGAATTTCTCCATTGACTGCTGATTGTTCCTGCATAATTTCTAACACTTTCGTCAAAATCTACAAATAAACGGGTATTGTCATTTCTGTTTGAATCTGTGTAACGATCTGCAATTCCATTAAGTGTTACAGCATCTATGCTCATGTCCATCGTTTCTTTACGCATTACATTTCCTCCAGAAAAAACAAACAAGAAATTCAGGTCGAATTGTTTGTATGAAAAGCGTTGTGAAACTGAACCAGTGTAAGTTGGCGTTAGACTTCCCATGTTTACAAGGGCATCCGGATTTGTAATGGTTTTAATTGAAGTTCCTATCGGGTTTCCATTATTGTCAAAAGTAATTGACGGATTTCCGTTTTCATCTAAAACATAAGGATATCCGTTTACAGTTCCTCCATATTGGTAAGCATATAAACTATTATAATTCTCATCAATCTTAAAATAATCTATTGGAGAACTTACGTAAACCGATGCCGAAGACTGAGCTCTTGTAACTTTTTCTACAGTTGTCTTATTGAATGCTAAAATTAAATTAGAAGCAATTTTAAAATTACCATTATTATACCATTCAGAACCAAAGTTGAATTCTATACCTTTATTTTGCAAAGCTCCGGCATTAATTCTTCTGGTTGTTGCACCAACTGTTGGATCTAAATCTGTTGTAGCCAATAAGTCACTGCTGTATTTTCTGTAAACATCGATGGTTCCGTTTAATTTATTTCCGAATAAACTAAAATCTACACCAAGATTGGTTCCTTGTGTTTTCTCCCATCTCAGCATTGGATTTGGCTGTCCGGTAATATTAATGTATTGCAGCGACTGGTATAAATTGTCATTTTTTCTGGTAGCTGTTACATACGGAGTTGTACTTTGATCTACGTTTCCGTTAACCCCAATAGTGGCTCTCAGTTTAAGTGTATTAACCCATTTTATATCTTTCATGAATTCTTCACTGCTGATATTCCATCCTAAACCTGCAGACCATAATGGACGGTTTTTATATTTAGGATCGACCCCAAACAAATCGGCTCTGTCTATTCTGTAGCTTCCTGTAACATTATATTTAGATAAAAAAGTATAACCTAAAGTGCTGAATACAGAGAAATAACGATGTAAAACTTCTGTTTGTGTTCTTGACGGCGCACCCAATGTTCTATTGTTTCCATAAATATAACTTGGAGCTCCTGTCTGGCTTAAAGCAAGGGTATTAAGCGTTGCCGAAGTAAGTGTAACCGGATCATAACCATAACGAATTTGTTCTATAGTTCTAGGAACAAAAGTTTCGCGCATTTCCATACCTGCAAGTGCATTTATAGAATGTTTTCCGTCTGCAAAATCCTGATTGTAATCTAACTGGTTTCTAAAAGAATAATTACTTGCCTGGCTGTTCCATTGTTTGTAACGTCCTCCAGCAGAAAAACCGTCTACATACGTATAAGCATTTGTTGTTGGGTTATATCCCGTTAAGGCATTAATTGCCATACGCATTCTATAAGAGTCAACACTGTAATATTGCTCATTATCGTTTTTCCTTACTTCATACTGAAATTGTGTATTAAAACTTAAGCCTCTCCATATTTTAGCACGAATATTGGCAAATGTTCTCAAACTTAATGAGCTTTGCTTTATAATACCATTGTTAAGCTCGTCTAAAATATTAAAACCAGTTGATTTAAAACCACTTAAACCAGCTATTTTCTCTGCAACAGCGGGATTAATAATAGCACCGGAAGTAAAGCCGTCGCCAATACCAACGAATGAAGACAATACACGATTTCCGTTATCATCTGTAATACGTTCGTATCTTTTTTGAATATCGTATTTACTGAAATCATTATCTGTAACATCATCATTGCTGTATGTTCCGTTTATTCCAAATGTAGCGTTTAACCAGTTGTTTACCTGAAAACTGCTTTTTGCATAAAGATTAAAATTACGACTCTGATTATTTACAATACGATTTTGAGATTGGTCATAATTAAGCGAAACATATGTATTTTGTTTGCTGGTACTTCCCGAAAAGGCAACGTTATAACGTTGTCTAAATTCTTTCTGCCATACATTATCACGGTAATCTTTTATATAGTCATTCTTTCTCCATTGACCAATAGTATTATTGTAATCTGCACTGCTGATTTTACCTTCTTCCAAGTTTCTGTTAAGCTGATAAAGCGGACTGTAATATTTCATACTGCTGTTTCCAATATCGCCATAACTGTTAAACATTGTCGCTGTATCGGCATATCTGCCTCTTTCTCTATTATAAACCGCTTGTTCAAGATCGATTATGTCGCCTGTAGATGCATAATTCATATCTCTCAAATCTGGTTTGTCAGCAATAAAAAAATCAGAGTTTAGTGTTACCTTCAATCTTCCATTTCCTTTTTTAGTCGTTAAGACAATGATACCATTAGCCGCGCGCGAACCATAAATAGAAGCCGCAGCAGCATCTTTTAAAACATTGACGCTTTCAATATCATACGGATTAATTTCGTCTAAAGTCAATTCTGTTGGAAGCCCGTCAATTACTATAAGCGGACTATACCCAACTGTAGACGTAGAAAAAGTTCCCATACCACGCAAAATTGGAGTATCTGCAGAAGCTCCGGTTGGATTTTTCTGATACATCAAACCTGAAACACGTCCTTCAAGTGCGGTCATTAAATTACTGTTGATATTTTCGTTCAGGGTTTTTTCATCAACTTTTGCAATAGAACCTGTAAAATGCTCTCTGGCAATAGTTTGGTAACCTGTAATTACAACTTCTTTCATTGTAGAAATTTTATCTTCTACAACAAGGGTTAAATCTGTACGGCCGCTGATTCCAAAAGATTTTTTCTCAATAGTTAATCCAGAACATTCAAGAATGGCATTTGGAGAAACTTTATCAAGAGCAAAACCTCCGTCAAAATCAGTAATACTTGTTCTGTTTGTTCCGGCAACAGTAACCGTTACTCCCGGAAAAGGTTCATTTTTGTTATTTAATACTTTTCCGCGAATATCGATTAGGTCGTTTCCCCGATCTTCGGTTTTTGGAGCCGTTACCACTATCGTTTGGTTGGTAAGGGTAAACTTTACATTTTGATTTCTAAAAACCTGATTTAAAGCTTCATTCAAAGATGAATTCTTTACATTAATACTTACAGGTTTAGCATCTTTAAGCAGTTTTTGAGTGTAAAAAACTTCGTAATTTGCCTGTCTTCCAATTTCTTTTAAAACTTTTTCAAGAGGTGCGTCTTTAAAATTAATTGTGATATTTTGTGCCTGGCTTGAAAAACTACAAAGCATTAGCAGCATACTAAAAAGCCATAATTGGTTCTGAAAATTACATTTCGGAATTTTTTTCGTGAGTTTTTTGTAAGGTTTTTTTGGTTGTAAATTTAATTTCATACATTTACATTGGTTATAGTTAAACAATAGGTGGACAAACTTATATTGGCTATAAACTCTATTAACAACCAGAAGCATCGCAACTGCCTCTGGTTTTTTAATTTATAGTCTCAACATAAATGGGATAAATCTAAAATCAGGGATATACAATAATCGTTTTTCCTTCTACTTTAAATTTGATATTACTAAGCTCAAGTACTTTTAATACTTCAGATAAATTTTTATTTCTAAACGTACCTCCGTTAAATCTTACATCAGAAACATCGCCGCGATATTCTACTTTAATTCCGTACCAGCGTTCTAATTGTTTCATAACCGATTTTAAATCGGCATTGTCAAATTTAAATCGGCCGTTTTTCCATGCAATTGCTGCTTCTGTATCAACATCTTTAACCGTTATTTTAGTCGTATTGTCAGAAACATTAGATTGCTGCCCAGGTTTTAAAATCGTTTTTTGATTTTTAGAACTAACCGCAACACTTCCTTCTAACAAAGTTGTTTTTACAATCGATTCATTATCATAAGCATGAACATTAAAATGAGTTCCTAAAACTTCAATAGACTGTTTATCAGATTTTACGATAAAAGGTTTCGATTTGTCTTTGGCAACTTCAAAATAAGCTTCTCCTTCTAACTCAACAATTCTTTGATTTCCATTAAACTGAGTTGGATATTTAATAGATGAAACTGCATTTAGATATACCTTTGTTCCGTCTGCCAAAACAATATTATATTGTCCGCCGGTAGGTGTAGAAAGTGTATTAAACGAATTATCATCAGCTTTTGAGTCGGCCGCATTTGGATTTATTACATACGTAATTACTCCTTTGGCATCCATTTTAATGGTAACTTCATCCTGATCTCCTTCCTGAGCGATTGTATCTTTTGCCGATAAATCAGATAAAATAATCTGCTTACCGTTAGAAAGCGTCAAAATACCACGATTTCCTCCGGGAGCGATTTCAAGCGGTTTTGCTGCAACCTGAATGTTTTGCTCTTTTTCTGATTTAGAAAAATAAAATATTCCCGTTCCTAACAATAAAACTATCGATGCTGCGACTGCAACACGAGGCCAGATACTGATAACTTTTGGTTCCTGATATAACGGCAGTTTTGATTTCAGTTTTTGATAACTTTCTTCAAGCTCATATTCATTAAGCTGTAAATTGCTGTTTGAAACTTTATGTAAATACCACGCATCTAATTTATCCTGATCGGCTGGAGATAAAGTGCCTTCCTGATGTTTTCGAAGCAATGCTGAGATTTCTGATTCATTCATAATTATAAAGGAAAATTTTATCCTGTTTTAAGTAAGACAGTTATAAAGTGTTTTTGTCATAGACAAAAACAAAAAAAGTTTAAAAAATATTATTAAATCGTTAGTAAAACAAAAGAAATGATGTTTTCTATTTACTAATGAAGAAGTTACGAGAAGAAAATATTTTAAAAATTAACAAAAAGAATTATAATAATTTACCAGACAAAAACGTGCATCAACGATTTCAGCTTTTCTCTAAGAATTTTGACTGAATTATATACTTGTTGTTTTGCCGTTTTATCGGTAATATTTAACTGATTTGCAATTTCATCATACGAAAGTTCTTCGACTTTTCTTAAAAGGAAAACTTCGCGCATTTTTTCAGGAAGTAAAGCAATTTCTTTAGCAATAATTGCTTCTAATTCTTTTTCTCTAAGATTAGAATCGGCAAAAACATAATCATTTTCAATATAATCTGAAATAGAATCAGCATATCGAGACACCACTTTTTCGTGAGCAATATGATTAAGAATTCTGTTTTTTACTGCTTTGTATAAGTAAGAAGAAAGAGATCCGGTAATAATTAATTCCAGTCGTTTATTCCATATTGCTAAAAATACTTCCTGAACGACATCGTTAGCTTCATCCTGACTGCCAAGCATTTTAAAAGCATGATTGACAAGAATTTTGGAATATCTTTCGAAAATTTCTGTATAGGCCAGCTGATCATCTTCCTTAAGGAGATTTAGTAGAATATGGTCAGCATATTTGCTATAAACAGACATTATTTAAAAAAGGTGAAGATCAAAAACGCAATATTAAACATTTTTCACCTTATAATCCAAAACATAAATCGTCAAACATTGCATTCTTTTCAATAAAATCAAGTTTTAACAAGAATAAATTTAAAACACCTTTCATTTTCTTTTATAAATCGTATTCAAAAGAGAAAAAACAGGATTGTTTCTGCAAACTTATTTGTTAATCTCAAAATTATCTATTTTCCAGCCGTTTTTTTGTTTTAGTAAATAAAAAACAGCGTTGCATTTTTCTGTTTTGTTATCAAAGCTAATAACCCAATTTTCTTTAATTGTGACTTTTTCTCCAAAGGTTCCGCTTCCGCCCAGACTTTTTATATCTGTAATATTAGGATAAGAGAGCAGTATCTTTTCGACCTCTTGTACCATTTTTTCTGTGCAGTGTTCTTTGGCATTTACTATTTTCTGCTGGATTAAAGCATATCGAAAATAATCTACGGTTGCATTTGGACTTAGTTTAGAAACAGATACAGAAGGATTTTCATTACGAATAAATTCGCATAGTATATTTCCATTTTCACTGGTAATATCTACAGAATCGCCGTTATACTTAATTGTGATTACAGATTTGGTATTATTTTCTTTTTTATCGTATTCCGTTTTTTGGGTTATTTGAGTAACCCTGTTTTGAGTATCATAAACATTGGTAATGCTTTCTGTGCGGTTATAATTGTTTCCAACAAAATATTTTTTCTCAAAAAGCAGTACAAAGCATTTAGAATTATAAACTGTTTTTATTTCTTTTCGAACATCATAACTTCCATATTCTGTTCTGATTTCTGTCATTGTATTGTTTAGAAAAGAATATTCGGCATTTTTAGCTTTTTCAAAAGTTGAAATATCTTCTTTTTCTATTTCATTCCAGTCTTTTTTTTCGGAAAAAAAATGGTTTAAATCCGTTTTCTTATAAACAGAACCTTCGATTTTCTCAATAAGTGTTTCTTTATTTTTAAAATCTAAAAATTTATTGGTTTTAAAAACTTCGTATGCATCGGTGGCAAGTTTTTCTTTTTTAGATGGTGAATAAATTGCATCGACAATCATTGTTGCTGGAGTTTCCTGAGCATGGCACAAAATACCCGAAAGCGCCAGCAAAAAAAATAAAGTTTTCTTCATAGTAAATTTTCTAATTTCTATAATTGAGAATATAAAGATGAAATATTTTATTTAAAATTCGTACAAAACCGATATTAAAAATCCGAAGCCGAAATAATAAACAAAATAAAAAAGCCTGAAAAATTAAATTTTTCAGGCTTTTCGCGTAACAAGTAAACGTAGAAATACTTTTTATTTACGAATTTTATCTTTGGTTTCTTTTGTTTTAGAAGCCGTACTATCTTTTTGTAATCCAGAAGATCCGGAGTATGTCGAACCGTCATTCTTACTTTCTCCCGGTCCGCTTCCAGTTCCTGTTTTAGAACCTGTTGTACTGTTGTTTCCTTCAGGCGCATTATTTTGCACACTTCCGGCACCGGCTGTAGAATTATCCATTGTTTGCGTAGTATCGGCCGTCACGTTTGCACTGTCTATTGGCGTTTTACTGGTTTCGATTTCATCGCTGTATCCATCCTGATTATTTTTGCACGAACCTAATAATCCTGCAATAATCAGGACAAACATCATTTTTGATTTAAATACCGTTCTCATAATTATAACTTTTGCTTGTACTTTTCAAAAGTAGAACCTTATAAACTTTATTTGTTTCACAATTACAGACTATTATTACAAAATTCGTAATACATTAAAAAACAGAACCATACAAATAAAAATGAATTCAGATTTTTTATATGGGAATTATATAAAACTTCTCCATTTTAAATATAAGAATCTGGTAATCAATATATTTAAATTTACTTCCTGAAAAATTGAATATGATAATGTCAATTATCAGAATTACTTACTTACTCATATCAAGCTATACTTAACAAAACTTATAATCATATAGTCATGGAAAATTTAAAAACAAAACACGGCAAAAGTTACAGCAGTATTTGCGGTACAAGAATTTATTCAGGCGATAATGACGAACTTATCTGTATTAAAACATACAAGGGAGACTGGGGAGACTGGGACGAAAAACCTGAACACAGCAATTTTGACTGTACTGAAAATCAAAATGATGTTTCAGAAAACAATACAAATGAAGAGCATCTTTTTTGATTTTAAAATCAAAACGACAAGCTTACATAAAAGAATCCCTCAAAACAAAATAAATGTTTTGAGGGATTTTTTTTTATCAAAAATATTGGTCTTTTACCAGCTGTATTTCAAAATTAATCTTGCATTAAAAGGTGTTCCTGCTGTAAAGTGAATTTCTTCTACAGGATCAGTTTCATTTGCCAGTCTTGATTCTGTAAGGAATTGTGTTTCTTTCCATTTTGTATTAAAAATATTGTCGATATTCACTCCTATTGAAACTTTTTTAATTTGATAGCTTACAGAGAAATCAGTTATACAATATCCTTTTGCTACTACCGAATTATCTTCGTTCGCTGGACGATCACCTAAAAATCTTGTTCTTAAACTTCCTGAAAATCCTTTTAAATCTTTTACTGAAAATCCGTTCATTACAGTATGAATCGGCGCCAATGGCAGATAATCATTTCCTTTGGGTTCATCAATTGATCTTGCGTGTGTATAGGTATAATCTGTATTCCAGAATAACCAATTGGTTAATTGATATCTAAAACCAAAATCAAAACCTTTTCTTTCTGTTTTTCCGCTTGGCTCTACAACAGCTTCGTCTCCTACATATACAAATTCCTGCGCCAGATATAAATACCAAACGGCAGAGTTTATAATCATTCTTGGAAAAGGTTTCCAGTTAATTCCTAAATCTGCACCATACGTTTCTGGAAGTATTTTTTCTCCTTTTTGTGCCACAACAACGCGTGTATCATTGCTGTGAAATCCTTTTCCTAGTTTTAAAAAATATTGTAGTTGAGAATTCTGAGTGTATAAAAAGTTAAGTTTTGGACTTACAATGGCTTTGGTCTGTGTTTGGTTTGTATAACTTGAAGCCAGCTGATCTTCATATCCAAACTTAAAATAATCCAGACGTATTCCTGAGTTTATAAGCCATTTTCCTGATGTAAAATCAAAACTGGTATACGTAAACAGATTGGTTTGATTTACAGTTCCTAAACTTAAATAATCTAGTACTGTTTTTCGGTTTACGGTATGCGAAAGTTCAACATCTTTATTATTATCATTTCGTAAACCAGCGCCTAACTTAAACAGCCATTTGTCACTGATTTTGTTGTCGTATTCAGACTGAAAACCTACAATGGTTCTGTTTTCTTTTTGTTTAATCTGATCGCCGTTTACTGGATCGTTTAAGAAAAAAGTAAAATTTGAATAAAGTTCAAAATCGTATTTGCTTAAATAAGCCGTGTTTTTGATTTTGGCATTTTCATCTATAACAGCATCATACTGCAAATTGAAATTAGTTCTTCCTGTATTTCCTCCCTCATTTGGATCAATGGCTCCATAATGAGAAATAGTACCATCATTTACAGCACGATCCGGAATTTGTCCGCTGGCATCCCATTGGCTTTTAAAATGCGAAACAGATAATGCCAGTCTGTCTCCGTTATTCATTTTAGCCGAATATTTTCCAAATAAATTAATTCGGTTAAAATTTTGAGGTGCATCAAAATAACCATCGGTCATCATATATTCGCCCGCAAAATAAGCTGACTGATTTTCTTTGTTGAGTAAATTAAATAAAGCTACGGTGCGAAAAGTATCAAACTGTCCGCCTTCAAAAGAAAGAGAACTGTTTTGCAATGCATTTTTGGTATTAAAGCCCACATATCCGGCTGTTGTAAAATCGCCTTTATCTGCAAAGTATGAGCCTTTGTCAAAATCTATATTATCAACCGTTTCCGGAATTACAAAATGCAGATCGGCATAACCCTGCCCGTGTGCATGCGAAACCATATTTACCGGCATCCCGTCTACCGTAACATTAATATCTGTTCCGTGATCACAGTCAAAACCTCTCAGGAAAATTTGTTCTGCTTTTCCTCCGCCTGCGTGCTGACCAATAAAAAGTCCTGGAACTTTTCGCAGTAAATCCTGTGAATTCGATATTGGCTGAATTTCAAGATCTATTTTAGAAATTGTATTTAAGTATTTAAGATTATTAGAAATCGTAACTTCTTCCAGCAAAAATGGTTTTTCTTCTAATTGAACAGAAAGAAAGTTTTCTGATGAAATTTTAAGTTTTTGTGTAGTAAATCCTCGTTTAGAAATTTCAACACTATCATTTTCTTTTGTTTGTTCTAAAGTAAATTTTCCCTGAATATCAGTATGCGCATGTGTTTTTGAAACTAAATTCCGAATTAAAACATCTGACAACGGTTTTCTGTCTGCATTATTAATAATCCCGCTGACTGATTGTGCTTTTGCTGTAAAAGAAAAGATAAAAATGAACAGTAAAAATGATAATCTCATAAAAAAATATAATAAAAGTGCGAAATAAGAAAATATAAAATCAACTTACAACTTAATTCATGTTTTAACGTAAATAGATGCAGTTGCTTTTATCTCAATATCATATTTTTTATTTTTGCATTGTTTAGATGGGACTTTATATTTATAACTGAGCAAGTATAAAATCATCTAAGTATTAAATTAATTTCTACGTAGAATAAATGAATGTACAGGATTTAGCTGGTAATTTTTCCATTTCCGGAAGTAATCAGGACGAAAGTAATCAAATAACTTATAAGGGAGTTTTGAGTTTATCTTTAGACCAAAATAACCGAATTAAGGCCAAATGGGTTATCAACAACTCGCAAATACAAAAGGGATACGGCTTTTTTAAAGATAATATTCTGGTTATCAATTTTAATTATAAAGGCGACGATAATAAAATCTATAAAGGTGTTGCGGTTTACAGATGTATTACCAAAGATGTTTTAGACGGTTTTTGGTCTGAGAAGCATGGCAATCCGCTTTATTTAGGAACTGAACATTGTTTACGAATGGAAACAACGGAAAAACTAAATTAACAGCACGATTTCACAAAGGCTTTACAATTGATTAGAAATGGCGCTGAATAAAAAATTATCATAGAAAACAACATAAAATCATTCCATAAATAAGTTAAACTAAAACTTTAAATTCAGGATCTTTTAAGTAACAAAATAAGGAATTTAAATAATGAAATGATTTTATTTTCTATTCTTCATCCACTTCTCTACGGGTTCAAGAACAATATTTACGATAGTAACTAAAAATGTACAAATTAAAGCTTCGACAAAATATCCCGAAGCCGCAATACAGCCAATTGCCGCACTGCACCAAATTGTGGCGGCAGAATTTAGTCCGTGCACATTTGGACCTTCTCTAAAAATAACGCCTGCTCCCAGAAAACCCACTCCCATAACAACCTGAGCTGTAATACGAGTTACATCAATATTAGGAGAATCTTCGGCTACTTTTATGGATAACAAAACAAATGCTGCTGCTCCAGTTGCCACAAGCATATTGGTTTTCAAACCTGTTTCTTTATGATGCCATTGTCTTTCAAAACCAATAATTAATCCTGCTAACAAAGCTTCTATAAGTCGTATAAAAAATTCTGCTGTAGTCATTGTTCTTTTAATTATTAAAAAACTTTTTCTTCTTAAATGGTTCTATAACGACATTAAATATAAGAAATCTCAAGCCTCGTTTTTTATATATCTTACAAATATACTTTTCAATACAACCATTTGTTTGTAAATGAAATCGTAAATAAAATTCTTCAGAAATAGTACTAAAGAGAAATACAAAACTCTATAAAACTTTACCTTAATTTATTTTATATAAAGTATAACTTCATATATAATTTTCAATTAAAATACTGTTTTGATTCAGTTATTTACTTTCAGGAAGAAGATTATCTAAATCCGATAATTTATAGAATTTAAGATCGTTCAGTTTCATGTATTTGCATATAAATTCTAAAGTCTCAATGTTAACCTGATAATTTTCTGTAACATTTTTTACAGGTTTATGGCCGCATAAGAGCAGTATTTTATTGTGTTTTTTAGCATAATCGAGCAGTTCTAAAACATATGGAATACTAAAATGAATGTGACTGTTGTCGATATCAAAAGCAAACACAATTTTCGAATTATTAAAATAACTGTCTTGCTTTTCCGGAACTTCACCGCCAAAAGCTCTTCCTCTAATAATTTTAAAATCTTTTGACAAAGCTTTGTCTAATTCATCAGATCTTTCACCATAAGGATAAGCAAATGAAGTAACGTTGAATGATTTCTTTTTCATTGAAACAATCATAGGATCTATTTTCTGTTTCATATAAGCATCGATTCCGTTTTGTTTTACAAATTTTACGGCATTGTAATGATGATAACCATGACCAGCAATTTCATGTCCGTATTTTTGCATTTCAAGCAGTGTTTTTATTTCAGGTGCTCCTATAGAATCTATTCGGCAGACATTAAAAGTCGCTTTCCAGTCATATTTTCTCAAAGCGGCATCGGCTTCAGCCCATTCATCGACATAAGCATCATCAAATGATAAAATTACGCCTGCCTTATAAGGTTTAGATTCTGCTTTTTGATTTTTAGTTTCGCAGGAAAAAAGGGTAAAGAACATTAAAAATAATAATGCCTTTGAAAAAAGTATCTTCATAAAGTATTTGAAATTAAGATAAAAATATCGGATAAATTTCCAGAATATAATTTTTCAAATATAGAAAAAATTTGAAATATTTTACTTACAATATATGATTCAAAAAAAATTGTTTATGAAGATAAACAGCAGTATATAATTCTTTATTCTTTTTTGGTAAAACCTTTTCTGGTCATTTCTCCCCAGCCTTTTGTACCCATAATTTTTTCTTTGTAACCAATTAAAGCTGCATATACTGTTAATGGATGAAAATAAAATGGTTCAATAAAAGCTGCCAGTAAAAGTTTAAAAAAGTCGGCTTGTTTTGGGTATTTATGATACGTACGCTCTTCGCTGAACAGGGCAATAACCGAAAAGAAAACGGCAAAAGTATATACAAACAATAAAAGCAAAATGAAAAAATGCCAATGAAGCAGTCCCAAAATAAAAAATACGAATGTAATTACAAGACCAATAAATTCAATGCCGGGAGCCAAAAACTCAAACAAAGTCCAATACGGAATACTCAGCATTCCTAATAATTTGTATTTCGGATTCAGGAACATTTTTTTATGAAAATCCAGAGTTTCAATAGTTCCTCTCATCCATCGGCTGCGCTGTTTTTTAAATATTTTGAAATCTTCCGGTGCTTCTGTCCAGCAAAGCGGATCAGGAATATAACGTACTGAATAAGGCAATTTATTTTCGAGCATATAACGTCGCATTCTTACTACAAGTTCCATATCTTCTCCTACCGTTTTTGTGTTGTAACCGCCAGAGAGCAAAGCTATTTCTTTATCAAAAGCGCCAAAAGCACCGCTTATAAGCAACAAGCCATCGAGTCTTCCCCAAGCCATTCTTCCTAAAAGAAAAGCTCTTAAATATTCTAAAACCTGTATTCTTGGCAGCAAAAGATCCGGAACATTTACTTCAACCAAACGTCCGTTTTTAATAATACACTGATTCGCAATTCTAACCACACCTCCCGTTGCGATAATACGTTTACCGCTGGATTCTAAAAATGGTTTTGCCAGTTTAAGAAGCGAGTCTTTATCTAATATACAGTCTACATCAATACAAACTACATAGGGATTTTGTGCGATATTAAGTCCTGCATTAAGTGCATCTGCTTTCCCTCCGTTTTCTTTATCAACAACAATCAGCTTTTTGAATGCAGCATTTCTGGAAGTGTAAATTCCTCTTATCTTTTTAGTTTCAATCTGCTGATGAAAATTAAGTTCAGTAAGAACAAGATCGTATGTTTTTACTAAAACTTCCATCGAGTTGTCTTTACTTCCGTCGTTTACCACAATTACTTCATATTGATTGTAATTTAAAGAAAGTAACGATTTTACGTTTTCTTCAATTGTAAAACCTTCATTGTAGGCAGGTGCGATTAAGGATAATTTTGGTGCAAATTCGCTTGTAAGCAATACATCATAATCTATAAAGCTGTTCTTTTTTAAATAACCTCTTAGTTCTTTAGCTGACAGATAGGCCAATATAAGATATGACGACATAATTAATATCGCATAAGCCAATATCAAGACTAGATATATATGGGTAAAGATTGTTATTTCAGTATTAAAAAAACTCATTGGCTGCGAAAATTAAACGTTTAGTGCCTGCAGCACATTTTGGGCTTCATATTTTATTAAGTTATTGGCGGTTCTTTCTGCCAGTTGTTCTACATAAGAAAGCTTTTGGGTTAGTTTTAATTCTTTAATAAGTTTTAAGCCTAGTGCAACTACTGTAGAATTTTGTGATTCCAGCAAAAGTTCAATTCCTTTTGTATCTCCCACATCATGTTTCTTAAAAGCATGAATAATATTAACCTGAGTCCAGTCGTCAATTGGATTAGTATGCTCTGAAAGATGAACAATGCCTTTTGTTCCTGCCAGTTTTATACAGGCATTTATAGCCGTAATTTTCAAAATTTTATTGCGGGCATGAGAAAACGTAATAATGGTATCAAAAGCTTCATAAACATTCATTTCTGAAAGTTCCGTAATTCCTTTACATTTGATATCCCATTTTAAGTTTTTGAGTTTTTTTAAAGAGTCATTCATCAATCCTGAATCCTGATAAAAATGCTCTAATTTTTGAGCATAAAGACCTTCATAATTTTTATGAAGATTTATAATCGATTCTGTAATAACTTGTCTAAAAAACTTGTTTTCAGACATTTTTAAATAGTCTGTATTTTGAACAACATTTGAAAAAGAAACATCTTCAAAAACTACCGTAAAAAGCAGTTTATCAATAAACACATCGTATTCAATTTTACGACGCTCATTTTTTATATTACTATTTCGGCTTTTAACAATTAAAAGGTATATCGACAAAGATGCCAATATAAACAAGTAAATTGACCATGTTAAAAAAGGTTCTACCCAAAAACCGCTTTTATAGAATTCCCACAAATCTGTCATATTAAAATCGTTTTGTGATAATTATCTGAGCATTAAATCTGTTTCTGTATTCGCCTGGCAGGTATTCTTCATATTCATATAGAAAAATAGGTCGTACAAAAAATGAATCACCAATACGGTGCTGATACTGTAATCCTACTCTATACGCTTTTAAAGGCTGTGTAAAATTGTTGTATAAATACAAATACGGAACATTTCCGTATTGAAGTTCTAATCTTATGACACGTTCTTTTTCTTCATTTGTATGCTGAAAACTTAATACATGAGAAAACAATTCATTTCCGGTATCATAATAAGGTCTGTAAGCAATGGCGTTACTTCCTGTTTTATACGAAATCTGGCCCGTAAGCAAGGTTACATCATCAGTTTCAAAATGCATAAATCTTGCTCCTAAAGCATAATCAAATCGTTTTTGAGGTCTGAAATAATATTCGGCACCAATTTTTGTTACCGGAAAAATCGTTTCACCTGTTGAAACACCTGCGTTTACATACAGATAATCTTTTTTGGCAAAAGTTTGATAATAATCCGCCTCAAACAACATTTGCGTATCGTTATTTACATGTCCAATATTTGCGCGTCCAACAAGAGCAGATTTGCTAAACTTGTGTGCATATTCAACGTAACCGTAATGCAGCGGCGCCTGCCCCGGATTTGATGTAGAAACATTTAGATAAGAAGCCGAAACTGCATTTTTAGTTTTACGCCCAATAAGTGTGCGAATTCCTTTAAAAGCCTGTGTACTATTTTCATTTACAGATGCATGATCGATAATTTCTAATGCTTCTTTATCTCTGCCCAGTTTTTCAAGACAAGTTACTTTGATTTTCAAAACATCAATAGAATTAGGATCTACAGCAAGATATTTATCGCAATATAAAATACATGTATCAAATTGTTCTGACCAGTAATAGACATTAATAATCGCCAGCAGTGCATCTGGTTCAGGATTTACCCTGTCTGCCAGAGGCGATAATATGGCAATGGCTGATTTATAATCCTTTTTCCAGCTGTAAATTCGTCCCGTAAAAATTTTTACATCTTCATTTTGAGGAAATTTTATACGTAAAGGTTCAATTAATGATAATGCTTTATCATAATTGCCCTTTTCGGCTTCACTTTTTGCGTTAGCAAAAGTTTCATCAAAATTAATTTCCTGACCAACTGCCGTAATCGAAATAAACAAAAGAATAATTGAAAAATATATAAATCTCATTAAACACGTGTTTTAAGTAATTTATTAATTCTTACCAAAAGTACGGCCGGACTTATAGGTTTTGCTATAAACTCATTGGCTCCAATGTCAAACGAATCAAGTTCTGTTTGTTCGACACCAGAAGAAGTAAGTATAATTACAGGAATATCTGAGTTAAGAGTCTGTCTGACATACTGCGTGATTTCCATACCGCTTATACCGGGCATATTTATATCTGTAAGGATTAAATCGTAACTATTGGTTTTAATAGCTTCGAGTGCATCTTTACCATCAGAAAACTGGTCAATGGTATATCCTTTAGACTCTAAGAAAAAAGATAATGATTTGCGTAGGATATCATTATCTTCGGCTAAAACTATTCTCATTTGTATAAAATTTGTCTTTGGGGAATTCTATTTTGTAATTAGAAACTAACGTAAAGCTAAAGTATATTTCGCTTTTATCATAGTTCTTTTAAATATTTAACTACTTCAATTATGCCACAATGGAAGATATCTATTCTATCTGCTGCTTCGCTGGTAAAATTTTCAAGTCGGGCTTCTTCTTCAATAATCGCTAAACAACTGCTAAGATCATCCAGAAGAAACATATCCATACTCGATCGCATATTGTGTGCCAGATTTTTTACTTTAAGATAATCCGTGTTTTTAAATGCTTCTTCCAGCTGAGCTTCTTCTGCCGGAATTTTTTCGAGAAAAAGATTTATCATATCTTGTCTAAAACTCAAATCACCGCAGGCCATTTCATCAATAAAAGAGAGATTCACTCTTCTTTTTCTTGAGTTTTTATATTCCGGACTCAAAACTGTTTTTATGGCTTCCAAAAGTACGGGCTGTTTAAAAGGTTTAGGCACATAACCGTCCATACCAACATTATAACATTTTTCCTGCTCGCCCATAAGCGAATGTGCGGTCATGGCGATAATAGGAATAGTCGACTTCATTTCATTTCTAATGTATTCTGTAGTCTGATATCCATCTTTAACCGGCATTTGAAGATCCATTAAAACTAAATCATATTCATTTTTTGACAATAACCCGATTCCTTCTTCTCCATTTTCTGCAATGTCTAAATCGAAACCGAAGTTCTGCATAACACTTTTAACAAGTTTTTGATTTAAAACATTATCCTCGCAAAGTAAAATTTTAAGTCTGCCCAGACTTTCACCGGTTAATTCTTCGTCTTCAGCTTCTGTAAAATCGGCTTTTTTGTAATTAATAACAAAGAAAAACTCAGATCCTCTTCCCTCTTGACTTTTTACGTTAATTTCAGCATTTTGCAGCTCAATTAACTGCTTTACAATATTAAGACCTAAACCTGTACCTCCAAATTTTCTGGTTGTACTGTCTTCTGCCTGAGTAAAGCGGTCAAAAATAGTTTTTAGCTTTTTAGGCGGAATTCCTATTCCGGTATCTTTAACTGAAAATTTAAGTGAATAATGACTTTCTGTTTCGTCCATCATTTTTACAGAAACAGTAACATCTCCTTCTTGTGTAAACTTAAGTGCATTGCCAATAAGATTTACCAAAATTTGGTTTAATCTTCCCTGGTCTCCAATTACAATTTCCGGCATATCGGCATCAAGAAAAAGATTGAATTCTACATCTTTAGGAACCTTTATTTTAAGTAAATCATAAACATGTTTAAGCGTACTTTTTAAATTGAAAGGAACTGTTTCAATAGTTAAATTTCCTGATTCAATTTTAGAAAGATCCAAAATATCATTCACAATCAAAAGCAGATTTTCGCCTGCAATCTGAACGCTGTTTATATAATCGCGCTGTGTTTCGTCGAGATTGGTTTGTGCTAAAAGATCTGTAAAACCAATAATAGCATTTAAAGGCGTTCTGATTTCGTGGCTCATATTAGCCAGAAAACTGTCTTTTGCTAATACAGCTCTTTCTGCAATTTTTTTCTGCGCGGCCAGTTCAATATTTTTTGTACCTAATTCAAGCTGGCTTATTACGTGTTTTGCAATAATAGAAAGGGCATTTTTCTGGTTTTCATTAAGCTCTTTTGTAACATGATCTACGGCACATAAAGTACCAATATTATAACCATCTGGAGTTGTAAGCGGTACTCCTGCATAAAATCTTACATTGAAACCGCCGGTAACATTAGGATCATCTTTAAATCTTTCATTTTTAAAAGTGTCGGTTATTTCGACCATTTTTGTATCGAGAATTGTATAACGACAGAAAGTAATTTCACGAGGTACTTCAGAAACACCAATTCCAATTTCAGATTTAAACCACTGCCTGCTCTCGTCAATAAATGAAATATGAGCTATTGGCACACCGCAGATATACGATACTAGTTTTGTGGCATCGTCAAAAGCATTATCTGGAAGTGTGTCGAGTATATTGTAACGTTTTAAAGCTGCTAAACGTTCTAATTCGTTGGCTGGTATAGGAAAATCTGGATTGTTCATTGTAATTAGTGGTAAATTGCATAAATATAAAAATAATTTGAGATAAAACGTGATTTAAAAAATTTATAACGGTTGGTATTAATTTCACACAGAAAATAAACACATCAAATTTATTAAACAGTCGTATTCTTAAATTCAAACTAAAATCATAATTATTTTGTAAATATTTCGAAAGCCAATTACATATAATCCCCAAATTAACACCTATTTTTTTCTACTTTTGTTTCTATCTCTGCATACTAATGCGTTTACAAATGAAAATATGCTGATTTGATGCCAAGAATAATGATGCATTTTCATTAATTCCTAACAGAATACGATCTCTAATTTTGTATTGAAAAATGATTATCAAGAAAAAAAACACGTGGTTTAAAATGCTCTTTGAATGGAGAGGTTCTGTTTTACCACAGTTATTGCCCAGACTTTCACTCCTCTTATTATTCTCGCTTTTAATTGTATATTTCAAGCCATTTCTTATCGAAAATAATCTGCATATTAATCCGGCCGTTTTTACTTTGTTTGGAATTGCATTGGCTATTTTTCTTGGTTTTAGAAACAGTGTAAGTTATGACCGTTTTTGGGAAGGCCGAAAACTTTGGGGAGCACTTCTCAATGATACGCGTTCGTTGGCAAGGCAGAGTATTACGCTGATAGAAGATGAGCAATACGAAGCAAAAACGCGAAGAATTCATGAATTTACTTATTGCACTTGTTTACACTCTGAAACATCAGTTACGACACACAAATCCAGATTATGATTTAAACAGACTTCTGCCAAAAGAAACGACAGAAATGCTCAAAGAAATAAAATACAAACCCATTGTAATTTTGAGAGAATTAGGAATCTGGGTAAAAAATGCAAAAGCTCATGATAAAATAGACACTGTAGCGCAGCTCGCCTTTGAAGAAAACTTAAACAAACTTTCTGACATTATAGGCGGATGCGAAAGAATTGCAAGCACGCCAATTCCTTATACTTACAGCGTGTTACTTCATCGAACAGTTTACATATACTGTTTTATACTTCCGTTTGGATTCGTAGAAACCATGGGCTGGATTACGCCATTTGTTATTGTATTTATTGCCTACACTTTTGTCGCTCTGGAAGCAATCGCCGATGAACTTGAAGATCCTTTTGGATTACAGCCAAACGATCTTGCTCTCGACACCATGTCGCAAATGATCGAGAATACAATTCTGGAATTAAACAATAAAAAAATGATTCCTGTAGAATCTCCAAAAAATTATTTTATTACGTAATATAAAAAAGGCAGCCTTATAAGCTGCCTTTTGTTTTGTTATTCATCACCGCCATTCATAAAAGTCATTAAAAGCGTATAAGCGTTTTTAATCACAATTTTCGAAGATATAGTAATATCTGGTGATTTAATCTGTCGAAATCCGCTGCTTGAACTTCCCGTTTCAACTGGAATCATTTTATATTTTTGATTTTCAATATTCGAAAAAACAAAAAACTTGTTCTGCCATTTTACAACCGCGTCTTCTGGAACCGTAAGTGTTTTTTCGTTTTCAAATTCAGCTTCGGCATTCACAAATAAACCCGGAATTAAGGCTTTGTTGTACGAATTAAGTTTGCAAACTACTTCCGCCGCGCGGTCTCCGTTAAGACTTTGATTGATGTAAGCGATTTTTGCCGCATATTTTTTTGAAGGATCTGCATTTGTAAAAACACTAACCATCTGCCCTACAGAAAGTAAATGAACATCTTTTTCAAAAGCATTCATAACCAGAACTACATCACTGGTTTCCATTAATTCAAAAAGCATATCAGTTGGCGAAATGTATTTACCAACGTTTACATTTACTTTTGAAACCAAACCATTTATAGGCGAAAGAACCGAAACCGTTTTGCTGATATTAGAAGCCGATAAGGTTTTTACATTGATTCCTGACAAAGAAAGTTTTTGTGCCAGCGAAGCCATATAAATACGCTGTGTCTGCATTTCTGCTGCCGTTTGTTCAAACAATTTATCACTGCTCGCTTTTTTAGCATTTAATTCTTTTTGTCTGTTATATTCACTTTGCGATAATTGATATTTTTCTTTTGCCGTTAAATAATCTTGTTGTAATTGTATATACTGCATATCTTCTACAACGGCTAATAACTGACCTTTTCTAACGTGCATTCCCGCCATTAAATCTGTTTTTTTAACATAACCGCCTAAAGGAATACTTACGCTTACAACACTTTTAGGCGGAACGGTTACGGTTCCCTGAAGTTCTAAAATTCCTTTTACATTTTTTTCTTCTGGATTTCCGGTAACCAATCCAGAATTTTTAACCTGTGCATCAGTGAGTTCAATAGTATTTTCTTTTTTTACCGTTTCTGCTTTTTGTTCCTCTTTTTTATCGCTTTTGCAAGCTGTCATTAAGAAAAAGCTCAAAATAATTATAATATATGTTTTCATTCTTTTATAAATTTTGAAGGGTTTGAAGATTAATAACTGCTTTGTTGTAGCTATTAATCATATCTAAATATTCGTTTTTGATCGTAACTGCCTGATTAATTACCATAACCCACTGCAGATAATCTATATCTCCGTTCTCAAGCTGGCTGTTGGCGGCATTAATAATTACAGAAGCATTTTTCAGCCCGTCAATTTCATAATATTTCAAACTCTCTTTATATTTTTCAACTTCATTTATGGCATTTGTGATTTCGGCTTTGGCTTCAATTTTACTATTTTCGGCCTGTAGAATATAATTTTCGTATTCTGTTTTTGAGGCTTTATTTCGTGCCGACTGACTTGTGAAAAACAGCGGAATCGAAAGTCCAACATTAATATAATTAAATCTGTGACTGCTGTCGTAATACACATCCTGACCCGCAGAATTGGTCTGTGTTCCAATAATGCTAAGATTATTATAACCTAAAGTAATATCAGGCATTAATTTAGCTTGTTCTGACTTCCATCTCCATTTTGCTACTTCTGCTTCATAATTCGAGAGTTGCACTTGCGGAAGAGAACTTACATCTGATTTTTCGTTTATCGAAAAATTAAAATCATGCTTTATTTTTGATTCAGAAGGCTCATAAACAACACTATCCTGAAGAACTGCATTAAAAGAATTCAGCGTAACGGCCATGTCTTTATTAATCATTGTAAGCTGATTTGAATAAAATTGTCTTGCCGATTGTGAAGCGGTTTTCTCCAAAACGTTTGTTTCTCCCACTTTATAACGAAGCGCTGCTTTCTGCTCCATTAATCTGTAAATAGAATCAGCATAAGTAAGTAATTCTCTTTTACTTTTCAGCCAGATATAATCGTAAAATAAGTTTCTGACATTCGATTTAATCTGCTGCGAAGTTAATTGCGACTGCGCTTTTGCCGCATTATAATTTTCCCTTAAAGCTTTCTTTTGGCTGGAATAAAGCGTTGGAAAAGCAAAAGTCTGGCTTACGCCGAATCTTGTATCGTTAACACCGCTGTTAAACTGACCATAATCGGCATCGATAACTGTTTTAGGAATATCAAAAGCCGATTTTTGAAGCTGTTCTTTTGATTTTACATTTAGCTGCGCGGCTTTAATTCGTTTATTGTACTGCTGTGCTTTCATTATTGATTCTTCCAGCGAAATTGGCGATTGCTGTGCCTGAACTGAAACGGTCATCAATAAACCAATCAGCAATAAAGCCAGTTTATCAATTTTATGCTTTTTCATTTTTTTAGAAAATACTTTTGTGTGATACGTCATTAAATAAATAGACGGAAGAACAAACAACGTAAGAAGTGTCGCCGTTATCAAACCTCCAATTACAACCGTTGCCAGCGGACGCTGTACTTCTGCTCCGGCTCCGTTACTTAAAGCCATTGGCAGAAAACCTAAAGAAGCGACTGCAGCCGTCATTAATACAGGACGAAGTCTGTTTTTTGTTCCGGTTATAATAATTTGAAAAGGATCTGTAATTTCTCCTTGTTTTTGAATTCGGTTAAACTCAGATATTAAAACAATTCCGTTTAAAACTGCCACTCCAAAAAGAGCAATAAATCCAACACCGGCAGAAATACTAAACGGCATATCGCGCAAAACAAGTCCAAAAACACCGCCAATTGCTGATAAAGGAATGGCTGTAAAAATGATTAAACCTTCTTTAAAAGATCTAAAAGCAAAGTACAACAAAGCCAAAATCATAAATAAAGCAGCAGGAACGGCAACACCTAGTCTTGATTTTGCCTGTTGTAAATTTTCGAAAGTACCGCCGTATGTAATGTAATAACCCGGATCGAACTTAATCTGGCTTTCTACTTTTTGCTGCAGTTCTTTTACGATAGATTCTACGTCGCGTCCGCGAACATTAAAACCTACAATAATTCTGCGTTTGGCATCTTCACGCTGAATTTGGTTTGGTCCTTCGACTTCTTTTACAGAAGCAACCTGATAAAGCGGAATCTGCATGCCTGACGGTGTGGCGATTAATAAATTACGAACGTCTGAAATGTCTTTTCTGCCACTGTCTTCGACTCTTACAACCATATCAAAACGTTTTTCGCCTTCGTAAATACTTCCTGCTGCGGCGCCTGCAAAAGCCGCATTTACGGTTTTATTAATATCAGAAACATAAATACCGTATTTTGCCATTTCTGCCCATTCATAATCAATTACGATTTGAGGCATTCCGGTCACTTTTTCAACATATAAATCTGTTGCACCCGAAACTGTTTTACTAATCGAGCCTAATTTTTCTGCATATTCGGCAAGTTTGTTTAAATCTTCACCATAAATTTTACAAACCAAATCCTGCTTTGCGCCAGTCATTAATTCATTAAATCGCATTTGAACCGGAAACTGAAATCCTGTTGTCACGCCGGGAGCAATTTCTTTTACCGTCTGTGTCATTTTATCTGCCATTTCAGGAAAAGAAGAAGCGCTTGTCCATTCTGATTTGTCTTTCAAAACAATAATCATATCACCGCCTTCAATTGGCATTGGATCAGTTGGAATTTCGGCACTTCCAATTCTTGAAACTACTTTTTCAACTTCGGGATATTTGTTTTTGAGTTCCGTTGATATTTTCTGAATGGTTTCTGTAGTGGTCGAAAGATTGGTTCCTAACAATAATCGTGTTTCTACCGCAAAATCACCTTCTTCTAACTGCGGAATAAATTCACCGCCCATTCTGGCAAATAAAAACAAAGCGATTCCGAACAAAACAAAGGAAGAAATCACAATCGATTTCCTAATTTTAAGCGCTTTAGAAAGCCATTTTTCATAATGAATTTCCAACTTTGCCATAATTCTGTCTGATAAATTGGGCTTGTGGCTTATTTTTTTGCTGATGAATAAAGAACTTACCATTGGCACATAAGTAAGTGACAGAATAAAAGCGCCCAAAATGGCAAAAGCAACTGTCTGTGCCATTGGCTTAAACATTTTACCTTCAATACCTTCCAGTGATAATATGGGAAGATAAACGATTAAAATAATAATCTGCCCAAATACTGCAGCATTCATCATTCGTCCGGCAGAAGTTGTTACTTCTTTGTCCATCTCTTCCTGCGAAACAGAATGAACATTTTTGTACTTTTTGGCACTGTGCATGTGGTGTAGAATTGCTTCTACAATAATAACGGCTCCGTCTACAATCAACCCAAAATCAAGAGCGCCTAAACTCATTAAGTTCCCGCTTACGCCAAAAGTATTCATCATAATAATAGCAAAAAGCATCGCCAGCGGAATTACTGAGGCTACTATAAATCCTGCTCTTAAATTTCCCAGAAACAGCACTAAAACCAATACCACAATTAAGGCTCCTTCAATTAGATTTTTTTCTACAGTTCCAATAGCATTATCTACCATTTTGGTTCTGTCTAAAAAAGGTTCAATTTTAAGACCTTCCGGCAGAATCTTCTCTATTTCTGTAACTCGTTTTTTAACCGTTGCAATAACATTATTAGCATTTTCGCCTTTTAACATCATGACAATACCACCTACAGATTCGCCAAAATCATCGGTTGTTAAAGCCCCGTAACGTATCGCCGAAGACATTTTAACTTCGGCAACATCTTTTATTAAAATGGGTGTTCCGGCTTGTGTGTTTTTTACAATGATATTCTGGATATCTTTTATATTTCTGGTAAGTCCCACACTTCGAATATATAATACTGTAGGGCCTTTTTCTATATACGCGCCTCCGGTATTTTCGTTGTTACTGCTCAAGGCCGTAAAAACTTCTTTTATAGTGAGATTTTGTGCTTTTAAACGCGCAGGATTTACGGCAATTTCGTATTGTTTCAGTTTTCCTCCAAAAGTCGCTACATCAGCAATTCCTGGTGTTCCTAAAAGTTGTCTCCGTATTGTCCAGTCCTGAATGGTTCGTAAATCTTCCAAAGAGAATTTTTTCTCGTAACCCGGCTGCGGTTTTAAAACGTATTGATAAATTTCGCCTAATCCTGTTGTAGCGGGAGCCATTTCCGGAAGACTTGCATTTTCTGGAATATCTACTTTTTGTAATCGTTCTGTTACCTGCTGGCGAGCCCAATACACATCTGTATCATCAGAAAAAACAATCGTAACCAGCGAAAGTCCAAATCGTGAAATACTACGGCTTTCTTTTAGCTGTGGTATATTGCTGATGGCTTGCTCTATTGGAAAAGTAATAAGACGCTCAACGTCTTCTGCTCCTAAAGACGGTGCAGTTGTAATAATCTGAACCTGATTATTGGTGATGTCAGGAACGGCATCAATTGGCAAACGGCTTACTTCAAACACGCCGTAGATAATCCACAGCAATGTAAAAATACCAATTGCCAGTTTATTTTTAACTGAGAATTGTATAATCTTATTTAGCATAATTTATTTTAAAATTTTAGAAATAAATACAATGCAGATAAAACATAGTTGTTCTAACTGCAGAGAAAATCTATTAAAAAAATTATGCTAAAGGAGGTCTAAACACGCTGAATAATGCGGGATTAGAATGTAAATTTGAGGTGTAAGGTATTATGCGGTATTCTAAAAAACCTGTATTAAAAGGTACACAAATAACTGGTTTTTCAACAGGTACAAATACCAATTGTAACGAATGTCCGGATATATTTTTAAAAGGAAGCTGCATATCGCGGTCTGCATCATTATCTTTTTCATCTTCTCCCCAATAATGCATTTCAAGAAAATCAATAAAACTTAAGTTTCTTATTTGCTGGTGCTCTTTAAAATGCTCAATTAATACCGGCAGTTTATAAAACTGCTGAAAAATGCCAATATTTGACATTATCAGAAAAATTAATATGTAGACAATATGTTTTCGCACTTCGCAAATTTACTTTATGAAACAAAATAAACCTAACTTAAATTATTATATTTTGATTAAGACTGCTTTATAAAAGTATTTCTTTTGAAGAAAACAGAAGGCAAAAAACACAAAATCACGTACAATTACCTGATTTCATGTCATTTCGTTTTTTTAATTTCACTTGAAAAAAATATTCATTTTTATGCCTTGGACTATTCTTGAAAAACTTTGGAAACGTTCTTCGCAGCCGTTAAAAATTACTGCTGCAGATTCTACTCAAACCTGGGATCTTGAAATTAAAACCTTGTACCAGCTAGGCATAAGCATGGAAGACACTTTACAATATTTATATTATGAAAAACCTGATTTTGAAACTTTTAAAAACTGGATTATTAAGAGACAAAAAAAGGTTGTTTTAGAAAATGCAGATCTTACTGAAAATGTGCTTTCTGAAAAAGATCTGGAATTCTGGAATGAAAACGGCTATATTGTTGTAAAAAATGCAATTTCAAAAGCCGACTGCGAAGCTTCTCAGCAGGCAATTTGGGAATATCTGGAAATGATTCCTAACGAGAAGGAAACGTGGTATAAAAGACATGAAAATCAAAAAGGTTTAATGCTGAATTTTTCAGATCATGAAACTTTAAATAAAAACCGATTTTCTGCAAGAATAAAAAAAGCTTACGAACAGCTTTACAATTCAACTGAAATTTACAAAACTATCGATAAAGTAAGTTTTAATCCGCCTGAAAATAAAGATTTTACTTTTTTAGGAAGCGGACTTCACTGGGATACGAGTTTAAAACAGCCTATTGTTTTTGGACTTCAGGGTCTGCTGTATCTTACTGACTGCGGCCCAAATGATGGTGCTTTTCACTGTGTTCCCGGATTTCATAACGAAATAAATGACTGGCTTAGCAATCTTGATCCAGATGAAGATCCTAGAAAAACTGCTCTCGAAACATTAAAACCAGAACCTGTAATGGGTAACGCAGGCGACTTTATAATCTGGGACAGCAGACTGCCGCATTGTGCCACGCCAAATAATGGTAAAACACCAAGAATGGTTCAATATCTTACTTATCTGCCCAATGATTATGATGCTTCTGGTGAATGGATATAATTGTTTTACATAAGAGTTTCTTCCGGATCGCAAGGAAAATAGATTTTTATGTCTGTTCCTTCTCCTAATTTCCCTACAGCTTCGATAGCGCCTCCAACTGTCTGCATGATTTTTTTGCACAAAGCCAAGCCTACTCCTGATCCTGTATATTCATTTTGGTTATGAAGTCTTGTGAAAACCTTAAAAATAGTTTCGGCAAACTGTTGTTCGAAACCAATTCCGTTATCTGAAAAATTAACCCAATGACAGTAAATTTTATTTAAATGTCCTGTGAGTTCCGGTTCCTGAGAAGCGGTAATTTTAATAATTGGCGATCTTTCTTCTGAGGCGTATTTTAATGAATTTTGAATGATATTTGAAAAAAGCTGTTTCATTAAAAAATTTACAGCATGTACTTCAGGAAGATTTTCACTTACAATAATAACATTACTTTCCTTAATATTTTCTTTCATCTCAGATTTTACTGATTTCAAAATATCATTTAAATTGACTTTTTGAAGTGTATCTCTCGTATTTTTTATTCGGGTATATTTTAAAATATCTTCGAGTAAAATTCTCATTCTGCCCGCAGATTTTGAAACTTTAACCAAGGAAGCAGAAATAGATTCTAACGGAATTGCATCAAGTTCTGTCAGCATTTTTGAGGTAATCATTTGAATTTTTCGCAATGGTTCCTGCAAATCGTGTGTACTGATCCAGTTGATATTTTCAAGTTCAGAATTTGTTTCTTTTAATATTTCACTCTGCGTGCGATATTTTTCTTCTTCTTCACTAAGCATTATCATCATTAAATGATTATGAAGTGTGTGACTATATTTCGTCGCTGCATTTATTTCATATTGTTTCCAGATATTACTTTGGTTTTTAATAATCTGTTTCCAAATGTTAAAGGAGTTACGAGGATGAAGGCCGTTACTGTCTTTTACAATGGCTTTTTCGGGATCTCCTCCCCAGTTGATTTCTGAAATCGTTTCGTGTCTGTACCAAATAATATGATTTATGCTGTCTAATGAATGATAAATTATACCTGCAAAATCAGAGCTTTGTTTCATTTCGGGATAATAATCACTCAGTTTATTGGTAGAAAATGTTTTATCATCTGTACGGCTTTTAATATGACCAATTAAGTCCATAATCTGCTCATCAGAAGGTACTACTCCGCTTTTATAAATTTTATCTCTTACAATAATTGCTGCACCCGATGCATTACAAATTTGCAGTAATTGAGGTGTATCGGCAATAATTTCCAATGATTTTTCTGAAAGCGGCAATTCTATACCGGTTAATTCTTCCAGAGCAGTAGATGAATTTTTTGCATTTAAATTTTCGTCATTAGCTTCGCGTATGTCAATCTGCGAAGTAATAAACTGTCCCTGAAGTTTTGCGGCCAGTCTAATTTCTGGCGAAATATTCTTTTTTGAATAATGATGACAGGCAATTAACCCCCAAAGTTTGTCATGATGAATAAGCGATATGGTAAGAGTTGCCCCTACGCCCATATTTTTAAGATATTGAACATGAATTGGAGATGTGCTTCTTAATATTGAAAGACTTAAATCTAGATTCTTATTTTCTCTTTCATCATCGACAGTAAAAATTGGCACTGGCTCGTATTCAATATCAACAATTAAACGCAGTTGATTTTTTATATACAGTTCTCTTGCCTGAGCCGGAATATCGGTGTGTGGATAATGCAGACCTAAAAAAGGTTCAAGATCTTCACGACAGCTTTCGGCAAAAACTTCTCCGTTGTACTGTTCATCAAACCTGTAAATCATAACGCGGTCGTAACCTGTTATTTCACGGGTTCCCTGAGCAACAAGAGCACACAAATCTTTTAAAGATGTTGTGTTGTTCATTTGTGTTACAAACTGAATTGTTTGTGTGTACACATCTGCTAGTTTTTCTCTGTCTGGAAATTTTGGTTCAGCTTCTAAAACATAAATACCATAACTTTTATGAATGCTGACCTGAAATAATTTTCCAAAAAATATAATTTCTAATGGAAATACATCCTGAATTTTGTCATTGTTAATATAATCCAGAATCTGTTCTTGCGTGCGTCGACCAAAAACAGAAGAAAAATCTTTACCAAGAAGATCTGTATAGCCCACATCCATAAAAGATGAAATGTTGGCTGTACAAAATTCTATCTTTAAACCGGCGTTAAGGCCAATTAAAAAACCGTGGGGCTGAATACTTCCCGGAATATGTATGGGCTCGTGCTCACAGTTGGTTAATGTAACTATATCACGATTTACGATATCTCTAAACTTCATTCTTTTCTACGCTCCTGAAATGATTGTAAATACTATCAAAAGCATATACAGCTCCTTCTATAATGCTATCTGCACAATTATTATTCTGTTCATATTCTGAAAGTACATTTAGAAAATTTTTCCAAAAACTTCCGGTTTTGTCCCCATAACCCGTAAAATACGATACGCCTTGATTGTTTGAAAGCTGTGGATTTGTTACAATATTTTTCAATATAAATCTTCCTCCCAGACTCGAACCTTCAATAACATAAAGTACTCCCAAAGCAAAAGGTACTGACATTTCTGTTTTATTAAAAACTTGAGATGCAGTGATTTTATTGTGATTCAGATAAAAAAGATCTTCTTCTATAAGGTGTTTCTTTTTTCTTTTATCTAAATCTGTCACAATATTTGACAACAATGGATATACAAGTTCTTCTGTTTCTTTATGAACATTATACATCAGATTTAAATAAAAAGCATAATCTTCTAATTTCATATCTGGTGATAAAATAGAAGCTGAAACGGAAAGACTCTCTAATTTTTTGTGGGAATCTGAGGTTTTCGTTTTTATATCTGCTAAAAAATCTGAAGATAAAAGTGAACTTGTATTTGTAGTCATAATGGGTAAAAGTATATTTTTTTTGAAGAGTTACAATAACTCATCAGAACAAATTTATAAAAAAGATTACCATTTATATTTAAATAGTATAGCTATTTCTTATAAAATAAATTATTTCTGACTATATATTAAAACTCAAATATTTGATTAAGTTCGATTATGGTTGTTCCAGATGGAAGTTTTTTAGGCGCTTTTGCGAGTTTTTCTGCCAAAAGCGGTGTTGGCAATGGTTTAAATTTCTTAAAAAGAGAAATGGCATTGAGTACTTTAAAAACTTTTACTGCTATTTTCTCTCCTATTCGATCAGAATCTTCTCTTTCTAAAGGTCCGGGTCTAAAAATGGCATATTGTTCATAATTGAGATTTGAAATATAATCTTCGAGTTCTCCTTTCATTTTAGAATAAAAAACACTGCTCTTAGCCGAAGCACCATAAGAAGAAACTAAAACAAATGATTTTACATTGTTTTCTTTTGCCGCCGCAGCAAAAGCTGCCGGAATATCAAAATCTATTTTCCACTGGTTTTCTTTAGATCCTGCTGCTTTTAGAGTCGTTCCTAAACAGGAAAACAAAACATCGCCTGCTATTAAATCTTTAAAAAGAGCCGGATTATCAAAATTGACAATATGTTCTGTCAATTTGGGATGCGTTTTTCCAGTTGGTTTTCTAACAAAAATAACAACCGAAGTATAATCATTATCTTTAAGAAGTTCATCTGTTAAAAATTTTCCTGTTGAGCCGGTTGCTCCAATTACCAATGCTTTCATAATCTGATTTTAATATCATTAAACAATTGAAAGAAAATGCATTATCTGCTTTTAGTTCCGTACATCAAAAGTCTTTTAAAAGAATAAATAGCCGGAAGTTTTGGAAAACTTTCTGCGATTCTTTCTTTGTATGATTTTACAAACAAGTCTTTTTGCTCACCTTCAAGTTTTTCCATATAAGGAATTAAAGCAGAACCTGAAATAAAATTAAACAGAGTATCGTGATCATATGCGATTATAGGATATACTTTCTGCATAATCTGAATATCTTCAAGACCTCCGTCGAACATTATTTGTGCATATTCGTCAATGCTTAAAACGGGAGAATCTCTTTTAAAACCATTTAAATATGTTTTAAAAGGTTCTTCATTTACTAATTCAATAAGAATTTTGTTGAGTTTATTTTCTGGCTGAACCGGCATTTGTACGGCAAACTGTCCATTTGAATTAAGAAGATCTATAAGTTTAGGAAACAAGACTTCGTGTTCGTTTGACCATTGTAATGCTGCATTGCTAAATATTAAATCCCATTTTTTGGCTTCGTTTATGGTTTCTTCTGTTGTGGCTCTGCGAAAATGAAGATTATCTGTTTCTAATAATTTGGACTTTTCGAGCATTTCTGCCGAAGAATCAACGCCTGTAAAATCTGCTTCTTTAAATTTATTGGCTAAAATAGCGGTTTGCTCTCCCGTACCACAGCCTAGATCTATAGCTTGCATTTCTTTGGCAGGTTTTATTAATTCGGCCAAATCATAAAAAGGTTTATATCGAATATCTTTAAATGTATTGTATACTTCTGGATTCCAAGGCATTTGTATTTCTTTTAAAAATTATAAAAAAATGCTTCCTGTTAAAAGAGTTCAAGCATTTTACTAAGGTACAAATTTCTCAGCTGTTTTATAATATTCACAATTATTAAATCTGCAACGACATTTCGGTTTTTACATTAATTTTTAATCAATTCTAAGCGTTTTTCTTTTTTTAGGTATAAACACCTATGTTTTATTACGAAAATATGTATAATTTTATATCGCTTTAATTAACCCCAATTTTAACCCCCGAAAATGGAAGTTTTAAAAATGAGTAATCCTACTAAAAATAATGTAGCACTGCGGAATGCAGGAGTAGTAATAATAAACAATTACATTCAAATGCTGTTTCAAAGGCTTGAACTAACAGACGGCCACAGTTTTAAAAGTGTTGAAAATCAAAAAAAAGCGGTAAAATATCTTCAGTATGTTATTACCGGACTGCCTAATACAGATGATGCTTATTTGTCTTTAAACAAAGTTTTATGTGGTCTTTCTGTCAATGATAAAATTTCTGTTGAAATCGAAATTACAGATAATGACAAAAATTTAATTAATGGTCTTTTAAATGCCGTTATTCATCATTGGCCTTCGATTGGACAGTGCTCGATAGAAGGCTTTAGAGGAAACTGGTTTATACGAGATGGTATACTTTCTGAAACAGAAGATCATTGGCAGCTTACGGTAGAAAAAAGGGCTTATGATATTTTGATTAACCGTTCGCCTTTTTCTTTTTCAATTATAAAATATCCCTGGATGGATAAACCTTTGCATGTTATTTGGCCTTACTAAATAAAAAAAACCGACTGTCTATACAGTCGGTTTTTTTTATGAAAACAGATTTTTAAATTTAATCCTGATTAAAGTTTTTTAAGGTTCCGTCGTCATTGAACTGTATTGAATATCTTTCTCGACTGCCGTTTATACTCGATGGATACCATCTCATTTTATTATCCCAAATGGAAATGTATACACTTGTTGCGGGGCTGGCTCCTTCGACTTCCTGTGCTTTTTTATTATAAACATCAAATACTCTTGCAGCATTTACAAAACTGATATTTTTAAGCGGTACTAAACGTTTTTGAACATCGTCGCGTATGGATAACTGAACTGGTTTTGGGTCTGACCATTTGTTTTTAGTAAATTCATAGGTATCGACATATTTTTTATTTTCCGGATGTTGGAGCATAACATTGATTCTTCCGTCGTTGTAAAAGTATAAAGTCGAATACACAAAGATTTCTTTTCCTTTATATTGAGGTAGATTCTTTAAAGCTTCTTCGGCGTTTTTGAGTGTATTTGTATCTTTTAATAAATCGATCGTTTTATTTCCCAATTGATTTACGGCAGCATTATGTTTCTCAACCGCTTCATTTATGAGTTTTTGAACATCTACTTCCTGAACGTTATTTTTGGGATCAGAATTAGTTTCTGTACTTACGACAGAATCGTTAACGGTAAATGTTTCATTTATGGTTTTTGAAATCTGTTCGCAGCCTGAAAAAAGAGGAAAACAGACTGCAATTATGATTATTTTTTTCATTCTACTTAATATTATTTAAATCGTCTGCAAATGCAATTTGATTTGGGTTATCTGCTAAATAAAAAATCTCTATGTGTTCATTTTTGGTTATATCAAGATCCAAAAGTCTCACTATTCTTTTAAAGCTGTTACGATGAACCTGATGTTTGTTGTCTGTATATTCAACTTCAAAAGTTATCATTGGCTGTTCGTTAATATACGTTCCGGTCTGACTTACACTAATTAGTTTTGCCAGGGTTCTGATTCCTTTAAATTTAATTAAAACAGAATTATCGTTTAAACCTGTGAATTTGCTTAGAATGAATCTTAAAAGATATCTGTAGAAAATAAGAACTAATGGACATACAATTAATGGATGCCCAAAACTCATAAATCGCCAGCCCATTCCATGACTTTCTGTTTGATATGAATAGATATAATAACCCGTTACAAGAGTTACGACCAGAAGCCATCCTAAAACTCTTAAAACTAAATTAACGGGATTTATTTCGGCAGTAGAATTTGCGATAACAAATACCGGAAGTTTTTTGGGTTCTCTGCTTAATATTAAATTTATTTTTTTTCCAGTTTCAAAACGACGTTCGTGCGGTTTAGTGTCTGCAATTTCTGTTTTGTGAGTAATCTCGGTATCAGCGAGATTTTTAAACTGAAGTTCTAAATCGTATATAGCATGCTTTGCTCCTGCTCGTGATATTTTTACCGCGCTGATGATTTTAGCTTCTCGCATCAGTCCGTTTCTTTTAATGTTTTCCAGACTTCTTTTTGTAGAAGAAAGCTGTAATATCCATTTTTGAAAAAATCCAATGATTACAATGAGCCAAAGAATTATTGATGCTCCAACAAGACTTAAAGCCAGCCACGGGTTTTTATCTTTTAATGTTGAAATGTCAAATTCGCTGTTAATAGCGTAATACAAAATCATAGGAAACGGAATTGCAAAAAAGAGCATATAAAGCAGCCAAAATCCGGGTAAAAGATATTTTCTCATTCCTTTTAATATTTGGGGTTAAAAACCTAAAATTCGTTTATATAAAAAATTATACTGCAAAAATCCTTACGATTTTGTGAGCAGCGTTCTAACCAAATTTACATAAAAATTGAATGATTTTTCTACTAAATAAAAAAAACCGACAGAATAACTCTGCCGGTTTCTCAAAATAGAACTATAAAATAAAAATGAACTACATTATATAGAAATAATCATGAACTCACTTCTTCTGTTTTTTAAATGCTCTTCTTCAGAACATTTAACACCGTCTTTACAACGATTAAGT
>NZ_BAABDU010000008.1:0-504 GCF_039539785.1 Flavobacterium ginsengiterrae | reverse complement strand
CACGCCTTTCTTCGCCTCTGAGAGCCTAGGCATCCCCCATACGCCCTTATTTTGCTTATTGTACCAATCTTGTTTATTAAAACAAGACCGTTTTTTTTTGTTTTTCTTAGTTTGCACTTAGAAAAACGCTTTCTACTTTCTTATTATTTTCTTATCTCAATATGTCAATGAACTTTTATCTTACCCCTGAGGGTTTGATCTGTGGAGAATAACGGAGTCGAACCGTTGACCTCCTGCGTGCAAGGCAGGCGCTCTAGCCAGCTGAGCTAATCCCCCATTTTAAATCTTAGATTTTAGAATTCAGATTTTAGATCTCTAATTCTTATCTAATTTCCTTTGGTGAATCCCAGCTTCCAGAATTTCCTTTTAAATCAAGCTTTTCAGTCTTTTTTTTCTTAAATCTAAAATCTATAATTTTAAATCTTTTTAAAAAAGTAGTCCCGGGCAGACTCGAACTGCCGACCCCTACATTATCAGTGTAGTACTCTAACCAGCTGAGCTACG
>NZ_BAABDU010000007.1:136521-459883 GCF_039539785.1 Flavobacterium ginsengiterrae | reverse complement strand
ACAGCTTATTTACAATTTCGCTTTTTTTGATTCTCTGTAAGCTTTTTCCTTGTACGGCTGTGATTTTGGCAATTTCTGCCTCTTTTCCTTTGTTGTTTTTGCGGAGTTTTCAGGTTTTAAATGTCTTTTTATTCTAAATGCATACAAAAACTTCTTTTGAAAACCGTTAGCCCTAGCCCCGATAGAAGCGGAAATCCTTTTTATGGCGGGGTTCGACATAAAAAGATTGGAGCGCATAGCGGGATTAAGCTCCTTATTAATATTATAATCCATTTTTTAAATCTCAAATTCCAAACTAACCGGAATTACGCTGTGTAGACGCACTGCTGTGCGTCTCTACAATTAGACGGACCATTGTATGTGTCTAAAGAAAATTGAGATTGAAATAATCTTCTACATATATACTACATATTATATGTAGAAATAATAAACCCGACAGGTTTTGAAAATCTGTCGGGTTTAAAAATGAGAATTACTATTATATATAATAGAACGAAACTACTCTTATATATAATAAAGTAAACTTGTACATATATATTGTATGTATTTTAGTAATCATGTATATTTGCATTCACAAAATTATAAACAATGATCAAGATTACTTTACCCGATGGGTCAATTAGAGAGTTCGCTTCGGGCGTAACTCCAATGGAGGTCGCTAAAAACATTAGCGAAGGTTTTGCAAGAAATGTTATTTCTGCATCTTTTAATGGTACAACTATTGAAACCGAGACTCCATTAACGACCGACGGTAATCTTATTTTATATACTTGGAATGATGCTGAAGGTAAAAAAGCTTTCTGGCACTCTACTTCGCACGTAATGGCTCAGGCTCTTGAGGAGTTGTACCCTGGAATTAAATTAACTCTAGGGCCTGCAATTGCTAATGGTTTCTATTATGATGTCGATTTTGAAGATCAGAAAATTTCTGAGGCTGATTTTAAAAAGATCGAAGATCGTATTCTTGAAATTTCAAGAGGAAAATACGATTTCAAAATGCGTCCGGTATCTAAAGCAGAAGCTTTAGAAATGTATAAAGACAACGTTTACAAAACGGAGTTGATTTCGAATCTTGAAGACGGAACGATTACTTTTTGTGATCACGCTACTTTTACTGATTTATGTCGTGGAGGTCATATTCCGAACACTGGAATTATCAAAGCTGTAAAAATCATGAGTGTTGCGGGTGCTTACTGGAGAGGTGACGAAAAGAATAAACAGTTAACTCGTGTTTACGGAACTTCTTTTCCTAAACAAAAAGATCTTACTGAATATCTTGAACTTCTTGAGGAAGCAAAACGTCGTGATCACCGTAAATTAGGAAAAGAACTTGAGCTGTTTGCTTTCTCTCAAAAAGTGGGTCAAGGTTTACCTTTATGGTTACCAAAAGGAGCTGCTTTAAGAGATCGTTTGGAGCAATTCTTAAAAAGAGCCCAAAAGAAAGCTGGATACGAGCAAGTTGTGAGCCCGCATATTGGTCAAAAGGAGCTTTATGTTACTTCTGGTCACTATGCTAAATACGGAGCAGACAGTTTCCAGCCAATTCATACTCCAGCAGAAGGTGAAGAGTTTTTATTAAAACCGATGAACTGCCCTCATCACTGTGAAATTTACAATGTAAGACCTTGGTCATATAAAGATTTACCAAAACGTTATGCTGAATTTGGTACTGTATATAGATATGAGCAATCTGGTGAATTACATGGTTTGACTCGTGTAAGAGGCTTTACTCAGGATGACGCACATATTTTTTGTACTCCGGAACAATTAGATGAAGAGTTCAAAAAAGTAATTGACCTAGTATTATATGTATTTGGTTCGTTAGGTTTTGAAAACTTTACTGCTCAGATATCTTTAAGAGACCAAGAAGACAGAGAAAAGTATATTGGTACAGATGAAAACTGGGAGAAAGCCGAAAATGCTATTATCAATGCTGCAAAAGACAAAGGTCTTAATACGGTTGTAGAATATGGTGAAGCCGCTTTTTATGGTCCAAAACTGGATTTTATGGTAAAAGATGCTTTAGGAAGACAATGGCAGTTAGGAACAATTCAGGTAGATTACAACTTACCTGAGCGTTTTGAATTAACATACAAAGGTGCTGATAATGAATTACATCGCCCTGTTATGATTCACAGAGCTCCTTTTGGATCTATGGAACGTTTTATAGCAATTTTACTTGAGCATACAGCAGGAAATTTCCCACTTTGGCTTATGCCTGAGCAGGCTATTATCTTGTCTTTGAGCGAGAAATACGAAAATTATGCCAAAAAAGTTTTAGATTTGCTAGAAAATCACGAAATTCGCGCCCTAATTGACAACCGAAATGAAACTATCGGTAAGAAAATTAGAGATGCAGAAATGCAGAAAATTCCATTTATGCTTATCGTAGGTGAGGAAGAAGAGAAAAACGGTACGATCTCTATTCGTCGTCACGGTCAGGAAGGAAAAGGAAACATCACAGTTTCTATCGAAGAATTTGCTTCGATTGTAGACGAAGAAATAAAAAAGACATTAAAAGTATTTACAGTTTAACTTAAATTAGAAAGTCATAGCAATAAAAAGTAACAGAGGTTTTCAACCTCGAGTAGAAAAAAAAGATGCACACAGAATAAACAATCTTATTCGTGTTCCTGAAGTACGTCTTGTAGGTGAAAACATTGAACCTGGGGTTTTTAAAATCGCTGACGCGCTACGTTTAGCTGACCAATTTGAATTGGATTTAGTTGAAATTTCGCCAAATGCTGAACCGCCGGTTTGTAAAATCATGGATTACAAGAAATTTGTTTACGAACAAAAGAAACGTGATAAGGCATTAAAAGCTAAATCATCTCAGGTTGTAGTAAAAGAAATCCGTTTTGGTCCTCAGACAGATGAGCATGATTATGAATTTAAAAGAAAGAATGCTGAGAAGTTCCTAAAAGAAGGAGCTAAATTAAAAGCATTTGTTTTCTTTAAAGGTCGTTCTATCATCTATAAAGATCAAGGGCAGATTTTATTATTACGTCTTGCTACAGATTTAGAAGAATTTGGTAAAGTTGAAGCTATGCCGGTTCTTGAAGGAAAGAGAATGATTATGTTCATTGCTCCTAAAAAGAAAAAATAGTTTTCAGTTGACAGTCTCAGTAAACAGTTTTTAACTCAACCTGAAACTTTAAATCTGAAACTAAAAATATAAGTAAGTAAGAATAAATTAAAACACTAGGAAAAATGCCTAAAATGAAAACTAAATCTAGCGCTAAGAAACGTTTTAAAGTTACTGGCTCTGGAAAAATTAAAAGAAAGCATGCTTTTAAAAGTCACATCTTGACTAAAAAATCTAAAAAACGTAAATTAGCTTTGACTCACTCAGCGCTAGTTCACCAAACAGATATGAAAAGCATTAAACAACAATTAAGAATTATCTAATAATTCTTTAGGTTAAAAAATTATTTATATAACCTTGGAGTATGGCTTTGAAGTTCCTTTGATTCAATTCAGGACGCCTGCTACAAAAACACATTAAAATTATGCCAAGATCGGTAAATTCAGTTGCTAAAAGAGCAAGAAGAAAAAAAATAATGAAGCAAGCCAAAGGTTTCTTTGGAAGACGTAAAAACGTTTGGACAGTTGCTAAGAATGCAGTAGAGAAAGCGATGAGCTACGCTTACCGCGATAGAAAACAAAACAAAAGAAATTTCCGTTCATTATGGATTCAACGTATTAACGCTGGAGCTAGATTAGAAGGAATGTCTTATTCTCAATTCATGGGGAAAGTTAAAGCTAACGGAATCGAATTGAACCGTAAAGTTCTTGCAGATTTAGCTATGAACCACCCAGAAGCTTTCAAAGCTATTCTTAATAAAGTAAAATAAACGTTTTATAAACTCAATTTAAGATTACTTACTTATCATAAAGAAACCATTCGTTAACGCGAGTGGTTTTTTGTTTTTACAACAATGTGTTTTATCTTTAAAACACTTTTTAAAACAGCATTCAAAATGTTTACACCTCTTTTTAATCATATACAGAAATTCATAACGCTGGAACCTTCAGAGATCAAAATCCTGGAAGCAAGCCTTAAAATTTCTAAAATAAAAAAGAAAGAGCATTTATTACAAGAAGGCCAAGTTTGCAATACATTATATTTTATAACTAAAGGCTGTGCCAGACAGTATATTATTAATCCAAAAGGAAGCGAACAAACGCTTCAATTTGCAATTGAAAATTGGTGGATTACAGATTATTTAAGTTATCACAATACTACTCCATCGCATTTTTACATTCAGTCAGTTGAAAATTGCGAAATTATTTCAATTGAAAAAAACATATTAGAACCTATATTAATTGAAATTCCGAAGCTGGAAAGATACTTTAGAATTGTATCGCAAAAAAGTTTTGGTGCTATGCAAATGCGAATTAAGTTCTTGTTCACAATGTCGGCAGAAGAAAGATATCATCATTTTAACGATCATTTCCCAGAATTTGTACAACGTGTTCCTCAATATATGATTGCTTCCTATTTAGATTTTTCTGCCGAATTTATGAGCAAAATAAGAGCTGGAAAGATCTGATTTTAATTTCTTGAAGTAGTTCAAGTTTTTTAAGTTATAGTTAGCAGAACTTTGTATCAAACTTTAAAAACATATCAAAATGAAATCAAGAATTATTATTCCAGAAGTTGCTCCACAAGCTTATCAAGCCTTAATGAATTTAGAAAAATATATTTCTACTACATCATTAACATCAACCCATAAAGAATTAATTAAAATTCGTGCTTCTCAAATAAACGGATGTGCATTTTGTATTAATATGCATACTGCAGATGCCAGAAAGCAAGGAGAAACGGAACAGCGAATCTACTTAACAAGTGCTTGGCGTGAAGCCGATGTATATACAGAAGAAGAAAAAGCCATTTTAGCTTTAACTGAACAGGTAACCTTAATTGGCAATCATGTTTCTGACGAAGTTTATCAAAATGCAGCCCGTTTATTTGACGATAAATATCTTGCTGAAATCATTTTAGCAATCATTACCATTAATTCATGGAACAGATTAGCAATTACAACAGGGCTAAGAGCCGTATAATTAGCTTTATAAGTATTAATTTACAACATTTTAAAACTTTAACAACCCTCCATGTGAGGGTTTGTTTGTATATACCTGTAAATGAATACCTGAAAAATTAAAAAAATCACATTTTACAAAAACAGGTATTTATACTCTTTCACAGGAATTCAGATTTTTTATTTTTGGCGCATGATATCAAAAAATGCCCCTTTTTTCTGCTTTTTAGCACTGTTTTTAACTCTTTCTGCCTGCAAGAAAAAAGACCATGCATTTAACGATTCTAAGCCAGGAAAGGAAAAAATCTTATCTCTCACTATAAAAGCAAAGTCATTTCTCGACAACCATAAAACAGACAGTGCGTTTTATTATTTTAATGAAGTGAAATCTATATGTGATCCAAAAACAAATCCTGAAGCATATATCGCTACAACAAACGCTATGGCAGCTTTACAGCAAAATCAAAATGATTTTATTGGAAGCAAAACGACACTCAAAGAAGTCTTACCATATTTAAAGCTAATCAGAGATTCTGAGCAAATTTGGTACACATACACATATCTAGGGATTAATTATTTAAACACGTATCAATTCAAAAAAGCCAGCAGGTATTTCAATAAAGCTTTAGACTTAAACATTAATAAGTTTAAAAATATTGAATCAAAGAAAAACATAGCCGAAGTTTTAATAGCAGAAAATAAATATCAAGAAGCCATTCAAATTTTATTATCGCTTACAGATGAAAAAGAAGTACAAAGCAAACCAAAATTTCATGCTGAGATACTTGACAGAATTGGTCATTGTTATTCTCACTATTCATCAGACAATTCTGAAGCATATCGTTTTTTAAATTATGCTCTTCAAATACGAATGCGATTAAAAGATAATGAAGACATAGCCAAAAGCTACTACAATCTGGCTCTTTTCTATCAAAATAAAAATTCTGATTCAGCTAAAAAATACATGACCATGAGTTATGAGAAATATACTCTGGCAAATGATATCGATGGAAGAATGTCTGCACTTAAGCTTATAATAAACAATAGTCCAAATCCAGAATTGAAAAAACATGCTCTAAAATACATCATTCTAGTTGATAGTATTTTTGAAGTGAGACAAAAAGCAAAAAACCAATTTGCGAGAATAAAATATGACTCTAAACTTCAAAGAGAAGAAAACTTAAAATTGAAAACTCATAAAGCCGAAAATGAACTAAATCTGGAGAGGCAGAAAAACAAAAACATTATTTCTTATATCATAATTGTTTTAAGCTTATGCCTGATTTTAATCTTGTATTATTACTTAACATCAAAAGCTAATCGAGACAAAATTGAAGCAGCTTACAATAGTGAAACCCGTATTTCTAAAAAACTACATGACGAATTAGCTAACGATATTTATCATACTATGGCTTTTGCCGAAAACAAAAATTTATCATTAGCAGAAAATAAAGAGCAATTACTTCATAATCTTGAAGTGATTTATTCGCGTACGAGCGATATTTCAAAAGAAAACTCTTCTATTATAACCGATGAAAATTATATTTCATCTCTTAAAGAAATGATTTCAGGTTTCAGTACAATACAAATCAATTTGATTTTAAACGGGCTGGATCTTATTTCGTGGACTAAAATCGATAAAAACAAAAAAATTACTATTTACAGAGTTTTACAGGAATTACTTGTCAATATGCGTAAGTATAGTGATGCTTCTGTAGTTGGGGTCAATTTTAAACAAATAGAAAAAAGTATTTTGATTCATTACTCAGACAATGGAAAAGGCATTGATATGGAGAAAATCATTTTTAAAAATGGTCTTTATAATGTAGAAAACAGAATTTTAAAGATTAGAGGAACTATCGATATAACTTCTGCACCAAATGAAGGATTCAAAGTTTTAATAAAAATCCCAATTTAAGAGCAGCCTTTTAATTTAAAAAATGAAAACTTCTTCTATTATCAAAATTTTGTTTCTGCCCATTGTTTTACTTTTTTTATTCACTTCATGTGAAAAGAAAAAGCAAAACATTGTACAAAAAATTGATAATACTGCCGAAATAAAAATGCTGCAGGAAAAAGCTAATGACTTTTTTAATTCAGGGAAAAATGACAGCAGTTTTTTTTATTTTAATAAAGTAAAATTATTATGTGAGCCAAAAATTGAACATTTTGATGAATTTGTTCATTCATCGGTCATGATGGGTAACATTTTACAAAAAAACGGTGATTTTTATGAGGCAGAAACTATGATTACAAAGGCGATCCCTTATTTAGAGAAAACAAGTCAGCCAAAATTTACCATTAATACTTATTCATCATTAGGATATAATTATTATCGTACTTATGATTATGAAAAATCATTAAACTGCTATAGAAAAGCTTTAAAAAATGCAGTTTCTACATTTAGAAAGTCATCTGAAATATCTAACATCGCTTTTATTTATGTGCAGCAAAAAAAGTACAAAGAAGCAATAGATTTATTAGAGCCATTAACTAAACGAACTATTATAGATAAAGTAGTTCCCTTAAATACTCATGCAGAACGAGCGTCTAAGTTATACCATTTAGGTTTAAGCTATTTACGTCTTGGAAATCATCAAAAACAAGCTTTGGACTGTTTTAATGAAAGTCTGGAATTGACTCTCAAATCAGGCAATGATTTTGAGTTAATCCCAAACTATTATGCTCTGTATTTGTACTATAAAAAATACGACAATCCAGAACTTAAAATGATGAATGCTCAAAAGGCGTATGATTGCTCTAAGAGATCAAAATCTATGGCAGAGCAAATTACAACTTTAGGAAATCTAATTGAAGCTGATGATGTACAAAATACAAGAAAACACTGGAAAGCTTATATAAGATTAGTTGACAGTACAGCTAACAGTATGAAAATAGCTAAAAATCAATTTGCCAATATAATTTATGATTCAAAGAAAGATAAAGAAGAAAATTTAGAACTCAAGAATCAAAAAACTGAAAAAGAATTACAACTTCAGATACAAAAAAACAGAAGTACAATTTTATATGTAATTATAGGCATTGTCGCTCTTGTATCACTTTTCCTTGCTTATTATTTAACTGCTAAGAGTAAAAAAGAAAAAAATGAAGCTGTCTTAAAAAGTGAAATGCACATTTCAGACAAATTACATAATGAGCTTACTAATGATATTCATAACATATTAATGTTTGCACAAAATCATGAATTAGATAACATTGAAAACAAAGAAAAATTTCTTTCAAGTTTAAACAATGTCTACGCAAAAACCAGAAATATTTCCAGGGAGAACAGTGAAATCATAACAGACAGAAGATATATTGACAATCTAAAAAACATGATATCTCAGTTTAAAACATCTGATGTGAATATTTTAATAAACGGCCTTAACGATATTAACTGGGTAAAAATTGATAAACATAAAAAAATAGTTATTTACAGAATCGTGCAGGAAGTTTTTTTAAATATGAAGAAACATAGCGATGCAACATTAGTTGGCATTAACTTTAAAATAACAGAAAGAAAATTAATCATTAAGTACACTGATAACGGCAAAGGGATTTCTATTAATGAAATAAATAAAAACGGCCTGACAATCATTCAAAATCGAATTTCAAATATTAATGGAGAAACTTATTTTGATTCGGCTCCAGAACAAGGGCTTAAAATATCTTTTAAAATTCCTGTGTAATTATGAAGATATTATACTTTATAAAAAATAGAATATTTTTAAAATATATTTTAATCTTTCTAACCATTTTACTGGCTGGAGCAATACTTCTATACAAATCAAACCAAAACGAAACTAAAGCTGTAGAGCAAAAGAAAAAAGATAATTCACTAGAAATTAAAAAGTATATCGGTAAAGCTGATGTTTTTTTTGACAGGTCAAGTTACGACACAGCTTACCTTTTCTATAAAAAGGCAATTGATCTTTGTGATCCTATAGATGATTACGCAGATGATTACGTATATTCTGAATTGTCTATTGCAAATCTATATCAGAATATGGGCAATTTTATTGCCTGCGAAGAATCCTTATTAAAAGTTTTTCCCCATTTAAAAAAGACAAGCAAACCTAAGTTTACTTACAACACTTATACAATTTTAGCCTATAATTATTATTTTACTTACGATTATAACAATGCGCTAATATATCATAAAAAGGCACTGAGACTTGCTAAAACTCCATATAAAAAAACTGTTATAATTACTGATATAGCTTTAATTTATTCAGCACAAAAAAAATATAAAGAAGTAATTGATATTTTGGAGCCTTTAACCGTAAAGAAAATTAGACATGAAAGTGATTCTACAAAAACTGATAATGATTATTCTTTATTGCTAAACACCATAGGATATTGTTATTACAAAGTTGGAAACCCAAAAGCGTTAGACTGTTTTAAAAAAAGTCTCAAAATACAGTTACGCCAAAAACAAGATTATGAGTTAGTGAGCACTTATGGAAATTTGGCAATGGTTTATTCTAAAACCAATCCTAAATTATCCAAAAAGTACACCGAAATGCAATACATTTCTTCTTGCAAATCAAAGTCTGCATCATTTAAAGCTAATTCTCTTGCAGAGTTAATTAAAAAATCAGGTGGAAAAGAACTCGAACAATATTCTAAAGAATATGTAAAAATAATCGACAGCATAATGTCCAGCAGAAAACAGGCAAAAAATCAGTTTTCAATAATTAAATACGAATCTAAAACAGATAAAGAGGAAAATCTGAAACTAAAAGCCGAACAAGCTGAAAATGAACTACAACTACAGTATCATAAAAATAGAAATCTTATATCTTATATTGTAATTGCTTTTATATTAGGCGCTCTTTTACTTCTGCCTCTTTATTTATCTATTAAAGGTAATAAAGAAAAGAAAGAAGCCATTTTAGAAAGCGAAAGGAGAATTTCAAACAAACTTCAGAATGAACTTACACTTACTGTACAAAATACCCTCGCTTTTGCAAAAGGCAAAGATTTAGAAAACAGTGAAAACAAGAACCATTTCCTAAACAGTTTAGATGAAATTTATAATCAAACCAGAAAAATTTCGAGAGAAAACAGCTCTATTATTACTGATGAAAAATACGCATCTGATCTAAAAGAAATGATATCCGGTTTTAAAACTGAAAATCTAAACATGTTTGTAAACGGTTTAGATTCTATAAAATGGAACAAAATCAATAAAAATAAAAAGATTATTATTTATCGAATATTACAAGAGTTATTTTATATAATGAAAAAATATAATGATGTGAGTGTTATTGTTTTATCGTTTAAAATTATAGAGAAAAACATCACTTTAACCTATACTGACAACGGGATTAAAAGCCAAAATGACAGAATAATTTTAAAAAATGATCTGCAAAATGTGGAAAACCGTATTAAAACTACCAATGGAACTATTAATTTTGCCAATTATACAGAAAATGGTTTCAAAATAAATTTCACATTTCCATTATAAAACAATTAATATGTTTAAGAAAGTTTTAGTTGCAGAAGATTTAGACAGTATTAGTATTGCAGTTGTTAAGGTTCTTGAAGAGCTTAATATTCCTGTTATCGACCATGTTAAATATTGTGATGAAGGATTATTAAAAGTAAAAAAAGCTTTAAATGAAAAAGAACCATACGATTTACTGATTACTGATTTATCATTTAAAACAGATCATCGAAAAGCAAATATTGAAAGCGGCGATGATTTAATTGAAGCAATTAATAAGGTACAACCTCAATTAAAGAAAATTGTATTTTCTATTGAAGATAAATCTTATCGCATTAAAACTCTTTTTGATGAATTAGGAATAAATGCATACGTTTCTAAAGGAAGAAACAGTATTGAAGAGTTGAGAATTGCTCTTGAAAAAACGTTTAAAAACGAAGAAAGAATTCTTTCATCTGACTTAAACTTCAATTTTAATGATAAATCGCTGATAGAAATCGAATCGTATGATATTTCTATTTTATCTCTTTTGGCAAAAGGTTACATATTAGAAAACATTTCAAATGAGTTTAAAGAAAAATCAATCACACCAAATGGAACCAGCAGTATCGAAAAACGAATTAATAAATTAAAAATATATTTTAAAGCAAACAACAATGTGCATTTAATTGCCATTGCAAAAGACTTTGGTTTGGTATAAATTTTTAACACTTCCGTTACGGTTTCCCGTAAGGAAATACTTGTATATACATTTAATTTTGTATAAAACTAGTAACTAATGAAACCTAAATATAAGTTTGATCCCATTACCAAGATCAACACACCCAACAATAGAATTATTATGAAAACAATGCTGTTATGTCTTTTTCTTTCTGTAAGTTTTGCCCTTGTTTCTGAAAAAACGGGCTGGCTGGAAATCGATTGGAAATTAATCTGTATTCCTGCTCTTTTGGTCTTGCAGATTATAATTATTGGAACTGCATTAAAAAACAGGTACAAGAAACATTAATTTTAAGTAAGTATAAAAAAAGAAATCTATATGCTTATATTTGGAGATTTTGATACTTAATGAGAACTATTACGCTTTATCTTTTTTTATTCCTTTTTACTACACTACAAGCCTTTTCGCAAACCAAATTTATATCCTGGAATCTGGAAAACTTTGGTAAATCAAAATCTCAAATCTCTTTAACATTTATTGCCAAAACCGTACAAGAATACGACATTGTTGCTATTCAGGAAGTTGTTGCGGGTTACGGCGGTGCGCAGGCAGTTGCAAAACTGGCTTCAATATTAAACGAAAAAGGTTCAAAATGGGATTTTACAATAAGTAATCCCACAAGTGGAGACAGTTACAAGAAAGAACGCTATGCTTTTCTTTGGAAAACAAGTAAAGTAAAGCTAAAAGGCGAACCTTGGCTTGAAAAAAAATATCATTTAGAGATAGACCGCGAACCGTACTTTGCAACTTTTGAAGTAAATAAAAAAACGGTGACGTTTGTTAATTTTCATGCCATAACAAAAAGTAAACAACCCGAAACAGAAATTAAATATTTTAAGTTCCTGCCACAGGAATATCCAAATTTAAATTTGGTTTTTGCTGGAGATTTTAACTGTCCGGAATCACATACCGTTTTTAATCCATTGAAAAAAATGGGATATGTTTCGGTTTTTCAAAAGCAGAAAACAACTTTAAAACAAAAATGCAAAGCAGGAAACTGTCTGGCTTCAGAATTTGATAATATATTCTACAAACCAAATGCATTAAAATTCGCCAATTCAGGAACAGTTTTATTTTATAATAATTATAATTCTCTTCAGGAAGCCCGAAAAATATCAGATCATATACCTATTTGGTTCGAATTTTCTTTGAATTAAATTATGTTTTAAGCTTTTTCTTTTTAGCTGCAGGAAATAAAACATTGTTTAAAATCAAGCGATATCCCGGAGAATTAGGGTGCAAATCCAAAACTGTAGGGGGATCCCCTACCTGATGTTGAAAATCTTCAGGATCATGTCCGCCAAAAAAAGTGAACATTCCTTTTCCTTTTTCACCATGAATATACCTTGCTTCGCCATTTAGCTCACAAGTTCCCATTACTAAAACATTCGATTTTATCAAGGTTTCATTAAAAGAAGTAGTCTGCCCCATAAAACCTTTTACCAATTGTGTATGATTTTGACATAACATGCTGGGAATTGGATCCCATTTTGCTGAATATTCCATTAAGGTAAAATAGTCTTTTTCCATAGGAACTCTGCGTTTTCCTGTCATATCAATATCTGAAAACTCATAAACTTCTGGTCTGCGTTCTAAAATAAAATCTTTAAACGCAAATGAGTTTCCATAATTTAATTTTGCCTGATAATTCGATTCACTTGGATCTCCGTCAAACATCGTTTCGCAAATATCAACACCATCAGCTGCTAAAGCAATATCAAAACTATCTGTTGCAGAACACATCGCAAACATAAATCCTCCGCCAATAACAAAATCTCTGATTTTTTTGGCAACGGCACCTTTTTCCTGCGAAACTTTAGAATATCCAAGTTTGGCAGCTAAAGCCTCCGAATCTCTTTTTTGATCTATATACCATGGAGTATTTTTATATGCGGCATAAAATTTACCATATTGTCCGGTAAAATCTTCATGATGCAAGTGAAGCCAGTCATAAAGCAATAGCTGATCGCTTAAAACTTCTTCATCATAAATGGGCGTAAATGGAATTTCGGCATAAGTCAAAACTAAAGTTACAGCATCATCCCACGGTTGTTTTCCTTTTGGAGTATAAACCGCAATTTTTGGTGCTTTTTCCAAAATAACTGATTCCATGTTTTGCGAAGGACTCGAAATATCATTTAAAATAGAAGCTTCTTCGCTGTCTGAAAGTACTTCAAAACTAACACCTCTAATTTTACATTCTTTTCTTATTTCTTCAGCATCAGGCAGTAAAAAGGAACCGCCGCGATAATTTAACAACCAGCTTGCTTTATAATCCCTGCTTAAACACCAATATGTTATTCCGTATGCTTTAAGATGATTTTGCTGTGTAGTTTCGTCCATTGGAAGTAAAAGAAACGAAGCTTTCATTTGTAATGAAAATATCAGCAAAAAAATGTACACTAAACTCTTTTTCATCAAAAAAATATTTTAGTAAAGATAATGAGGAAGACCTTAAAAACATAACCGATCTTAAGGTTTTACATTTATAACAACGTTAAAGTTCTATACTGCAAAAATTGACTATATCATTTACAAAAACAGGTATTTTTACTTGTTTTTGTACTATTTTTTCTACTTACATTTGAAATCCTGAATCATAAAACTAATCTACATAAAGAAAGAACTATGAAGTTTAATGAAAATAAAACTCAGCCGAGCGGCTTAAATATAATGCAAAAAATAGGCTTATGTGTACTTGTAGTAACCATAATTGCCTATTATGTTTTATCTATTCAGTTTTTAACCAGTGGCAGCTAAAGTGTTAAAACAGCAATATCATTTTGTATTGCATACACGACTAAACCTGCAATGTTTCTGGATTCTGTTTTAAGAAGCAGATTGTTTCGATGCCCTTCTACGGTTCTTGGACTTAAAAAAAGATGTTCTGCAATTTCTGAAGTTGTTTTTTGCTGGCAAATAAGCTGTAGAATTTCAATTTCTCTTGGAGAAAGAAAGCTTGTTTCCAGATTTCCTTTTGAATTTTTTGAAGAAACAATTGTTTCCTGAATTGTTTTCAGGACGCTTTCGTTATAATAAAATCCTTTTTTACTAACTTCATTAATCGTTTTAATTAAATCTTTTGGAGTAGTGTTTTTAATTAAATAAGCCACAGCTCCTACCTGAATCATATTCGCAATAAAAGATTTTGAATCATAACTTGTAAGTGCTATGATTTTTATATCAGGAAAAGATTTTCGGATTATTTTTGTTGCTTCGACACCATTTAAAACCGGCATTTTTAAATCCATGATAATAATATCAGGTTTAATTTCATTTTCAAGAAGTTTATTTACGAGATCTTCTCCGTTCGAAGCTTCAAAAACAATCTCAATATTTTCTTCTCTTTGTAATAAAAAAGAAATTCCTTTCCGAAATAAAACTTCGTCGTCGACTAAAGCAATTTTAATATTGGCATTCATTTCATGTGTTTTTGGTCGTTTGGTATTTCGAAAGTACGAAATATGAATCAAAAAAAGCCAAAAAGCCTTATTTTATTGATGTAAATTTCATATTTTAACTTAAAAAGTAAAAATTACTTCAACTCCTTTTCCTTTTTCCGATTCAAAACTGATAGTTCCGTCCAGAAAAGAAATACGGCTGTTGATGTTTTTCATTCCTAAACCTCGGTAATTTTCAAAATCTTCACTGTCAAAACCAATTCCGTTATCTTTATAAAAACAAGTATTAAATTCATTGTCTTTTTTAAAGTTAATCCAGATTTTATCTGATTTTCCATGACGAAGCGAATTGTTCATTAACTCTTGCAGTACTCTAAAAACATGCAAATGACGATCGATATCTTTTTCATCAAAATCAATTTCATTTACATAATGCGTTTTAACTGATTTACTGCTTTCAAATTCTCCGCATAATTCTTCTACGCCGGCATGAAGACCAAACTTTTCGAAAACCGGAGGTAATAAATTATGCGCAATTTTCCTTGAGTTTTCTAAAGCTTTTGCTGTTAGGTTAATAATATTATCCGTAATTTCTGTTGTTTCTTCTACCGTTAAATTTGGTGCCGAAAGCAAATGAGTATTAAGAGAAACAATATTAAGCTTAGAACTTATATCGTCATGAAGATCTTGTGCAATACGTTTACGTTCTTCTTCCTGAATATGTAAAACGGCATGTAACTGCTCTTTTTGATACTGCAATATCAAATCTCTTTTTTCAAGTTCTTTTTGAATAATCTTTTTTCTTGAAAAATAGAAGAATACGATTAGAATAACCGCAACTATTATAAAAAAGAGGGAAATATACAATATTATAGCTACTAATTCTTTTTCGGGAATGGAATGCGTATTCATATCAAAGTATTACAGAAATAATTATTGGGTTAAAAATGCTTTTTTTGAAAAACTTTTTATCCACTCGAACAAAATAAATAATTGATAAACCAAAACTAAAAAACTATTCAATATCCAAGTGAAAAGTTTGATGTCATCACTAAGTCCTATAGAAAGATTTCCAATTAAATATAAAACAGTACTTGCTAGTAAATAAAGAACAAGTCCAACACTTATATAGTAGTATGTTTTATTTTCAGTAAGCATATTGTAAAAGTGGAACAAGGCAAAAACTACCGTAAGCAGATTGGTAAGCGTAATTTCAAATAAGTTAAACTTAAGAAACTGTGTAGAATCTATAAAAAACTGCACAGCTAAAACTAAAAGTGCAGCAACTAAACTAATTTTTATGAATATTTTTTGACTCTTTATCTGTGTCAACGAGTTATAAAAAGTGCCAAGTAAAACCATTTGCCCAGCAAAAAAAATATTTACCACCACTAAATTTGTTTTTCCAAGGTGATATAACAACTCCATTGTAAATTGCATTACAGATGAAAACAGCAAATAATAAACAAAAAAAACATTAGCTTTTTCCTTTCGGAAAAAGCTATATGAATAAGCTATTAAGTTTATTAACAGTACAAAATAAGTTGAGTATACTAAAAAATCAATCATTTTATATACTGTTTATAAATTTAAAATGGCGGACTAGGACGTATTCCGTCATAAACTACCTCTTCAGCTTCTGTATCTTCAGCAGCTCTTGCATAAGATGAACCTTCTCCGTAAACATCAATGTATTTACCAGTCTCTTTGTCTAATCTGGCTCCAACGAAAAGCAACGTTCTTTCGTCTTTGTCATTAATAGCAAGACAAGCACGAACAACTTCTGTTTCAAGCTTTAAAACTTTTTCTAAAGACTCTCTTGGAATTAAAAATGATTTTACTTTGGTTTTAGGATCTTCAGGAGTAGTGTTTTCCTGATACCTTTTTTCCCACTCTTTGGCTAAGGACAAAGGAATTTGAACAGCTTCTGGAAAGGCTTCTTCACTCATAGTTTTTTAAGAATTTAATATTAGTTAATTTGTTTATGGTCTAGCGAAACTACCGAATTAATTCTTATGTAGGAAATATTATCGTATAAAATTATAAGTACAAATATGTAATTATTAAAGAAAAAAACCTTTGAAAGAACAAACTTACAAAGGTTTTTTTTAAAGATTTTTTATTCTGATTAAAACGGAACATCGCTGTCATCGTCGTCATCATTTAAGTTACTTCCAAATGCTTCATTTGCCGATGGAAGGTTTTTAGTAATAAATGGATTATCGTCATGATTCATTTTAGAAGGCAAATCATCATAACCGCCTGTAAAGTCTTCAAGGTTGTCGAACTTACCTAAGTGTCCTAAGAATTTTAAACGAATATTCTCAAGTCCACCGTTACGGTGTTTGGCTATAATGAACTCAGCCTGACCTGCTGTTGGCGATGCTTCATCATCATCCCATTCTTCAATTTTATAATATTCAGGACGGTAAATAAATGATACAATATCGGCATCCTGCTCAATCGCACCAGATTCACGAAGATCCGAAAGAAGTGGTCGTTTACTAGATCCACGGGTTTCTACGGCACGTGATAACTGAGAAAGTGCAATTACCGGAACGTTTAACTCTTTTGCCAAAGCTTTTAAGTTTCGGGAAATTGTCGAAATCTCCTGCTCACGGTTTCCTCCTCCTTTTCCGCTTCCTCCCGCGGTCATTAACTGCAAGTAGTCAATAATAATTAATTTAATTCCGTGCTGCGAAGCCAAACGACGACATTTTGCACGTAAATCGAATATCGAAAGTGAAGGCGTATCATCAATAAATAATGGCGCTTTTTCTAAATCTTTAACTTTAGTACTTAGCTGTTCCCATTCGTGTTTTTCAAGTTTACCTGTTCTTAATTTTTCTGAAGACAATCCTGTTTCAGAAGAAATAAGCCTGGTAATTAACTGTACCGATGCCATCTCAAGAGAGAAAACAGCAACTGCATGACCAAACTGAATAGCAACGTTTCTCGCCATCGAAAGTACGAAAGCCGTTTTACCCATACCAGGACGTGCTGCAATAATAATCAAATCCGAAGGCTGCCATCCAGAGGTTACTTCATCTAATTTTTCAAAACCAGTAGCAACACCACTCAAACCTTCTTTACCAGCAATTTCTTCAATACGTTTCTTTGCCTGAAGAACCAAACTTTGAGCAGTTTCTGAACTACGTTTAATATTTCCTTGTGTTACTTCATATAATTTAGATTCAGCTTTATCTAGCAAATCAAATACATCTGTAGTTTCATCATAAGATTCTTCAATAATTTCAGAAGAAATTCTAATCAAACTTCTTTGAATGAATTTTTGAAGAATGATACGCGAGTGAAATTCGATGTGGGCAGAAGATGCAATTTTCTGTGTAAGCTGAATAAGATAAAAATCTCCTCCTGCTAAATCTAACTTTCCATTTTTCTTTAACTGCGTAGAAACAGTCAGCAAATCTATAGGCTGTGTTTCTGTAAAAAGCTGTAAAATTGCTTCAAAAATGTGTTTGTGTGCATCTTTGTAAAAAGCATCCGGCTGTAAAATATCAATTACATCATCTACCCCTTTTTTATCAATCATCATCGCACCAAGAACCGCTTCCTCCAAATCAATAACTTGCGGAGGGAGTTTACCTTTTTCGAGATTAATAATAGTGGTTTTATCTACCTTAACAGGGTTTACATTCTTGAAATTTTCCATATAGCGAAAGTAACAAAATTTGAAAAAAAATTGTTATCTAGTTATAACTATTGTGTTGTTTATAAATATGTTTTTTTTGTTCATAACCAAAAAAAAATCCGAAACCGCAGGGCTTCGGATTTTTAATCATTTAATATGAATTTACTCTTTATACTCGCCCATATTACTGTATTTGTCCATTCTCTGGGCAATTAAGTCGGCTGTTGATAAGTCTTTTAATTCATTATATCCTTTAGTAATGTACTCTGCTACTGTTTTAAAAGTAGTTTCGCGGTCGTAGTGTGCTCCGCCAAGTGGTTCAGGAATTACATCATCAACTAATTTTTGTTTTTTCATGTCAGATGAAGTCAATTTTAAAGCTTCAGCAGCACGTTCTTTGTACTCCCAGCTTTTCCATAAAATTGAAGAACATGATTCTGGAGAAATTACAGAATACCAAGTATTTTCTAACATATAAACTTTATCTCCAACACCAATTCCTAAAGCTCCTCCAGAAGCTCCTTCACCTACAATAATCGTAATAATTGGCACCTGCAGACGAACCATTTCGAAAATGTTTCTAGCAATAGCTTCTCCCTGCCCTCTTTCTTCTGCTTCAAGTCCTGGATATGCACCCGGAGTATCTACTAAAGTTAAAACCGGAATACCAAATTTCTCTGCCATTTTCATTAAACGCAAAGCTTTACGGTAACCTTCTGGGTTAGCCATACCAAAATTACGGTATTGACGTGTTTTTGTATTATAACCTTTTTGCTGGCCAACAATCATAAAAGATTGTCCGTTGATTTTACCTAAACCGCCAACCATTGCTTTATCATCTTTAAAACCTCTGTCTCCATGAAGTTCAAGGAAAGTATCACCGCAGATTGCTTTGATATAGTCTAAAGTATAAGGTCTGTTTGGATGTCTTGACAATTGTACTCGCTGCCAAGCCGTAAGGTTTTTGTATATATCTTTCTTAGTCTGCTCTAATTTCTTGTTGATTTCCTTGCACGTTGGGGTTACGTCAACGTCAGATTCTTTTCCAATAATAACGCACTTTTCTAACTGTTCTTCAAGTTCTTTAATTGGAAGCTCAAAATCTAAATATTCCATGGATTTTTGAATTTTGTTTGTAAATCGAACCGCAAATATAAAAATATTATATCATTGGCGAAGTTAATTGTTATTTAAAGTATAAAAATGCAATTTAAAAATAAGTAAACTATTACAAGTTTGCTTTCTTGTTTTGATAATGTTTAAATACACCGTTTAGAATAACTGTTATAATAATTATTACTGCCCCGATGTAAAATTCCACACTCATTTTTTCTTTCCCTCCTAAGATAAGATATGCTAAAACAATCCCGTAAACTGGCTCTAAATTAGTGGTTAACATTACTGTATAAGGTGTCAAACGCTGCATTACTTTTACTGAAGCTGTAAACGCGTAAGCCGTACAAATAGATGCTAAAATCAATAAAAGAATCCAATTATTTAGAGATAATTGAAAGAAATCTGCAGTGAATTTTCCCTGAAATAAAAAATAAACAGAAATAAAGAAAACTCCTGCGCCAAATTCATAAAATGTAATTACTGAAGGCTCATGATCTGAAATCAGTTTTCCATTCATTAATGTAAATAATACGCCTAAAATAATGGCTGCCAACGCATAATAAACTCCTGTAAGATATTTTATTTCAACCTGTAGAATTAATCCTAACCCGGCAATTATAATAAGCCCGAAAAAAACTTCATACCAAAGTACTTTTCTTCCATAAAATAACGGTTCTAACAGTGACGCAAAAAAAGCGCCTAATGAAAATATCGAAAGTGTTATGGATACATTGGAAACATGAATCGCTTTAAAAAAGAAAATCCAGTGTAATGCAATCAATAAACCTACAAAAATGAGTTTAAAAAGTTCTTTTACAGGGACTTTAAAAGATTGTTTTTTTACGGCTATAAATCCGCCAAGAAAAATCATGGCCAGAAGCATTCTGTACCAAACCAAATTATCGGCATCAATAGTAATTAAAGCGCCTAGAATAGCTGTAAAACCCCAGATAAAAACAATTAAGTGAAGATTTAAATAGCTTTTTAAATTATCGTTTCGCATTACGTAATAAATAAACTGCCAGAATTCCGAAAACAATATTTGGAAACCAAACAGCTAATAAGGGTGAGAAAGTAGATTTTTCGGCAAGAGTACCAAAAATTTTGTCAAAAAACACAAATGAAAAAGCAATGGCAATACCAATGGCAAGATTCATTCCCATTCCGCCTCGGCGTTTCATTGCAGAAACTGATACTGCAATAATAGTAAGAATAAAAGCAGAAACGGGAATACTGTATTTTTTATAAAGTACAACTAAATAGGTATTTATATTTCCAGAACCTCTTTTTTGTTCTTTATCAATAAAATCAATAAGTTTTCCAAGAGTTAAAGTTTCGGCGATATAAACTACTGGAGTCAAATCGGCCAGTTCAAATTTAAACGCTACGTTTTTTTCCGGAGCTTTTTCAATAACATCATTTAACTCTCCAAGTGTTCTTTTTGTATAATCATATAAAGTGTAGATTTTCTTTTTCGGATCCCATTTTATACGACTTGCCGTTATTTTATAAGTCAGTTTTTCTTTTTCAAAATGCTCTAATGTAAAATTAAAAGCTGTTTTAGATTCTTCGTTAAAACTGTTTACAAAAATAAAATCGTGGTCGTTAATTTGTCTAAAAACATTGGTATTTTCACCTCGCATGAGCTGTTTCCCATTTCCTTTAAGGTAAGTGTACCTAAAATTATTATAGCCTTCACTTGCTGCAGGAACGATAAAAAATCCCATTAGCAAAACAAAAATAGATACAATTGTTGCTCCTATAATATAAGGTCGTAAAAATCGCGTAAATGAAATTCCCGAACTCAAAATCGCAATAATCTCTGTATTATTAGCCAATTTTGAAGTAAACCAAATTACCGATAAAAACAAGAATATCGGAAAAAGCGAATTGATAAAATAAATTGTAAAATTGTAATAATAGAAAGCAATATCCGGAAACGGAATTTTGTTTTCCAGCATTTTATTTACTTTCTCAGAAACGTCAATAACAATCCCGATTGGCGCAAACAAAAGCAGCATAACCGAGAAAGTTCCCAGATATCTTTTTAAAATGTATTTATCTATTATCGACAGCATAAATTTTTCAAGTTTTTTTGTTTCAGGTTTCAGGTTTCAAGTTCAAGTTACTGCAGAGAACTTGAAACCTGAAACTTGAAACTTTTAAACTTACAATCGTTGGCTCATATTTTTAACCATCATTTCTTTCCATGGTCTAAAATCTCCGGCTAAGATATGTTTTCTGGCTTCACGAACCAACCACATATAAAAACCAAGATTATGAATCGTAGCAATTTGTTTTCCTAAATATTCATTAGCGGCAAACAAGTGACGTAAATACGCTTTAGAATATTCTGTATCTACAAAAGTGTGCCCCATTTCATCGATTGGAGAAAAATCAGCTTCCCACTTTTTATTTTTAATATTAATTGTTCCGTTTGCTGTAAACAACATTCCGTTTCTTGCATTACGAGTTGGCATAACACAGTCAAACATATCAATTCCTAACGCAATATTTTCAAGAATATTTATAGGAGTTCCAACCCCCATTAAATAACGAGGTTTGTCTTCCGGAAGAATTTCGCAGACTACTTCGGTCATTGCGTACATTTCTTCTGCAGGTTCACCAACCGAAAGTCCGCCAATTGCATTTCCCTGCTGACCAGCGTTTGCAATATATTCAGCCGACTGGCGACGTAAATCTTTATAAGTACTTCCTTGAACAATTGGAAAAAAAGTTTGTTCATATCCGTATTTATAAGGGACTTTATCTAAATGATTAATACAACGGTCTAACCAGCGGTGTGTCATATGCATTGAACGCTGTGCATATCTGTAATCACAAGGATATGGCGTACATTCATCAAAAGCCATAATAATATCAGCTCCAATTGTACGCTGAATTTCCATTACATTTTCTGGTGTAAAAAAGTGATACGAACCGTCAATATGTGATTTAAACTTTACTCCTTCTTCTTTAATTTTTCTATTTGAAGAAAGAGAATATACCTGATATCCTCCAGAGTCTGTTAAAATATTACGATCCCAGTTCATGAATTTATGCAGTCCTCCTGCTTTTTCAAGAATTTCAGTTTGCGGACGTAAATATAAATGGTATGTATTTCCAAGAATAATATCTGGATTAATTTCCTCTTTTAATTCTCTTTGGTGTACACCTTTTACAGATGCCACCGTTCCTACAGGCATAAAAATAGGCGTTTCGATTACGCCGTGATCTGTAGTTATACTTCCCGCTCTTGCTTTAGACTGCGGATCTTTTTGTAATAAATCGAACTTCATTTGTTTCTTTTTTCTCCCTATTGTTCGGGACGGCAAAGATAGATTAATTTCAGTAAAATTTAATTACATAATTTTTCAATTAGAAAATTAGATTTTGAATGTAAAAATTACAAAATCAAAAGATTAAATATATAACAGATCAAACCTGCTGATTTTTTAATTTTAATTCGAATATTAAAATCAATAATCAATTAAAAATAGAAATCATGATAAATTCTGAAAAAAGAGACGAAACGACAGAGTCAAGAATAGAAAGAAATCTGGAGAAATTGGATTATCCGGCAAACGAAGATATCTATAATCAGGATGAAGAACTTGAAGATATTGATCCTGAAGGAATTTCTGGAGAAAGAACCATTAATATAGATAATAATCACGAATGGAAACAAAACAGCGATAAGCTGGGCAATGACTTAGATGTTCCGGGATCTGAACTAGATGATGATCAGGAAGATATTGGTTCTGAAGATGAAGAAAACAATTATTACAGCGAAGGCGATACAAATTAGACTTATTATTTAGTGGACTATTTAAAAAAACTCCCTTTTCTTTTGCATTTAAACGTCGTAATTTATTTTAAACAAATATGTTAATTATTTTTTACTATTTAAAATAAGTAATACTTTAGCTACAAAATTTTAAAAGTATTTATTAGTATGGGATTAACAGAAAAACGTTTAGCTGAATCAATTAAAACAAATGAACTACCTGCGTTTCAAAACAAAATAAATAAAATTGCGGGTTACGAATTAAAAATAGTAATAGATTGGGATTCATTTACAGCATTTGATGAAAATCCACTTAAAAGGCTTACAAGTGTAATGTTTGAGAGTGTTGAATATGTAATAAAAAAAATTTGTATTGATGAAGTAGGAAAAGAAGCATTAAAAGAAAAACTAAACACTATTCATTTAATTAATACAGATGATTTTGACTCTATAAAAATGGAAATAAAGGATAAAAATTTTTATCTCACCTTCCAGCTGGCAGCATATTCATATGGCAGCTTAGTAGATTCAGAAATAGTAAAATATATTGAAAATGTATTATAATGACGTTAGCTTTTAAAAAGTATTTAATGAAAGATTTAAATACTTTATTTCAGGACTTAACAGAATTAGCAAGAACTACAGACAATAATTCCAGTTTACCAAAACTGGAATTATTATTAAAAAACGGCCGTTCTGTAACAGGAATTACTATTAAGTCACAAGAAGAAAAATCATTTCTTCCCAGCTATACTAATCATCATTCTTGAGCTAATTTTATTTTGATAAAATGCTCCCAACTTGCTGCTTGAACATTTTATTGAACCACAAAATTATTCGCATTTACTGCAATTTAAACTTTGCTGTAAAAGACATTAACAGCAAATTAAACAGCATCGTTTCTCACCCCATAAATATCGTTAGCTCCATTAGGCAGTATAACTTTAAATGAACAAAAGCTAGAATTCGAAGTAAAAAACTCTCCTTTCAATTCATCATCTCAAGAAATAGAAAGGTTAAAAACAACCATTGAAAATTTACTTTAGTCATAATCTTTAATTATGCAAAGACAACGAAATTCTTCTAATTATTTACAGACCTAACATTTTAAAGCATAAAATCGCTTGTGTCCCCGCAAAATAAAAATTACATTTGCTACAGTTTAAACATTTACATATAAAATGAAGCCTAACACACAACAATTAAGCGATTTAACGATCCAAGTAAGAAGAGATATTCTTAGAATGGTACATGCTGTAAACTCTGGTCACCCGGGAGGATCACTAGGTTGTACTGAATTTTTGGTAACATTATACCAAAACATTATGGACCGCAAGGAAGGTTTTGATATGGACGGAATTGGAGAAGATATCTTCTTTCTTTCAAATGGTCATATTTCTCCAGTATTTTACAGCGTTTTAGCAAGAAGCGGTTATTATCCAATTTCAGAACTTGCTACTTTCAGATTATTAAACTCTCGTTTACAAGGTCACCCAACAACTCACGAAGGTTTACCGGGAGTTCGTATGGCGTCTGGTTCATTAGGACAAGGTTTATCTGTCGCTCTTGGTGCTGCACAGGCTAAAAAATTAAATGGAGACAACCATTTAGTTTTTACTTTACATGGTGATGGAGAATTACAAGAAGGTCAAAACTGGGAAGCTATTATGTATGCTTCTGCTAAAAAAGTAGACAACCTTATTGCAACTGTTGATGTTAATGGAAAACAAATCGACGGAACTACAGACGAAGTTTTAGCAATGGGAAGTCTTCGTGCTAAATTTGAAGCTTTTGACTGGGATGTTTTAGAAATCGCAGAAGGAAACAATATCGATGCAATTATCGCAGGATTAACTGATGCAAAATCAAGAACAGGAAAAGGAAAACCAGTTTGTATTTTATTACACACTGAAATGGGTAATGGTGTTGACTTTATGATGCACACGCACGCTTGGCACGGTAAAGCGCCAAACGACGACCAATTAGTAGCAGCATTAGCTCAAAACTACTCTAAAGATCAAGTTGATTATTAAAAAAGCATTCAGTGATCAGTAAAAAGTATTCGGTAAAAGTACTGAGACTTAAAACTGAAAACAGCATCTCAAAAGAAAAACATGAAAAAATATACAAATACAGGAAGTAAAGATACTCGTTCAGGTTTTGGAGCGGGAATGACTGAACTAGGTCAAAAAAACGAAAATGTTGTAGCATTATGTGCAGATTTAATTGGATCATTAAAATTTGATGAGTTCAAAAAAAATCATCCGGAGCGTTTTTTCCAAATTGGAATTGCAGAAGCTAATATGATTGGTATTGCTGCAGGTTTAACAATTGGAGGAAAAATTCCTTTTACAGGAACTTTTGCTAACTTCTCTACAGGAAGAGTTTACGACCAAATTCGTCAATCGGTTGCTTATTCTGATAAAAATGTAAAAATCTGTGCTTCTCACGCTGGTTTAACTTTAGGAGAAGACGGTGCAACTCACCAAATCTTAGAAGATATCGGATTAATGAAAATGTTACCTGGAATGACGGTAATTAACACTTGCGATTACAATCAGACTAAAGCTGCAACTATCGCATTAGCAGATCACCACGGACCTGCATATTTACGTTTCGGCCGTCCGGTTGTACCTAACTTTACTCCTGCCGATGAGCCTTTCGTAATTGGAAAAGCTATTTTATTAAACGAAGGAACTGACGTAACAATCGTTGCTACAGGACATTTAGTTTGGGAAGCTCTTATCGCTGCTGAAGCTCTTGAAGCAAAAGGAATTTCTGCTGAAGTAATCAATATCCACACTATTAAGCCTCTTGATGAAGAAGCTATCTTAAAATCTGTTGCTAAGACTAAATGCATCGTTACTGCGGAAGAGCACAACTACCTTGGAGGTCTTGGAGAAAGTGTTTCTGGAGTATTAGCTTTAAACAATCCAACTCCGCAAGAATTCGTAGCAGTACAAGATAGTTTTGGTGAATCTGGAACTCCTGAACAATTAATGGAGAAATACAAGTTAAACAATCAGGCGATTGTTGAAGCTGCAGAAAAAGTTATCAAAAGAAAATAATTTTTCACACCTATATAAAAAGCCTCGAAATTCAAATTTCGAGGCTTTTCTTTTTCCTGATGGTTTCACAAATTCAGTCTACACATCAACAATATATTTGAAATTAAACACGAATTCAAACATCTGGAAAACACAGCATAAAAAAACCTCGAAATTTAACTTTCGAGGTTTTTTAATTTATTCAATTTCCTTAATTCTTTTTATAAGGATATGTATTATCGATATGAATTCTTTTTCTTCCAGCTGCTAAAAAATCATCTTCAACGAACTTTCTTGGATTATTATAAGATTCAGGTAAATCTGGATTCGTCAATTCTCCTGTTGGTCTTCTTGGAATGCCATATTTTTCTGATTCATCAAAGTTTGGAGTAGCAGGATTATCCAAAATAGGATTGTATGGATAATATTTACTTAAACCACCTAAAAATGCAGTTCCTGTAGGCTTTGTAACTTCAAAAAGAGTAGAATATCCATCACCATCATCATCTGTATCTAAAAAGTCCGCAATACCATCTCCATCTGTATCATCAACTAAAGATGCCGGTGGGTTTGGATATTTAGTCGTATTTCTGAAATCATATACATAACCATCTCCGTTTATATCTTCTTCAAAGTCAAAAACACCATCTAAGTCATGATCTAATCGAGTTAAATCAAACAATTTAAATGAAAAAATCAGCGGAGTATAAGCAGGAATATTATCTGTAGCACCTCCATAATAAGCCAAACCTGAAGGTACAAACATTACACCCGCTCCATAGTCTGAATAAGTTATAGTTCCATCTCCATTATGAACAGCTGTCCCAGTCTTAAACTTCGGGAAAATTTCTTTCCAACCGTCAACAAAAACACCTTTTGATCCAACACCATCTAAATCCCAGAAACTGGCAATATTATAAGAACTATCAAATACTGTATTATCTAATTTAGTACCTGTATATGTTGCATAAATTCGATCAGTATTCATAGGAGAAGATCCTGAACCTTCTCTTAAAACCAAATAATACACAGTATATGTTATACCGTCATCATAAGCTTCTCTTGTTTTTAATTCATAATCCGTTTGATCCCAAATAGAAGTCTGTGTACCTCCAGCCGGAATTTTTTTAAATGTAATATCTAAATCTGTAGAAACGGTTTCAATATAATTCGTCTTTAAAAACTTAACAATAGAATCATTATCTGCCTTATATTGCTCTGTATAGTCTCTTAAAGGCACAACTACCGCATCATCATCATCACTTTTATTACAAGACACAATCGCAATTCCTGCCAGTAATAAAACAAAATAATATTTAAATTTATTCATTATTGTTAATTTTTTAGGTGCGCAAGATACAATATTGATTTATTTTTGTAAAGAATTTAACTTGGATTTTAGAAAAATTATGAGAATAGATAAATACTTATGGTGCGTTCGTTATTACAAGACCAGAAATATGGTAACTGAGGCCTGTAAAAAGAACCAGATTACTGTAAACGGACAGGTTGCAAAACCATCAAAAGAGGTTTTCCCTACAGACAAAATTACATTTCGAAAAGATCAAATTACCCAGATTATAACGGTATTAGATATTCCTGAAAGCCGTGTTGGTGCAAAACTGGTTGACATTTACCGCAAAAACGAAACTCCGCCGGAAGCTTACGAACATTTAGAACTATTAAAACTTTCTAAAGAACATTATCGCAAAAGCGGTACAGGAAGACCAACAAAAAAAGACAGAAGAGATATTGACGATTACGGCAGTGATTTTACTGAGGAAGAAGATGAAAGCTGGGAATAAATAAATCTTATTATTTAAATCTCAACTTAAATTCAAATATTAAATCCGAATTCCAGTAATTTAAGATATTATTATTGGAATTTGGATTTTTAAAAAATTAGGAATTTACCCTCCAAACATTGGATTTTAGAATTTCAAATTTTAGAATTTATTAAATTTGTACATTAGCAAAAAAAATAATCATGAGCAAAAACATCATCTTAACAAATCAGGAAATCGAACACAAAATAAAACGTATCGCATATCAAATTTACGAGACATTTGTTGACGAAGAAGAAGTTGTTATTGCCGGAATTGCCTCAAACGGCTCTATATTTGCCGAGAAACTGGCAGAATCACTACGCACAATTTCATCTTTAAAAGTTTCACTTTGCGAAGTAAAAATTGACAAGCAAAACCCACAGTCCCCTATACAGACTTCTTTAAACAAAGAAGATTATGAAAATAAAGGACTGGTATTGGTTGATGACGTATTAAACTCAGGAACTACATTAATATATGCTGTTCGTCATTTTTTAAACGTACCGCTTAAAAAATTCAAAACAGCTGTACTTGTTGACAGAAACCATAAAAAATATCCCGTAAAAGCAGATTTTAAAGGCATCTCTTTATCAACTTCATTACTAGAACATGTTCAGGTTGTTTTCAATGAAAATGGAGATGACTACGCCTCTTTAAGCTAAAAGAGCCAAAATATCTTGTACCGTTTCGTCAATAGTTCTATTATCGACTACAACCTTATGCTGAGCGTGGTTATAATAGAAACTTCTGTCGAACAAATGTTTTGCAATAAACTCTTTCATTTCTTCTTCGTCCATATTAGCAATTAATGGGCGCTTACTCTTATTATGCACTAGTCTATTATACAATGTCTCAATTGATGCTTTTAAATAAACTGACACAATATCCTCTCTTTGCAATAACAAATGGTTATTAGCATAACACGGCGTTCCGCCTCCAAGACCTATAATAGAATCTTCTGAAGATTGCAGCAATTCAAGAAACATTTCATGTTCTAGTTTTCTAAAATAGATCTCTCCATGCCTTTCGAAAATCTCTTTTATCGATAAATTTGCTTTTTTTTCGACACAAACATCCAAATCAAGAAAAGGAATATTTGTAATTTTTGACAAATTTTGGGCGATAGTAGACTTTCCGCACCCCATATAACCTAACAATACAATTTTCTTCATATTAATAAAACCTTATAAACTAAGCGATTGGAAATTTTTCCAAAAAAAAGACAAATTTATAATAAAATTGCTTGGAAACTTCAAAAAAAACTCCTTATATTTGCACCCGCATTCAAGAAACGAATATGACTCGATAGCTCAGTCGGTAGAGCACATCACTTTTAATGATGGGGTCCTGGGTTCGAGCCCCAGTCGGGTCACAAAATTTGTGATTTACAAAATAAGTTTCTTGAAAGCAATGACTCGATAGCTCAGTCGGTAGAGCACATCACTTTTAATGATGGGGTCCTGGGTTCGAGCCCCAGTCGGGTCACAAAGGTCGGGTAAATTATTTACTCGACCTTTTTTTTTGGCCATGTGGAGAAACGGTAGACTCGCCATCTTGAGGGGGTGGTGCTCGCAAGGGCGTGAGGGTTCAAATCCCTCCATGGTCACTTAAGATTTAAAAGCCTGAGAATTTAAATTCTCAGGCTTTTTTGTTACTCCAAAAAATCTCACGATTTAGAAATCTTCTTGCAAAAAATCAAACCTTTCTATTTTTTGTATTTTTGATCCGAAACAAATGACATCATGAGATTTTATATTAATGCAGCACCTTTAAAAGAAGAGATTGAGTACCCCACTAGATACCAATCCCAAAATCTCATTAAAAGTTCTTTTATTGTCTTTCTTGTTATTATTACTTTCCTATTATTATTCAAACCATTTGGAGTTTATGATCCAGAACTCAAAATGCACTATTTGTTTATTTGTTTCTTTCATGCTTTTGCTCCAGCACTACTCCTATTTACTTATTTTAGAACATTGAATTATTTCAGAGAAGCAAAAAGTGAATTTAAATGGACTCTAACTCAAGAATACAGCCATATTGGAATGTTATTAATTTTAATAGGCACCTCAAGTTTTCTAATGCGTGACTTACTGTACACGAATCCAGACAACTGGTCCTGGAATTACTTTATTGAAGAAATCAGAAACTGCCTCGTTGCAGGTATCTTTTTTTACTTTTTTATACGATTGGCTAGTTTTTATTTCCAATCCAAAAAAGGATCTGCCTTAGTTCTTCAATTTACCCCTTTGTCAGTTGAGCCTGAAAAAGCAGATTTAAAATCAAATCTCTTTATCAGCACACAAGTAAAACAGGATGACTTTTATCTTGATATCGAGGAATTGCTTTTTGTAAAAGCAGACGGTAATTACATAGAACTGACGAAATCAAAAAATAACCAAATTACAACAGAAGTAAAGCGAATTTCCTTAAGTCAATTTGAATCTCAGATCATAGATTATCCACACTTTTTTAGATGTCATCGAACGTATTTAGTCAATATGTTTAAAATAGAAAAAGTAGCTGGAAATTCTCAGGGCTATATATTATCCTTCAATGAAACGGCCACTAAAATTCCTGTTTCACGAAAACAAATCAACAGTTTCACCACCTATTATCAAAAGCTTGGCAGCAAATACACTGCTTAACTTTGTTGTTCGTCACAAAAGCTAGTTATCAGTAACACCCCGTAGTTTGAGAGCATTTTGTTGTTGTACGTTTGCCATCAGTAACACAAAACCAACATTACTATGCCAACTACAACTCATGCACAAAATCAGAAATCTGCATCATCAAACAAATTATTATACATTGATAACATCAAAGTTCTTTTAACAATATTAGTGGTGCTTCACCATACCTTTATTGCTTACAGCTCCTCGAATGGCTGGTACTATAATGAAGAAACATCATATTTGGGAGTTCGTATTCTTGCAACGGCATTTGTAAGTATAAATCAATCCTTTTTTATGGGTTATTTTTTTCTGCTGGCCGCCTATTTTACATCTATATCCTATTCTAAAAAAGGCGCACTACTATTTCTAAAAGATCGCATCATTCGATTGGGAATTCCTTTAGTATTCTATTCTTTTATTCTCACCCCATTCATTTGTTATTTGGTTTACTATTATACAAAACAAGCTATACCCTTTTACGAATACATAAGCAGATACGACAGCTGGATCGACTTAGGCGTCACTTGGTTTGTCGCTGCGTTGCTACTTTTTACATTCGTTTATGTCGCATTAAAAAAAATACTAAAAATTAACTCCAGCAAAACATACACTGCACCTCATTCACACACTATACTACTCTTTGCTGTAGGATTAGGTATTATTACTTTTGGAGTTCGAATAATATTTCCTGTCGGATGGATTTTGGAACCTTTCGGATTTCAGCTTGGGCATTTCCCACAATATATTGCACTTTTCATCATTGGATTAATAGCTTCAAAAAACAACTGGCTGGATCAGTTATCAGAAAAAACAGGACGCCAGCTCAAACGATCGGCAAAACTTTGTCTGCTACTTTTTCCATTATTTTTGGTAATCAGACTCGCATTAAACACACCTGTTTCTTGGTTCAGCGGCGGATTTCACTGGCAGGCCTTACTATATGCGATATGGGAACAATGCATCGGAATTTCTATATTGACGGCGATTTTAATCAAAGGAAAAACAAAATGGAATACAACTTCAAAACTACTAACCAATGCATCAAGAAGCAGCTTCGCCGTATACATTTTTCATCCGTTAGTAATTGTTATCTTTAGCTTATTAGCAAGAAACTGGAATGTAGATCCTGCAATTAAACTTCTGATTACAAGCCCTTTGATTGTATTCTTCAGCTTTACACTAGGCGCTCTTATTGTCTCAATTCCAGGAGTTAAAAGAGTTTTTTAAAAAACCTTAAAGCATTTTTCCCAAAAATCCTTCCATCTCAAAGCCATAAAAAAAGTACCGCCTATTTTACTGTATAATAATACTTTATAATTTATTCTAAAAAACATTTAAAAAAAAGGCTTTGCAAACTAAATAAAGTCCTTATATTTGCACCCTCGTTCAAGAGAACAGACTCGATAGCTCAGTCGGTAGAGCACATCACTTTTAATGATGGGGTCCTGGGTTCGAGCCCCAGTCGGGTCACAAAAGGTCAAGTATTTATTTACTTGACCTTTTTTTATTTAAAGTCAAATCAACAAGGCGGAAACATTACAATTAAAACCGGGAATGTTTCCGCCTTTTGGCATTTGTATAATTTAACAAAACTTCTAAAAAGATCATATATCATTGAGAAAATCTTCTGAATTCACTATATATATCTTTTTTAGAATTTCCTTTTTTTGCGTTTTAGAACTCACATAAAACTTAAAAGTAAAAGCAGGACAAATCATTTTTATTATTGAAAACTGAAAATGTATAAAAAAGTCCTGTTTTGTGAAAATCACCAATATTCATTTCCACATAAATTTGTAAGATAATATTACACTTTAAAGAACGAATGAAACTTAATGTACATATACTATTTACTCTTATGCTATTACTGCTTTTTTCTAAAGCAGCTAATAGTAAGGCTGTAAATAATAATAGTGTACTCCTAAGATATTCACAGGAACAAATTTCTGTATCAAAAAAATTAACCGCTAAAAACTTTGAGGTTAAAAGTGATTTTTGCGGCGAAGATCTAGATCAGGATATCGATGATCAATTTGCAACTCCTTTTTTATCTTACAATTATTACTTTACTCAAAAAAATAATCTTGTAACTCCCAGTCTAAAAAAGGTTATTACACATTCGGCACATGGTTATCATGTCCGCCTCTTCATTTTATTTCATTCTTTAATAATTCCCTGATTACTTAAATCATTATTTTTTGTCCTGAATTGTTTGTTTTTACAAATAATTGAGCCGGTCTGCTTTTTCAATTATATTCTTTTATAATCTGCTATAAGCGAAATTAAGCCTGCAGGGGACAAATCTCAAATTCACTTTTCTTAAAAAAATTTAAGTCCTATTCTATCGCTTGCATTTATTAGCGCCAAGCGTAAGGATTTGTTATGGACTTACATTAATAAAAATTGTTTAATCAAAAAAAAACTTAACCCATGCATCTTACACCAAGAGAAAGCGAAAAACTGCTGTTGTCTCTAGCTGGAGACTTAGCAGCAAAAAGAAAGGCAAGAGGCCTAAAATTAAATTATCCTGAATCAATCGCGTATATCAGCAGTCATTTACTGGAAGCTGCACGCGACGGAAAAACCGTGGCAGAATTAATGCAATACGGAGCAACACTGCTTACAAAAGCAGATGTTATGGAAGGAATTGCAGAAATGATTCATGACGTGCAGATTGAAGCTACGTTTCCAGACGGAACCAAATTAGTAACTGTTCACGATCCCATTCGTTAATCACAAATTTATTAAGTCATGATACCAGGAGAATATTTTATAGCTAAAGGCGACATTGAAATTAATGCCGGCCGAGAAACAATAAAAGTAAAAGTAATAAATACAGCAGACAGACCTGTACAAATAGGCTCTCACTTTCATTTTTTTGAAGTGAATCGCATGATGAGCTTTGATCGCAGCAAAGCATTTGGTATGCGTTTGAATATTGCTGCGGGAACTGCTGTTCGTTTTGAACCGGGAGAAGAAAAAGAAGTAGAATTAGTAGCGTTATCTGGAGGCAGAAGAGCTTTTGGTATTAATAATCTTGTAAATGGCGATACAACTCGCGAAGCTAACAAGAAAAAAAGCTTAGAACTTCTTAAATCTGAAAACTTTAAAAACAAATAATTATGTGCGCAAAAATAAGTAAAGCTAAATATGCTTCGATGTATGGCCCTACAACAGGCGATAAAGTTCGCTTGGGTGATACAGATGTTATTATAGAAATTGAAAAAGATTATACCGTTTATGGTGATGAGAACAAGTTTGGCGGTGGTAAAACACTTCGCGACGGTATGGCTCAAAACTCAAACGCTACCCGCGATCAAGGAGTTCTTGATTTTGTTATTACAAACGCTACCATTATTGATCACTGGGGAATTGTAAAAGCCGATATTGGAATTAAAGACGGCAAAATTGTAGGAATTGGTAAAGCAGGTAATCCAGACACTATGGAAGGCGTGCATCCTAACTTAATCATTGGTGCATCGACAGAAGCTCATGGCGGAGAAGGTCTTATTGCTACAGCTGGAGGTATAGATACTCACATTCACTTTATCAGCCCTCAGCAAATTGAAACAGCTTTATTCAGCGGTATAACAACTATGATTGGCGGTGGTACGGGTCCTGCAGACGGAACTAATGCAACCACTATTACTCCTGGTAAATGGAATTTAGAAAAAATGCTGCAAGCGGCAGAAGCTTTCCCTATGAACTTAGGTTTCTTTGGTAAAGGAAACTGTTCTTCTGAAGCTCCTTTAATAGAACAGGTTGAAGCTGGTGCATTGGGTTTAAAAATTCACGAAGACTGGGGAGCAACACCTGCTGTAATCGATGCTTCTTTAAAAGTGGCAGATAAATATGATGTTCAGGTAGCGATTCACACTGATACTTTGAATGAAGCTGGATTTCTTGAAGATACCATGAATGCTATTAACGGACGTGTAATTCACACTTTCCATACAGAAGGTGCAGGAGGCGGACACGCTCCGGATATTATTAAAGCGGCAATGTACCACAACGTCTTACCGGCATCTACAAATCCAACACGTCCGTTTACAGTAAACACTATTGATGAGCACTTAGATATGCTTATGGTCTGCCACCACTTAAGCAAAAACATTCCAGAAGATGTATCGTTTGCAGATTCTCGTATTCGTCCGGAAACTATTGCGGCCGAAGATATTCTGCATGACATGGGAGTATTTAGCATCATGAGTTCAGATTCTCAGGCAATGGGACGCGTTGGTGAAGTACTTACCCGTACTTGGCAGACTGCTGATAAAATGAAAAAACAGCGTGGTCCTTTGGCAGAAGATAAAGGAAACGACAACGATAATTTCCGTGTAAAAAGATTTATTTCAAAATACACTATTAACCCGGCAATCGCTCATGGTATTTCACAATACGTTGGTTCTATCGAGCCAGGAAAAATGGCTGATATTGTATTATGGAAACCAATGATGTTTGGGGTAAAACCAGAAATTATTATCAAAGGCGGAATGATCATAGCAAGCCGTATGGGAGATGCAAACGCTTCTATTCCTACACCTCAGCCGGTTATTTACCGCAACATGTTTGGTTCATTTGGAAAAGCACTTTTAAACACTTGCGCCACTTTTGTATCTCAAGCCTCAATAGAAAAAGGAATTGTTGCCGAATATGGTTTACAAAAAATTGTATTACCAGTTGCCGGTTGTAGAAATATTTCTAAAAAAGATTTGATTCATAACGACAAAACTCCCGAAATAACCGTTAATCCAGAAAACTACGAAGTGAGAGTTGATGGTGAAATCGTGACTTGCGAACCTGCTTCTGAATTATCATTAGCACAACGCTACTTCCTTTTCTAGAAAAAGCTTTTTAAGTCTAAAGCAGTTGTGATAGAGAATCATAACTGCTTTTAGACTTGACAATAAAGACAAAATCGACACATAAGAAACGAGAAAACAATCTAAAACCTGTTATAAAATGATTATAAATGAAATTGTTGGCAATGTTCAACAAATAGAGACAGGCGATCGTATTATAGACCTGTTACATCTGGAATGGTTTGAGGCTACAAAGCGAATACAAAGAAAGAGAACCCAAAGCGGTACAGACATCGCGATCAAGTTCCTGAAAGAAGGACAGCGTTTAAAACAGGGAGATATTTTGTATGCAGATGAAGAAAAAGTTATTGTTGTAGAAATACTTCCTTGCGAAGCTATTGTAATAAAACCTACAACACTTTATGAAATGGGAAGTTTATGCTACGAAATAGGAAACAAACACCTTCCTATTTTTATTCAGGATGATGAAGTATTGCTGCCGTTTGAACATCCAATATTTAAATGGCTTTTGGCAAGTAATTATAATGCAGAAAAAGTACACACGCGTTTACTCAATTTACTAAACTCAACCGTACAGCCTCACGGACACGCTTCTGAAAACAGTTCTCTCTTTTTTAAAATTATGAACATTGGGAAGTGATACTGTTTGAGTATCATAAGCAAATAAAACACTAAACAATGAGAAATTACATAGGCAATTTGCTGCATATAAGCGATCCTACGCTTCCAATTGGCGGTTATACCCATTCTAACGGACTCGAAACTTACGTACAGAAGAATTTGGTAAAAGATTCTGCGACGGCTGCGTTGTTTGTACAAAATATGCTGACTAATAATCTTCAGTTTAATGATGCTGCTTTTGTAAAATTAGCTTATGAAGCAACTCAAAACAACGATATAAAAGTATTGATGCAATTGGATGATGAATGCAGCGCTCTTAAAAATGCCCGCGAAATAAGACAAGCAAGTCAAAAGTTAGGAATGCGTCTCATTAAAATATTTAAGCGTCACCAAACTTCAGATATAGTAAATCAATACGAGCAGGCCATTACAGACAAACAATTAGAAGGACATTACTGTATCGCATTTGGCATTTATACCGCATTAATGCAAGTCCCTCTTTATGAGGCTCTATATGCTTTTTGCTATAATGCAACAGTTGGTACAGTAACAAATGCAGTAAAATTAGTGCCATTGGGTCAACTGGACGGACAGGATATATTATACAATATGCAAGAAGTAATTGCAACGGTCGTAAATAATGTGCTTGAACTCGACAGAAACCTTGTAGGACTTTGCAATATAGGACTTGATGTACGATGTATGGAACACGAACATTTGTACTCCAGATTGTATATGTCTTAAACACAGCTTTAAATAAAAAAATAATCAGATGAGTACTTGATATAAAAAGCCATTCATCACAAAACAAAATAAAATGCAAGATAGAAAATATGTAAAAATAGGTGTTGCAGGACCTGTAGGTTCAGGAAAAACAGCTTTAATTGAAAGATTGACACGCACATTATTAAATCAATACAGTATTGGTGTAATCACAAATGATATTTACACAAAAGAAGATGCCGAGTTTTTAACCAAAAACAGTATGCTTCCGAAAGAACGTATTATTGGTGTAGAAACTGGAGGATGCCCTCACACTGCAATTCGTGAAGATGCGAGTATGAACCTAGAAGCAGTAGAAGAAATGGCAAATCGTTTTCCTGATGTAGAATTTATTTTAATCGAAAGCGGCGGCGATAATCTATCGGCAACTTTCAGCCCTGACTTAGCAGATGTAAGCATTTTTGTTATTGATGTTGCAGAAGGAGATAAAATTCCGCGTAAAGGAGGCCCTGGAATTACCCGCTCAGATTTACTGGTTATTAACAAAATTGACTTAGCTCCATACGTAAATGCCGATTTAGGTGTAATGGAAAGAGACGCAAGAAAAATGCGTAATGGAAGTCCGTTTGTATTTACAAACCTTATGTCGCTGGAAGGATTAGACAATGTTATAGGCTGGATCCAGAAATATGCTTTGTTAGAAGATATCCCAGAACCGGCATTGGTTAGATAGACATCTTCCAGAATCTATTACACAAACAGCATTTAATAAGCAATCATGATCAACAGACTCAACATAATAAGCGGTTACAAAGACGGGCGTTCTTATCTCAAAGACGCCTTCTTTACCCGCCCATTCCGACTAGCCAATATAGGTGAAGATAAAACAGATCCTGCGCTTTATTTAATGGTACAAAATTCCTCTCCGGGAATACTCGATAAAGACCATTATGCCATCAATATCAAAATGGAGTCTAAAAGTAAGCTGTTACTCGATTCACAGTCCTATCAGCGCTTGTTTAACATGAAAGAAGGTGCAAAGCAGGATATGAATGTTTCGCTTTCAGAATACAGCGCTTTTAGCTATGTACAGCATCCTATAGTGCCGCACGAACTTTCTATATTCAGAGCGCACAATGTAATAAGAATGGAGGACAATTGCAGTCTGACTTTAGGAGAAATTATTACCTGCGGAAGAAAACATTCTGGCGAAGAATTCAAATATTCCACATTTCAGAATCTTACCGAAATATACCTTAAGAACAAACTTATCTTAAAAGACAATGTATTGCTGCAGCCTCAATTAACCGATGTGCACACATTAGGACAAATGGAAGGATATACGCATCAAGGCACCTTGATATACATTAACACAGGTTTACAAGAGATAGAACCAGTAATCGAGAACGCCTTAGCAGATCTAAAATCAGAAGAAGACATTGCTTTTGGAGTATCGCAGCCATTTCCAGATTGTATGATAGTTCGTGTTTTGGGTAACGGAGGCGAGCAAATGTTCAATGCATTTAGACGTATTCAAAAAGAAATCTGGGCATTAGAAAATCAAGCTTCAGTTGTTCTAAATACAGCAGAAGAAAGTTTCGCAGTGTAAATAAAAAGACAAAAAATGGATACAACATTAACAACACTCGTTTTATCGGCCATTGCAATAAGCACCTTGCACACCGCAACAGGTCCAGATCACTATTTGCCATTTATAGTCCTGTCGCGCTCAAAAAAATGGGGATTATCTAAAACAATCTTGTGGACAACCATTTGTGGTGTCGGTCATATCTTAAGTTCTGTTGTTCTTGGATTAATAGGTGTTCTTGTAGGCTGGCAATTGTCTAAGTTATCTATGTTCCAGAACGTACGAGGCAATATATCAGGATGGTGTTTGCTTTTACTCGGAATTGTTTTTTTATTGATAGGCTTGCGAAAAGCGTACCTCAACAAACCTCACAAACATTTCGATGCTTACGGTGATGATGAAATTTATGTTTACGAGCATAAACACGGAGAAACTGTAATGCCTCAAAACCGAATAAAAATTACGCCTTGGGTACTATTTGCCATTTTCGTAATGGGTCCCAGCGAGCCACTTGTACCGCTTCTTTTTTATTCTGGAGTAAGACGTTCTGCAGTAGAAGTAATTGTGCTTATTTCTGTATTTGCAGTCTTTACGGTACTTACCATGATTACAATGGTTTTAATTGGCTGTTATGGTTATTCTTTTTTTAAAACCGATAAACTCGAACGGTACGTTCACGCCATAGGAGGCGCAGTTATTACAGTCTGCGGCATGGGAATGGTCTTTTGGGGCTGGTAAAAATTCAACCATCAGATAATAAAAAAATAAATACAGAGATCACAAAATTTCAATTCTGTGATTTCTGTAATGAGTTCCTCTTTGCCTTAAATGAAAATTAAAAACAAAATACAACACGTTTAAAAAACAGAATTATGAATGATAATAAGCAAAATTTTGTCGCTCCGTATTTAAAAGGCGTCGGACAGATCATGCTTCAGGATAATCTATGGACAGGATTATTCTTTTTAGCAGGTATTTTTTTCGATTCTTTCATTATCGGAATTGCAGCTGTTCTCTCTGTCGTAACAGGAACACTTACTGCGAAAATATTAAAGTTCCCGGAAGAGAATATCAACTCTGGACTTTACGGATTCAGTGCTACATTAGTTGGTGTAGCCCTCACTACGTTTTTTAGTCCTCAGCCCATAATTTGGATCGCCATTATAGCAGGCTCAGCGCTGGCTGCTATATTTCAAAATTTCCTAATCAGTAAAAAATTACCTGGTTTTACATTTCCTTTTATTGTTGTGACATGGGGGCTGTATTATATTTTTACACATCTATATGTAGTTGGAGCTCCTGCAGCAATTGCAGCCAATACCGTAGATTATAACCTGGATGACATAGTATTAGCCAGTCGTGGTTTTGGCGAGATAATATTTCAGGCGAGCATTATTGCCGGAATCTTATTCTTTATAGGTGTTTTTATAGCCAATCCTGTTGCGGCGCTTTACGGTTTAGCAGCTTGTGTTATCAGTTCAATTGTTGCCTACTTTCTGCACGAACCTATAACCGATATTCAGCAGGGAATGTTCAGTTTTAATGCCGTATTGTGCGCAATTACCTTTTCGGGTGTAAGCCAAAAGAACGGAATATTTGTACTCCTCTCTGTTTTGCTTGCAATAGCAATCGAAGTTCTAATGATTAAATTTTCCCTTACACCCTATCTCACATTTCCATTTGTTGGAGCTTCATGGATTGTTTTAGCAATCAAAAAAATACTTCCAGAAGCTTACCGATAAGCATTTAGGCTAAAAAAACTTTTTAAAATTTTAATAATTCAAATAAACAGTAAAGAAAATGAAAAAGACAGGATTATTATGTGCACTATTAATCGCAATTGGTGTTTATACAGGACACTCTCAAATAAAATTCCCATTTGAAGGAAAAACAGAAGACGGAAAACCATTGTATGAAATGGAATTTTCGCCGCGATTAAAATTAAACGGATTCGCCAATTTAGGAGGCAATGCTTTAAACTCACAATCCTTAAATTTAAACTCAGCAGATCCGTACAATCCGCTTACTGCAAAAGGCGCTGATTTTAATATGTACCAAACACAATTGGCTTGGAAAACGACTTATAACGGTTTCGAAAAAGGTCCTTTAGTAATGTATGTTGAAGGACAATGGTGGGGCGCGCCTGGTGCAGGAGGTAATTTGCAGTTAAGAGTGGCTTATGTAGATTACAACCACTGGCACGTAGGTCAGGACTGGAGCTTTTTTGGAGGAGGATCTTCAACTTGGTACAACACCTTAGACTGGGAAGGGCCAAACAGCGGCACTTGGGCTCGTCATTTACAGTTAAAATATTACAACAATTTTGGCGAAGATAAATCTTGGAAATTTGAAGGCGGTATCGAAAGTTCTGCATCTTCACTAAAAATTGCTGGAGGTATAACTCCGGGGCAATTTTCTGTAGATCCAATTCTGGCTTTTACAAAATATCAAAAAGACGGAGGTTTTCTTAGACTTGCAGTAATGGGACGTACCATACGATATGCTAAAGAAGACAATACAAACGCCATGACAGCCGGCTGGGGAGTAAATGCCAATTACAAAACAATGCTAAACTCAAAAAGTTATTTTATGGCACAAGGTTTGGCAGGATCAGGAATTGCAGGATCTTACACGCTTTCAGGACAATTGTTTAGCGGCGGCGGTCAAGCAACGATGTATGACGGAATTTACAATCAAAATGGTACTTTCAAAACTGTACCCGTTTATGGAGGATCTGCCGGAATAGAATACTTTTTTGGAGAAAAAAACAAACTACACTCCAATTTGGTTTTAGGATACACATCAATGACCTACAATGATACCGCTTCAAGTCTGGTAAACACAGGAGTTATTAACGATAATGCAGCAGGTCAGTTTGTATCTAATAATTCTGAATCGTCAACGCGCGTGGCATTGCCTTATGCAACAGTAAATATGATGTATAACGTAACCAAGAATTTCCTGATTGGCGTAGAATATAATCACGGAGCAAAACAAATCATAAATTCTACCACACAAACTTCAGACGTAAATCGCATTGGAGTTGGTGTAATGGCAGGATTTTAATTCTACAGCAGGTTATTTTCAAAACATAAAATAACCTGCTTTCTATTGCTTTTTTCTAAAGCAAAACACGTTTAAAGTTAATGACAGATGAAAAAACATTTCCCATTTACAGCATTTTTTTTTCTAATCTACTCCATGACTGCTTTAGCAAATGGAGAACCAAAACCATTTATCATTAACCAAAAAGAATGCAAAGCAAATGTAATAGAATCTCCATTTCAGAAACCTGGAGATACTATTCCAAAACTAAAAAACAAAAACCTGAAAGACACTAAAATAGAATTAGCAGATACGATCAAAGGCTTAATGCTCGATCAGGTCGTGATATCATCTAAAAAAGTGGAAGGCGAAATTATTGGAATCGATTTAAAAAAAGTGCCCGTTAATTCGTCACAGGATTTATTGCGAAAAGTCCCTGGACTTTTTATTGCGCAGCATGCCGGAGGCGGAAAAGCCGAACAGATTTTTCTTCGCGGTTTTGATAATGATCACGGAACCGATATTGCCATAACTGCCGATAGAGTTCCTGTAAACATCGTATCGCATGCACACGGACAAGGATATTCTGACCTCCATTTCTTGATACCCGAAACGGTAAAAAACATTGATTTTGGAAAAGGTTCTTATTATGCAGACAAAGGAGATTTTAACACTTCTGGCTATGTAGATTTTCATACCTATGATTCGGTAGACGAAAGCATGTTTAAAATTGAAGGAGGCAGTTTCAATACATATCGTCTTGCTTCAATAGTAAATATTGTTAATGATGCCGTAAAAGACCGTCACGCTTATCTGGCTGGCGAATACAATTATACCGATGGACCATTTGATGTCAAACAAGATTTTAAAAGGTTAAATCTGCTGGGCAAATACAATCAGGCAATTGGTCGTTTCGGATACATTAGCGCACAAGCTTCCGTTTTTAATTCATCATGGAATGCTTCTGGACAAATACCCGAAAGAGCCGTTACCGAAGGTTTAGTAAGCAGATTTGGTTCTCTCGACACTACCGAAGGCGGTAATACATCGCGTGTAAATATTTTAGCCAATTATAATTATACGCCAAATGACAATCAAAAACTTCAAACCAGTTTTTACTACACCCACAATGTATTCAATTTATACTCTGATTTTACTTTTTATCTTGTTCATCCTGATAAAATGGATGAGATAAACCAATATGACAATCGAGATACTTACGGAACAAACAATAGCTATTCTTATCATTTTGATTTAGGAGAATCTAAGCTCGACTGGGTTTCGGGAATTGGCGCCCGTTTTGATAATATTCATGATCTCGAATTAAGTTATGTAACAGCACGTACCGAACTTAACGAAAGATTGGCTTGGGGTTCTGCCAAAGAGGCTAATGCAAATGCTTATACATCGGCTGATTTTAGCTTTGGGAAATGGCGATTGAACGGAGGACTTCGTGCCGATTGGTTCTACTTTAGTTATTTTGACAAACTCCTGCCTGAAAACGGAAACCCTTCTTATACAAAAGCACGCATAAGTCCAAAGTTTAGTGCCTTTTATAATCCAACAGACAAAGTCAGCATTTATGTAAAATCAGGTTTAGGATTTCATTCTAATGATGTTCGCGATGTGGTTTTACAACACGGAGAAAACATACTTCCTCTTTCTGCAGGAACAGATTTAGGAACCATTCTTAAACCCATAAAAGGATTAATCGTTAATCCGATTTTATGGTACACATATTTGAGCAACGAATACGTTTGGAACGGAGACGAATACGGAATAAGCGATGTAGGCAAAACCAAAAGAATTGGTGCCGATTTAACGCTTCGTTACCAGCCTCTTCCCTATTTATATTTAGATACAGAATTCAACTGGGCCAATCCTCGTTTAATTGGCGAACCAAAAGGAAACAATTACGTAGAGCTTGCACCCACATTTACAAGTACTGGTGGTATAGGCATACAAACTACCAACGGTTTTTCATGCAATTTACGCTATCGCTACATGCACGATCGTCCTGCAAATCAAGACAACAGTATTGTTGCTCAAGGCTATTTTGTAAATGATTTGGTAATGGGATATCAAATAAAAAAATGGAGTGTCAATATGCAGATTCAGAATCTATTTAATGTAAAATGGAACGAAGCCATGTTTGCACAAACCACCAGACTTCAGGGCGAACCAAGCGCAGGTATCGAAGAACTTACTTTTACACCAGGCACACCCATGTACATTAAAGCCGGAATTACCTATAAAATCTAAACATTAGAGCATTCAATAATAATTAAATAATAAATAAACAAAATGAGTTTAAAAAAAGTAAATTCAATAGCAGCAAGAAATACAGAAAAAGCACCAGCAAATATCGGCTCAAGTTCACAAACCGTAGCATTTTCTCATTACAATAATTTATCAGCTCAATTGCCAATTGATCCACAATCGGGTAAATTAGTAAGTGGCGAAATAAAAGAACAGGCAGAGCAATGCTTTAAAAACATTAAAGCAATTGTAGACAGCATTGACCATGTCATGACCGATATTGTAAAAGTTACTGTTTTTGTTACCAACATCAAAGATCTTGACATTGTAAACGAAGTTTATAAAACTTATTTCCCAACTTATGTTCCTACAAGAACAGACGCTGTAGTTACTGCTTTGCCAATGAATGCTCTGGTGCAGATTGAAGCACTTGTTTCTAACTGCGAAGGCACAATTCCAGAAGCACCACAAGCAGGCGATCTTATAAAACTGACAAACAATACGGCAAATGCGCCTGTAAGTTCTTTATCATCACAAACTGTTGCTTTTTCTCATTACAATAATCTTTCGGCACAATTGCCTGTTGATCCAAAATCGGGTAAAGTAGTCGAAGGCGGAATCAAACAGCAGACAGCACAATGTTTAAAAAACATTAAAGCAATTTTAGAAAGCATAGATGTCCCTTTTGACGACATTGTCAAAATAAACATTTTCCTTAAAAACCTATCCGATCTGGATGCTGTAAATGAAGTCTATACCACATTTTTTCCAGATTCGTCTATTGCAAGAGCAGTGGCTTACCTTCCGGCACGAACAGTAATCAATGTTTCAAACTTATCTATGAATGCTTTAGTGCAGATTGAAGCCGTTGTATCGCACGGAGACGGAACACCTCCACAAGCGGTTGAAGACAGACACGGAATTATTATAGAAGCAAACAATACAGAAAATGCTCCAATCGATGCATTCTCAACACAAACTGTCGCTTTTTCTCATTACAATCACCTTTCGGCACAATTGCCTATCGATCCTAAAACAGGTAAAATTACAGCTGGCGGTATAAAAGAACAGACAGCACAATGCCTGAAAAACATTCAAGCTATCGTAGAAAGCATTGATCACGTAATGGCTGATGTTGTGAAAACAAATATCTTCCTTAAAAATATAGAAGATCTTCAAACGGCAGAAGAAGTCTACAAAACATTTTTCCCAGAAGGCATTCCGGCAAAAAGAATTATTGGAGTAACATCCTTACCACAAAATGCATTAATACAAATAGACGTTGTAGTATCTAATGCAGAAGGAACACCTCCAAAAAAGTAAGATTTATTTAGATAACTGCCCCCAATATATTATAATAATCTGTTTTAAAGCAAAAACCAGATTTAGTTATAATAATGGGGGTTAAATTTTGATTTTATTTATGAAATAATTATCTAAAATTTAATACCCAATTATAAATTTACGCTTGTTTTATTGATGTTCTAATTTTAAATTTGCAAAATAAATACTACAAAAAAATAATCATCTTCCAAAGAAAAACCAATCGATATTAGAAACTCTGTTATCTAAAAAAGTATTAAAATTAAACTACAGCTTGGATTTTTTATCCAAAATGAAAGCAAAAAACAATATTGGGTTAAATGAAAAAATCATTTCAGATTTTAAATTCATACGAATACAAAAATCAATTTCTTCCTGATGTAAATAAAACAGTACTATATGACAATTCTAAATTACAGTTGTATAGAATTGAAAATTATTTAAAAAGAATTAAAATTCCCGTTCCGCCATACAGAACCACTTTTAATTTTTTAATCTTCATTACAAAAGGATACGTTATTCAGCAAATTGAAGATGAAAACTATAAAATAGAATGCGGCGAGATTATTAACGTAAAACAAGGCAGTATAACCAGAACACACGAATTGTCTCAAGATGCAGAAGGTTTTTATTTAATTTATGAAAATGAAATTATAACCTCAATATCTTTAAGCACACAGGATTTAATGTTTTTTTCTTCAGATCCATTTATAAAAATTCCACAATCTTCACATTCCTGGATGATCAAAATATTCGAATTGCTGGAAGAAGAATTACATACCGAATCGCCTCTGCAAGAAACATGCAACGCTGTTTTCACTGCTATTTTATCAAAAATAATAGCATTAACAACACATTCTCCGCTTACCCTCGCCAGAGAAATGGAAATTACACATCGTTTTAGAGAACTATTGCAAAAACAATACAAAGAACACAAAGATGTATTTTTTTATGCATGGCAGTTAAATATATCCGGTTCCTATTTAAATAAATGCGTAAAAAAAGCAACCGGAAAACCGCCAAAACAATGGATTCATGAAGTTTGTATTCTGCAAAGTAAAATACTCCTAAAAGATCTGGGGCATGATATTTCAGATGTAGCCAATATATTAGACTTTCAGTCTCTGTCGCATTTTTCAAGAATATTTAAAAAAATAACCGGACAATCACCGTCGGCATTTTGTACAGAGATAAAAAAATAAAGTAAAAATATCACACAATTCTTTTACAAAAGAAACCTTCTTACAAAACAAAACTTTCATAAATTCGTAGGCAAATAATTAATCACTAATCCCAAATTAGTTTTATGAAAAACCTACTACTTGTATCATTTATTATGATAAGCTTTTCGTCGTGGTCACAAACCGCAGCAATTTATTTTAACAAAGCTTTTAACAAGGCTGCAGCCGGAAATTACAAAAGCGCAATTGCAGATTACACAAAAGCCATTGGCAAAGATTCTAAATTCGTTGAAGCGTATCAAAACCGAGGCGTAGCCAAATACAAACTCAACGACTTAAAAGGAGCCATGTCTGATTTTAACAAAACAATCGAATTAGACAAAATGAATGCAGATGCTTTTACCGGCCGTGCCAATGTAAACTTTAAACTATCAAACTTCAAAGAAGCAATTAACGACTGTACCTCTTCTCTTGGATTAAATCCAAGAGATTACGTTGCCTATAATTTAAGAGGTTTGGCTTACAGCAATATTGGAGACAAAGCAAATTCTTGCAAAGATTTTACAAAAGCAATCGAATTAGGAAGTCAGAGCGCTTTAAAAAACAGAGCTTCTTTCTGTAAATAATAAGCCTAAAAAACGAAGAATAGTCTGCTGCAATTTTTTAATCAGCAGACTTTTCTTCGTTTTTATCAAAGTAATATATTTCTTAAAAAATAATTACCTGATTTTAGGTAAAAAATATATTATGAATACTTAAACCTCTAATTCTCTATCTTTTTGATGTAGTTTTAAGCCGAATTTAAGATTTTATTTTACTTTTGTTCACTTAACCAAACAAAATGATAAACAATATAAAAACTGTTTTCAGTATAAAAGACCTTGAGAATTTATCTGGTATTAAAGCCCACACCATTCGTATTTGGGAAAAAAGATACAACATTCTTGAACCAATGCGAACTGATACGAATATCAGGCTTTATAATCTGCAAAATTTACAGAAACTTTTAAATATTACTTTATTACACGAGTACGGTTATAAAATTTCTAAAATCGCGACCTATCCTGAAGAACGCATTCCACAGTTAGTTCGCGAAATTATATCAAAGAAAAACTCTCAGAATTACGCCATTACCTCTTTTAAAATGGCGATGATGAATTTTGATCAGGAATTGTTTTTCAATACTTTCGACTGGCTTATTTCAGAAAAAACTTTTAAAGAAGTTTTTAAAGAACATTTTCTGCCTTTATTAAAAGAACTGGGACTTTTATGGCAGTCTGAAACCATTACGCCTGCAAATGAACATTTTATGAGTCATTTAATTAAGCAGAAAATCTTAATTTATACCGAAAGTTTACAAATCCAGAAACCCACAAAAACCGACAGAATCTTTGTACTTTCTCTTCCATTAAATGAAATTCATCAAATTGGATTATTATATCTTCAATATGAAATTTTATCTAAAGGGTACAAAACCATTTATTTAGGAGAAAGCATGCCTATAGAAAACCTTCAGGATCTTACCAAACATTTTGAAAACATCACTTTTGTTTCGTTTATGACTATACAACCGGACAGAAGTGTTATAAATCAATATGTTAAATCGATGGGACAGAAATTGCTTCAAAAAAACAACGAAGTATGGCTTATGGGTAAAATGGTTGAACATATCGACAGAAAAAATCTACCGGAAAGAATCCGCATTTTCGATTCGATGGAAGAAACAATGGAAACTATTTAATTATTTTGTTTAAAGTTTTTGTATATTTGTTAAACAAATGACAAAAACAATCGCAATAATAGGATCAGGCTTTTCTTCGTTAGCCGCTTCATGTTACTTGGCAAAGCAAGGAAACAAGGTCACTATTTATGAAAAAAATTCAACGATTGGCGGTCGCGCCAGACAATTTAAAAAAGACGGTTTTACATTCGACATGGGACCAAGCTGGTATTGGATGCCCGATGTATTTGAACGTTTTTTTCAGGATTTTGGTAAAAAATCAGCTGATTATTACGAGCTCATAAAACTAAATCCGGCTTACAGGGTTTATTTTGGAATAAATGATTTTATTTCCATTTATGACAATCTCGAAGATATTAAAACAGCATTTGAAGAAATTGAGAAAGGAAGCGGTAAAAAACTGGAAACTTTCATCAATCAGGCCAAAAGCAATTACGATATCGCGATAAAAGATCTAGTATACCGTCCCGGAGTTTCTCCGCTTGAATTAATTACAAAAGAAACCGCTTTAAAACTTAATCAGTTTTTTGGTAATGTCAGCGCAGACATTCGCAAGAAATTTAAAAACGAAAAACTGATTCAAATTCTGGAATTTCCGGTTTTGTTTCTGGGTGCAAAACCTTCAAAAACACCTTCTTTTTATAATTTCATGAATTATGCCGATTTCGGTTTAGGAACGTGGCATCCAAAAACAGGAATGTTTGATGTCATACGCGGACTCGAAAAACTAGCACTCGAACTTGGTGTTGCGATTAAAACCAATTCGCCAATTCAAAAAATACACGTTGAAGACAAAACCGCCGCCGGAATTGTAATTAACAATGAAATTATAAAAGCCGATATTGTTTTAAGCGGAGCCGATTATCATCATACTGAATCATTACTAAACAATGAACATCGCGTTTATTCTGAAAAATATTGGGAAAGCAGGACATTTGCTCCTTCTTCCCTTCTGTTTTTTGTTGGCTTCAATAAAAAAATCGAAAACATATCGCATCACGCCTTATTTTTTGATACTGATTTCAACCAGCATGCCATAGATATTTACGATAATCCAAAATGGCCGGATGAACCTTTATTTTATGCTAATTTTCCATCCAAAACAGATAAAACCGCCGCACCTGAAGGTATGGAATCAGGTTTTTTTTTAATTCCGCTTGCTCCCGGAATTGAAGACAACAATACGCTTAGAGAAAATTATTTTGAAAAAATAATCACTCGTTTTGAACAGCTTACACAGCAAAAAATTAGAAATAACATTATCTTTAAGGAATCATTCTGTAAAAATGACTTTGTAGCAGACTATAATGCTTACAAAGGAAATGCTTACGGAATGGCGAATACATTATTGCAAACTGCATTTTTAAGGCCCAAATTAAAAAGCAAAAAAGTCAGGAATTTATATTTTACAGGACAATTAACTGTTCCTGGTCCAGGTGTTCCGCCTGCTTTAATTTCAGGAAAACTTGCCGCTGAATTAATTCAAAAATCTTTTAGATCTTAAAAAATGAAATCACTATTCGACGCCGTATCTTTTAAATGCAGTAAGCTGGTTACCAAAAACTACAGCTCTTCTTTTTCGATTGCCGTAAAAATGCTTTCACCAAGCATTCGCGATGCTATTTACAGCATTTACGGGTTTGTTCGTTTTGCCGATGAAATTGTAGATTCATTTCATGATTATGAAAAAGAATACCTTATCGACGATTTTGAAAAAGAATATTACAAGGCGATGGAATTAGGGATCAGCTTAAATCCTATTCTTAACTCTTTTCAGCATACTGTAAAACAATATAATATTACTGATGATCTTGTTCAGGCATTTTTAAAAAGCATGAAACTCGATCTTATAAAATCGACTTATAATACTCAGGCAGAATATGCCGATTATATTTACGGTTCTGCCGATGTTGTAGGTTTAATGTGTTTGAAAGTTTTTGTGGCTGGAAAAAAACACAAATACGATGAGTTAAAAGAAGAAGCAATGCGTTTAGGATCGGCTTTTCAAAAGGTAAATTTCCTGAGAGATTTAAAAGACGATAACACGATTTTAAACAGAACTTATTTTCCGGGAATTAATCTTGAAAATTTTAATGAAGATTCTAAAACACAAATCATTAAAGAGATCGAAGAAGATTTTAGAATTGCATATCAGGGAATTGTAAAATTGCCTATTGAAGCCAAATTTGGTGTTTATACCGCTTATGTTTATTATAGAAAACTGCTCAAAAAACTAAAAAATACGCCGTCTCATAAAATTGGAAATTCAAGAATAAGAGTTTCAAATTATACTAAAGCCGGACTTTTAGCTCAGTCTTTTGTAACTTACAAGTTAAAACTGGTTTAGACCATTGATAAGAAATATTCTTTAGAGTTAATTTTTTATAATCTAAAGCTAAACTCAAAACATTTTAAATCATAATTTTAATTACAACATTTATAAAAATGATTTCTTTTTTAATCTTTTTAGGCGTTTTTTTGTTTATGGAATGTGTTACCTGGCTTACTCATAAATATGTCATGCACGGTTTTATGTGGTATTTTCACGCCGACCATCATCAGCCCAAATACGAGCATACTTTTGAGCGCAATGATATTTTCTTTGTCATTTTTGCGATTCCAAGCATTCTCTTGTTTTATTTTGGAGTTCAGGGCGGATTTAATTATTTGTTTTTTATTGCCTGCGGTGTTACACTTTATGGCGCCTGCTATTTTCTAATTCACGATGTTTTAATTCATCAGCGTTTTAAATGGTTTAAAAACACTAAAAACAAATACCTCATAGGACTCAGAAAAGCACATAAAATTCATCATAAACATCTTAATAAGGAAAAAGGAGAATGTTTTGGAATGTTGTTCGTACCGTTTAAATATTATAAAATGTAAACGGCGGTTTTTTATACATAAAAACATTGTAACAATTGATTTAGCAAGAAGATGAAATTATACAAAATAGCAACCGTACAATATGTAAATGCCAGCGTAGAAGAATGCTGGGATTTTTTCTCCAGTCCAAAAAATCTTCAAACCATTACACTGGACAATATGAATTTTGAAATTCAGGATTTTGACGAAAAGCGAATGTATCACGGCCAAATTATTACTTATACATTACGGCCGCTTTTCGGAATTAAAATTTCCTGGGTAACCGAAATCACAGCCTGCAAAGAAAATCAATATTTTATAGACGTTCAGCGTTTTGGTCCATACAAATTATGGCATCACAAGCACTTTTTTGAACGTACTCCGGACGGCGGTACAAAAATGACAGACATTGTTCATTACGCTCTTCCGCTTGGAATTTTTGGCAGAATCATGAATACCCTTATTGTAAAAAATAAACTGAAAACTATTTTTGATTTCAGACACAACAAAATCGAAGAATTATTCAATTCAAAATCACAGCCAAAGATTATTCAAATAAATGCTGAGCAAAAAAGCATTTAGTCTAACACATTAGAATAAAAAAATCGTCAGGCAAAAATTCTAAAATGACAAAACAAAAAGTTTCCTTTTTCTGGTTTAGACGTGATTTACGTTTAGAAGACAACACCGGATTATTTCATGCTCTGCAATCAGATTTTCCAGTTATTCCTTTATTTATTTTTGATGATGATATTCTGGAACATCTGCCAAAAAATGATGCCAGAGTTAGTTTTATTTATGATTCACTTCAAAAAATAAATACTGATTTAAAAAATTTTGAATCTTCAATCTTAATTAAAAAAGGAAAAACAAAAGAAGTCTGGAAATCGCTTTTAAACGAATTTGATATTCAAAGTGTATTTTTTAATAAAGATTATGAACCTTTTGCCATAAAACGCGATACAGCGATTTGTTCTCTATTAAAAGAAAATAACATTGATTGTATTTCTTTTAAAGATCATGTTGTTTTTGAAGAAAAAGAAATCACAAAAGCCGACGGAAGTCCGTATACTGTTTACACGCCTTATAAGAACAAGTGGCTCGAAAAATATCATTTTCTTGGACCATTACCAGAATGTGATCCGCTCTCACTACAAGCTAATTTTGCAAAAAAACAGTTTTCATTTCCTCAATTATCAGAAATAGGATTTGAAAAAAGCACTATAAAAGTACAGCCTCATAATTTATCTCAAATTGTAAATTATAAAGAAACCAGAGATTTTCCTGCCCTAGACAGCACATCGTATCTTTCGCCTCATTTGCGTTTTGGAACCGTAAGCATTCGCAAATTGGTAAACTGGGCGAACAAAAAAAATCAAACATTTTTAAGTGAATTAATCTGGAGGGAATTTTTTATTCAAATTCTGTTTAATTTTCCAAACTGCGTTAACCACAATTTTAAACCTGCTTACGACGGAATTAAATGGCGTAATAATGAAGATGATTTTAAACGCTGGTGCGAAGGAAAAACTGGTTACCCAATGGTCGATGCAGGAATGCGTCAATTAAACGAAACCGGATATATGCACAATCGTGTGCGTATGGTTACGGCAAGTTTTTTATGCAAGCATTTATTAATTAACTGGCAGTGGGGCGAAGCTTATTTTGCCGAAAAATTATTAGATTTCGAACTCGCTTCAAACGTAGGAAACTGGCAGTGGGCAGCAGGAACCGGATGTGATGCTGCGCCTTATTTCAGGGTTTTTAATCCGGAAATCCAACAGAAGAAATTTGACGAAAAAGGCGAATACATTCGTAAATGGATTCCTGAATTTGATTTTGGTTATTCTGAACCTATGGTCGATCATGCTTTTGCCAGAGATCGTGCTATCTCAACTTACAAGGCTGGCATTTTAAAATAAAACTTCAATTTTTTAAATTCCAAATTCCAACTTTACAAATTGGAATTTGGAATTTTTTTTATTGAAATTTAAAATCTTCTAGTATTTCAAATAATTATCTACAACAATCTTCGCTTTTAAATCGAACATTAAATTATATAAACCAAAGAAAGTTCTGTTCATGTAAATAAAATGCTTAGAACCGCGGTTTCCGTTCATTTTTTTAAGATTTGTATCTTCAGAAAAACGTTTACCTAATTCTCCAATAGCATTAAAGAACGTTTCATCGGCAAAATCGAAAGTTTCGTTTTGAAAAGGCTTTGTAAAAAGCGATAAAAGTTCATGAAACATTTCAGTAAAATATTCTACCTCAGCGGGAGTATCGTCTGGACGAAGTATTTCTAATTCGAATAATTTATCATTAAAAAGTTTCTCATCTGTAATCACATTTTTGTTGATTAACTCAAAATACGGCGTATAAAAATCTTCCGGAATTTGTTTCATACATCCAAAATCTAAAGCGATTAATTGGTTCTGATCATTAACCAAAAAATTCCCCGGATGCGGATCTGCATGAACTTTGCGAAGAACATGAATTTGGTACATATAAAAATCCCAAAGAGCCTGTCCTATTTTATCACCAGCTTCCTGATTGGTATTTTGAGCTGTAAATTCAGAAAGGTGAATTCCCGTCATCCAATCCATTGTAATGATTTTCTCTGACGAAAACTCCGGATAATAGTTTGGAAAAGTGATGTTTTCGATTTTACTGCACGCATCAACTACTTCCTGACTTTGTTTAAGCTCCAGCAAATAATTGGTTTCTTCAATTAGTTTGTCTTCAACTTCCTTAAAATATTTATCAGAATCTTTTCCCTGCAGGTTAAACATTCTAATAGCAATAGGCTTTACCAACGCCAAATCTGAAGAAATACTGTTTGCAACACCTGGATATTGTATTTTAACGGCTAACTTTTTATTATTTTTCTTTGCCAGATGTACTTGACCAATACTTGCTGCGTTGACAGAATTTGGATTAAACTCATCAAAAATTTCATAAGGCGTCTTGCCAAAATTGCTTTTGAATGTTTTTAAAACCAAAGGCGCAGAAAGCGGCGGTACCGAAAACTGCGACAAAGAAAATTTTTCTACATAAGCCTGAGGCAGAAAATTCTTGTCCATACTCAGCATTTGTGCAACTTTCAATGCACTTCCTTTTAGGCTTTTTAATCCGTCGTAAATATCTTCGGCGTTATTTTCGTTTAATTTATCTCGGGTTAAATCAGGGTTAACTACTTTTTCGGCATAATGCTTTATGTAATTTACACCAATTTTAGCACCGGTCTGTACCAGTTTTCCGGCTCTTTCAATTTTTGAGGTTGGAATATAATCGATTGTTTTCATTGTCTGCTGTATACTTTTTCTTTAAATAGAAATTTTCCAAAATCTATTAAATGATTCATTGGCGCCACATTCATTAATTCAAATGAAGCGTTAACCGATTTTTCGATAAAAATATCTGTTTTCTCAAATGCTGCAGATTCGTCTTCCATCCAGAATTTAATGGTAAGCATTAATTGCAGCCATGAAGATTCCTGAATGGCTTTTTCCTGAAATTTTTGAAATTTTTCCTGCTCAAGTCTGTAATCATCAGTTAAAATTTCTGATACATAATTTTTAAAACTTTCGCGAAGAGTTGTAAGCTGCACTAAATTCTTAAGCGGATTTCTATCAATTTTAAGAGTCTGTAAAACGTAACTTCTGTTTGCAGTTAAAATTTCGAAGAAAGTAAAATAAAAACTCAGCATTTTATTTTTCATATCATATTGCTGATATTCTTCGTTTTTGTGAAGCAAGTTAACCGTGTTTTCAAAAAACAGTCGGAAAATTTCTTTTTCTAAACCTTCCAATGTTCCAAAAAAGGCATAAAATTCAGCCTCTGTAAAATCATTTTCTTTGGCAAAATGATAAACTGATTTTGGTTTTTGACCTTTTTCTAAAACCTCATCCATGTATTTTGAAACGATATCATCTTTGGTGATTGTATTTTTTTTAGCCGCCATTTTATTAAAATTTAGAATTTGCCATAAAGGTAAACATTGTTTAAGTACCTTTACTAATCCTTAAACAATATACACTGTTAAATATATTATAAACTATTATGGCTCAAAATGTTCTATTAACTGGTGGCAGCGGATTCATTGGAAGTTATTTAACAAATCTTCTTATTGGAGCAGGCTACACCGTATCAGTTTTGAGTCGGAACAATAAAGAAAACACAGATACAATTACATATTACAAATGGGACTTAAATAAAAATTATATTGACGAAAATGCGGTCCTGAATGCTGATTACATTATTCATCTTGCAGGCGAAGGAATTGTAGAAAAAAGATGGACAGAAAAACGTAAAAAAGCCATTATAAAAAGCCGTGTAAAACCGATTGATTTAATTTTTTCGGTATTAGAAAAAAACAACAAGAAACTAAATGCTTTTATCTCAGCCTCGGCAGTTGGAATTTACGGCGCGGTAACGAGTCATAAAATCTGCACGGAGGATACACCTGCGGCAAATGATTTTTTAGGTAAAACTTGCCAGATATGGGAACATGCATCTGATAAAATTGAAGCATTGGGAATCAGGACTGTAAAAATCAGAACCGGAATTGTATTTGGTAAAGATGAAGGTTTTTTAAAAAAAGTATCTCCGAGTTTTAAATCTGGTTTTGGTGTCGCGCTGGGAACCGGAAAACAATATCTGCCGTGGATTCATATTGAAGATTTATGCCAGATATACTGCAAATCTGTTACTGATGACCAAATGCACGGCCCGTACAATGCCGCTGTGACAGATAATACTACAAATGAAAGATTCTCCAGAATACTGGCTTCATTGTACGGATATGCAATATGGCTGCCTAAAATTCCTCCTTTTATTTTAAGACTTGTTTTAGGTGAAATGAGCGAAGCGGTTTTAAAAGGACAAAGGGTTTCTTCTGAAAAAATCCAGCGAACTGGTTTTGAGTTTCAGTTTACTGATTTAGAAAAAGCGTTAATAAGCTGTATTCACTAAAATTATTTCAAAGTCAGATATTTTATATCATCACTTTGCACAACGCCCAGCAAATGCGTGTTGGCTGTTTTTGAAATTTTATTGGCTACCACACTTGGTATTGCAATATTAAAATCAGAAACCGAAATAGGATAATTACATGAAATTTGTATTCCTTCGGGTACTCTCTTTATTAAAGCTTTCATTTCGATTATTTTCGATTTTCCGTGAAGATAAAGTTTTCCCTTTACATCGTATTCCTTTTCGTTTCCGTCGATGTCTTTTAAATCAAATTTTTCGATTTTGCCTTTAAAAACAGATTTTGGATAGCGATGACTTTCAACATAGTTTTGATTAAAATGCTCCTGCATTAAATCCATTTTAAAACGAAAATCTTTTATGGTAACAGTACATATTAAAGTACTTGTGGCGGGTTCGAGAACAATAGTCCCGAGTTGATTTACCGCTTTTACCTCTTCAAAAAAAGGTACAGAAGCTTCAAAATTCACAATTGCTGCGGCAGTTTTAAATTTATCCTGGGCAAGTAATGAAAACGTGGTAAATAGTAAAATAAGTAATGTAGTTCTTTTCATAATCGTCAGCAATTAAACAATTATGTCATTCTGTTTATTTTTTAAGAAAAGAAAAAACTGAACTCTAAAAAAACAGAACGGCGTACTCAGTGAAAAATTCCGTAACCTTAATGATTACAATTAAAGTTACGAAATTTCTATGTGCAGAGTTGCTGAACTAATGCTAAATATTTGTGAATATTTTACAGTGTAAATAATGGCGATAAATGTAAAATCAGATGTCTCGCAGGGATTTTATGATCACAATTATCGGAACATCATTTTATCCCTGAATTGGTGTGCATATTTCTAATAAAAATCCTTCTGGATCTCTTACATACGCAACTACTTGTCCCCAAGGTTTTTTCTTTGGTTCTGTAACTAAAATAGCTCCAAAAGAAGTAGCTTTTTGAACAACTTCGCCAACATCTTCTGTTATAAAACCTAGTTCTATTGCAAAGGGTTTATCTTCTAAACTGCTTTCCAGAAAACCATCTTCTAAATTTTGCGAGGCTAACTTTTTTGATGCAAATGAAATGGTCGTTTCTCCCGTATTTAATTCTCCGTAATCATTGTCCGGACTTATAAATTTCCTTTCAAAACCAAATGCGTTTTCATAAAACTCTATTGCTTTTTGCACGTCTTCAACGTACAAGATTGTATATCCAAATTTTACCATGATTTCTTTATTTGTATGAGTATTGAATAAAGATAGGAAAATTTAGCTGATTTCTAAAAGCACATTATATTTATCTAAGCTTGCCAGATCTTCAATTGAATTTACTGTCGTAAGTTTTTCGTGTTCTTCAATTTCTTTTCGAACTTCGATATGTTTAACCGCTTTTCTAAAACGTCTTACTTCTTCAAGATTCGACAAAATAAGTCCCGGAACCTGAACACTTTTTCCGTCTTTATCTTTAGCCACCATTGTAAAGTAAGATGAATTACAATGTTTAACAACTCCGGTTTGAATGTTTTCTGCTTCAACTCGAATTCCAACGATCATAGAACTTCTTCCCACATAATTTACAGAAGCTTTCATAGTAACCAATTCGCCAACCTCAATAGGTTTTAGAAAGTTTACAGTGTCTACAGAAGCTGTTACGCAGTAATTTCCGCTGAATTTTGATGCCGAAGCAAATGCAATCTGATCCAGCAGCTGTAAAATATATCCTCCATGTATTTTACCGCTGAAATTGGTGTGCGACGGAAGCATTAATTCTGAAATACTAATTTTTGATGATGAAACGGGTTTAAAATCTGCAGTCATGTTTGTTTTGTTTTTTTTGGAATATTTGGTATTATTTTAATTCAATAATTCGTTTTCATCAGTATTTAAAGCCCTGTTGATAATATTTTCCGGAAGTGATTTTTTTGCCTTCGCTCCCATTTTTTTAAGTTTTTCTACACTTGTTATCAGGTTTCCTTTTCCTTCTACGAGTTTGTTCATGGCGTTTTCGTATTCTGTTTTAGTGTCTTTAATTTTATTTCCTATTCGAACTAAATCAGTTACAAAACCTTCAAACTTATCATACAAAGCTCCGGCTTGTCTGGCAATCTCAAAAGCATTTTCCTGTTGTTTTTGATTGGCCCACATACTGTCTATTGTTCTTAAAGTGGCCAATAAAGTACTTGGCGTAACGATTACAATATTTCGGTCAAAAGCTTTTGTATATAAAGCCGGGTCTTCGTTTAAAGCAATGGCAAAAGCAGGTTCTATAGGAATAAAAAGCAAAACAAAATCCGGACTCTCCATTCGGTACAAATCATGATAATTTTTATTTCCAAGCTGTTCTACATGTCTCTTTATAGATAAAACATGTTCTTTAAGCAATTCGATTTTCAATAAATCAGATTCTTCGTTAACCCATTTTTCATAAGCTACAAGAGAAACTTTAGAGTCAACAATCATTTTTTTGCCATCGGGTAAATTAATAATAACATCCGGCATAACGCGATTTCCTTCGGCATTTACAAAACTCTGCTGAACTTCATATTCGCGGCCTTTTTCTAAACCTGATTTTTCAAGTACGCGTTCTAAAACTAATTCGCCCCAATTTCCCTGCATTTTGCTGTCGCCTTTTAATGCTTTGGTTAAGTTTAAGGTTTCTTTGCTCATTTGCGCGTTCATTTCGCTTAAGCCAATAATCTGCTGACGAAGCGCTGCATGATAATCAATGCTTTCTTTATGAGTCTGATCGACTTTTTGCTCAAATACATGAATTTTGTCCTGAAGCGGTAACAGAATATTTTTCATGTTTTCGCTGTTTTGCTCTGTAAATTTTGCCGATTTTTCTTCAAGGATTTTATTGGCCAGGTTTTCAAACTCTTTGGTAAATTTTTCCTGAAGTTCGTTAATTTCACTTTTTTGTTCTTTATGACGTTCCCATAAGTTTTCAAAATCGACTTCTTTTTTTGAAAGCTGTATGGCAAGGCTGTCTTTTTCAGTCCTGATATTTTCTTTTTCTGAGGCAGATAACTGAAGCTGTTTTTGAAAATTATTTCTTTCTATCTCAAATTGTTCTCTTTGAAGTTGTATTTGTTGCGTATTTGCATTTAATCTTTCTTCCAAAGAAACTTTTTCGGACTGAAATTTAGCCGAAAACAATATTTTACCTAAGTATATACCTAAGAACAAAGCCACTACAAAAGCTAATAAATAAGGAAGAAAATCAAACATATCTAAGTTTTTATTAAGTAAAAATACGCAATAATACGTAGTTTTTGGTTTTTAAATTAAAATATCACGAATTAGTATGGGTTCTAAATTAAACAAACAATCTAAATAAGATTTACGGAAATCCTTTAAAAAAATATTTTTTAACGCAACCTTTTCATAAGAGTTTCATCTACTTGATATAACCTATTAAAATTTTATCATGAAAAAATTAATGTTGAGCTTATTTATAGCTTTTGGATTGAATGGATGCTCGCTTAATAACGACGATTATAATGTAAGCTGTGGAAACGACGTAGATGTATCTTTTACAGGTTTTCCTCTATTATGCAATTACGGTGTAAAAACACTGCCAAATAATCCAACTGCTTATGTGTTGGAATCACAAGAAAAAATGGATACTTACTTCACAAAACATGAAAATACATGTGCTGTGGCTAGTGATCCTAACGTTGATTTTAGTAAAAATTTATTGGTTGGAATTTTTGCCGGAGCAAAACCTACAAGCGGTTATGCAATAAAAATTACAAGTATTATGGAAAATGCCTGCCAGATTACTATTAACTTTTATGAAAAAGCGCCTTTGGCGGGAGAAAACATTACTCAGGCTCCAACATATCCTTCAGATTTTATTTTGATTCCAAGAACCAACAAACCTATCTATTTTAACAAAACTAACGAAAGCCCAGATCACATCGTAATTGGAAGTTTTGGCACAACAAATTCTTTCTTTCAAATAAATGATTTCAACATTTTGAATTTTCTTAACGTAGCAACAGGAAAATACGATTTCAGCCAATACAGATATACTGCAAAAGCAAAAAGAAGCGATTATTCTTCATTTGTAAAAAGCGTTCCTGCTGAGATTTTAGCTTTAAAAGGAAAAACAAAAACTTACGGAACTCCAGATACTGCAGGTATTTACTTTGAATTACACCAGGGAATTGACGTAACTAAAATTTATATCGACAATAACGACACCGAAGACCAAAGCACTGAGGTAAAAGCATTTAAAAAAGCTATTCAGGATAAAATTGCAAGTTTAAAATAAGCAGCAGTATGAAAAAACACTTTATTTTTTTAATCGCGATAAGTCTTTTTTCCTGGGTATATTCATATTCAACAGAATCTACAACTATAGGTTCCGGTTCGATAATCAATACCTGGATTTGGGAAAAATCAATTGGCGGCGGAGATAATCCTTATACCGTAACTCCAAAAACTATTGGTTTTACAAAAAAAGTAGTTTTTACTCCAGAAGGAAAAATTGTTACTTATAAAAACAATGTTGAGATTCGAGTAAGCAATTATCAAATAGAAAAAGGTCTTGGTTTTTTAGATCAGGCAGAGCATGACCTGATTACTTTTGAAGGGAAAACATATATCATAGAAAACCTTGATAATCAAAACCTAACAATTGTAAGCAACAACGCTAATGCCGTTCGAACTATTTACAAAAGGTAGTTTTGTAAGCTTATAAAAACTATTTTTGCAAAACCAAAAGCAACCATTTTCTTGAAAGACGATTTAGAAAAATATATTAAGCTGTGCATGAAAAATGACAGAGAGGGACAACTGAAAATTTATCAGTTGTTCTCTCCTGTTTTGTATGGTATCTGTCTTAAATATATGAAAAATGAAGATGATGCAAAAGATGTTTTTCAGGAAGCTTTTGTAATCGTTTTTCAAAAAATAAACCAATACAAATTTGAGGGAAGTTTTGAAGGATGGCTTAAACGAATTTTTATTAATAAACTCATTGAGACTTTAAATAAAAAGAAAAAAGAAAGTTTCTTTTTGGATGTTTTTGATCCCGACACTGATTTTGTTGAAGAAGAAGAACTGGAAGTACTGCCCATAGAACAAGAAAAACTGTTAGAATATATACGGGATTTACCAGATCAATACCGAACGGTTTTTAACCTCTATGTTTTTGAAAAAATGAAGCACAAAGAAATCGCCGATTTATTAAAAATTTCAGAAGGAACATCAAAATCAAATTTAAATCGGGCCAAGCACATTTTGCAAAAAAAAATACTGAGCATAAAAAATTTTAAGACAGCATGAAGAAGCACAAAATAGAAGATATTTTTTCATCAATGGAAGACTTTTCGAGTGTTCCGCCTCCAGAATTATGGAGTCAGATTGAAGAAAAATTAGACAAACCTAAAAAGAAGAAGAGAGTGATTCTTTGGTGGTCGGCTGCTGCATGCTTATTATTAGGCTTAATGCTTCCATCTGTATTACATTTTTCTTCTAATGATAAACAGATAAACAAAATTCAAAATAATACCATAGAAAACAACAGCATTGTTCTGGATGAAAAATCAAATAAAACCAATGGCAGTGAAAAAATTAATATCAATGAAAATGCTATTGAAAATGACAATCAATCAATAAACAACAATCAAAATTCATCATCACAAAAACCGGCTGATCATTCAGACAAAACATTAAATACAAACACAGAAACTGCAATTGTAAATGCTGATTCTCAAAATAAAACAAACAGTAATTCTTTGAATTCAAAATCAAAAGATTTACAAAACAAAATAAATAACAATGCAGCTCTTGCTGAAAAAACGGAAATTATTGAAAAAGAAAATCAGTTTAATTCGGCATCTAAAAATCAATATTCTGTTAGCAAAAGTGCCAAATCTAATCAGGCTGTTGCCGAAAAGTCATTGGCTCCGGTTAAAGAAAACAAATTTAATTCTGATTCAAAAAATCAATTTTTAAATACCAAAAACGGAAAAGCAAATCAGGCTGTTGCTGATAAATCATTGGTTCCGGCTAAAGAAAACAGTTTTAATTCTGATTCGAAAAACCAATTTTTGAGTCCTAAAAACGGAAAAGCAAATCAAATTGCTTCCGAAAAAACGTATAGTCCTAATCAAACGAATCGTTTTAATACGGGATCAAAAAGTTCGTTATCTGACATTGAAAAAAGAAACGCAGACAAAGTTCTGGCCGAGAAAACATTTACTTCGGGCAAACAAAATAAATTTAACGCGGCTTCTAAAAATCAAATTTCTAATTCGATTTTTGAGAATGGTTCAGCATCAAAAAACAATAATCCAATTGCATTTGCAATACCAAACTCTAATGTAAACGGAAATCAAAACACTGTAAATTCAAATAAAGAAAAACAAAGCATTCAAAACTCAGCAGAAAAAAGTATTGCGAGTGTTCAAAAAAATAACTTGACAAACCATACCGCTTTTACAAACACGAATGTTTTGACTAAAAAAGATTCAGCTCAGCTGGCAGAACTTCAAAATCTTGAAAAAGGAATTGTAACGCCAACTGCCGAAGAGAAAAAGAAAAAAGAAGACAAATTGCTTTCTAAGTCTGAAAAATGGGCTTTACAGCTTTTTGCGGGTGTTGCTAATTCTGAAAATTATAGTAAAAATAAAACTTTAGGAAACGTAAATGATTCTAAACAAAGTAATTCGTATGGTGTAAAAACACAGTATAAAATAAACAAAAAATGGGCTGTTGCCTCTGGTATTAAGATTAATGAACTTGGGCAGAGTGTAGAAAATGTTTCGTACTACAGTGCCAGAAACAGTGCTCTTTTTACTCCGGTTGACTATTTTGCCCAAAACTCAACTATGCCGCAGATTGCCAGCGATGCTAATTATGTTTTGGTTTCAAATAATGCAAAAGAATCTATAAACAGCAACAATATTCAAACAGGAAATCTGGATCAAAATTTAAGATATCTTGAAATGCCATTAGAGGTTTCGTATTCAGTTTTTTGCAAAAATAAAACAAGCATTAATTTAAATACCGGAGCATTTGTTGGTAAATTAATTTCAAACCATGTTGCTTTAGATGGTAATTCTTTAGGAGAAAATATAAATGCAAATGATTATGTATACGGTTCTACTTTGAGCAGTACGATTCAATACCGTGTTTACAAAAAAACTAATGTTTTTGTAGAGCCGGCTGTAAATTATTATGCAAATCCATTGAACAGCCAGTCTTTCAATCAGTTTCAATGGGGATTAAATTTTGGGTTAAATGTTAACTTTTAGTGTGGTGTATTTTTTGTAATTTCGAAAAAATACTTCGCTAAAAATGACTTTTAAAAAGAATTGGAATAACTTAGAATCACTTCCTCAAAACTTAATTACTGCTAAAGAATTTGTTTATGATATTTGCGGTTTTGAATGTTCTGAACCTCAGCCTGAAAAAGAAAGTCAGGAATATGATGCTTTCGATTTCAGCATCGGCGAAAGCCAGATTAAATTTAGATCGGCTAAAATTACACCCACAAAAACAGGTCAGTTTGTAACTTTATGGAAACGCAATACAAATGGCATTATTGAACCTTTTGATTACACAGATAAAATAGATTTTGTAATTGTAAGTGTGCAGAAAGAAGATTTATTGGGGCAGTTTATTTTCCCGAAAGCTATTTTACTTAAAAAAGGCATTTTTACTACCGAAACTAAAGAAGGAATACGAGCAACAAGAGTTTATCCGCCGTGGGACGAAACAACAAGCAAACAAGCTCAAAAAACGCAGCAATGGCAGTTAGAATATTTCTTATCTATTTCTGATAATATAGATATAAACAGAGCTAAGTTTCTGTTACCAATATAAAAGGCAGTTCGATTTGAACTGCCTTTTTAAATTGATATAATCTTAATTAATTTTTCAGGATTTTGTTTTTGTAAACTACTTTATTGTTTTCGGATACAGTGTAAATGTAAAGTCCCGAATTTAAATTACGCAATGACATTACGGTTGTACTAACATCTTCATTGCTTTGAATGTCAATAGAATTTCCTAAAGCACGTCCGTTTAAATCGTAAAGTCTTAATTTAAGATTCTTACTTGCGTTTGTTTTTACAGCAAAATTAACAACATCAGATGTTGGATTTGGATATGCTTTTACGTAAAATCCGTTTTTAGTTCCAAAATCCGGTGTAGAAAGTACATCTTGTTTCAGGTTGAAACGAGCAATTACCGGTCCGTGATCTGAAGTTGTGGTCGTATAGTTTGCAATATCATTACGAGGATCGTAAACTGCAATTGACTCATTAATATATTGATCAAACAATTCGTTAGAAATTGTAATATGGTCTAAGAATCCGCCTGAACTTAAGAAACTGAAAGCGCCAGCCTGGCTGATTCCTAAAGTAAGTGCTTTATAATTATTTGTATCTGTAACAAATGACTGATATGAAGATGGCTGTCCTGCAATAACTGATACTTTTACATCGTCGTTATAGTCTCCTAAAAGGATAATGTTAGAATCTGCATAATAAGTATCTAAACTGTCTTTTAAAACCTCTACATCATATTTACGCATATTGTATTTAGAGATATCAGTTCCGCTGTTAGCACGTGCATGAAGATCTACAAATTTAATTTCATTTTTTACTCCATTAAGGTTCGTTTCTAAAGTTACCATATATGGCAAACGTCCCGAAGAAAAGAAATTACTGTTAGTTCCCGGATAATTCGCTAAAGATTTAGTTCCATTGCGTAATTCATCATAGAAATCTTTAAACATTACACGGGTATCTTTAAGAGTAGTTGTTTTTGTGTCGTAAATAACAACTAGTTTTTGAGGCGGATAGTTAGGATCTGAAGTTGAATCCCAAGAATATGACCAAGATGTAGAAACTACTTTATTAAATGATTTACCATTTACATTCATTTGTGTAATTAAATCATCGATAGCGGCGTCACTCGAAATTTCCTGAACCACATAAACATCAGCATCTAATTTATTGATCACTTTAACTGCATTTTGCATTTGTAAAGCTTTATCAGATGGACCGTAAGCAGTAGTAGGAGCGCCAAAAAACTCCATGTTGTATGTAACTACATCAAAAGTATCAGCTTTTGGAAGTGAAGAACCTGTTAAAGAACCAATTTGTTTATTTAATGAAGTTCCTGTAACTGTCAAAACTCCAGAGATTTTTAATTCTTTAGTTGTTGGAGCAAATTTTGCATAAAGCGTTTTTCCTGCTAAAGCATCTGCTGCAGAGATTACAAAGCTTGATACAAACGAAATATTATCTGCAGATATTTTGAATGAAGCCGGAGCTGTAATAGTAATATCTCCATGTCCTTCTGCTTTAAAATTAAAAGGCTGCGAATCAGAAACAGTATTTTGACTTACAACTCCAAAATCTAAAACAGGATTTGAATCTACATAACCTTGCGCATCTGTTACAGCATAATCATCAAATGACCATTCAGAAGCAAAGTTTGTTCCTCCTTGTGTGGTTTCATAAACCCAAGCCAAATAAGTATGATCAGTTTTATAAGCGTTTAACTTAATATATTGTGATTGGAAATAAGCTCCTGTAGTTGTTGGAAATTTACCATCGATCTCTGTCCATGTAGCAGTATTTGGATTACTTACACCATCATAGTCAGTAGAAACCATCAATTTTAAAGAAGGTCCTGCATAAAACTTACGAGAGTAAAAAGATAATAATGGAAATTCTCCAAAATTATTTAAACGCAATTTTGGTGAAATCAACCAGTCTTGACTTGCGCCACTTTCTGAATATCCATTCATTAAAACTGCACCGGTTCCAGAATTTACGTTTCTAGCTGTAGATGTATATATCCATTGGTTTGTCGCTCCCGCAACATTATATTGTGTCCATCCACTGTTTGTTAAAACATTAGCATCGTTAAAACCTTGTACATAAGGATTGGTTCCTATTCCTGTAAGTGTAACCGTTTTTGTTACTGTATTCGTCGATTCATGTGTTATTTGACCTGAGAAACTAGTAGCCGCATTTGGCGAAAATTTCACATAAACTGTTTGTATTGCGTTTGAGGCAAAATCAGCAGGAACAAATGTTAATGACGATGTAAATGTAATGTTGTCTTTAGAAATTGTAAAATTTGCAGAAGCAGTTAAAACTACATCGTTTGTAAGATTTTCAGCGCCAATTTGGTAGCTTTTATTTGGAGCATCCTCATAATTTGCCTGAGAATTACCCAAATCTAACGAAGTCGTCGTAGTAGTAATAGCAGGAGGATTAACACTTAATGTAGTAACATCTACTTTATTTACTGTTGCTTGTGTATTATCAAAAAGATCTTCTGAAACAGAAAAAACTGAATAGGCTGTATTTAAAGTTAATGATGTGAAACTTTTTGAATATTCCAAAGATGGATCAGTTACATTTAAGAAACCTGATTGTAAAGCCGCATTTCCAGAAGCATCCTGACCTAATTTTATTTGGGCAACTGTTGGTTGTGCACTTCCGCCTGGAAGCAATACGAAATAGGTTTTACCTGCTTCATTTATTTTATTGATAAAATCAAAACCTGTAGTTAAAACATGAGCCGTTTTTGGATAATCGGCATCTGTAACAGGTGGTGTATTGTCACTTCTAACATCTATATTATCAATTGCGAAAGATTGACGAGAACCTGAACTACCAGAGACTAGCCTTGCAATCCATCTTATTTGAACTACAGGTTGATTATCGCAGTCAGATGGTAGTGTAACACTTTTTTTTGTAGTAATATTATCTAATGGCGTAGTAACTGTTGTAGTCTGCTGTGTTGTACTGTTATTAGAATATGCAGTAGAAGGCAAAGTTATGAAAGGTCCAGTTGTCCCAACACGATATTGTAAGGCAACTTCTTGCAAACGATTATTTGTTGATCCATCAAAAACATTACGTATTACCATAATATCGTATTGAACCCTAATAGTAGTAGTATTGATACTTGAAAATGCAAAACCAATTGAAAAATCTGCACTAGTGGTATTTAAAAAACCTATTTTACCATTATAGTTATGAATATTTCCACTATTAGTATTTGCAGTACTGTTAGCTATTAAAGCTCTGTCGCCAGCTAAAGCCGTGCTGTAAGTTGCTGTGTTCTGACTTGAACTTACTAGCCAGCCCTGAAAACCAGCCGGATAAGCAGTTGCATTTGCCGCTAATCCATCAAAATTCTGAGAATAAGGTAAAGATTGAGCTGCAGGCATTGTCTGTGCACTTAGCGCCGAGTAATAAAAAAAAACTAAAAAAGTCATTAAATGACGAAAAGAGTAATTGTTTTTCATACGTTTTGAAATAGAGTTTTTAGAATTCAAATTTATCTTGTTTAAAGTTAAGAGAATATTGTAAAAACATAAATTTATTGTAAGGTATTTTATAAACATACGTCAGAAAAAATCAGAATTTTAGCGTTTAATTTTCATTATTCTTAAGTATAATGCGTTTTCAACGATTTTTCTATTAAATAAATTTTTCTATTTGATTCATTATATTTAGTAAGAATTTTATTAAAATAAGTTTTGTGAAAATAAAAAAAGCCGTCTTCAATGAGACAGCTTTTCGTAAATTATTTAGTACAGAAATTAAATTGCCGTGTAACCTCCATCGGCAATAATATAACTTCCTGTTGTGAAAGAAGATTTTTCAGAACTTAAAAAAGTTACCAGTTCGGCAATTTCTTCTGCGGTTCCTAAACGGTTCATGGGTGCTTTTGCTGCAACAGCATTCATGGCATCATTATTCATATTATCCTTTAGAAGTGCCGTTTCGATATAACCCGGACCAACAGCATTACAACGAATATTTTTTAAAGCATATTCGGCAGCAATATTTTTGGTTAAACCTACAACTCCATGTTTAGAAGCCGTATAAGCAGGACTTAACGGTGCAGCAACCTGACCGTGAATAGAAGCAATGTTTACGATACTTCCCCCGCCATTTTTTTCCATTTGTTCTAATTGATAACGGCAGGCATAAAACACACCGCTTAAATTAAGTGCAATAACACGATCCCACGCTTCCGGCTCATATTCTCCGGTTGGTTTCGCTGGTCCGCCCATTCCAGCGTTATTGCAGGCAATATCAAGTCGGCCGTATTTTGAAACTACAACCTCAACCATGTGCTTATTATCGCTTGCGCTCGACGAATCTCCTTTTACAAAAAAGGCTTCTCCGCCACTATCCTTTATAACTTTTACAGTTTCTTCACCGTGTTCCACATTAATATCCGAAATTACAACTTTTGCTCCTTCTCGAGCGTAAGCTTCTGCCACTGCGCGTCCAATTCCTGATCCGCCGCCAGATACAAAAGCTACTTTGTTTTCTAAAAGTGCCATTTTATTAAGTATTTAAAATTTGTACTTTAAATTTACGAAGATATCGGGCGCCAGCCATGAGAAAAACCGAGTTTAAAATAAGATTAAGATTTTATCACAATCAAATGTTATTTTACATTAAAATCACGCAAATCCGTTTATTTTTTCTTATTTAATTATCTTCATCTAGTTTCATATTCCCACGGTCTTTATGGTTATCCGGATGCGAATTTGGATAACGATTGGACGTAATATCAGAATTTCGGTCTTTGTTCTCTACCGTTTTTTTGGCTTCTTCTTCAGATGAAACCCCTCGGTTTGCATTTGGATTATTCGGATTTACATCATCTTTAGTTTTTTTAATATCCTCGTTTTCATTTCGAGCTCTTTCAACAACTTTTTTGTTTCCTTCTTCGTCTGTTACAACCTCTTTTTTTAAGTTAGCATCATCTGCTTTTCCATCGTGAGAAATATTTTTTCCTTTCGTTTCATCAATATCCTTTTGTACTCCATTTATCTTTTTAGAGCCTAAATTATTAGTTTCCATAATTTTATTATTTTGAGTTTCTATCTTAATATTACAAATTTTAAATTTTAGAAAGAAATGGTTTAACATTGCTTTTGGTTAAAAGCCATCAATCTTTCATAATTTATTATCTTTATTTACAATATTTTACGATTTTAACTTAAATCTGATATTATGAATTTCTTTAAAATGAAAACCAGCTGGTCGAATGCCGAATTTATTTTGATTAAACTTTGCATGGCTTCTGTTTATATTTTAGCAGGAAGTTATTTTCATGAATTTTTCGAAAACTATTATGCTGTTTTAATTGTCATATTTGCTGTTACTGCAATTTGGTTTGTTTACCAATGGCTGAAAAAAATGAAAGCTCAAAAGCACTAATTCGTTTTAGTTTTTAAGAAAGAAACTATCTTTGCAAAAAATTAAAAATGCACAGACACTTCATTCTCTTTAAACCATACGGCTATTTAAGCCAATTTATTTATGAATTGAAGAGAAAGAAAAAGCTTCTGGGCGAACTATATGATTTTCCCGAAGGCACAATGGCTATTGGAAGACTTGATGAAGATTCTGAAGGTTTACTTTTACTAACTACTGACGGAAATATGAGCGAATTGGTTCGCAGCAAAAAAGTAGAGAAAGAATATTATGTTCAGGTTGATGGTGTTATTACTCCTGAAGCTATTGAAAAACTTCAAAATGGAGTTGAAATTGGTCTTGACGGAGGTAAATATAAAACCAAACGCTGTAAAGCATCTCTTGTTGCCCAGATTCCTGATTTTGGTTTAAGAGCCAAAAAAATAAGAGATGAACGCCATGGCCCTACTTCATGGGCATCTATTACTGTAAATGAAGGAAAGTTTCGTCAGGTTCGAAAAATGACTGCTGCAGTTGGTTTTCCTACACTGCGTTTAGTTCGGGTTCGAATAGGAAATGTATATTTGCAAAACTTAAAAGCCGGAGAAGTCCGCGAAGTGAATGACTTTGAATTAGATAATTAATTTAAAGAAACTTTTAACTTATAATTCATAATTCTAAAAAAATGCTAAACGTAGTTCTTGTAGAACCAGAAATACCAAATAATACCGGAAACATAGGCAGATTGTGCGTAGGTACAGAAAGCAGACTTCATTTAATTCATCCGTTTGGATTTGTAATTAACGACAAAAACCTAAAACGCTCAGGACTGGATTACTGGGTGCATCTTGATGTAACAGAATATCAAAATGTTGATGAATGGGTTGCACAGATTCCTGATCACTCAAGAGTATTTTTAATGAGTTCTCATTCTGAAAAGTCGTATTTAGAAAATGAATTTCAGGATGGCGACTGGCTGGTTTTTGGAAAAGAAAGCGTTGGTTTAAGCAAAGAATTTATGGCAAGGTTCGAAAATCATTTAACGATTCCTATGTCACCGCTTATTCGCTCATTTAATATTGCCAATTCTGTTGCTTTTGTTGTTGGTGAAGCTAAAAGACAAATAGCGCTTAAAAGAGGTTAATCTGGTTTATTGTTTATTGTTTATTGTTTATTGTTTGTTACAAAAATTAAGTTACAATAAATTTTCCTTTTTCGGCGTCAAAAATAATATGTTCGTCTTTAAATAATGCAGAGAAACTCCCGTTTGAAATTAAATTACAAGGTTCATCCTGAACTATATTTTCCGGAGTCATAACAATCATTTCATCGCTAAGCTGAATCGCTAAGTCAATATCGTGTGTTGAAAACAAAATACATTTCTGCGTTTCCTGAGTCAGCTTTTTTAGCAATTTGAAAAGTGAAACTTTGTGCAGTAAATCTAAATGTGTGGTAGGTTCGTCTAAAATAATCAGCGGTGTGTCTTGTGCCAAAGCTCGGGCAATTAAAACTTTTTGCAATTGTCCGTCGCTTATTTCAAAGTGTTTTTTTTGAGAAAGATGTTCGATTTGTGTTAACTGCATCGCTTCCTGCACTTTTTCTATATCAGTATTTGTTAAAGTACCCACCCAGTTTGTATACGGCTGACGCCCTAGCGCCACTAATTCGAAAACCGAAAGATTACTTGGAGGTAATTTCTCTGTTAAAACCAAACTCAGATTCTGTGCTAAATCTAAAGGTTTGTAAGCCGAAATATTTTTATCATTTAAATAAACACTGCCTGATATTGGATGCTGAATTCCGGTAATAGTTCTCAGTAAAGTCGATTTTCCAATTCCGTTTGCTCCAATTAAAGAAATAAGTTTTCCTGATTTTAAATCTAAATTCAAATTCTCAGCAATAGTCACAACGCCTTTCTTGGATTTATATCCAATATTTAAATTTGAGGTTTTTAAAATGGTTGTCATTTTTTAAAGGTTCTAAGTTACTGAGATTCTAAGCTGCTAAGTTTTATTTTCTTCCACAGATTTTTTAATCATTTTCATCCTTTAATCTGTGACAGAAAAATTATTGAAAATTTCGTTTCCTTACTAAAAGCCAAATTACAACCGGAGCACCAATTATAGAAGTTATAGCATTTATAGGAAGTGTAACATCTAATCCCGGCATTTGAGAAACAATATCACAAAACAACATTATAATAGATCCAAAAAACAAAGTACTCCAAAACAAAATCGTATGATTGCTGGTTTGAAAAGTAAGCTTTGCAATATGCGGCACGGCTAAACCTATAAAAGCGATTGGACCGGCAAATGCTGTAATAGCTCCAGACAAAATGCTGGTTGCAAATATGATAATCAGTCTGGCTCTGTTAAAATTCAAACCCATGCTTTTGGCGTAGTTTTCTCCTAACAGCAATGCGTTTAAAGGCTTAATACTTTTAGCACTTAAAAGCAATCCAATTATAACACAAAAAGCCAAAATTATGATGGTAGGCCAGGAAAGATTCCCAAGACTTCCCATAGACCAAAAGGTAAATTTCTGAAGCTGTTCTGCTGTACTAAAATAAGTCAGCACGCTGACAATTGCCGTTGTAAAACTTCCAAACATTAACCCTACAATTAAAATGGCCATTGTATCTCGCAATCTTTGAGAAACCACCAAAACAAGCAATAAAACTAATGTGCTTCCTAAAGTAGATGCAATTACAATTCCGTATGATGAAAGTGCAATTACACTTAAAAAAGAAGGAAGAAATCCAGCTCCTAAAATTACAAAAGCAACTCCAAGACTGGCACCGGAACTTAATCCTAAAACATACGGACCAGCAAGTGGATTTCTAAATAATGTCTGCATTAAAAGGCCGCTTATTGAAAGTCCTGTTCCCACCAAAACTGCCGTAATAGCTTTTGGCAGACGATAATTTATAATAATATATTCCCAGGTTGATTTTGCTGCGTGTCCTCCCGTTAAACTGGAAAAAACATCTTTAAGCGGAATTGTAACTGATCCTAAACTAATGCTTGCAAAAAACATCAGTAAAAGACCCAAAGTCAAAACAGCAAATAAAATGGTATTTCGTTTTTTGTCTGCCAATTTAATTCAGTTTTGATGCAAAAGTAAACTCATAACCTGTAAGCAGATCCGGATGAAAAATTTTGATATAATCTTTTAAAACTAAATCCGGACGGCTTGGCGCCAATTCGTAATAAACCGTTCCTCCTGTTGCTCCTAATTTACCTTCAAAACTATATACATTTTTATTTTTAAAAGCATCAAATTCTCCATAATGCGGATTTGCTTTTTGAAGTTCTTCCAGATTTTTAAACGATCCCGAAGCAATCCATACATCTGCCGTTTTTGCTTTATCCAGCACTTTTTCAAAAGACAAACCTTCGCTCCCTGTTCCTTTTAAATCTGCCCATAAATAGCTGGCATGAGCATCTTTCATAAACTCAGCAACCCAGCTGTTTCCTTTTGCTACATACCAAACATCTTCGTACATAGAACCGTATAAAACTTTTGATGCAGAAGGTTTATCAAGAACTAATTTCTGCGCTTGTTTGTAACTGTCGGCAATTTTATCAAACAGTTCTTTTGCTTTTTCTTCTTTACCAAATAAAGCGCCGTAAAGTTTTATCCATTCTGCTTTTCCAAGCGGAGATTGTTCCATCCAGTCTCCCTGAATTAAAACATTTAAACCGCTTTTCTTTAAATTGTCCAGCATTGGATTGTTATTGTCAACTCCAAAAGTTACAATCAAGTCCGGCGATAATTCTATTAATTGTTCTATGTTTAATTTTTCGTTTTGCCCAACGTTTTTTACTGCACCTTTATCGATTAACGCTCTTGTTTTTTCTGATGAAATATAATCCGTATGCGGAAAACCTGTCAGTTTGTTTTCAACTTCCAGCATTTCTAAAAACGGAATATTGGTTGTTGAGGTAACAACAACTGATTCTAAAGGAACCTGAATTGTGGTATATGATGAAAGACTATCCGGAACTTTGGCCTCTTTTTCTTTTAAAACGTATTTGAAATCTTTATTAGAGTTTGGCCACGGATTTGAAACCGTTACTATTGAATAATCGTCGTACTTAACAATAGAAAGTCCAGATGCATATTCGATGCTGTTTTTTACTGCTTCTGATTTTGTTACTTCGCTCGTTTCGTTCTTCTTACATCCGAAGAGAATAAAAAAAGAAGAAATAAAAATCAGTTTAGGGAATAAATGTCTCATATTTTACGTTTTCAATAGGAACAAAGGTAAAGCATTTTATATTTTTTTTACTTACCTTTATTCTTACAAAAACAAGAAAACTGTATCATAACATTTATGAATAGCCAAAAAACAAAAATTTGCTCTGGCTGCGAATCTGAATTCAGCTGCGGAGATATTTCGGTTGAAAATAAATGCTGGTGTAATAATTACCCTCCAATTTTCAATCTTTCTGATGGAGGCGACTGTCTGTGTCCTGTTTGTTTTAAAGAAGCCTGCGAAGACAAAATAGATGCTTATGTAGAAACTGTTACTCCTAAAAATGCTTATAAAAATAAAGCCATATCTTTACCCAAAACAGAAACTTTAATAGAAGGAATTGACTATTATATTGAAAATGGCAATATGGTTTTTAAAACGTGGTTTCATTTAAAACGAGGCACTTGCTGTGAAAACAGCTGCCGACATTGTCCTTATAAATAATATTTGCTCTGGTATTTTCTTACTATTTTTAGTCTGCTGTGTGCGTTAGGGACAGAAGCGGCATCCTTTTATTTTTTTCTTTAAAAAATAAAAGATACAGCGGATGGCCCGACCGAAGGGAACGCCATTATTATTTACCAAATACGACTAACCATTACAAAATGATTTACCTAATTACGGGAGGCGAAAGATCTGGAAAAAGCAGTTATGCACAGCATTTGGCATTACAGCTTTCTGATTCTCCAATATATGTGGCAACGGCCAGAAAATGGGATTCAGATTTTCAAAACCGAATTGACCGTCATCAACAGGAAAGGGATGAACGCTGGACGAATACTGAAAAAGAAAAATTTTTAAGTGAAATTGATTTCTCCGGAAAAATTGCTCTCATTGACTGTGTTACTCTTTGGCTTACTAACTTTTTTGTTGACAATAATAATGATGTAAACTTAAGTCTGGAAGAAGCCAAAAAAGAATTTCTTTTAATCGCAAATCAGGAAAGTGCAACGCTGATTATAGTGACCAATGAAATTGGTATGGGCGTACATGCCGCAACAGAAATTGGCAGAAAATTTACAGAACTGCAAGGCTGGATGAATCAGTTTCTGGCATCAAAAGCAGATGAAGTTATTTTGATGGTTTCTGGAATTCCGGTTAAAATAAAAGGAGAAAATTCCAAAATTTAAATTCCAAATTCCAATATCGTGGAGTATCTTTACGTAAACTCTAAAATTGATTTTGAATTTTGCTATTGAAATTGATTTTGGAATTTGGAATTTAAAAAAATTGGAATTTAAATGAATTTAGATGATATATTAAAATCACGTCGTGACACTCGTCATTTTACTGCCGATGAGGTTCCTGATGAAGTAATTCAGAAAGCTTTGCAGGCCGGACATTGGGCGCCGTCTGTGGGCCTAACTGATGCAACACGATATTATATCATAAAATCGGATGAGATTAAAAGTGCTGTTAAAAATCTATTTTTAGATTATAATAAAAAGGCTGAAGAACTTACCGATAATCCGGAACAGAAAGAACTTTATAAATCGCTGAAACTCGAAGCAATTGAGGAAGCGCCTGTTGGACTTATAATTGCTTACGACCGCTCTGTTCTCAATCAATTTACTATTGGCACAATTGGCAGTAATGAAGCTGTTAAATTCAGTACCGTTTGTGCCGCTCAGAATATCTGGCTTTCACTGACTGAACAGGGTTACGGAATGGGCTGGGTTTCAATTCTTAATTATTTTCAATTTAAAAAATTACTTGATTTACCAGAAAATATAGAACCGCTGGGCTATTTCTGCATTGGAAAACCTGCTACAAATTACGGTAATCAGCCTATGCTGCAGCAATTGCACTGGAAGCAAAAATCTGAAAAAGCGCATTGCACCGAAATCAATTCGATTCATAAAATAAATGTTTCTGATTTTGATTTAAAATCTCAAAACAAAACTGAAATTCAAAATGATTTCAGTCAGGCTTTACAAGAAAAAATAGATTCTAAAACAAAACCTGTTGGTTCATTGGGAACTCTGGAATCGCTTGCTTTTCAAATGGCAACGGTTTTTGAAACTCTGAATCCTAAAATAATAAATCCAAATATTGTGGTTTTTGCTGCAGATCACGGAATTGCTAATCATGGCGTAAGTGATTATCCACAAGATGTAACACGTCAAATGGTGAATAATTTTCTGGAAGGCGGCGCGGCAATAAATGTTTTTTGCAGACAAAATGATATTCAATTATCAATTGTCGATTCTGGAGTAAATTATGATTTTCCAACAAATGCGAAATTAATTAATGCTAAAATTGCAAAAGGAACGCAGTCTTTTCTGCATACGGCCGCAATGAGCGAAACAGAATTGAAATTGTGTTTTGAAAAAGGAAAATCAATTGTTAAAGATATTGCTAAGACAGGTTCTAACTGCATTGGTTTTGGTGAAATGGGAATTGGAAATACCTCTACAGCATCGGTTTTAATGAGTCTTATTACTGGTTTTTCTCTTGAAGACTGTGTTGGAAAAGGCACAGGAATTAATGAGCAGAAACTTCTGGAAAAACAAAACATTCTAAAAAAAGCAATTGAAAATTATTCTGGTCAGAACAAATTAGAAAATCATCTCTCCTATTTTGGAGGTTTCGAAATTATACAAATGGCCAGCGGAATGCTCGCTGCCTTTGAAAACAAAATGCTGATTCTTGTTGATGGTTTTATTTGTACTGTGGCTTATTTAATCGCTTTTAAAATAAATCCTGATATTCAAAAAAATGCTGTTTTCTGTCATTGTTCTGCCGAAAAAGCACATTTTAAATTATTGGATTATTTAAAAGCAAAACCTGTTTTAAATTTAGATTTGCGTCTTGGAGAAGGTACAGGCTGTGCCGTTGCTTTTCCGGTTTTAAAATCAGCAGAGGCATTTTTAAATGAAATGGCGAGTTTTGAAAGTGCCGGAGTCAGCAGGAAATAGATTTAGTATTCAGTCTCAGTATTTCTAGTAATCAATATATTTTTTCAAATCGGTCTCTTTAAATGAAAAAAGAACTTCATATTTTCTTTACCTGTTTAATGTTTTACACTCGGATTCCCTGTCCGGAAAATATTAATCATGATCCTGAATATTTAAACAAAGCAACAAGATATTTTCCATTTATTGGCTGGATTGTGGGAACCATTTCATTTTTATCTTTCTATATTTTTTCACTTTTTCTTTCTATAGAAACGGCTGTAATTTTTGCTATTATAACATCTGTTTTAACAACCGGAGCTTTTCATGAAGATGGATTTGCAGATGTCTGCGACGGATTTGGCGGCGGATGGACTAAGGAAAAAATTCTCATAATTATGAAAGACAGCGCCATTGGTGCTTATGGCGCAATTGGTTTAGTTTTACTTTTTCTGGTAAAATTCAAACTGCTTTCAGAATCTATATCGCTTTTTACAACCGATAATTATATTTTAATTTATCTCTTATTTATTTCCGCTCATTCTGTAAGTCGTTTAGCTGCGATCAGCATTATTTTTACACATGAATATTCGCGTGATGATGCTTCGAGTAAAAGCAAACCGATTGCTAAAAATCATAGTTGGAAAGAAGTTCTTGGTTCTTTTTTCTTCGGAATAATTCCTTTGGGTATATTTTCTTTTTTTTATCTAAAAGCTCTTCTTGTTTTGATTCCGGTTTTTATTACCCGATATTTTTTAGCACGTTACTTTCAAAAATGGATTGATGGTTACACAGGCGATTGTCTGGGAGCGACACAACAGATTTGTGAGGTGATTTATTATTTAAGTATACTTTTTATATGGAAATTTATCTAGTCCGCCATACTGAAACAATTTGCGAAAAAGGCGTTTGTTACGGACAATCTGACGTAGACATTGCTGAGCCTTTTGAGGAAATTTTCAAAAGAATTATTTCAGAACTGCCACGCAACGCTGTTATTTTTACGAGTCCGTTAAAACGCTGTGCAATTTTAGCAAAACACATTCAAAAAAATAATAATGCCATTTCTTACCAGGAAGACGATCGTTTAAAAGAAATGAATTTTGGCGATTGGGAATTAAAAAACTGGGATGATATTTCGCCGGAAGAATTAAATCCATGGATGGAAGATTTTGTAAATATTAGAGCTTCAAACGGAGAATCTTTTACAGAATTACATGAAAGAACAAGACAATTTTTATCTGATGAAATTTCAAAAATACAGCAGCCTGTCATTATTGTTGCTCATGCCGGCATCATTAGAAGTATTATATGTCATCAAACTTCACTGCCTTTAAAAGAGGCATTTAAAAACAAAATCGATTTTGGAGAAATCATAAGAATTGAACTATAATTTGTAACTTTAGTTAAGTAATTGATTCTAAAAACGAAACATATTTGAATTATCAACATATTTAACTTTATATTTGCAGCAAATTAAGGTTGTGTTATTGTAACACATTAAAAGAGAATCAAGTAAAAATCTTGAGCTGTACCCGCAACTGTAAGCTTTGTTCTAGAAAAGAATGTTTGTTGTAACTGCAAAACCACTGCTCGCCGCGGCGAATGGGAAGGTAAACAACAAAACGCAAGCCAGGAGACCTGCCTTTGTAACAAATATCGAGCTCTCGGGAAAAAGAGTTTAGAAATTATGACTTTAAGATTGCGTTTTGTTTTTTTTCTTTTGATGTTGTGCCAATTTATTTCGGCGCAGAGTGATTCTATTAAGCTCAAAGAAGTTGTAGTTTCTGATTCCAATCTTAAGAAATATTCGTCTTCACAATCGGTTCAGGTTTTAAATGATTCAATTCTTGAAAAAAACCAGCCTTCTTTAACTTCTCTTTTAAATTTTAATACTGTTATTTATTTCAAAGAAAATGGACTTGGAATGACTTCTGCTCCATCGTTTAGAGGAACAACCGGCGCACAAACTGCTGTTATTTGGAATGGAATAAATATAAATTCGCAATTTTTAGGTCAGGCAGATTTTAATACCATTGGCACCCGTGACTTTAATTCAATAACTGTAAAAGCCGGAGGAGGAAGTGTTTTATACGGAAGCAGTGCCATAGGCGGCAGTATTCACCTTAATAATGATTTAAGTTTTAAAAATGAATTCTCAAATCATGTCTTTTTTAGCGCAGGGAGTTACAATACGTACAGTGCAAACTATCGTACTGTAGTTTCATCAGACAAATACAGTTTACAGGTTAGTATTTCAAGAAATAGTTCTGATAATGATTTTAAATATCCGGGCAATTCAAACGAAAGAAATAGTAATGGAGAATATTATAACACGAGTATGAATACTACTTTTGGTTATAAAATAAATTCTAATAACACGATAAAAGCTTATAGTCAGTTTTACGATTCAGAACGTCACTTTTCTCTAACTTCACCCAATGCATCAAAAACTAAATATCAGGATTTTAACACCCGAAATTTATTAGAATGGGAAAGCTTTTTAGGACGTTTTACTTCTAAACTTCGAGCAGCTCATATTGGCGAATCTTATAAATATTTCTCTAATATTAATTCAAAAAACTTTACTTACGGAAAAGTCGAAACTTCGATCATCAAATATGATCTGGCTTTTGATGTAAATGACAAAATAAAGCTAAACTCGATTGTAGATTACAGCCGAAACAAAGGATATGGCTCTAGTATTGATAACGTTAAAAGAGAAGTTGGTTCTGCCAGTTTACTATTACGCCATTTATTAAGTGAAAAATGGGATTATAACGCCAGCATTCGTCAGGAAATAACAGACAATTATGGTAATCCTTTTCTTTTCTCATTTGGAACAAGATATCAATTTACAGACTTTTATCGCATAAAGTTAAATGCATCGAAGAATTTCAGGATGCCAACTTATAATGATTTGTTCTGGGAAGGAAGCGGTAATCCAAATCTAAAACCAGAAACATCTTATCAGGCTGAAATTGGCAATGAATTTTTTAGAAAAAACTTCTCTTTATCTGTTACTGGTTATTATAATTCTATTAAAGATTTATTACGCTGGGTACCGCAAGAAGGCGGCGGAGATTTATGGCTTCCTGAAAACACAGACAACGTTAGAGCTTACGGCGCTGAAGTTCTTGTAGAATGGAAACCAAAAATCGGCGAAAACCATTTAACCTTTAACGGAACTTACGCTTACACGATTTCAGAAAGCAAACAGTTGATTAAAAACCAATTAATCTACAAACAATTAATTTATGTTCCGTATCATAAATTAACAGGTTCTGCTGCTTACAACTGGAAAAAATTGTCTTCTTATTTTCAATACTTATATACTGGAGAAGTTTACAGTACTCCTTTTAACACACCTTCTGCAAGAGTTAAAGATTATAATGTTGCAAATATGGGGGCTGATTATGATTTTGGAACAAAAAACAGTTACAAGATTGGATTTCAGGTTTTGAATCTGTTTAATGAAAATTATCAGCCCGTGATTAGCAGACAAATGCCCGGAAGAAATTATACTATATACATAAACCTTAATTTTTAAATATCATGAAAAGATTTAATAGACTATTTTTAGCAGTCATTGTAAGTTCGGCATTTTTTGTGTCCTGCAGCAACGATGACGACAATAATGAAGAACCGCGCGGAGATTATGAAAATGGAATATTCGTTGCTAACGAAGGTAATTTTGAAAAAAGTAATGGAGCTATTTCTTATTTATCAGGTGATGCAAGCATTGAAAACAATGTTTTTTCTTTAGTTAATCCTGGCAAAACTACCGGAGACACTCCTATGTGCATTGGTTTTAAAGGCGATGCTGCTTACATTGTTGTAAATGGTTCAAATAAAATTGAAGTAGTTAACAGATACACTTTTAAAAGCATTACTACCATTACGGCTAATTTAAACAATCCACGATATATTGCATTTGCAAACGGAAAAGGATATGTTACTAACTGGGGAGAAGGCGGTAATCCAGATGACGATTATGTAGCGGTTTTAGACCTTACTACAAATACTATAACTTCTTCAATTTCTGTAGTTGAAGGTCCCGAAAAAATTATCGAAAATGACGGTAAACTTTATGTTGCACACAAAGGCGGCTGGAGCCAGGGAAATTCGCTGACTGTTATAAACTCTGCAACTAATGCAGTTGTTACAAATTTTGTAGTTGGAGATGTTCCTAGTGGTTTAGCAGAAGAAAATGGTACTTTATATGTATTATGTGACGGAAAACCATTTTATGCAGATGTTGAAACTGCAGGAAAAATAGTTAAAGTAAATTTAAGTACTAATACTATTTCAGCTACAATGAGTTTTACAGGTTTAACACATCCTGGATTTATAGATACAGAAGACAACAAAATTTACTATACTGTTGGAAACAGTATTTACTCATTTGCAGCGAATGCTACAGCATTACCAACAGCTCCGTTGTTTAAAGCATCTGATGTAAAAATTCTTTATGGTTTTGCTGTAGAAAACAACAAAATTTATATTGCTGATGCCATAAATAATCAAGATTCTGGTGAAATATACATCTATTCTTTAGCTGGTGCAGTTACTAAAACATTTACAGCAGGAATATCTCCAAACGGATTTTACTTTAACGATTAATTCATTTTCGAATTAGTTATTTAATTGTTTTTAAACAAAAAAGGCTTTCATTTCTGAAAGCCTTTTTTATTGTTATTAAAACCCTTTTGGAGTTTCCTCGAAATACATTTCGTTTCGTAATCCGTTGATTTTTTTAGAATCGCTTATATAAGGTAAAACCAAACCATGGTCATTTTGAACTTTCTTAGCTGTAGTTCCTGTAATTTTAGAAATTGCCATATTTAATAAAGGCTCCGATGGATCACCTAAAACACCATAACTGCTAATATATTCTAACTGAACAAAAGTAGGAACTAGTCCTTGTGTATAATCTCCAAAATCTGAAGCGTTAGAGATCTTAAATACCAAAGGCTGCATTGCATATTTATGATTTGGATTCACATTTCTTTTTGTAAACGTAGGTGAATCATAAAGTGTAACCGAACCCACATTTTTACCCGTTGTCGTTTCTCCTATCTGAACCACATTAATATATGGTTTTAATCCGTTTATAATTAATTCACTTGCAGATGCTGTGCCGGAAGTTGTTAATATATATACGGTAGATAAATTTAAACTGTTTACCGGAGTTCCGTCAATATCTTTTACAAATCGTTCATTTAAAACTTCAAGATCTTCAGTAGTCATGCCTCCCATCTGCTTGAAATTATATTGTCTTTTCGAAAATATTTTACCTTCAAACTGACCTGTAATCATACTTGCTAAACGTGTTGAAGTACGCACAGATCCTCCTCCATTATATCTTAAATCTAAAACCAAATCTGTTGCTCCTTCATTTTTAAATCCCTGAAAAGCTTCATTTAACTTGGAATCATATTCAGAATAAAATCCATTGTACATTAAATAAGCAATTTTATGACCTCCACTATTAATTACTTTGTTTATTAAAATTGGATTTTCTTCTAAAACTGTTTTAGTCAAAGCGACAGATTTTCCATTTAAAATAAAATTAGATCCGTCATAATCGGCAAAATTCAACGTATAACTATCATTTCCTAATAATAAAGACTGATAATTTGAAACTGTAAGTTTTGTTCCGTTTACGCTGGTAAACAAATCGCCTCTTTTTACAGCTTTTGTAGATGCATCTGAATTAGGAATAATATAACGAACATATCCCACAAGATCGTTTGAACCTTCTGCAACTCTCGTCAGCCTAAAATCAACACCGTTATTTTTTGTAATTCCACCTAGTTCCTGCTCTAAAACTGTATAATCTTTTACAATCCAGCTGAAACGATCTATAGCATTGCTAGGATATTTACTCACAGGTTTATTTAATAAATCCTGAAATAAATCTTCAGGATCTGAATATCCTTCTAAATAAGAGTTTAATTCTGCCTGAGAACTAAAACGATCATCTGCCAGATTTGCTACATCACCCTGCCACAAATAAAGCTCATTTAGACCTTTCCAGACAAAATCATTCACTTGCAATTGCGCAGGAGTTCTCACATCATCCTCATCTTCACAAGACTGCAGGAAGAATGTTAACAGACACAAAAACAGTATCGATTTTAAAATTGGTTTCATAAGAGTAGGTTTCGGTATTGTATTAACGTAAAAATACTACCTTTAGTTTTAAGTAATGTGCTTTTTTGAAAAAAAAATTACAATAGTGTTGTAACAAAAATAATTGTGCCTCGTCTTGACTATATAAGCTAACGAATAACCTTTTAATTTATGAACCAGAATGTGTTTATAGAATTAGTTAATCCTTTCAAAGACAAAGTGTTTCGTCTGGCAAAACGATTGCTTACCAGTACCGAAGAAGCTGAAGATGCAACTCAGGAAGTAATGGTAAAATTATGGAATAAAAAAGAGAATCTGGACGCCTATAATAATGTTGAAGCACTGGCGATGACAATGACAAAAAACTATTGTTTAGATCAGTTAAAATCTAAAAGAGCCGGAAATCTGCAGATTGTACACAATAACTTTACAGATCGTGAGCCGCAATTAGACCGGAAACTTGAAGATGCTGACAGTTTAGAATGGGTTGGAAAAATTATAAGCCAGCTGCCGGAACAGCTTCAAATATTAATTCAGCTTCGAGATGTAGAACAATATGAATTTGAAGAGATTGCTAAAATTGTAAACATGAACGAAACAGCAATCAGGGTAGCGCTTTCGAGAGCGAGAAAAAAAATAAGAGAATCAATGGTAAATGCACACAGTTATGGAATTAGATAAAATAGAAAATATATTAGAAAAATACTTTCAGGGAGAAACGACTATTGCAGAAGAAAATCAATTAAAAGAATATTTTTCTTCATCAAATGTTGCGCAGCATTTAGAGCAGTACAAACCAATTTTTGGTTATTTCTCTCAGGTAAAACAACAAAAATCAACGCAGGAAATTCCACTAAAAACTAAAAAACGAAATGTTGCGTGGTTATCGATTGCAGCTTCGGTTGTTGTTTTACTAGGAGCGGGATCTTATTTTCTGGTAAGCAAAAACAATACAGCACCGGCTGTGGCACAGACAGAATTAGGAACCTACGACGATCCGGAAGAAGCTTTAAAAGCGACGCAGAAAGCTTTGGCCTTATTGTCAAACAATGTTAATGTAGGTATTGAAAGTGTACGATACATTAACGAATATGAACAATCAAAAAACAGAATTTTTAAACAGTAATTAAAATCCAATCAAATGAAAAATTTCATCATAACACTAGTTTTCGCATTCGTTACACAAGCATTTTATGCACAAGGCGCTTTTGACAAATTTGATGGTCAGGACGACGTAACATCAGTAATTGTAAACAAAAAAATGTTCGACTTAATGAGCAAGGTTAAAGTTGATGCTTCTGACAAGGAAACACAACAGTATATCAACCTGATCAAAAAATTAGATTACTTAAAAGTCTTTACAACTAAAAACCCAAAAATTGAAGCCGACATGAAAGCTTCTGCAGATAAATACATAAAAACTGCCGGTTTAGAAGAATTAATGCGAGTAAACGACAGCGGTAAAAATGTAAAAATAATGGTAAAATCAGGAGCCAGCGACACACAAATCAAAGAGTTGCTAATGTTTGTTGATGGTGCAAAAAATGACGAAACTGTTTTATTGTCTCTTACTGGTAATTTTGATTTAAACGAAATCTCTGTATTAACAGACAAGATGCAGCTTCCTGGTGGTTCTGACTTAAAAAAAGCTTCTAAAAGCAAAAAATAATCATGAAAGTTAATGTTTTCACCACCGCTGTTATAGTATTACTGACTCTTGTGAGCTGTAATTCTGAACCTTCACTGCAAAAGTATTTTGTTGAAAATACAGATAAAAAGGATTTTATTTCCCTTGATGTTTCTTCTGATATTTTAAACTTAGAAAAAACAAAACTTTCGGCAGAGCAAAAAGAAGCTGTAAACTCATTCGATAAAATGAACATACTGGCTTTTAAAGCAACTGACAAAAACCAGACTGAGTTTGAAACAGAACGTAAAAAAGTTACTGCGATATTAAAAAATCCAAAATACCAGGAACTTATGAAAATTGGTTCCGGTAAAGATGGTGCTTCAATAAGCTATGTAGGTTCTGATGAAAACATTAAAGAATTTGTTGTTTTTGCCAATAGAAAAGAAAATGGTTTTGCAGTTGTCCGCGTTTTAGGAAACGATATGAATCCTAATAACATAATTGCACTAATGTCAGTTTTAAAAGAGTCAAAAATTGATATGGAACAATTGAAGCCATTGCAGCAACTGGTTAAATAATTAGAATTTTACTTTTAAACAAAAAAGCTCCTTTATTGGGGCTTTTTTTATTTACTATTGTTGATACCGAACCTGAACGCACTGCAGTTCTCTACGGAAAATTGGAATTAATCATATCATTTTCACCACAAAACATATCGTAGAGACGCACTGCAGTGCGTCTTATGTGCAACGAATTATTTCAGATTAGGAATCGTAAATACTAAGCGTAGACGCACTGTGGTGCCTCTCTATGGAAAATTGAAACGTATAAATTAAATTCGACTATTTTTCAATTGAATAATCTAACAATTAAGAAGATTATACTTTGTAATTTTTATTTTGATGTTAATTGAATTTAATTACATTTACAAAATGAGATTTAAAACTGCCAAAATTTTAAATATCAAAAACTAATAAACCTTATTAAACATGATACAAAAAACATCAAATGCCTTTATTGCCGCATCGTGGGTTGCCCTTGGAGCAGGAACAGTTGGATTTATAGTTGGACTTGCCAGAGCCGAAATGCTATTAAACGAAAAAGGATATTATTTTACAGTTCTAATGTTTGGACTTTTTGCTGTAGTTTCATTACAAAAAAGTGTTCGAGATAGACTAGAAAAACTTCCAGTAACCGATATTTACTACGGAATCTGCTGGTTTGGAACTTTATTATCAATCGTACTTTTAGTTGTTGGACTTTGGAATGCTACTATTTTACCAAGTGAAAAAGGCTTTTATGCGTTTGCATTTTTATTGGCTTTATTTGGTGCTATTTCCGTTCAGAAAAACACCAGAGATAATATGAATTTTAATCAAGGCGAATAATTCAAAATTGATTTAAAAATAAGAAAGCTCCAATTTTCATTGGAGCTTTTCTTTTATAATAGAATCTGAGATTATTTACTCAAATACATTTTTCTTCTAGAGTACAATTCGTAGAATTGATCGTCTTTTAAGTCATCAATAAACAAGATACTTTCTCCTGTCGATTTCATTTCTGGTCCTAACGCTTTGTTTACGTTCGGGAATTTGCTGAAAGAGAAAACTGGTTGTTTAATTGCATATCCTTTTAATTGTGGATTGAAATCAAAGTCAGTTACTTTATTGTGACCCAACATTACTTTTGTAGCGTAGTTTACATAAGGTTCTCCGTAAGCTTTTGCAATAAACGGAACCGTTCTTGAAGCTCTTGGGTTTGCCTCGATAATATAAACTGTATCGTCTTTAATCGCAAACTGAATATTGATCAAACCTACCGTTTTTAAAGCTCTTGCAATTTTATGCGTGTGATCTTTAATTTGCTGCATTACAAATTCCCCTAAGTTGAAAGGAGGCAATGTTGCGTTACTATCTCCAGAGTGAACTCCGCAAGGCTCAATGTGCTCCATAATTCCGATGATGTAAACATTTCCATCAGCGTCACAAATTGCATCAGCTTCTGCTTCGATTGCTCCAGCTAAATAGTGATCTAAAAGTAATTTGTTTCCTGGAATTGTTTTCAACAAATCGATTACGTGCTCTTCTAATTCTTTTTTGTTGATTACAATCTTCATTCCCTGACCTCCTAATACATAAGAAGGACGAATTAAAAGTGGAAAATCTAATGTATCTGCTAATTTAGAAGCTTCGTCAGCCGTTTCAGCGATTCCGAATCTTGGGAAAGGAATATGCAATTCAGTCAACAAGTCAGAGAAACGTCCTCTGTCTTCTGCTAAATCTAGTGCGTCAAAACTAGTTCCGATAATTTTAATTCCGTATTTAGAAAGTTTATCAGCCAATTTCAAAGCAGTTTGACCTCCCAACTGAACGATTACACCTTCTGGTTTTTCGTGTTGGATAATGTCATAAATATGTTCCCAGAAAACTGGTTCGAAGTATAATTTATCAGCTGTATCAAAATCTGTAGAAACCGTTTCAGGGTTACAGTTAATCATGATTGTTTCGTAACCACATTCTTTTGCCGCCAAAACTCCGTGTACACAAGAGTAATCAAACTCGATTCCCTGTCCGATTCTGTTTGGTCCAGAACCTAATACGATTACTTTCTTTTTATCTGTTACAATACTTTCGTTATCAACAAAACGTTCTCCGTTTTCTTTTTCGATTTCTGCTTCAAAAGTTGAGTAGTAATAAGGAGTCTGTGCTTTAAACTCAGCCGCACAAGTATCTACCAATTTAAATACACGGTTGATTTTTTGCTCCATACGTAAAGTGTGAACCTCACTTTCTAAGCAATTCATCATGTGCGCCAATTGTCTGTCAGCAAAACCTTTTTGTTTCGCTTCTAACAATAATTCCTTTGGAAGATCTCCCACTTTATAGTTTGAAATTTCTTTTTCTAAAGTATAAAGCTCTTCGTACTGTTTCAAGAACCACATATCGATTCTTGTAATTTCATGAATTGTGCTCAACGGAATTCCCATTGCGATTGCGTCGTAGATTACGAAAACACGATCCCAGCTTGCATAAGTCAATTTCTCGATAATCTGCTCGTAATCTTTATATCCTTTTCCGTCAGCTCCTAAACCATTTCTCTTAATTTCTAAAGATTGAGTTGCTTTGTGAAGTGCTTCCTGGAAAGAACGTCCAATTCCCATAACCTCACCTACAGATTTCATCTGAAGACCTAAAGTTCTGTCTGAACCTTCAAATTTATCGAAGTTCCAACGTGGTATTTTTACGATTACATAATCCAAAGTTGGTTCGAAAAGAGCCGAAGTAGATTTTGTAATTTGGTTTTGTAATTCATCTAAGTTATATCCTAAAGCTAATTTCGAAGCGATTTTAGCAATTGGGTAACCTGTAGCTTTTGATGCCAAAGCAGAAGAACGAGATACACGAGGGTTAATCTCGATTGCAACTATATCTTCTTTTTCGTCTGGCGAAACTGCGAATTGTACGTTACAACCTCCCGCAAAGTTTCCAATACTTCTCATCATTAAAATTGCGTAGTCACGTAATTTTTGGAAAGTCGTATCTGATAATGTCATCGCCGGTGCAACTGTTATCGAATCTCCAGTATGGATTCCCATTGGGTCCATATTTTCGATCGAACAGATAATGACAACGTTGTCATTTTTATCTCTTAAAAGCTCTAATTCGTATTCTTTCCATCCCATCAAAGCTTTGTCAATCAAAACTTCATGAATTGGAGAAGCTTCTAAACCACGAGTTAAAAGCTCATCAAAATCTTCTTTTTTGTAAACTACCGCTGCTCCGGTTCCTCCAAGGGTAAACGAAGGACGAATTACAAGCGGGAAACCAAATTCCTGAGCGATTTCTTTTCCTTCTAAGTAAGAAGTAGCTGTTTTTGCAGGTGCAGTTGGTACTTTAATTTTTTCTAAAAGCTGTTTAAACTGCTCTCTGTCTTCTGTAATATTGATTGCATTAACGTCAACCCCAATCAATCTTACTCCGAAATCCTGCCAGATTCCTTTTTCTTCAGCTTCCAAACACAAGTTTAGTGCTGTTTGTCCTCCCATTGTTGGTAAAACAGCGTCAATTTGCGGATGTTCCTTAAGAATTTCAATAATCGATTTTGTAGTTAAAGGTTTCAAATAAATATGATCCGCCATAGATGGGTCGGTCATAATAGTCGCTGGATTCGAGTTAATCAAGATAACTTCAATTCCTTCTTCACGAATAGAACGTGCAGATTGAGATCCTGCATAGTCGAATTCGCAAGCTTGGCCAATAACGATAGGTCCTGAACCTATAATTAAAACGGATTTTATTGATGTGTCTTTAGGCATTTTGTATGTATTGTGTAGTTGTTTACGATTTAAAAAAACATTTCTAGTGCGTTATAAACTAGAAAGTTGAGGGATTTTTTACCGACAAGGTATAAAAAAAGGCGATACTAAAAAAGTAATCGCCTTATGTATGTTTATACAAACATTATTTTTTGTGTCTAGGCTCGCTAGAAACAGTTAATTTATGTCTTCCTTTTGCTCTTCTACGCGCTAGAACTTTTCTTCCATTCGCAGAAGCCATTCTGTCCATAAATCCGTGCTTATTTCTTCTTTTTCTTTTCGATGGTTGAAACGTTCTTTTGCTCATTGCTTTGTATCTTTAAAAATGGTATCTATTAACTCTTTTTTGGTTTTGGATATCGTTGTTCAAAAACCGAGTGCAAATATACAAAGACTTTTTTTTCTGGCAAGCACTTTAATAAAAATATTTTTAATTCATTTTACTATATTTGCAATCACAAATTTACAATAATTATGTTTCATAAAAATATTAAGCTTATTTTGGCCGGACTTCTTGTAGTTGCTGGCATCTGGCAATTTACAGAAAGCAATATCGGAAATGGTATATTCCTTATATTATTGACTGCTATTCCAATTTTTCTTTATTTCAAAAACGAATTTATCCTTTTAGCCTTCCTTAAATTAAGAAAACAAGATTTTGAAGGTGCAAAAAAATGGTTATCATATATTAAAAATCCAGAAGGTGCATTAGTAAGAAAACAACAAGGATATTTAAATTACTTACAAGGCATCATGTTATCTCAAACAAATATTAATCAGGCTGAGAAACATTTCAAAAAAGCAATCGAACTTGGATTATCTATGGATATGGATTTGGCTGTAGCTAAATTAAACCTTGCAGGAGTTGCAATGTCACGCAGAAGAAAGCTTGAAGCAACAAATTTGCTTAACGAAGCTAAAAAATTAGACAAACAAGGAATGCTGAAAGAGCAAATCTCAATGATGAAAGAACAAATGAAGAAAATCTAACGATTTTTAAATTTTCAATTTTTAAAATCCCAAATTCCAATTTTGAAATTTGGGATTTTTTTATATCGTCTCAGAGTATCATCAGTAGCTTGTCATTTCGAGGAACGATAGCGAATAGGCGAAGCAAATCTCCGCGAGAAACTCGACAAAGATTGACGATTTACTTTACAGAGCTGCTTGCGGAGATTTGCTTCGCCTATTCGCTATCGCTCGGGTCTCCTTCGTCGAAATGACAACATTGTGGTAATTTTGGAATTTGGAATTAAAAAAAACTTGAAATTTTACTCCAAAATTATCGATGGCAGATTCTCATTCAGCCATTTGTATTTATTGAGGATCATAATATGTGTTCCTCCTTTTACCACAATACAACTGTTAATATATTTTATAGGAAAAACTTCGTCTTTGTCGCCGTGAATATGAATTACGTTTTGGTCAACTATATTTCGATCCCACAAAATAACCGATTCTACAGCCCATTGCAAATAATTAAGATCGCGAACGGCTAAAAACTTCTCATATAATTTAATGCGTTTATTTACTTTTTCTCCAAAAGAATATTTTGCCAGACTTTCGATATTTAAAATCAGTTTCATCGGAATCAGCTTGTAAGCTTTTGTTCTTTTACCAATTTTCATTCTTTTTGGAAACTCAAGATTACTTCTCACGCTGGAAATAATAATAACTTTTCGTGCCTGAATATGTTTTGCAATTTCCTGAACCAAAATCCCTCCAAACGAAACTCCAATCAAAACAGGATTTTCATGTTTGATGTTTTTTGCAATTCGAAGCGCATAATCAGACAATACTTCTTTAGGATGCGGAATTTCCCATTCTAATAAGCACATTTCAAAAACAGATTCATCTAATTTGATTCTTTCAAAAATCGTCGGGCTTGCCGCCAAACCAGGCATAAAATATACAGGAATTTTACTCATTTGCTGGAAAAGATATTATAATTGCGAATTTTAATTTCAAGATAAATGTATTTTTTTTCAATAATATGCACAGTAAATCTTACAGAATAATTACATATTAAAACAAATTAAACTACAAAAAAGCGTAAGAATAAAAACTAATCCAATTCTTACCTAAAATAATTTAATATTGAAAATCAATTAATTAACTTTGCATTCCAAATTACTGCATTTAAATATCTTTTCCAAAAGATTTTATTTGTTTATTTTTTATCGTTCTTTTTTCTAATATTTTTTATCCACCCCCAAAAACATGACAAATATGGAACCTGCCGAAACTATGGAAATCAAAGACAACACTTTTGCAAGACAATTTGAAACCGTAGTCCCTGAGGGATTATTAAGCGTAGAATACTCTTTTCAGGAAAAGAAAATCTTTTTAACCAAAATTAATACGCCGGAAAACTTTGAAAACCAGCCTGTAATTGACACTCTGCTTAAAAACATTATGGAATTAAGCACTGAGAAAAAATTTAGAGTTGTACCAATTCACCCTAAGATTGCAACGTTTTTCAAAAAAAATCCAAAGTACAAAGAATTATTGCCGCCGGGAATCAGGATTTAAAAATCTCCTATTACCCAAAGCCACAATCCGCCAATTACCATATAAATAAAAAGCATTACAAGTCCGGTTATTAAACCTTTGACCCACCAGCTTTTTAAATCGACATATCCGCTTCCGAAAAAAACGGGAGCCGGACCATGTCCGTAATGCGTTAATGTTCCGTAAATTGATCCCATAAAACCGAGCATAAAAGCCAACAGCAATCCCGGAATTCCAAGTGATATTCCAACCCCCAAAAGTGCAGCATACATAGCTGCCACGTGTGCCGTAGCACTCGCAAAAAGATAATGGCTAAAAAAGTAAACTAGTATAATAATAGGAAAAGCCATCTGCCAGCTTAATCCGCCAATTTCAGCTTTTACTACATTACTAAACCAGCCAATAAATCCCAATTCGTTAAGCGAACTGGCCATCATTACCAAAACAGAAAACCACACAATAGTATCCCACGCTCCTTTTTCGGCTTTTACATCATCCCAGGTTAAAACTGAAGTCAGCAGCAAAATAACCAAACCAATAAATGCAGTTGTTGTAGCATCAATAGAAAACAAATCACCCGTCATCCAAAGAAATAAAAGAATAAAGAAAGTTAAAAGCATCATCCATTCGTTACGGGTAATTGCCCCCATTTCTTTTAGTTTCTGAATAGCAATTTGCGGCGCATCACCTGTCTTTTTAAGTTCCGGCGGATATATTTTGTACAACACAAACGGAATTACAAAAAAAGCACACAATCCCGGAACAATTGCAGCAGCAGCCCATGACATCCAGGTTATTTTTATCCCAAGATTTAATGCAAATTTTTGACACATTGGATTACTAGCTGTTCCGGTAAGAAACATTGATGAAGCTATTAAATTCATATTATAACAATTCAGCGTTAAATAAGAACCTAATTTTCGATGTGTTTCCGGCTGATCCGGCACAGAACCAAAACTCATTGACATTGATTTCATTATAGGATAAATAATCCCTCCTCCTCTAGCAGTATTGCTTGGCACTGCCGGAGCGAGAACCAAATCTGCCAATCCTAAACCATAAGCTAATCCAAGTGAACTTTTTCCAAATATCCTTATAAACAAAAAAGCAATTCTATTTCCTAAACCTGTTTTTATAAATCCTCGCGCTATAAAAAATGAAATCCCGATAAGCCAGATTACTTTATCTCCAAAACCTTTTAAGGCAAGTGTAATTGATTTTCCAGGATCGCCCGGCGCCAAAACCTGCGTAAAAGCTGTTAATGCAATTGCAATCATACACATTGTACCCATTGGCGCCGCTTTTAGAATAATTCCTAAAATAGTAGCAACAAAAATGGCAAACAAATGCCAGGCTTCAACAACAACACCGTTTGGTGCAGGAATAAGCCAAATAGCAATTCCAACAACAAGCGTAATAATGGTTTGAGGAATTTGTACTTCTTTCATAATAAATGGATTTATATTAAACTAAAGTCGGAGCTGTAACTGAATAAGAAACAATTCATCATTATAAGTTGATGTGTCGGGAATATTTCTATCGAAACGATCAATTTCAAATCCCATTTCGATTCTTCCTGTATAGTTTTTCCCAAATTCAAGACTAATCATTGGCGTATAAGTCTGTCTTACGTTTGAATTAACTTTATAACTCGGATTAAAAGTTTCATAACGACAGGAAAGTTCCAATGCTGTTAGTTTTTTATAATTTACTACGTAACGCAGATTTGGAAGAAAATAAATCCCGCGCATTTGATAATTTGAAACCTCCCCAACTCTTTGATCTGCCGGAAGCGAGAAGTATAAATTGTGATTAGTTCCCTGCTTATACTCAATCTGTAAATCAAAAGTAAATTTATCGGTCAGTTTAAAATCGCTTGTAATATCGGCACCTATTGCAAAAACATCTTCTTTAAAAACTTTTCCAAAACCACCATTTAAACCCAAATTAATTTTATGTTCTTTTGAAAGGCCAAAAACCCAGCGTGTAGAATATTGTTTTCCGTTATCTTTATCCATTTCGACATTTTTCCCGTTTCCGTTTAAAACCGAAATAGCATAACTAATTGGAATTTTTCCAACATCAAAAGATCCGGTTGCCGAAGCACCAATTTGAAAACTTGTCCAGCCGTTTTTTCCGAATTCATAGTATTGATTAGAAAAGTCAAAAGATTTTATGATATCTACCGGAACAAGTTCCTCAATACCAAACGCGGGACGAAACTGTCCTCCCGTTAAGGCGATATATTTATTGAAAGTATATTTTCCGTAGGCATTTTCAAGAACCTTGCCTTTGGTATCTGATTTAAAATCGGCCAGATTAACCAGAATTACAACTTCTGTAGCTTCGCTGAGTTTGGTATTTAAACCCACACGCATTCTTTTTATATCAAAAGAACTCTGCGTAACATCTCCGGCAGAATGATGCATCCCTAAAACATCGACATTCTCGCCGAAACTTTCCAGATAGCGCGCCTGTAATAGCCCTTTTAATTGGTACTGCGGATATTTTGCCGTGGTATCTGGAGCTTCTTCTCCTTGATTTACGTCGCCTTGGGCTTTCATAAAAAAAGGAAGAAACAGAAGGATAAAAACAATTCTTATTAGTGGTTTGTTTACAAACGCCATAAATAAAAAATTAAATTTTTATTACCTGATTAAATCAGTTTTTGGTTCTCGAAAAAAGACAACTCCCTTGCATTCAATCAAAAAGCACGCTCTAAAGTAGGAAAAATATAGTTACAATGTAAAAAAAACCGCATTAAAATTATGTTACAAAATGATAGAAACAAAAAAAGCACAAGAATTAACTTGTGCTTTTTATTATTTATTTTGAGATTTATTTTTCGATCTCTCTCATAGAATCCATTTTTTTGTGTGCTAAGAAACCTGCCACATCTTCAAAATGTTCTTTTACTCTTTTGTTTCCGAATTCAAAAACTTTAGTCGCTAATCCGTCAAGGAAATCACGGTCGTGAGAAACTAAGATCAAAGTTCCGTCAAAATCACGAAGTGCGTCTTTAATAATATCTTTAGTTTTCATATCTAAGTGATTCGAAGGCTCATCCAGAATTAATAAGTTAACTGGCTCCAGCAATAATTTAATCATTGCCAAACGAGTTTTTTCACCTCCGGAAAGCACTTTTACCTTTTTAGTGATATCATCACCTTGGAACATAAAAGCACCCAAAATATTTTTGATTTGTGTTCTAATATCTCCAACCGCAATTCCGTCGATTGTTTCAAAAATCGTAGCATTTTCATCTAATAAAGCCGCCTGATTTTGTGCAAAATATCCAATTTGAGAATTATGTCCAATTTCAACACTTCCAGAATCAACACCGATTTCTTTCATAATCGCTTTGATCATGGTTGATTTTCCTTCACCATTTTTTCCAACAAAAGCAACTTTCTGACCTCTTTCGATTACAATATTTGCATCTTTAAAAACCACATGATCTCCGTACGATTTAGACATTTCTTTTACAATAACCGGATATTGTCCAGAACGCGCTGCAGGCGGGAATTTTAATCGTAAAGCAGAAGTATCAACTTCATCTACCTGAACAATTTCTAATTTCTCTAACATTTTAACACGAGATTGAACTGCATCTGTTTTAGAAAAAGTTCCTTTGAAACGCTCGATAAAAGCTCTGTTATCTGCAATCATTTTTTGCTGCTCGTCATACGCTTTCTGCTGGTGAATACGACGATCTTTTCTTAATTCTAAATAATGAGAATATTTCGCTTTATAATCGTAAATCCTTCCCATTGTAACTTCGATTGTACGATTTGTAATATTATCCACGAAAGCTCTATCGTGCGAAATAACCACAACTGCTTTTGCCTGATTCAATAAGAAATCCTCTAACCATTGAATACTTTCAATATCCATGTGGTTGGTTGGCTCATCCAGCAAAATTAAATCTGGTTTTCTTAAAAGAATTTTAGCCAATTCGATACGCATTCTCCATCCTCCCGAAAATTCAGAAGTTTGACGTGTAAAATCTTCTCTTTCAAAACCTAAACCAACTAAAATCTTCTCTACTTCAGCTTCGTAATTTACTTCTTCAATGGCGTAGAATTTTTCACTTAAATCAGAAACTCTTTCGATCAATTTCATATAAGCATCACTTTCATAATCTGTACGAACTGTTAACTGCTCGTTGATTTCATCAATTTCTGCCTTCATGCTAAAGATCTCACCAAAAGCTTTTGAAGCTTCTTCCATCACAGTTGCTCCATCTTCTGTAAGTAAATGTTGTGGCAGATAAGCAATTACAGCTTCTTTTGGAGCCGAAATACTTCCTGTAGAAGGTTTGTTTACTCCTGCAATAATTTTTAAAAGTGTCGATTTTCCCGCACCATTTTTACCCATAAGGGCAATTTTATCATTTTCATTAATAGCAAAAGAAACATCGCTAAAAAGTGTAGTTCCGCCAAACTGAACCGAAATATCGTTAACTGTAATCATTTGTTTTTGTTAATTTGTTTAATCGGTTAATCGTTTATCTGACTACCCATTTTTTTTGTGCTGCAAAGATAGATTAATTAGATAATTAGGCAATTTGAAAATTAGATAATTTTGAAAATGTGTTAATTAGACAATTTACTAATAAAATAATGCCTCCACTGTGTAAACGAAACTCAATTGATTTTTTAATATTTAAAAATTTTAATCTTATCTTGTAGTATAATTTTAAAAATCAGCAAAATATGAAAACGAAATTAAAACTGGCTGTTTACTTAATTGCAGGGTTACTATTTAGTTTTTCTGCAAATGCACAAAAAACTGTAATTAAAAAAGAAGACTTGCCCGCAAATGCACAAACTTTTTTAAAGACGCATTTTGGATCAAAAAAACCAAGCTATATATTAAAAGATAAAGAAATCCTTTCTACAGAATACAAAGTTAAATTTGGAAATGAAATTGAAATTGAATTTGACAAGAAAGGAAACTGGAAAGAAGTTGACGGCAAAAATGCTAAAATTCCAAAATCTATTGTTCCTAAAAAAATTGCTTCGTACATAAAAACAAATTTCCCAAAAGAAAAAGTAACCAAAATAGAAATTGAAAGTTCCGGCTACGAAACAAAACTCACAAACGGCTTAGAATTAAAATTCAACTTAAAAGAAGATTTTGTTAAAATTGATAAATAAGTGAATTAGAAAATTTCAGACACTATAAAATGTTTTGCCACAGATTAAAAGATTTCCACTGATTATTTTTAGCTCTTTACTAGAAAAAATTCTTTTTTAAATCTTATAATCTGTGACAAAAAAACAAACCCCGAAAGGCACAAGTCTTTCGGGGTTTAAAAAATTATCTAACTGACTAATTTTCCAACTATCTCGTTAAAAAAATTAGTCTTTTCTCCATTTTTTGGTTTCTTCAAAAACGTGCTCTAAGATCGCTTGTTCTGTTTCATCAAAATCTATATTTCTTCTTGATAAAACCAGGCGGGCAGTTTCAAAAGCTTTTTTGGTTACATAAGTTGTAAATCCAGCTGCGCCTCCCCAAGAAAAACTCGGAACAAAATTGCGAGGAAAACCTGAACCAAAAATGTTCGCGCTTACTCCAACAACAGTTCCGGTGTTGAACATCGTATTGATACCGCATTTACTATGATCTCCCATCATTAAACCACAAAACTGAAGCCCTGTTTTAGCAAAACCTTCTGTTTCATAACTCCATAATTTTACTTCTTCATAGTTATTTTTCAGGTTCGAATTGTTAGAATCCGCACCAATGTTACACCATTCTCCTAAAACCGAATCGCCTAAAAAGCCTTCGTGACCTTTATTTGAATTCGCAAAAAGAACTGAGTTTTTAACCTCTCCGCCAATTCTGGATCCAGGTCCAACAGTGGTTGCTCCGTAAACTTTAGCCGACATTTTCACCATAGCATTTTCGCATAAAGCAAATGGTCCGCGAATTACAGTTCCTTCCATAATTTCTGCATTCTTACCTATATATACAGGTCCGGTTGAAGCATTTAAAGTCACAAACTCTAATTTTGCTCCTTCTTCAATAAAAATATTTTCCGGAGCGATAACATTTACACTTTTTGGAATTGGCTGTGATTTTCTGTCTTCTGTCAGGAAATTAAAATCGGCACGAATAGCAGCATCATTTTTAGAAAAAATATCCCAGGTATGCTCAATTGTCAAACAATCACCTGTATACTGAATAATTTCGTACGAATCAAAATCAACTTCTTCCTGATTTTCTGCGGCAAAAAAAGCAATTACATCATCTCCTTTAAAAATAGCCTGATTAGCTTTTAAATCAGAAATCATATCCACAAGCGTATCATTTGGCAAATACGCTGCGTTTATCATTACATTTTCTTCCATTTCTACCATTGGGAATTTGGCAGAAAGATATTCCTCAGTAATTGTTGTTATTGTTGAACCTAAACGGGCTTCCCATTTTTGTCTGATGGTCATTATGCCGACTAAAATATCAGCAACAGGTCTTGTAAATGTGAAGGGTAATAATGCATTCCGGACGGGACCGTCGAAAAGAATGTAATTCATAAAATTAATTTAATGTGTTAAAATTTGATTTGGTTACCGAGACCAAAGTTACAAATATTTTATTTGTGTGTTTTCTATTATATAAATCTCAAGAGTTATTTTTAACCGCAAAGTCCGCAAAGATTTACGCCAGGTCCGCAAAGTTATTTAAGCTTTGCGCAAATCTTTGCGGACTTTGCCGTTAAATTCGACAATAAAAAAAAGCCTTCCAAATCTGGAAGGCTTTTGTATAATTTAAAACAGCTATTATTTTTTAGCGTGTTTAGCATATTTAGTTTTGAATTTATCAATACGTCCTGCAGTATCGATAAGTTTAGATTTACCAGTATAAAAAGGGTGAGATGTTCTAGAAATCTCCATTTTTACAACTGGATACTCAACTCCGTCAACTTCAATTGTTTCTTTTGTATCTGCAGTAGATTTAGTGATAAAAACGTCATCATTTGACATGTCTTTAAATGCAACTAATCTGTAATTTTCTGGGTGAATTCCTTTTTTCATCTTTCTTTTTATTTATTGTTTGGAGCATTTCTATTTTGAGGCTTTTTCATGGTTAGAAAAAGGTATAAACAAACAACGCCCTTTTTTGTTTAAAATTTTAATTAATTTTGAGTGTGCAAATTTACAATTCTTTTTTAATAAACAAACAGTTAGCTTACTTTTTTTTAGTTAATCCCGAAAAGCTTTTTTTCTCTTCGATGTATATTGGGAATTACTATATTTGTGGATTAATTTTAAAACATATATAAATATGATTAATGAAGTTATAAAAAAGAATGGTATTGCTTACGGCGTAATGATTGGAATTGCATCTTCACTGGTAACTGCAACTATCTATGCCGTTGATTTAAACTTATTTACTGCATGGTGGATGGGTTTATTAGGAATAGCAATCAGTGTTACGATCAGCATTATTTTACTTTCTAAAACTAAGAAAGAGTTAAATGGTGTTTTTCCTTTTAAAGAAGCTTTTACCACTTATTTTATAGCCGCTGTTATTGGTATTTTAATTTCTACATCATTTAACATCCTATTATTTAACGTTATTGATCCGGGTGCAAAAGACACTTTAAGTGATATAATGGTAAAATATACCGCAAATATGATGCAGAAATTTGGTGCTCCGGCTTCATCAATCAACGAAGCGATTGCTAAAATGAAAGAAACAAATCCTTATTCGACTTTTGAATTATTAAAGGGATGTGTTTTTGCTATGGTAATCAGCGCAATTTTCGGATTAATTTTCGCAGCATTTTTTAAAAGCAGAACTACTCAAGAATAAAAATTATAAATGAATCTATCTATACTTATACCGCTTCTAAACGAGGAGGAATCACTTAAAGAACTCTATGCTTGGATTATTAAAGTGATGCAGTCTAACAATTACTCTTATGAAATCATTTTTGTAGATGATGGAAGTACAGATGATTCTTGGAATATTATTGAAAGTTTTTCTAACGAAAATCCTAATGTAAAAGGAATTCGTTTTATGAAAAACTTTGGAAAATCTCAGGCCCTACACGCTGGTTTTGCAAAAGCAAAAGGTGATGTCATCATTACTATGGATGCCGACCTGCAGGACAGCCCGGATGAAATTCCTGAATTGTATGACATGATTACCAAAGAAAAATTTGATTTGGTTTCAGGATGGAAAAAGAAACGTTACGACTCTGTTGTGGCAAAAAATCTTCCTTCTAAATTATTTAACTGGGCCGCCAGAAAAACTTCGGGCGTTGAATTAAATGATTTTAACTGCGGATTAAAAGCTTACAAAAACGTAGTCGTGAAAAATGTAGAAGTTTCCGGCGAAATGCACCGCTACATTCCTGTTTTGGCTAAAAATGCCGGATTTGGGAAAATTGGCGAAAAAGTAGTTATTCACCAGGCACGTAAATATGGCGAAACCAAATTTGGAATGGATCGTTTTGTAAACGGTTTTCTGGATTTAATTACCATTTGGTTTTTATCAAGATTTGGCAAAAGACCAATGCACTTATTTGGACTTTTAGGATCTATTATGTTCATGATTGGTTTCCTTCTGGCGCTGTATTTAGGAATTGACAAATTGTTTATTCATAAAACCAGCCGACTTATTACAGAAAGACCTCATTTTTATTTATCTATTACCTCAATGATAATTGGTACTCAGTTATTTCTTGCTGGTTTCTTAGGTGAAATAATCCTTCGTACAAAAAACAATGAGGCTCGTTATAAAGTTGCACAAGAAGTTAATTTTTAAAGCACATTAATTTATCATCTTAAGAACTATATTTTTTTAATTAAGGCACAAAATTATTGCATACAGCACATTCACTCCTTAATAAAAAACTATTTTTAAATAAACATAAAACGAAATTTAAATGAATATTGCACCTAATATATTAAATGCTGTAAACGAATGGCTTACTCCTACATTTGATCAGGATACACAGGCTGCCGTAAAAGAATTAATGACCACTTCACCAAAAGATCTTGAAGAAAGTTTCTACAAAAATCTGGAATTTGGAACCGGCGGTATGCGTGGTGTTATGGGAGTTGGAAACAACAGAATTAACAAATATACGCTAGGAAAAAACACTCAGGGCTTATCTGATTATTTACACAAAGTTTTTCCTAACGAACCTTTAAAAGTAGTTATTGCTTACGACTGCCGTCATAACAGTAATACTTTAGCAAAAGTAGTTGCAGATGTTTTCTCTGCAAACGGAATTCAGGTTTATTTATTTTCAGACTTACGCCCCACTCCGGAATTATCTTTTGCTTTAAAATATTTAGGATGCCAATGCGGAATCGTTCTAACAGCTTCTCACAACCCGCCTGAATATAACGGATATAAAGTATACTGGCAGGACGGCGGACAAATCGTTCCTCCGCAGGACGGCGAAATTATTAAAGTAATCGAAAGTTTAGATTACGACAAAATCAAATTTAATGCAAACGAAAGTCTAATTCAGTATATCGATACCGAAATTGACAAAGCATTTATAAAATCATCTATCGAAAACGCAAGTTTTAATACTCCGGCAGAAGCAAAAGATAATCTTCATATTGTTTTTACTTCTTTACACGGAACTTCGATAAAATCAATTCCAGATGTTTTATCGCAGGCTGGTTATAAAAATGTACACATTGTTCCTGAACAGGCTGTTCCAGACGGAGATTTCCCAACTGTAAAATCACCAAATCCGGAAGAACCAGAGGCTTTAACAATGGCTTTGGCATTAGCAGACAAAACAAATTCTGACATTGTTGTAGGTACAGATCCTGACTGTGACCGTTTAGGTGTTGCTGTTCGCAATAACGACGGTAAAATGATTTTGCTTAACGGAAACCAAACTATGGTTTTAATGACTTCTTTCCTTTTAAAACAATGGAAAAAAGCAGGCAAAATCAACGGAAAACAATTCGTAGGTTCTACAATCGTTTCTACACCAATGATGATGGAATTAGCTACAAGCTACGGCGTAGAATGCAAAGTGGGTTTAACAGGATTTAAATGGATCGCTAAAATGATCAAAGATTTCCCTGAACTTCAATTTATTGGCGGCGGCGAAGAAAGCTTTGGTTTTATGGTAGGCGATGCTGTTAGAGATAAAGATGCTGTTGCAGCAACATTATTAATCTGCGAAGTTGCAGCTCAGGCAAAAGCAGCGGGAAGTTCTGTTTACAAAGAACTTTTACAACTTTATGTTGAAAATGGTTTCTACAAAGAATATTTAGTTTCACTAACTAAAAAAGGAATGGAAGGTTTACAAGAAATTAATCAGATGATGATTAATTTACGTCAAAACCCTTTAAAAGAAATCAACGGACAAAGAGTAATTATGGTTGAAGATTATCAATCATCTACTGCCTTGAATTTATTGACAAATGAAGAATCTTCTATGGATATTCCAAAATCGAATGTATTAATATATTACACAGAAGATGGCTCTAAAATTTGTGCTAGACCAAGTGGAACTGAACCAAAAATTAAATTCTACATCAGCGTAAATGCAGAAATTGAATCAGTTTCAGATTTCGATGAAGCCGAAAAATTCTTAGACGGAAAAATACAGAATATCATTGCTGATATGAAATTAAATTAAAAACTGTATTTCACTATATCATATTTTAAAAAAACGGATTTACATAAATGTAAATCCGTTTTTTTTATGACTAAACCGCTTGTATGCGTTTATTATTCTTAGCCGTTTCCATTCCCCACGCCGCAATAGAATGCAGTAAAGGAATAAGCGTTTTACCAAATTCCGTTAATTCATATTCTACTCTTAATGGCGGTTTACTGGTATAAACTGTTCGGGTTACCAAGCCGTCTTCTTCCATTTCTTTCAATTGCAGGCTCAATGTGCGTTCTGTAATAACCTTACATTCTTTTCTTAATTCGCTGTAACGTTTTTTTTCAATTAAATGAATTAAAATAACCGCCTTCCATTTTCCGCCAATATACTTCATTGTCAGGCTGGTACTGCAGGGATATTGTTTATCGTCTATACTATACATCTGTTACTATCATTTTTAACCGTTATTGCAAAGGTAATTCACTATACTTAGTTTTGCAACAATAAAAAGTATAGTTTAATTTAAATTTAAAAATATGAGTTTTTTAGATCTTGCAAAAGTTAGATATTCAACCAAAAAGTACGACAATACAAAACAGGTTTCAAATGAACAAATCGAAGAATTAAAACAAATTCTTCGTTTAAGTCCGTCTTCAATTAACAGCCAGCCGTGGAAATTTACATTTATTACAGATCCGACTTTAAAAAAAGAATTGGCTTCAAAATCGTATGTAAACGAACAGTCAATTAATGATGTTAATCTTTTAGTGGTATTCAGCGTAATGGAAAACATCGAACATTTTGAAAACCGAAATCTTTCTGTACTTCCAGAAGCATGGGTAAAAGGTTTTTACGAACCATTAGTAAAATCAAATGGAAATGAAGCTGTAAAAACATGGTTAGAAAATCAGGTTTATCTTTCACTTGGTTTCTTTTTAAGCGCCTGTATGAATATGGGGCTGGACGCCACCCCAATGGAAGGAATCGAGCGTCAGGCTTACAAACAAATTTTAAATCAAGACGGATATTCTCCTTTATTTGCCGTAACTGTAGGTTATGCCGATGCACCAAACGACTGGGCACATCCCACAATTTTACCAAAATCAAGATTTGAACTGAAAGAAGTTGTAGAATCTATTTAAAACTTCATTTTTCTATAAAACATGATTTTAAAAAATCGGATATACGAAAGTTATCCGATTTTTTCGTTTTCAAAACCCAGCCTGATTCTTAAGTCTGTTTTATTCAGCTAATATTAACTTAATAAAGTGTTTTTCTTATTTTTACTTTTTTAAAGAAACTTTTTTTTATAAAAAAAAGCAAAAAGAAATTGAAAACACCCCAATTGGATTAATTTTGTGCGGTGAAAATTTACATGACAAATTGCGCAGAGATACGTGAGAGAGTCATTACCAAAAGAAAATAATATCAAAAAAATAAATGAGTAATTTCAAAAAAATAGTTCCTTTTATATACCCGTATAAAAAATACGCATTCTTAAATATCTTCTTTAATATTTTGTATGCACTTTTTAGCACTCTTTCGTTTGTTGCTTTAATCCCAATGCTTCAGGTTTTATTTGACCAGACAAAAGCCAGACACGAAAAACCGGTTTATGAAGGAATTTTAAAACTACAGCAATACGGAGAAGATTATTTAAGTTATTATATTACCACGACAAAAGGCAGTCACGATCCCGGCTATATTTTAGCCATAATGGTAACGATTATTATTTCGATATTTTTACTTAAAAACCTTGCCGATTATTTAGCTATGTTTTTTATCACTTTCCTAAGAAATGGTGTTTTAAAAGACATGCGAAATGCGATGTACAAAAAAACACTCGAACTGCCTTTGGCTTTTTATTCTGAAAAAAGAAAAGGTGATGTTATTTCGAGAATTTCAGCCGACGTAAACGAGGTTCAAACTTCATTTTTAGCTATTCTGGAGCTTATTGTAAAAGAACCTTTAACCATTGTTTTTACCATAACAACTATGGTAATTATAAGCACGAAATTAACTTTGTTTGTTTTTATTTTTATTCCTGTTTCAGGCTATATTATTTCATTGATAGGAAAACAACTTAAAAAACAGTCAACAAAGGCTCAGGAAGAACAAGGTTTGTTTTTATCTACAATTGAAGAAACTATTGGCGGACTAAAAGTGGTAAAAGGATATAATTCTGAAAATTATTTTACTACCCTTTTTCAAAATTCTACCGATCGTTTTTTCAAACTTTCAAACAGTATTGGAAACCGCCAAAACTTAGCTTCTCCTGCCAGTGAATTTATGGGAATTACTGTAATCGCGATTTTATTGTGGTACGGAGGACAAATGGTTTTAATTGATAAAACTTTGAGCGGCCCGTCGTTTATTGCTTATATGGGATTGGCTTATAACATTCTGACACCGGCAAAAGCTATTTCTAAAGCTTCTTATGGTGTAAAAAGAGGAAATGCTGCTGCAGAGCGTGTTTTAGAAATTTTAAATCAGGAAAACCCAATTACAAGCAAAGCTAACGCAATCGAAAAAACTACTTTCGAAGACAATATCGATATTCAGCACATTAACTTTAAATATGAAGAAGAAAATGTTCTTAAAGATTTTTCTCTTCAAATTAAAAAAGGTCAGACTGTGGCGCTTGTTGGACAATCCGGAAGTGGAAAAAGTACAATTGCTAATTTACTGACTCGTTTTTACGATGTAAACGAAGGAACGATTTCTATTGACGGAATCAATATTAAAGACATGAATCTGCAGTCTCTTCGCAGTTTAATGGGACTTGTTACTCAGGACAGCATTTTATTTAATGATACTATTAAAGCCAATATTGCATTAGGAAAACTAGACGCAACAGATGATGAAATTATCGAAGCTTTAAAAATTGCTAATGCTTATGAGTTCGTAAAAGATCTTCCAAAAGGCATTTACACAAATATTGGAGACAGCGGAAATAAACTTTCGGGCGGACAAAAACAACGTTTATCTATTGCCCGTGCGGTATTGAAAAACCCGCCGATTATGATTCTGGATGAAGCAACTTCGGCATTAGATACTGAAAGTGAAAAATTTGTTCAGGTTGCTCTTGAGAACATGATGCAGAACAGAACTTCAATTGTAATTGCGCACCGACTTTCGACTATTCAAAAAGCAGATGTTATTGTGGTTATGCAAAAAGGAAAAATTGTAGAACAGGGAACTCACGAAGAACTCATTGCACACAATGGAACTTACAACAAACTGGTAACGATGCAGTCTTTCGAATCGTAAAAAGACCAACATTCGAACATATATCTACACAGATTAAGGAAATATATTAAAACTCAGTTTAATTTCTTTAATCTGTGTTTATTTTTATAACTTTAGGTTAGTTAAAGAATAAATCATTTAACCACTCGAAAATGTATCTTAACAACCCCAACATAAAACTTCCGGAAGACCCTGATACCATTGTTTGGAAATACCTTGACTTATCTAAATTTCTTGATTTACTGCTTTCAAAAAAGTTATTCATGTCTCGTTCTGACAAATTCGAAGATCAATACGAAGGCACTTTCAGCGAACCAACATACGAAGAGATAAAAAAACTTGCAGCCGACAATCCTGAGTTTTTAAATTATTATAAAATACATCGCGAAAAAGTAGCGATAAGCAGCTGGCATATTAACGAATATGAATCTTTTGCCATGTGGCAGATTTTCACCAAAAACAACGAAGGTTTAGCCATTCAGTCTACAATTGGCAGACTGCAGAAAGCCGTAAAACCCGAAAATACTTTTGACCAGTATATTGGCGAAGTAAATTACATTGACTATAAAAAAGAATATATCCCGTTTGATGATTTGTTCTTTCCCTTTTTATTCAAAAGAAAAAGTTTTCAATACGAACGCGAAGTCCGCATTCTTACCGACACTTCAAAAAGTGACATCAAATTAAATGACGGTCTAAAAATAAACGTCGACATTAATCAGTTAATTGAAAAAATCTACATTCACCCAAAATCTGAAAATTGGTATAAAAAACTGGTAATCGAATTAGTGGAGCGTCTCGATTTTGGTTTCGAAATTGAGAAATCTGATTTGGAAAGTGATATTTTGATTTAGAGGTTCTAAGGTACTGAGAGACTAAGGTTCTAAGTTTTTTTCTCTTATTAAACAAAAGCTTTTAAAAAGTCTATGTCTATTTTTCTTTGAGTTTTTCTAAATACCTATTTCTAAGATCCAAATTTTGATCTTCAATGATTATTTGTCCACCTTTTTTATAATAATAAACAGAATCAGATTTAGACTTTTTCACCACAGAATCGCCAATCTCCATTTTACCATATAATTCAGTACTCACTTGCCATCTAACCCCAGAATTCAAAAACAGACAATGTGGGAGACGATCTCCCTCTCCTCCTTCTATTTTCTTTTCATAAATAACTCCAGAAAAACCATATTCATTAGCTTCTTTATATTCCTTTTCTATGTATCCCATTGAATTACCAACGAAATATGCTCCAACAACAGTAAGAAAAAAAATGGGCATAAAGATTCGTTTTGCTATTTTAATTCCTTTATCATAGCCTTCAACCTCTTCCTCTGGATTCATAAAAAAACTATATCGGCTTATAAGCTTTAACTTCCCATTTTTTAGCCGATAAATCTATGTAGTTGTAGTGCAAAACATCATTTTTATCAAACTGACCATTTTGGTTTGTGTCTTCGATAGTTCTAAAATACAAGCGGTTTTTAGATTCAATTAAATTCCAGTCTACCAATTCTTCTAAATCAGCAGAAACTTTTGTAAAATTCTCTCCGCTGACATCGCTTAAATACAAAGTTTTAATATCGCTCGTATCAATTTTACCGTCTTTATTCGTATCAGAATCCGTTAAAGTATAAACCATTACTTTATTTTGAGTTTTGTCTGCAACGGTTTTTAGATAAGTTGCTGTTAAAATCAAAATAGGTTTATCTGACAAAGGACGAATAGAATCTGAATCTACCTGCTGAAATTTCAAGTTTTGAAGATAACCCGTAATTTCATATTCACCTAAATTCGAAATCGTAAAACTCACATCGTTTACACTCGATGATCCGTAACGTGCTTTCGAACCTCTTTCAAAAACTCTTAAATCGCCAACCGGATGAATTAAATAATTCGTTCCTTCCATTTGAATAGGAAGATCTGCGATTTCAATTTGAGTGGTATCCGTTTTAGCAATACTTACTTTGTTCGAAACATCGTAACTTACTTTTGGCTTTTGAACTTCTTCACGGCAGCTAATCAACATTCCAATAACTGCAAAGGCTATATATTTAGAGTACTTTCTCATCGACAAATTATATTCAATTATCAAATATACTATTTTTGATTGTAATTTTGGTTTTTATTGAATTTTACTCGAGAAATTCAAAACCTACAATCTAGCATTTAACTTAACGTTAAAAACCCTCGAAGTCATATAATTTGGAATCGCATATTGATTTTTAGAATACACATCGCGAACCCAGGTATTTGTTATGGCATTTTGATTATTAAAAAGATTGAAAATCTCTAACCCAAGAGATAGTTCTTTAAAATTCTTCAGCCAGCTTGTTTTAGAACTCTGCGTACTGGAATCAACAAAAACCTTAGCAAAACCAATATCAGCTCTTCTATAATCGTTTAGTCTGTTTTGATACAAATACGGATCAGAATATGCAGGCGCGCCGCCCGGCAGTCCGGTATTGTAAACCAAATTCAAATACAATTTCACACTCGGAATATTAGGCATATAATCCTGAAACAACATTGCAAATTTCAAACGCTGATCTGTTGGACGTGCTATATAACCTTTGTTTTCATAATTTTCTTCTGTTTTTAAATAACCAAAACTTACCCATGATTCAGTTCCCGGTACAAATTCACCGTTTAATCTAAAATCAAGACCTTGTGCGTATGCTTTTGCATTGTTATTCGCTGCATATCGAATTCTAACATTATCAATCGAATACACATTAACATCTGAAATCGATTTATAATACAATTCTGTTACCCATTTAAACGGACGATTCCACATTTTGAAATTATAATCGTTGCTCAAAACCACATGAATTGCTTCCTGCGCTTTTACATTTGGATTTACAACGCCTTCCAGATCACGAAGTTCTCTGTAAAAAGGCGGCTGATGGTATAATCCTCCCGAAAGCCTAAAAACCATATCAGTATCCCAATCCGGTTTTATGGCAAACTGTGCACGCGGACTCACCACAAATTGATTTTTTCCTTCTTCTAAAGCACCAGAAACTTTCCAGCTTTGAAAACGCGCTCCAATATGATACCAAATTTGGCTTGAACCAATTTCAGATTGTTTATTCCATTGAGCATAACCCGAAAATCTATTTATAGTATTGAAGTTTGTCGCTCGAATATCCTGGTATGGTAAAAGCGGACCTGTATATGACGAATACGGCTGATTGTTTTTTGGCAGAATTACTAATGGCGGATTAATCGAAAATCCTGCCGAATCGATCATCTCCCACTCTACAATTCTGTCCCGAATAGATTCGCGGGTATATTTTAATCCAAACTCAAGCTGGCTTTCTTTCCAGTCTTTAAATCCTTTTATTTCGGCATTGGCAATTAAGGCATCTAAATCATTTCTAGCGTGATTTAATTGAGAACCAATCCCGCGGGTAAAATCAATTGATGATGGATTTCCCGGATTTTCGGGATCAACATTTCCTAAGCGATATTGTGCCAAAATATCAAAATGCTCTGCTTCTGTGGTATGAAACAAAGAACCAATAAATTTTAAAGTCAGCGAAGGCGAAGCTTTATAAGTTGTTTTGAAAGCTCCAAAATAAGTATCATATTGATCTTTTTCCTGTCCTTCATAATAAACCGCCAAAGCCATTGGCTGATCGATGGTTCCAAATTTTGTTTCGCGTGTTAAAGGCTGATACAAATATTTATTCTGCGAAATATTCCCCAGAAAACTCATCTGCCATTTTTCAGAAATATCATAATTAATATTCGTTTGAATATCGGCAAAAGTGGGTGTATAATTCGTTTGCGTATCCTGACTGTTTACCAGCAGACTATTGTTTCGGTAACGCACTCCGGTAACGGCAGACCATTTTTTATTTTTAGAAACCAAATCTACAGAAGCGCTTCCGCCCAAAAAACTAGCTTCGAGAGAAGCACCAAACTGAGTTGGTTTTCGATAAGTAATATCTAAAACTGAGGATAATTTATCTCCAAATTTTGCCTGAAATCCTCCAGCTGAAAAATCTACGTTTTGAACCAAATCTGTATTGGTAAAACTTAATCCTTCCTGCTGTCCTGAACGAATTAAAAACGGACGATAAACTTCGACTTCGTTTACATAAACCAGATTTTCATCATAATTACCGCCTCTAACCGCATATTGTGTACTTAATTCATTATTTGAATTTACACCCGGAAGTGTTTTTAGAATATTTTCTATACCGGCATTTGCTCCCGGAATCTTTTTTATTGTGGCTGTTTCGACAGTAGTAATTCCCTGAACTCGTTTTCTGTTTTTAGATGACACAAAAACTTCACCCATCTGCTCCTGCGAATTATTCATTACAGGATTAAAAACAAAAATTTCGTCTGGTTTTAAATTCACCGTCAGGCTTATCATTTTTAAAGAAATATGGGTAAAAATGATCGAAGTTTTTCTATTCGAAACTACATCAATTTCAAAAAAACCATTTGCATCTGACTGCGTATTGTTTTTGCCAGATGTAATATTGACATTTGAAACCGGATGATTTTCATTATCTAAAATAATACCTTTAACATGAGCGTTTTGAGCAAATGAAATATAAGTAAAGCACAAGAAAAGTAAAGCGAATATTAACTTGTTTTTATTCAAAGATTTGGGTTTTATTTTTGTTGACTTCTAAAAAAATGAGTTTCAAAGATAGTAGAATTTCCTACATTATCAACCACTTCAATTTTTAAAAAGTTTTCTCCTTCAGTCAAATACTGATCATCAAAAGTATGTGTAATTTTTCTGTTTTTATTTTCGTATTCAAATAATACCCAGCTTCCGTTTAAATAACCGTTATATGATTTGATTCCAGAACCAGAATCCCCAATTATAAATTCAATTTTCTTATCAGAACTGATCCATTTTCCTTCAACTGGTTTTGTAATTTTTATAACCGGCGGAATTGTATCTAAGACCAAACCATAAGCACCCAATATTTTTGCTTTGGCAGTAAAAACATCGCCTTTTCTAATCGTTCCGTTAAAACTGTTTCCTCTTCCTATGTAAAGTTTATCTCTTAAAGATTCCGGATAAAGTGAATCTTTTATCGTAATTGTAAAATTAGAATGTACCGGAACTGTATCGTCGTGAATGTAAACTTTCTTGTTTCTAACATCAAAATTCATATTAAAATCTTCATAGAAAGTCCCCGCAGGAAAGAAAACCGACATATTGTCTTTTTCAAAATTAGTATCTCTATTGTATTTCACAAAATATTTTGATGTAACCGGCTCGGCTTCTACAAGCGGTGTTGCAGAATCGTACTCAACAGGAACGGTAATCGAATTTTGATTTCCGAAATAATCAGAAACTTCAATTCTGTAATTTGAAGCCAGATTAGGCACAGCTGTAATTATTCCTCTAAGCGAATCTGTTTTAATAATACTTAATGCAAAAGGCGTTTTCATAAAAAGCTTCTGCACGCGCTGACTCGTTTTTTTGTATCGAGGATAATCGATAAAAGCATTAATATAACGCATTTCGTCAAACGAATACGTATTAAACTGATAGTTGTAATTTTGGTTTCCGTTTAAAAAAGTCGAAACATTAAAAACCCCATTTTTATTATACGAAACATCATCTGTGTCGACAGCATTAATTCCAAAACCAATTTTTCCGTTTGTTTTTATTTTTCCTGCTAGATACGTTCCGTCTTTTTGAAGCGTCATATTAACCAGTAAAGGCTGTTTTGACTGGTTAACTGTTGCATTATCTAACGGATAAACATACAAACTGGATAATGTAGGCTTTTTGGTATCTTTTATATTTTGGTCAAAGCCAAAGAAAATTGGATTGATCACAAATTCTGTTTTTGAATCTCGGATTTCAAAATGAAGGTGCGGTCCTTCAGATGAACCTGTATTTCCGGAAAGTCCAATTATATCACCTTTTGCTACAGGTAACTCATCTGGTTTTGGAAACATTTCGATTTCATACGCCTTTTCTTTGTAATGCGTTTTTTTCACATAATCTAATATTGCCCCAGTGGGAGTTTGCAAATGTCCGTAAACAGAAGTATATCCATTTGGATGTGTAATATAAATACATTTTCCGTTTCCAAAAGTCGAAATTTTAATTCTCGAAACATATCCATCCGCAATGGCATGCACAGTTAATCCTTCTCGCTGATTAGTTTTCAGATCAAAACCAGCATGGAAATGATTGGGTCTTAATTCGCCAAAATTTCCTGAAAGCTGCATGGGAATATCTAATGGAGGGCGGAAATAATCTTTAGGATATTGTGTTTGAGCAAACACAGAATTACAAATTAAAAGGGCAAGTACATATAATCTCATAAACTACATTTTTGCTAAGATAAGCAAAAATAAAGCAATAAAAGCAAGAAAAAACATACAAAAAATACAATTAACTGAAATTCATTAATTTGATTATTTTTAACGCAAAAAAATCGAGAAAAAATTGCATTAATAAAAAGGAATACTAACTTTGTATGATTAAGTAATGAATAGGATTTATAATGAGTGTAATTGCCGAAATAATTGATGCTCTTGAATATAAAGTCGAAAAGCTTTTTGAAAAATCAAAAGGCCTGGAGAAAAACAATCAGGAATTACGATTAGAATTAGCCAAAGCCGTGCAAATTATCCAGAAACAATCTGAAGAAATGGAAGCTTTGAAAAAGCAATATGAAACACTTAAAATAGCCAATTCGTTGCTTGGCAGCGACAATAACAAGAGAGAGACAAAGCTTAAAATAAATTCATTAATTCGCGAAATTGATTACTGTATAGCGCAACTATCAGATTAATAACATGGACGGAAAGCTTAGAATTAAAATATCAATTGCCGACCGCGTTTACCCGTTAACGGTTGAACCTGCTCAGGAAGAAGGCCTTAGAAGCGCCTCAAAAAAAATTGATGCTATGATTAAGCAATTCGAAGAAAGTTACGCGGTTCGTGACAAACAAGATGTATTAGCCATGTGTGCACTGCAATTTGCATCGCAGGTGGAACAAAAACAAATCGATAACGCAATCGATGGAGAGGAAACTATCGAAAGGATTAAAAGATTAAATTCGCTTTTAGATCAATATCTCGAAAATTAAACGTTCTTTACAGAAACTAAGATACTGCCTACATTAGTTCACAATTGGTAAACTCAACACTAACAATTTAGAATGAGCAAATCGTCGCTACTATAGTATGCCCTCCTTCTGGCTGGGAAACTTGAACAGTGAGTTAGCTCAAAACTTGTCTTTACGAGTTTATACAAGCAATTAATGTAGGCTTTTTTTATATATAAACCCTAACAAACATGGACATCATAACGATCATTATTGGTATTGTAGGTATTGCGGCAGGTTTTGCAATAGCTAAAATTATCGAGAAAAGTAATATTTCAAACCTAATCAAAAACGCTAAAAAAGAAGCAGCTTCCATTTTAAAAGATGCTAATTTAGAAGCCGAAAACATAAAAAAAGATAAAATTCTTCAGGCAAAAGAGCGTTTTATCGAATTAAAATCTGAACACGAACAAGTTATTTTAGCAAGAGATAAAAAAGTTGCTGAAGTTGAAAAACGCGTGCGTGACAAAGAATCTCAAGTTTCTAACGAGCTTTCTAAAGCCAAAAAAGTAAATGACGATTTTGAAGCTAAAACAGCTGAATACAATAACAAAATCGAGCTTTTAGACAAAAAACAAGCTGAAGTTGATAAATTACACAAAAGCCAATTACAACAGCTTGAAGTAATTTCAGGACTTTCTGCAGATGAAGCAAAAGAACAATTAGTTGAAGGTTTAAAAGCTGAAGCTAAAACAAAAGCGATGTCTCACATTCAGGAAACTATTGAAGAGGCAAAACTTACTGCACAACAGGAAGCTAAAAAAATCATAATCAATACAATTCAAAGAGTTGGTACAGAAGAAGCGGTTGAAAACTGTGTTTCTGTTTTCAACATAGAATCTGATGATGTAAAAGGAAGAATCATTGGTCGTGAAGGTCGTAACATTAGAGCACTTGAAGCCGCTACAGGAGTTGAAATCATTGTTGATGATACACCCGAAGCAATTATCCTTTCTTGCTTTGACCCGGTTCGTAGAGAAATTGCTCGTTTGTCTTTACACAAATTAGTAACTGACGGACGTATTCACCCGGCACGTATTGAAGAAGTTGTTGCTAAAACAGCAAAACAAATCGATGACGAAATTATCGAAGTTGGAAAACGTACCGTAATTGACTTAGGAATTCACGGTTTACACCCAGAATTAATTAAAGTTGTAGGTAGAATGAAATACCGTTCTTCTTACGGACAAAACTTATTACAGCACTCAAGAGAAGTTTCTAAACTTTGTGGTATCATGGCTGCAGAATTAGGATTGAATGTAAAACTAGCAAAAAGAGCAGGTTTACTTCACGATATTGGTAAAGTGCCAGACACAGAAAGTGATTTACCACACGCCTTATTAGGTATGCAGTGGGCTGAGAAATACGGCGAGAAAGACGAAGTTTGCAACGCTATTGGAGCTCACCACGACGAGATCGAAATGAAATCATTATTATCGCCAATTGTTCAGGTTTGTGATGCTATTTCAGGAGCAAGACCGGGAGCGAGACGTCAGGTACTAGATTCATATATCCAGCGTTTAAAAGATCTTGAAGATGTTGCTTACGGATTCAGCGGTGTTAAAAATGCTTATGCAATTCAGGCTGGTAGAGAATTACGTGTAATTGTAGAAAGCGAAAAAGTTTCTGATGATAACGCAGCAAACTTATCTTTTGAAATTTCACAAAAAATCCAAACAGAAATGACTTACCCAGGTCAGGTAAAAGTTACAGTAATCAGAGAAACAAGAGCAGTTAATATTGCTAAATAATTTTTCTCACTATATATCAAAAAAAGGCTGTCAATGACAGCCTTTTTTTGATCTACTTTTAAAGATCATTAAAAACAATTTTAAAGGTCGTTCCTACTCCAACCTCACTTTCTACAGAAACACTCCCTTTCATGGCTTCAATTTGGTTTCTTGTGATATACAGACCAATTCCTCGAGCCTCGTTATGTTTATGAAATGTTTTATACATTCCAAATAACAACTCTCCATATACTTTTAAATCAATTCCTAAACCGTTATCTGTAATTTTTAATGATTTATAACCTTCGGGTTCTATACCAAAATCAAAAGAAATTACAGGTTCACGATCCGGATGCGCATATTTGATAGCATTAGTCGTAAAATTGAGTAAAACACTTTCGAGATAAGCCGGATTAAAATTAATCGTTAGATACTGAGGCACGTTATTTATAATTGTAACCTTCTTTTGATTATCGTAACCTTTTATCGTGGAAATTGTTTTTTCAATATACTCATGAAGTTTTAAAGGTTCAACAGCAATATTAATATTACTTTGTGTTTTTACAATCTGTGTTAAATTAGAAATCGTTTCATTTAAATCATTTGAAACAGTACGCAAATGTTCCAGCATTTCTGTTACCGTTTCCTTATCTCCGTCTGCATCAATAAAATCAAGAATAGATTTAATATTCCCGGCCTGTGTATTTAAATTATGAGAAACAATATGCGAAAAATTCAAAAGTCGGCTGTTTTGATCGCTGTAGAGTTTCATCGTTTTTAACAACTCCAACTCTTTTTCTTTTTGAGCAGAAACATCGGTATGCGTTCCAATTACGCGCAGCGGTTTTCCATTTTCATCACGTTTAATTACTTTTCCCCTATCTAGAATCCATTTATAATTACCACTTGAAGTCATTACACGATGGTAATTTTCATAATACGGAATTTTATTATCAAAGTGTTCTCTAATGTCTGAGTAATATTTTGGAAGATCATCCGGATGCACAATTTTATCCCAGCGTTCCGGATCATCAAAAATATCTGTCGATTCTAATTCTAAAATTTTAAGCGAAAGAGATGAATAAAAAACATTGTTAGTTACCATATCCCAATCCCAGATTCCTGCTGTAGAAGCCTCAAGAGCAAACTGAAAACGTTCTTCAGAAATACGAAGTTTTTCTTCTTTGTCTTTTAATTCGGTAATATCAGAAATATGACCAAAAAAACTTACTCTCCCATCTGTCGATAATTCTGATTTAGCCGAAACCTTAAACCAGCGAAGTCCTTTTTTCGGTAAAACTGCTCTAAATTCAATCTGCCATGGTTCAATTTCTTTTCTGGCTTTTACCAAAGACTGAAAAAAGAAATCCCTGTCCTGATCCAGAATTCTCTCGTAAATAGTAAGTTTTATATCGTCTGTAAAATCCTGCACAGGAAGTTCAAAAATTTCATCAGCAGATTTGCTGACCAAAGGAAAAGTGTAATTATTATCGCTGTCTATAATAAACTGAAAAATCAAGTCTGGCATTTCAGCAAACAACTTTCTGTAAAAATTATTTATCTCTAAGCAATCCTCATTACTGTATAAATCAAAAACCATATACCGCTATTTAAGTAAATAATACTATACTAAAACCGAGCCAATGAATACTCAAAAATCAGCTTATTTTATTCGCTATAATGTAAAATTTTAATACAAGGTATTAATTTTTGATTTAAAAATTAACAACGTGCCAAAAAATTTATCTGCGTGGATGATATGAATGCATCACTTCTTTCAGGAAACTTCTGTCTAAATGCACATAGATTTCGGTTGTTGTAATCGATTCGTGCCCTAACATGAGTTGAATCGATCTTAAATCGGCACCGTTTTCTAATAAATGTGTTGCAAACGAATGACGTAATGTGTGCGGACTTATACTTTTGTTTAAATTGATTTTTACAGCGAGATCTTTTATAATAGTAAAAATCATAGCACGAGTAAGCTGACCGCCTCTTCGGTTTAAAAACAAAGTATCTTCACAGCCTTTTTTGATATTTAAATGAACTCGTATTTCATTTTGATAGATTTGGATATATTTTTGAGTCAGTTTTCCAATAGGAACAAAACGCTCTTTGTTTCCTTTTCCGGTAATTTTTATAAAACCTTCATCAAAATACAAATCCGAAATTTTAAGCGAAACCAGTTCAGAAACCCTAAGTCCGCATCCGTAAAGACTTTCAAGTATAGCACGGTTTCTTTCGCCTTCGTTACTGCTCAAATCTATGGCATCAATCAGAGCATCGATTTCTTTTACGCTTAAAGTATCAGGAAGCTTTCGTCCGGTTTTTGGACTTTCTATTAACTCCAAAGGACTATCATTTCGATAATCTTCAAAAACTAAATAACTAAAAAAACTTTTTAGTCCGGAAATTATACGTGCCTGCGATCTTGGATTTACTTCTTTAGAAACGGCATATATAAACTGCTGAATGGTTTCATCAGTAATTTTTAAAGGCGAAACATCAATTTGATTCGTTTCTAAAAAAAGACATAATCTCTCGATATCAAAGCTGTAATTTTCAATTGTATTTTTAGACAAACCTCTTTCTATCCTTAAATACGACTGATAATCTTTTATATAATTATTCCATTTCATATTTACAAAGTAAAACATTTTTGTGCATAAAAAAACCTTCCTGAATCAGGAAGGTTTTGAATATTTCTTAGAGAAGATTCTATTAGAATTTGTAAGCAAATGATAAAGCTAAAACGCTGTTTTTTGCACTGTCATAATAATCACCTTCTGTATCAATATCAGCATTATCAGCAAGAGGAGATAAACCAATTGTGTAGCGAAGATTAACAGAAACATTGTCTGTAAAATGGTATCCAGCTCCTAAATTGAATCCTAAATCAACTGATTTAAAACCATCTTTAGCATCTTCTCCATCAGCTTTTGCTGAAAGCAAAAAACCAATCTGCGGACCCGCTTCAACACTAAATTTCTCTACGATGTAATATTTAGCTAGTACAGGAATATTTAAATAGTTTGTTTTAATATCAAAATCTCCTCCAAATCCACCAAAGTCAACTTTAGTTCCTTGAGTAGAGAATAAAAGCTCTGGCTGAATAGCCAATTTTTCAATAATTTTAATTTCGGCAAAACCTCCAACGTGGAAACCTACTAAAGATTTAGTGTCTCTAACATCTCCACCTGCCCAGTTTGTCAAGTTAAGACCTCCTTTTACTCCAAATCTTGTTTCTTGAGCGTTAGCAAAACTAAATGCCATTACTGCTATAGCAGCTAAAATAATTTTCTTCATTACAATTTGTTTTGGGTTATTAATTTGCCAAATATAAAAATATTCTTCATAATTCTATATTAGGAATTTAACAAATAAAGTGGTAATATGAAGGTAGATTGTTAAATAAAAATTAATTGAATTTTAAATCCTGGTTTTCAAGACATAAAAAAGCCCTCCTCAAATGAGGAAGGCCCTTTAAAAAACTAACTAAATATTTTACTTAGAATTTGTAAACTACTCCAAAACTTACAGCTCTTAAGTCAGTGCCAAAATCAAATGTATTAGTTTTATCTACACCATGACCACCATTATTATTTACGCTATACCCTAAACCTAACCATGTAGCTTCGATTGCGAAATGGTTTGATAAGAAATAGCTTAAACCTAAACCAACGTTTGCTCCGATTTCATTTTCTTTGTAATCCCTTGGTTTTTCCTTACGGTTTGTAAAATCAAGACCAGCCTGACCATACACAGAAAACTGAGAAGCAGGAGTAAAATAGTATCTTCCAAATGCTCCAGCAGTAAAATTGTTTGTTTTGTCATCTCCTTTTTTTGTTGTTCCAAAACCTAATTTTGCCCCAATTGCAATGTTTTCAGATACAAAATAACCTACTCTAGGTTCAACTGTAAAATTGTTAGCTTTTGCATCTCCTTCTTTAGTTGAATTTACATTTAAAGCTCCAGAAATAAATGCATCACCTTTTGAGAAACCTCCAGTTTGTGCATTAGCAAATGCAAAACCTAATACTGCAACAGCAGTTAAAATAACTTTTTTCATGATATAAATTTTAATTACAAAAATCAAAACTAGGATTATACCTATTAAAAAAAGTCCTGTAAACGTTTTTAAAGTATTAAAATAAGCCAGAATTGTACTACAAAAAAAAAATTGATTTTCAAGTAATTAAGCCAAAAACACAAGCAAAAGCAGTTAAATAAAAGTAAAAAAGTGTAAATTTTAATAATTATATAAAGCCATATATAAAACAATAAAATGAAAATAATGTAGTTTTGAACTGTAGAATAACATTTAAATACCAAACACTAAAAACACTTTTTATGAAGAAAATACTTCTAGCAGCTGTATTGTTCATTGCAACAACAGCTACGATCCAGGCACAGTTTATACAAATCGGGGTTAAAGCCGGAGTTAACTTTGCTAACCAAACAGGCGGTTCTGGTTTTAACGGAATCTCTGTTGATAAAGAAGGTATCACCAGTTACCACGGTGGTTTAGTCGCTGAACTTAAATTATTAGAGAAATTCTCTATTCAGCCTGAGCTTTTGTATACTACACAAGGAGCAGAATACAAAAGTGCTGTACAGGATTTTAAAAACGAAATGGGATATATTGCTATTCCTGTAATGGCAAAAATCTACATGACTAAATCTCTTAGTTTAGAACTTGGTCCGCAGGCTTCGTTTCTTGTTAGCAATAAAAAAGAATTTGATGCTGCAGATCCAAAAACATTCGACTTTTCGCTTAATGCCGGTTTAGGATTAAAAGTTGTTGGAGGTCTTTTTGTTCAGGCTCGTTATGGTTTAGGTTTGACAGAAATTTCAAAAGAAGCTGACTTTAAAAACTCTGTATTCCAACTTTCTGCTGGATACATGTTCTAAAAATATATCACATACTTTTATAAAAACCGTTCTATTTATTTAGAGCGGTTTTTTTATTTTTACAGAGCACAATGACAATGGCCAAATAAACGCCAATATTTCAATACAAATATCTTAAACATGAAAATCTGCATTATCAACGGACCAAATTTGAATCTTTTAGGAAAACGCGAACCAGAAGTTTACGGAAGCCAGACCTTTGAAGACTATTTTGAAACGCTGCAACAAAAATTTCCAAACATCGAACTTTCTTATTACCAAAGTAATATTGAAGGCGAATTAATTGGAAAAATTCAAGAATGCGGTTTTACTTTCGACGGTATTATTCTTAACGCCGGTGCCTATACTCACACTTCGATAGGTTTGGGCGACGCTATGAAAGCTGTAACAACACCAGTAATTGAAGTTCATATTTCTAATACCTATGCACGCGAAAGCTTCAGACATCAGTCATATTTATCTGGAAATGCAAAAGGTGTTATTTTAGGCTTTGGATTAAAAAGCTACGAACTGGCAATTCAGTCTTTTTTGTAAAGCGTTATTTAACAAATTATTAATAAGCTCATTTTCGAGTTATTTTATTTTTGTAAGAGAAACCACTTACATGAAAAACATTATTTTATCTGCCCTTTTATTTTTTTCAATTTTAAGTTCAGCCCAGATTAAAGGAACTGTAACTGACGAAAAAGGAAATCCTCTGCCGTTTGTTTCTATTTTTGAAGAAGGCACTTACAGAGGAACCACTTCTAACGAGCAAGGTCAATATCAATTGCAGGTTAAGGAAATTGGCAGAAATAAAATCGTTTTTCAATATCTTGGTTTTAAAACTCAAAAAATAACAGTTTCTGCAGATTCTAAAAACCTGACTTTGGATGTAAAAATGCAGGAAGAAAGTTTCGCATTAAACGAAGTCGTTATTGATCCAAAAAATAACCCCGCAAATGCAATTATTAAAAACGCCATTGCCAACAGAAAACAAAACTCTGAAAAAACAGCCCGATATACTGCCGATTTCTATTCTAAAGGAATTTTAAAAGTAAAAGATCTGCCTAAAAAAATCTTAGGTCAGAAAGTTGATCTTGGTCCTGATTTATCTTCAAATTTAGATTCTACCGGAACCGGCATTTTGTATCTATCTGAAACGATTTCTAAAGTTTCTTATCAAAAACCAGATAAACTAAAGGAAACTATTATAGCATCAAAAATCTCAGGAAATAATAAAGGTTTCAGCTATAATACGGCCGCTTTATCAAATTACGATTTTTACGATAATACGCTGGAATTTGATGTAAACCTGATTTCTCCAATTGCCGGCAATGCTTTTAGCTATTATAAATACAAACTCGAAGGAAGCTTTTATGATGATAGCAAACATCAGATTTATAAAATAAAAGTAATTCCTAAACGAGATAAAGAACCTGTTTTTGAAGGTTATATATATATCGTCGATGATAGTTTTGCCATTTATGCGGTCGATTTAGACATAAAAGGTTATCGTGCGAAAAATGAATTTACCGAAAACATGACCTTAAAACAAAGCTTTATTTATAATGCTGCCAATAAAATCTGGTCAAAAAATGCGCAGACACTTTCGTTTAATGCAGGCGCTTTTGGAGTAAAATTTTCAGGTCAGTTTAATTATGTGTATTCGAATTATGAATTTCCTGAAGCTTTTTCGAAGAAGACTTTCGGAAATGAAATCGTAGCTTTTGACTTAAATGCCAATAAAAAAGACGATGCTTTCTGGAACGAAATTCGTCCGATACCTTTAACAATCGAAGAAAGTACAGATTATACTAAAAAGGACAGTCTGCAAATTATTCGAAAATCAAAAAAATATACGGATTCGATTGATGCTAAAAATAATAAATTCAAAATCTGGGATATTCTGCGAGGTTATGATTATAAAAACACTTTCAAAAAACATTCATTTAAATACGACGGATTATTAAATATTACGTCATTAAGTTTTAATACTGTTCAGGGGTTTAATCTTGATTCTGGTTTTTCTTTTAAAAAATGGAATGACGAAAACGGAAAAACGACATCTGTAAGCACCACTTTTAATTATGGTTTTTCAGATGAACGCCTCCGTGTTACGGGCGAGTTCAGCCACCGATTTAATAATATCAATTACGCATCTATTTATGTTTCGGGAGGAACAAAAACGGCTCAGTTTAATAACGCAGAACCTATTTCTAAATTTGTCAATTCTATAAGTTCTTTATTTTTTAAAGACAATTATATGAAGTTGTATAACTTAGAATTTGCTCAAATTAATTATGCTCAGGATATTGCAAACGGCGTGAATTTAAATGCAAAAATTGCTTACGAACAACGCAAACCATTATTTAATACAACTGATTATTCTTTCTTTAAAAGAGACGATATTTATTCATCAAATAATCCGCTGGCACCAGATGATTTTGTAACGCCTGCATTCAGTCAGCATCATTTAATAAAAGCGGGTTTAAATGCGCGAATTAACTTTGGCAACAAATATATTTCAAGACCCGACGGAAGATATAATTTTAAAGATGAAAGATATCCAACGATTTATTTAGCCTTTGAAAAAGCTTTTGCAGCAAGCAATAAAAACTATGAATTTGAACGAATTGGAACCGCTGTACAATATGATTTAAAACTAGACAATAAAGGTGTTTTAGGAATGAATTTTAAAGCTGGAAAATTCTTTAATGCAGAAAATATCTCTTTTATCGATTACAGACATTTTAACGGAAACCAAACTCATATTGGCACCAGTGATCGATATTTAAATGTTTTCAATTTAATGCCTTATTACGCTAACAGCACAAACGATCGTTATTTTGAAATGCATTTAGAACACAATGATATGGGATTTATAACGAATAAAATTCCGCTTATAAATCTTTTAAAGTCGACTATGAATCTTGGATTTCATTCATTGGCAATTCCAGACCGAAAACCTTATACCGAATTTACAGTTGGCTTAGATAACTTAGGTTTCGGGAAATTTAAATTATTCCGTGTTGATTATGTGCATTCTTACCAAGGCGGTATTCAGCAAAATGGTGTTGTGTTTGGGTTGAAGATATTGAATGTGTTGAATTAAGGTACATAGGAACAAAGATTCAAAGTGACAAAGGTTTTTCAGTAATTATTTTCTTCTTTGTCACTTTGAACCTTTGCTGCTTTGAATCTCAAATCTAACAATGATAATCATCCGGTTCAATATGAATCAGGACATTTCCCAGTTGTGGAATTTTTTCTTTTAAAGTATCCTGCAGTTTGTGCGACAAATCATGACCTTCTTTTACTGAAATTTTAGCCGAAACTATGGCGTGAAGATCAACGTGGTAGCGCATTCCGGCTTTTCGGATATAACATTTTTCTGTGCCTAAAATTCCCGGAACAGTTAAAGAAACCACGCGGATTTCTTCTACTAAATCATCATTCAGATTTTCATCCATGATTTCGCCAAGTGCCGGTCTGAAAATTTTATAACTGTTATAAAGAATAAAAAATGCTGCAAAAAGCGCTGCCCAGTCATCTGCAGATTCATATCCTTTCCCCATAATTAATGCAATCGAAATTCCGATAAATGCTGCAACCGAAGTTATCGCATCGCTTCTATGGTGCCAGGCATCGGCTGCTAAAGATGAACTGTTTGTCTGTTTACTTCGTTTCATTACCACACGAAAAGAGTATTCTTTCCAGATTATAATCGCGCCTAAAACATATAATGTCCATGATTTTGGCAAATCGTGTGAAGTTTGAATATTAGCAATACTTTCGTAACCAATAATTGTTGCCGAAGTAATTAAAAAACCAACAACTAAAAAGGTAATTAAAGGCTCTGCACGGCCGTGTCCGTACGGGTGATTTTCATCGGCAGGCTTATTAGAATATTTGATTCCGAATAAAACCAAACAAGACGAAAATATATCCGTTGTTGATTCAATCGCATCGGCAATCAAGGCATAAGAATTGCCAAAAAAACCCGCTAAACCTTTTATCAAGGCTAAGCAGGTGTTTCCGGCTATACTAAAAATAGTAGCTTTTACAGCTTTTTGTTCATTTGTCATTTATGACTATTTTTTTCGCCACTCCCGATAGCTATCGGGATCACGAATTATTTTGATCATCTCTAAATTTAAATTCGTGAATTCGAGGCTAACAATTTACGCTCTAACAATTTTTGCTCCAATCGCTCTTAAACGCTCATCGATACGCTCGTATCCACGGTCGATTTGCTCGATATTTTGGATTGTACTTGTTCCTTTTGCAGAAAGCGCCGCAATCAATAATGAAATTCCCGCACGAATATCAGGAGATGACATTGTTGTTGCTTTTAATTGAGATTCAAAATTATGTCCCATAACCACAGCTCTATGCGGATCACATAACATGATTTTTGCTCCCATATCGATCAATTTATCCACGAAGAATAAACGGCTTTCGAACATTTTTTGATGAATTAAAACATCACCTTTTGCCTGTGTTGCCACAACTAAAACGATACTTAATAAGTCAGGGGTAAAACCTGGCCATGGCGCATCGGCAATTGTTAATATAGAACCATCGATATCTGTTTTTACTTCATATCCGTCTTTATGAGCAGGAATATAAATATCGTCGTTACGTTTTTCGATTGTAATACCTAGTTTTCTAAAAGTATTCGGGATCAAGCCTAAATTTTCCCAGCTCACATTTTTGATTGTGATTTCACTTTTTGTCATAGCCGCAAGACCAATCCAAGAACCAATTTCGATCATATCCGGAAGAATTCTGTGTTCGCATCCACCAAGACTTTCAACACCTTCGATCGTTAATAAGTTCGAACCAACTCCAGTGATTTTTGCTCCCATAGAGTTTAACATTTTACAAAGTTGTTGTAAGTAAGGCTCGCATGCAGCATTATAAACTGTAGTTGTTCCTTTTGCTAAAACTGCAGCCATTACAATGTTTGCAGTTCCGGTTACAGAAGCTTCATCAAGAAGCATATCTGTTCCCTGAAGTCCTTCTTCCGGAGATTCTACTCCGTAAAAGTGATCTTCTCTGTTATATCTGAATTTTGCTCCAAGGTTAATAAAACCTTCAAAGTGAGTATCTAATCTACGGCGTCCGATTTTATCTCCTCCTGGTTTTGGAATGTATCCTTTTCCAAAACGAGCTAAAAGCGGCCCAACAATCATAATAGAACCACGAAGCGCTCCTCCTTCTTTTTTGAAAGCTTCAGTTTCTAAATATCCAACATTAACTTCATCAGCCTGAAAAGTGATTGATCCCGGTTCGTTACGTTGAATTTTCACCCCTAAATTGCCCAGTAAAGTGATCAATTTATTGATGTCTATAATATCAGGAATGTTATTAATTTTTACTTTCTCTCCTGTTAGCAGCACGGCACATAAAATTTGTAATGCCTCATTTTTTGCTCCTTGCGGAGTGATTTCTCCTTTTAGAGGTGTTCCTCCTTCGATTTTAAAAATTCCCATAGATTGTTTTTAAGGTTCTGAGTTACTGAGGTTCTAAGGTTCTAAGTTTTCTCTCTTTACAGAAAAGCTTAGCTTCTTAGTATCTTAGACACTTAGCAGCTTTTTTTATTTTTTAGGTTTTAAGATTCTGAGATTCTAAGGTTCTGAGCTAAATCTTAGCGTCTTAGTTCCTTAGTATCTTAGAAGCTTTTTTATTTTTGATTATTGTTTTTTTGAAAATTCTTTTTTTGACCGCCTTTGTTATTGTTTTTGTTATTCTGCGTTTTTGCCTGTCCAGTTGAAGCTGTTTTATTTGACATACGTTTATTAGTACGCATTAAATCTGTTGTATTTAACAACTCTTCTGTACTTTCTAATAAATTGATTCTTCCGCCTGACAATTCATACAAATGCTCGAAAATCACATCATCTTTTACCGTGTCTTTGTTCCAGCTTAAAAATGACTTTTTCATATGATTTGCAATGACCATAATCAAAGCTGTTTTCATTTCGCCATCTTCCCATTTATTGGCAACATCAATCATATATTTGATGTTGTTACCATAAAATCTGTATTTTGGAAAGTTCTGAGGATATTGCAAAACATCCGGCTTTAACTCCAAAACCTCTCTGGACGGAATTGGATATGGCGATTCAACATTCAGTTTAAAATCAGACATAATAAAAAGCTGATCCCAAAGTTTATGCTGAAAATCGGGCACATCACGCAAATGCGGATTCAGACTTCCCATTACCTGAATAATATATTTTGCTGCTTTGTTGCGCGTTTCATCGTCTTCAATAGCAGTTGCCTGATCAATCAGTTTTTGTAAATGACGACCATATTCTGGGATAATTAAACGCTGTCTTTCAGAATTGTATTCTAAATTATAAACAACATCGCTTGCGGCTTCTCTTTTATATTTTTCGATCATAAGTTATAATGAAACTATACCTTCTATTGTAGAAACTTCTTTGTATTTACTGATCACATCATCTGAACTGTGCATCGTAACATCTACAGAAACGCTGGTAAATTTACCCGTTTTAGATTTTGTTGTTTTAATAACCGCACCCATTCTGTCAAAAGCTTTTTCAACACGCTCTACATTATCAGCAACAGAAGGCACAATGAATTTATATAAGTATTCTGCCGGCCAGACATTTGCATTGTCAAGCTCAACTTTTAATCTTTCATAAAATTCGGCTGTATTTTTTTCTTTATCGTTCTCCATTCGTAATTAAAAATAAACGCAAATATACGGTTTTGATTTCAGATTTATGATTTTAGATTTTAGATTTTTTGACTCTAAAAAACTAGTATTTTTTCTGCCGCGAATTCACGAATTTTCATCTATTCATTTTTCTGAAATTTCAATTTCACGAATTTTAATTAACTTGGCAAATCAAAAAAATAAAAATTAGCGAAAATTCGTGAATTCGTAGCGAAAAACTTTGCGACTTTGCGAGATTAAAACCTTACAGAATGAAAAAAATCTTTTTACTTTTTATTGCTCTTACTCTAAATTCAATCCAAGCACAAGAAGTTAAAACATTAACGTATTTCCAAAACGACACTTTAAAACTCGACTTGGATTTATATTTACCAAAAGTAAAAGCAGGCGAAAAAATCCCGTTGATTATGTTTGCTTTTGGAGGCGGATTTTCTGGTGGAGAACGTACAAGTGAAAAAGATTTCGGGAAATTTATGGCGCAAAATGGATATGCCATTGCCAGCATTTCGTACAGTTTGTATATGAAAGGAAAAGATTTTGGCTGTAAAGGAACTTTGACCGAAAAAATAAAAGCGATTCAAATTGGCGTGAGCGATATGTGGCAGGCAACAGGATTTTTAATTGAAAATGCCAACAAATACAATTTAGACACTTCTAAAATATTCATTTCAGGAATTAGCGCTGGTGCTGAAATTGGTTTTCACGCTTCTTTTTGGGATTATAAATTAATGAATTTATACAAAGGCAATATTCCTGAAAACTTTAAATACAAAGGTTTTATTGGAGGTTCTGGCGCAATTCAGGATATTAATTTAATTACCAAAGAAAGAGCAATTCCAATGTTATTAGCACATGGAAATAATGATGATACGGTTCCATATAGCGCAGGTTCGCATCGTTCGTGCCCTACAAATGCTTCGGGCTGGCTGATTCTTTTTGGTTCGTATGCCGTTTACAATCAAATGAATGATTTACACAAAGATATTGAACTGATTACTTTCTGCGGAGGCGGACATGAATTTTCGGGTTATCTTTTTCATGACGGAAAGCAATATGTTTTGGATTTTGTAAATAATGTTTTAGCCGGAAAAAAATTCCAATCGCATTTGATTATGCCTTCTAATAAAAAAGGAAAGGATTCCGGAAAGTATTTGTTTTGTGAGTAATTCTGCAATTTAGCACTATGAAAATTGATTATAAAAGTTTCGAGATTGAAGTTATCGATGATAAAAATTACAAATTGAAATCAACCAATAACTTACATCAATATAGAAAAATTTATTTTGAAGAAAATGAATATCATCCCAGCAGTAAGCATGCCGTTATTGTTAAAGAAAATGGAATCGAGATTTCAAGTGTAATAATATGCGAAACTCAAGGCGCAACAGGAATACACGAAAACTCATTTATTATTGAAGATAATAAAATGATAATTGCTCCGGACGGAGCAAAATATTTATAGCAAATATAAATCCCGCACAGAAAAAAGCTCCAGCGGAGCGACATATAAAATATTCACAAATTATTTCGCTCCGCTGGAGCTTTTAAATTTATTGCGAACATTTTCTATAAATGTGTCATCCCTGCCGGGACTTTTTATTTTTTACAAAAACAAAACCATGCTTCTCTTTTAGCCCTGATGGAAGCGAAAATCCTTTTGCTTTTTTCTTTAAAAAGCAAAAGATTGAAGCGAACAGCAGGAACCCATTTTTACTAAAAATGCGAAATCATTCGCTCAAAGCAAATTTTATTTTTCATATATTAATAAGTTTAGGTAAATTTGCGCTTTATTTTTAGAATAGTGCAAAAAGAAATCATAGTCCTACTTGGCGGTCCTGGTACAGGAAAATCTACACTTATAAACGAATTAGTCGCTCGCGGTTATTGCTGCTACCCCGAAATTTCGAGAGAAGTTACACTTGAAGCTCAAAAAAGAGGCATCGAGCAATTATTTCTTGAACAGCCTTTATTGTTTAGCGAAATGCTTCTTGAAGGTCGTATACAGCAGTTTAACAATGCTAAAGAAGAACCAGACAATGTGGTTTTTATAGACAGAGGAATTCCAGATGTAGTAGCCTACATGGATTATATTGGAGACGAGTATCCATCACATTTTAGTAAGGCTTGTGAGGATTACAAATATTCTAAAACTTTTATTTTACCGCCATGGGAAGAAATATATCAGAGCGACACACAACGTTATGAAGATTTTGAACAGGCATTAGAAATTCAAAAACATCTTATTGAAACCTATAAGAAGTACGGTTACGATCTAATTGAGGTTCCGAAAGATACGGTTGAAAACAGAATTCTTTATATCTTAGACAAAATTTAGCAGCCGGTTTTAAAGTTGCAAAACTAGAAACTGATTTCTAAACTTTTAACTTTAAAACACAGGCCATGCAGGACGCACAGGAAATTCTTTTTAAATACTGGAAACACTCCAGTTTTCGACCTCTGCAAAAAGAAATCATCGATTCAGTTTTAGAAGGTCAGGACACTTTTGCGCTGCTGCCAACCGGAGGCGGAAAATCGATTTGTTTTCAGGTTCCGGCCATGATGCGCGAAGGAATTTGCCTGGTTGTCTCGCCTTTAATTGCTTTAATGAAAGATCAGGTGGCGAATCTTCAAAAAAGAGATATTAAAGCCATTGCTCTTACCGGAGGAATTCATACAGAAGAAATTATTAATCTTCTGGACAACTGCCAATTTGGGAATTATAAGTTTCTTTATCTTTCTCCGGAGCGTTTACAATCGGATTGGATTTTAGAACGCATCAAAAATCTTCCTATCAATTTAATTGCTATTGATGAGGCGCATTGCGTTTCGCAATGGGGACACGATTTTAGACCGGCTTATTTAAAAATTTCAGAACTTAAAAAATATTTCCCTAAAGTTCCGTTTTTGGCTTTAACAGCTACTGCAACGCCAAGAGTTGTAGAAGATATTAAAACCGAACTGGGATTAAAAGATCCTAAACTTTTTCAGCAGTCTTTTGAAAGAAAGAATATTGCTTATATGGTTTTTGAAGTTGAAGACAAATTATACCGCGTCGAGCAGATTTTAAAGAAAAATCCGCAGCCTTCTATTATATATGTCCGAAACAGAAAATCGTGTTTAAATATGTCTACTCAATTGCAGTCGCTTGGGTTTAGAGCAACGTATTACCATGGCGGACTTTCGGCTCAGGAAAAAGATAAAAATATGCAATTGTGGATGTCTGAGCAGGCGCAGGTTATTGTAGCTACGAATGCGTTTGGAATGGGAATTGACAAAGACAATGTAAAAACAGTAATTCATACACAGTTACCAGAAAACTTAGAAAATTATTATCAGGAATCCGGACGCGCGGGAAGAAACGGCGAAAAAGCTTTTTCGGTTTTATTATTTAATAATTCAGATGCCAACCAAACCGAACAGCAGTTTATAAATGTTCTGCCTGACAAAAAGTTTTTAAAAACTATGTATGTTAAGCTCTGCAACTATTTTCAGATTGCTTACGGAGAAGGTATAGACGATTCGTATTCTTTTAAAATGAATCATTTTTGCAACAAATATGACTTTCCTACTTTAAAAACCTATAATGCTTTGCAGTTTTTAAACCAGCAGGGAATTATAACGATGTCTCAGGAATTTTCAGAAAAAGTAACGATGCAGTTTTTAATTGAATCGAAAGAAGTAATTCGATACATGAGTCTGAATCCTAATGACGAAGAAATTATTCTGGCCATTTTAAGAACGTATCCGGGAATTCACGAAATGAAAACACCTCTTAACCTTTCGCTGATTGCTAAAAAATCAAATCATACCGAAGAACAGGTTACAGCACTTTTAGAAAAATTAAAAGAAAAAGATATCATCGAATACAAATCCAAAAACAACGATGCTACCATTTTATTTAATGAAGTCCGTGAAGATGATTTAACCATAAACAGGGTTTCAAAATATCTGGAAAAACAAAATAAACTGAAACGCGATCAGCTTTCGTCTGTACTGTATTATATAAAAGAAGACAAAACCTGCAAAAACAGATTGGTTTTGGATTATTTTGGAGAAGAAACCACTACAAACTGCGGTGTCTGCTCCTATTGCATTACTCAAAAAGGAAAAATAACCGAAGCTGATTCTATTGCTGATAAAATTCTTTATTTATTAAAAGCTACTGCCTTAACTTCGCGTGAAATTCAGAGCCAGATAAAATTAGATGCAAAAGATGTTCTTTCGGTTCTTCAGGAATTATTAGAAAATAATCATATCGTTATTTTAGCGAACAATAAATACACTTTAAAATCATAATGGAAAAATTACGAATTATTTTTATGGGAACTCCAGAGTTTGCAGTTGGCATTTTGGACACCATCATTAAAAACAATTACGATGTTGTGGGCGTTATTACCGCTGCAGATAAACCAGCAGGACGCGGACAAAAAATAAAATATTCGGCAGTTAAAGAATATGCATTAGCAAACAATCTTACTTTATTACAGCCGACCAATTTAAAAGACGAAAATTTTTTAGCCGAATTAAAAGCTCTAAATGCCAACTTACAAATTGTGGTTGCATTTAGAATGCTGCCAAAAGCAGTCTGGGAAATGCCAAGTCTGGGAACTTTTAATCTTCACGCTTCGTTACTGCCAAATTATCGCGGCGCAGCACCAATAAACTGGGCTATTATAAACGGAGAAACAAAAACCGGAGTTACAACATTTTTTATAGATGATAAAATTGATACCGGAGCGATGATTTTAAATTCGGAGATTGCAATTGAACCGCAGGAAAATGCAGGACAATTACACGACCGATTAATGCATTTAGGAAGCACAACGGTAATCGACACTTTAAAAGTAATTGAAAACGGAAATGTTACTACAACTATTCAGGAAGATAACGATGATATTAAAACGGCTTACAAACTAAATAAGGACAATTGTAAAATTGACTGGACAAAATCCGGAAACGAGATAAACAACCTTATTCGCGGTCTAAGTCCTTATCCTGCAGCATGGTGTTTTTTAAAAGACAAAAACGAAGAATTAAATATAAAAATCTACGAAGCCAAACTTGTTGAAGAGCCCCATTCTTATGAGACGGGAAAATTAATAAGCACTAAAAAAGAAATTAAAATTGCAATAAAAAACGGCTATCTACAGTTATTAAGTCTACAATTACCAGGAAAAAAGAGAATGCAAGTGGCAGAATTGTTAAACGGTATAACTTTTTCTGATGAGGCAAAGGTCTATTAACGTCAGTAAAACAGGGGTTTGTACCTGTTTTTAATCGACAAACAACATGCTTTATGAACAAAAAAAGTAAGTTATCAACAATTATTGCTAAAATTAAAGAAAACACTTGCACGCAACGGATTTCCTACTAAATTTGTGTATTAACAATTTTTTTTAACCAACAATTAATAACTAATTATTATGAACAAATCAGAATTAATCGATGCTATCGCTGCTGATGCAGGAATTACAAAAGCTGCGGCAAAATTAGCTTTAGAGTCATTTTTAGGAAATGTAGGAACTACTTTGAAAAAAGGCGGAAGAATTTCATTAGTAGGTTTCGGATCTTGGTCAGTATCTGCGAGAGCTGCTAGAGACGGTAGAAATCCTCAAACAGGAAAAACTATCAAAATTGCTGCAAAAAATGTAGTAAAATTCAAAGCTGGAGCTGAATTAGAAGGTGCAGTGAACTAAGTAAGAAAGTTCTCTAAACTAAATAATATAATTAAAACCCTCCTTGTGGAGGGTTTTTTTATGCGGTTTAACGATTTTTTTTGTGATTTTAAAAATTTTATGATTAAATTTAATAAAAATTGTAGCCGTATGATTTCAGAAAAATTAAAAAAAGGACACCTGCTTATTGCCGAGCCTTCAATAATTGGAGATTTATCTTTTAACAGATCGGTAATTTTATTAGCAGACCATAACAAGGAAGGATCAATAGGTTTTATCATTAATAAACCTTTAAAATATACTATTAATGACTTAATACCGGAGATTGATGCCAACTTCAAGATATATAACGGAGGACCAGTTGAGCAAGATAATCTGTACTTCATTCATAATATTCCGGATTTAATCCCAAACAGTGTTGAGATTTCTAACGGGATTTACTGGGGAGGGGATTTTGAATCGACTAAAGATTTAATAAACGACGGATCGATCAGCAAAAACAACATTCGTTTTTTCTTAGGATATACCGGCTGGGAGGAGAATCAGCTTGAAAATGAGATGCAGGGAAACTCCTGGATTATTGCCGATAATAATTACAAAAATAAAATTATTGGAAAATCAACCACTCATTTTTGGAAAGAGCAGATTATCGAACTTGGCGGAGATTATCTTATTTGGTCAAATGCACCTGAAAATCCATATCTGAATTAATTTCCAGATATGGTTTCATTTAGTTTTTGCATTAATAAATGAGCCAGATTACTCGTAAACTCTTTTTTTCGATATTTAGTTATCGGTTGTATTCCCATGATTACATTTGTCAGGAATAATTCATCTGCTTTTTGAAGATCAAATGGTGAAATTATTTCTTCTACAACCTCTATGCCTTCTACTTTTTTAGCCAAGGCCAAAATTTGCTTACGCATAATTCCGTTTAAACAGCCTTCTGAAACCGGCGGCGTAATTAGTTTTTTACCAGTCAGCATAAATAAATTACCCTGTAAACCTTCAATTACATTTTTTGTATCGTTTATTAAAAGACAATTTGCAAGTCCGTTTTCATGAGCAAAAATATTTCCAGTCACGTTAATCATCTTATTAGTCGTTTTAATAGACGATAATAATTGTTTTGACACGTAGAAATCTTTATACAAATCAACTTCATACTGAGCCGTATTTAACACGTACAACGTGTTTTCCAAAGACGATGCATTAATCAAATATGAAACTTCATTTGTTTTTGGCAGATACAGGCCTCCATCATTTCTAAAAACTGTGATTCGGGCTCTTGCCGATGCTGAAATTCCTTTTTCCTGCACCAGATTTAAAATCTGTTCTTCAAAAAACTCCATTGTAAAATTCATTGGAATTTCCATTCTTACAACACGCATTGAAGCCATTAATCTGAAATAATGATCCTCCAGAAACAAAATTTTATTATTGATAATTTTAACTGTTTCAAAAACACCGTCTCCGTATAGAAATGCTCGGTTTTGAGTTAATATATTTTCTTCTGCTGTAATGTTTCCGTTAAAATTAATCATAAAAAAACCCTGAATTTTGTTCAGGGCAAATATAAGGCATAAAATAGACTTTTACTAAACAGATCCTATAAGATGTTTTAGGTCTGAGATTTGATTCTCCCACAATTGTTTAGCCTCTCCTATTTCTTCTTTTTCAGCAAAATCTACTACCATCAAAGATACGTCTTTGGTTAATTCGTCTACCAAAATGTGCAGTTCAAAAAAGTATTCAGTATCCTTACTGCTTTCATCAACCCATTTAAACTTTACTTTTTCACCACTTTTTTTAGAAGCAAGACGCGCTTTTTCCTGCGAATCATTCCAAATAAAGGTGAAAAACTCTCCTCTTGAATTAACATTGTCAGCAAACCATTCTGATAAACCTGACGGAGTTGATATATATTGATACAATAATTGCGGCGAAGAATTGATCGGAAACTCGATTTCGTAACGTATTTTTGAATCCATGTGCTACTTTTAATTTTTTCGAAATATAAGAATATATGTTCAAAAACAATACGTTTTTAAAAATATTTTTTTTTCTTCAAAATTTGCTTGCGAGCTTTAATATTATTTATATCTTTGCACCCGCAATCAGGAATTCATGATAGCAGTCCAGGCGAGGTAGCTCAGTTGGTTAGAGCGCAGGATTCATAACCCTGAGGTCACGGGTTCAACTCCCGTCCTCGCTACCAGGTAAAAAAAACATCACTTTAAAAAGTGATGTTTTTTTATTTATAATACGTTTGTTATTATACTAAATTTGTTGTTTACATTTTATATAACTACTTTTAAAATAACATTTTACTAACTGTAATTTCTTCCCTATAATGGATATAGTTAAATTTAAAATCACATCAAAAACGATAAAAGTAGAAGTACGCAATTCGAATAATTATGTCTTTAATTTTAATACCGCTTTAGATATTGCAAAAGAAGACAAAGATGTTTTATTAAAACTATACAATGCATTAGATCTTCTTTTCAAGAAAGAAGCCGTAAGTGAAACCAAAAACTACATTTCACCCAACCAAACTAATATTCTGGATCAAATCTCTGCAATCGACGGTCAAAAGGAGGAATAATTTTAGAGAAGTTTAAATCCACGTTCTTGTAATGTAGTCCTTAAATTTTCTCTTCCTTCCATATAAGTCAAGTCATTAGATGAGAAACGCACGGTTTCCTGCCAGCTTTTGTTTTTTAAACCAATTTCTTCTCTAAATTCAAGAAATGCTTTTTCATATACAGTAACTTCATCAAGCCATCGATCTTTATTATACCCATTGTAGTGGAGTACCGCATTTTGACTCAAACGAGGTCGAATTCTGCTGACTTCTGTTGGATCCGGTTTCCCTACTGCCATTCCAAAAACCACATAACTATAATCAGGCAAATTCAATAACACAGAAATTTCTTTAGCATTGTTTCGCATAGCCCCAATGTAAACGATTCCCAAACCTAAAGATTCTGCAGCAACAACTGCATTTTGAGAAGCGATTGCAGTATCAATTGAAGCCATTAAAAAAGCATCTGTATATTGCAATACTTGGGCTGTTTCATTTTCAACTAATGAAATTTTATTATTACGAGACATATCAGCAATCCACAATAAAAAAACCGGAGCTTGTTCGATATAAGGATTACCCATTCCGAATTTTGAACCTAATCTTGATGTTTTAGCTATTTCTGATTTTAATTCAGGATCTGTTATGGCTATAACACTCCACTGATTGAGATTTGATGAATTAGAAGCTGACTGGGCCGCCGCAATAATTGTTTCTATTGTTCCATCCGGCAATGCATCTGGGAGATATTTTCTTACTGAACGATGGCTAAGCAGTAAATCAATTTGTTCATTGTATATTATATTTTTAGGAACTGAATCTGCTCCATATCTTTGAAACAACAATTGTTCTTTTCTATTATTTTGTTTTTTCTTCATAAATGAATTTTTATATATTTGCGTGCAAAAATACGATCAAACATATTTATAATCAAGTAGTTGCACTTACAATACTTAGTATACAAAACCATACTATTACTCATTACTAAGCACTTAGAAACACAAAAAAAATGGAAAATAATATCGATTATAATTTCGATTTAACTGGAATCTTTAAAATAATTGGAGGGAAATGGAAAATTCCGCTGATAAAAGCTATTGGTTCTGTTTGCCCACGTCGTTTTGGAGAACTTCGTAAAGAAATGGAAAATCTCGCGCAAGCTACACTTACCACTCAATTGAGAGAATTAGAAAGAGATGGCATAATTGTGAGAGAAGTTTTTGCAGAAACTCCTCCCAGAGTTGAGTATCAATTGACAGAATTAGGCCTTTCACTTCATCCCGTTGTAGATACTTTAGAAAACTGGTGGACAATGTACACCAATAAAGGATGCAGACATCCTGATCTTAACAGCGGAAAAAAGAAATAATGGATTTCTATAAAACAATAAAACCTTAAACAAGATGTCTAAGGTTTTATTAAAAGCTCTTTTTTAATCAAATCTGTCTTTGTATTTTTTAAATAAAGTATTCATTACTAAAAGCACTACTCCAACGCCTAATAAAACTAATGCTCGTATTAGGAAATCGGCATTTGACAAATCGAAGAACATTAATCGAATAACACAGACTCCTACCAAGGAAATTGAAACGTATCGGAAGTATTTTTCTTTTAAAATAATACCGAGTATTAATAATCCCAATGATTCTAAAATCCAGAAGAATGTTAAGATTCCTTTATCAAACGAAAGAAACAAGAACAATCCAATACTAAAAGTCGCCGGATAAATAATAATACTGTTTCTAAACTTAAAGTCTTCAATGTATTTATACATTATAAAAATATACAATGCCAACAAGGCAAATATGATAAGATAAACGAATTCGAATTTAGACTGGTAATAATTAAAACTAACAAAGGCTAAATGAAAATTAGCCAGCAAATAATAAACAATGCTGATTTCTTTTTTACTGCCAATCTTTTTATAATAAAGCAATACGTTTACAATGGCCGTTGCTGCCCAAAATACCGGAAGCCATTTATGCTCTAATTGGGTAAACATAATAACCGAAAGCCAGACGTTTACAGCAATCTGATAATCGATCTGCAATGATTTAATGAATTCTTTTTTAGTGATAAAAAGAATTAAAACAATAAATAAAAGAATAGTCGAAAGCTGGAGAATCCAGTCCAGTAAAACAAAATTATTCAGCGTCTGAATACTATAAACAACAGAAGTAAGAATAGATAAAAGCCCAATAATCAAAACTGATTCTGGAACTAAATCCAGTTTTTTGTATAAAATCAAACCAAAATTAAGCATTGCCAAAAGCATAAAAACTAAAGGCAGATATGCAGTTTCTACCTGAATAAATAATAAAGCAATTATCCATAAATTTTGAATTATAGGTAAAATGGCGCTAAACATTTTTCCTTCTTCTTTTGTGCTTTTAATTTGAAGAAAACTATAAGCAGCAGATATGATAACACTTACTGCTTGTACCGCGTAAATTATAATTTTACCCACCTTATTCGTTTCGTATACAGCTAAATAAACACTTAAAAGCACTGCACTAATTAACAGAACAAATGAATAGATGTTGTAACGTTTTGTTTTTTCTGTTTTTTGAAAAATCCAAAAAGTAATTACCGCCAAAGCCGATAAATAAACAGGAACATAATCTATTTGGATACAAGAAAATCCAAAAACTAATGCATTAAAAAGGATTAATTCTGAATTGACTGTACTGAAATTTGTCCAGCCTGAAATAACATCATTTGATTTATTTCTAATTTTATCGGCAAACAAAATATAAATTTCAATAACAGAAAGTCCAACAGCAATTAATGCAATTTCTGTATTGTTTAATAAATCGGTTTCGATCAAAAAGCATAAACTTCCAATAATTGAAAAAATAAGACAAAAAACATATAATAAAACCTGGTTGTCTTTAGCAAGTGATTTTCGTTTAAATTGAATCCATAAAAATTCATGATTTAGTAATGCAATACCCAGACAGGCAAAAATCCCAACAATATTTATAGTATTAAAATATTTATAGGTAATCGAAACTAACAAAGCATTTACACCAATAATCCCAATAGTTTTTATAAGACTTTCATCTTTGTAGAATATTTTCACAAACCAGTTCAGCGTTATTACAGAAATCATTCCTAAAGCAAAAAGAATATCTAAATAAGATTTAGTTTCATTGAGAATCAATACTAATCCTGAAATAACAGCGATGATTAAAAAAACGAATCTTCCTAAATCAAATGTATTATTCTTGAATTTGGATTGTAAAAAACTCCATAACAAAGCCAAAAATATGAGAGGCCAATAAAACGAAACTTCGATAGTATGATACCAGCTTATAAAAAAGATGATTGAAAATAAAATCGAGAAGATTCCATTTAAACTCAAGTCTTTTTTAATAATAAAAGAATCAATTTCTAAAAACTCTTTTTTAACTGAGCAAAAAACAGGAACCATTAATGTGAACAGAGTCACAGCGATCGATGTCGCAAAAGTATTTGTAACATAGCCCTGATCCAGAATGGATTTACATGTAAAATAAAGAACCCAAATACAAACAAAGCTAAAACATGATTGATGCCTAAAAATATTTTATGCAATAAAACTTCCTTGCTTTTGTAAACAATAAATAAACAAGCTGTTGCTAAAAAGTACAATCCGCAGGCGATAACATCATAACCAACTTTCCAGTCATTCAGCATTATAATACTTAGTGAAAAAAGCAAGAACGAAACCATTCCGTCTAAATGATAAAGCCAGAAAATCTTTTTCTTTCTTGCAAAAAGAGCCGCAAAAAGACACAAAATTCCTGCTGCTAACAAAACGAATATTTTGATTTTGCTTCCTGTTGAATGTAAAATCAATCCTAAAGCAAATAAAATCCAGTTGGTAAGATGTGTTATAAAAGCAATTCGGTCAAAATGGGTATTTGTGTAAATATTTCTGTACTGCATATACATACAGCTTACAGAAACCAAAATTATACCTAATATGGCAAAAATATTTTGAGATGGGCTTAGAATATTATGACCTTGTGTAAACCAAATATCAAAAATAATAAAGGCCGAAATAACAATCAATAAATGATATTCCCATTTTTCTTTATATGATAAAACAATTCCTGCTGTGGCGGTTAAAGAAGCCAGCAAAAATGTAATTAGAACCTTCTCAGGAATTACACATAAAATTAAAACACTTAAAATGACATGGAGCGATAAAAAAGTCTGCTGTTTTATAATATAACCCACATATAAGTTAATCGCAATTCCAATTCCAATAAGTGAATAGGCAAGCGGAATGTTTTCTATAAAGGCAAGCGCTTCAATTTGCGACGCACCGAAACATCCAAACAAAAACAAACTTGCTCCGGCGCTTCGAAGCCACAATCCGGTTTTAAGCCATTTTTCTTTATTCTTCAAAAAGAAATAAGATCCTGCTAAAGCTCCGGCATAAAGCCAAAGGATTAAAACCCTAAACATTGGCGAAACTTTTAATGCGGTGTAAATACTTAAATAACCAACTCCCAGAACCATTATGGCGGTTCCTAAAATTCCGGTCCAGTTTTCGACAAACTGCTGTTCGATTTTTTTTATAAAAATTGAAAAAGCACTTTCCTTATATATTTCTTTCTCCTGATATTGAGGTGTTATTTGTTCTTCATACTCAGGAATTGACTGTGTTTCAATATTCGCTTCAGTATTAGAAATTTCTTTTACCTCAACTATTTCATTAACAGAATCGTAAATATGAATTTCCTGTAATTCTTCAGTAATTTGAGTTTCTTTATCTAAAACAGATTCATCAAAAGTAACAACAGGATCAGGAATAACAGGCGGAGCGACTTCTGTTACTGGGTCTAAAATGGTTTCTTTTTCTTCAATGTTAGATATTAATTCTGCGCCGGCAAAATTAGATTGCTGCATTTGGTTTTTAATATCTTCAATTTCTTTTTTTAAAGCAATATGATCGCCTTTGATTTTCTTGTAAAGGGATTCTAACGACTCATTGTCTTTTTTTATTTTGGATAAATTATTAAACAAAACAATAATGCATCCTATTAATCCAATAAGAATAAAGTTCTCCATAGTTTAAATTTTGAATCTGCAAATGTAAGAAAACTATACATGTTTTAACATTTATAAATTAATTTCTAAAATAGGATAGTTTTTTGAATGTAGATGTTAAATTCTAAATTACTTTTGAAATAGAAAAAATCTTAAGATTTTTAATAAATATCAAAACAGAAAACATCACTTTTTGTGTAACTTTTTTTAGCAAATGCGACAAACTTTAAAATTAAATTACGGTTCTTTGTAACTTATTACAATTTTAGATCCGGCATTTTCTAAGTACAATAATATTGAACTCAATGAGTTTTGACTAAAGCTAGTCGCGATATTTTCGTTATGGACAATAAAAAATTAATACTAAGTTTAAAAAAAGGAAATGAAACCGCTTTTAAGGAAGTGTATTTCAACTACTACGATAAACTGGTAAATATTGCCAAACGATTTAATCTCACGGTACTTACTCCTGAAGACTTTGTTCAGGAAAGCCTTTTAAGACTTTATAATAAAAGGGACCTTCTTAATGAAGATGTTTTGCTTGACAAACAATTGTTTACAATTTGCAAAAACATCATTATCAATCACGTTAATCGCGAAAACAAAATAATTCATCTTGATTCATTTCAGGATACTATTATCGACGAAGAAACTGATTGGGGCATTTTTGAAGAAAGAAAAGAAAAGCTGCATAATTTTATTAATCAGCTTCCTGAACAGCAGCAAAAAATATTTACTTTACACAAACTGGAAAACCTTAGCTATAAGGAGATTGCAGAAATTACGGATCTTTCTGAAAAGACCATTGCCAATCATATTTATCTCGCCAGTAAATTTATTCGAAAAAAAATCGAAAACCATTAGGAACTTTTTTGTTCTCGTTTGTTATATATAAAAACAAGAACAAAAAATGCATATTGAGGCTTATAAAACCAACGTAAGAACAAAGAAAGACGCAAGCCTGCTTGTTGTTCTTTTACAGTTTGTTATTTCTGATTGTATTATAAATTTTGATTTCAAAAATCGAGAAAGAATACTTAGAATCGAAACCAACAGAGATATTAAAGATGTGGTTTATGGTGTTTTTACCAAACAAGGATTTTATTGTAAAAAACTCTAAAACCAAAAAGTCATGGATAAAGAAAAACTAGACGAAGAGTTTAAAAAAATATGGAATGAAACTCCGGCTTCGCATTCTAATGAAATAAAAGAGGCTTCTTGGGAAAAATTCCGTACAGCAGCTTTTCCTCCAAAGAAAAAGAAAGTAAGCCCGTGGCGTTATTATGCAGCCGCATCGGTTTTACTTTTTGTTCTGGTTGGAACAGGAATCTATTTTACTGCTGAAACACAAAATGAGCTTGTGGCCATTTCTGAAAATGTAATTGAAAATACTACTTCAAAAATAAAATCAGTTGTATTGCCAGATAGCTCAAAGGTGATTTTAAAACCGAATTCGAAAATATCTTATGGAAATAATTTTGCCTTAAACCGAAAAATTGAAATTACAGGAGAAGCTTATTTCCAAGTTAAAAAAGACAAACAGCATCCGTTTCAGGTTTTTTGCAATGAAACAACCACAACCGTTTTAGGAACTTGTTTTACCGTAAAAGGTTTTAATCAAAAAGAAGTTACTGTTGAACTTTTTGAAGGAAGCGTTCAGATGAATGTAAAAGGACAGGATCAAAAATGGATTTTAAAACCGGGACAAAAATTTACTTACGGAAACCAAACTGCTTCTGTAGAAGAATTTAGCCGATTTGTAGATTTTGATAATGAAAAACTAACCGTTATAAGCTCATACATTGAAGAAAATTACGGTTATAAAGTCATAATTCCTCAGGATTATAAAGATCAGAAAATCACAATTCGAATAAATAAAAAAGAAGATTTAAAAATAATTGTACAATTAATATCAGAAATGTATAACCTAAACTTTGAAATAAATGACGATTTAAAACAGATTACTTTTCAATAAAAAAACAAAAAGGATGCAAGCCGCGAAACTACACATCCTCCTTATAGTCAGGGATAACACGAAGTTATTCCATTTAATAATTCAAAAATACAAAATTTCATGAAGCATATAATTTCAGCATGCTTTTTTTTATTCAGTTTATGTATGTCAGCTCAAAACGTTACGGTAACTGTAGATCAAAATGTAACGTTAAAAGAATTCTTTAAGCAAATTGAAAGTCAGACTGATTTTAAATTTGCCTTTACAGATAAGGTTGATACCAATCAAAAGTATTTCACGAAAAAAAGCACATATAAGCAAATCGAAATCGAGAAACTTATCTCTGAACTAAACAAAAATGCCTCTGTACAATTTTCTATTGTTGGCCAGAATATTTTTGTGAAACAAAAATCACAGTCTGCCAGACCAGCCAAAAAAAAAAGTAAACTGACAGGTCAAATTCTTGATGATACAAGACAACCCGTTATTGGCGCCAACGTTTATATTAAAGAACTTGAAGTTGGCGCTATAACGGATATAAACGGAAAATACAGCATTGAAATTCCAAATGGAGATTATACAGTTTCTGTGAGTTATATTGGATTTAAAAATCACGAAAAAAAGGTAACAGTTTCTGAAGATACAAGAATCAATTTCAACATAGATTCTGACAGTCAGGAATTAGAGCAGGTTATTGTAACGGGCAATAAGGCTGTTGATATCAAAACAACTCAAATGAGTGTGAACCGACTTTCGATGCAGGAAATAAAAAGAATTCCTGTAGCAATGGGCGAACCAGATCCTTTAAAATCGATATTAACGCTGCCTGGCGTTACTAATGCCGGAGAAGCTTCTTCGGGATTTAATGTCCGCGGTGGTGCTGCCGATCAGAATTTGATTCTTTTAGACGGTGCTCCTGTTTACAATGATTCGCACATGTTTGGTTTTTTCTCTGTTTTTAATGCCGATATCGTAAATGGTTTAGATTTATACAAAGGTGGAATTCCTTCTAAATTTGGAGGCCGTGTTTCTTCTGTTCTTGATGTTACACAGCAAACCGGAGATTTTGAAAACTTTAAAGTAAATGGAGGAATTGGTGTAATTTCCAGCCGTCTTTTGGTTCAGGGGCCTTTACAAAAAGATAAAGGATCTTTTATTGTGTCCGGCCGTACTTCGTATGCGCATTTGTTTTTAAAACTTGCCGACAATAAAAATTCGGCTATGTTTTATGATTTTAATGCTAAATTCAATTACCGTTTTAATGCCAATAATACGTTGACGTTTTCCGGTTATTTAGGAAATGACGTTTTTGACATTAACGATCGTTTTTCGAGCAAATACGGAAATACTATGGGAATTTTAAGCTGGAAACATAAATTTTCTGATCGCTTAAATTCTAATCTTTCTACTTTTTACAGTGATTATAAATTCAATTTAGGACTTTCAACAGAAAATTTTGAATGGGACAGCAACATCCAAAATTATGGTTTGAAATATGGATGGAATTATCAAAAATCTGAAAAGTTTAAAATCAACTACGGAATTGAAGGTTTATATTATAATTTCAATCCCGGAACTGTACAACCTACAAGTATAGATTCTCAGTTTAATTACAAACAACTGGACAAAAAATATGCTTTAGAAACTTCTGCTTATCTTGATTTTGAAAATCAAATTACAGAGAAGCTTAACTTTCGTTACGGACTTCGTTACAGTATGTTTTACCGTTTAGGTTCAGAAGCAATCAGCACTTACGAAAACGGTCAGTCAGTTGTATACAATCCTTTATACAAAATTTACGAAGAAGGAACTCCAACAGGATCCGTATATTATGGAAAAGGAAAAAAAATAAGCAGTTTTGATAATTTTGAACCACGTGCCGCATTATCGTACGCATTTAACGATAATACATCTGTAAAAGCCAGTTACAACAGAATGGCGCAGTATATTCATATTTTATCGAATACCCAATCTCCGTTACCTATGAGTATCTGGACACCAAGCGGACCTTTTACCAAACCTCAGCTTTTGGATCAGTATGCAATGGGATATTTCAAAAATTTTAGAGATAACGATTATTCTTTTGAAGGAGAGCTGTTTTACAAAAACGTTCAAAACCGTATCGATTATATTGATGGTGCCGATATATTAGCAAACAATAACATCGAACAGGTTATTTTAAATGGTAAAGCCAGATCGTATGGTATGGAATTATTATTTAGAAAAAATACCGGAATTTTTACAGGATGGATTTCGTACACCTTATCAAGAGCTGAACAAAAAACACCGGGAAGAACACCAGAAGAACCAGGAATTGCAAATGGCGACTGGTATTTATCAGGATATGATAAAATGCATAATTTAAGCATTGTTGGAAGTTATGAATTTAGCCCAAAATGGTCTTTCAATGGTAACTTCACTCTGCAATCCGGCCAGCCTGTAACGTATGCAAATGGGTATTATGAATTTGGGGGAATTCATGTACCAAATTATTCATTAAGAAACGAAAACAGGCTGCCACTTTTTCATCACCTTGACGTAGCGGCGACATATACTCCAAAACCAGATAAAAAGAAAGGATGGCAAAGCTACTGGGTTTTTAGTATTTATAATATTTACAACCGAAAAAATGCTGCTTCTATGAGTTTTACTACAAATGAAGATACTGGAGCAAACGAAACCAGAAGGCTTTCAATCTTCGGAATTGTACCTGGAGTTTCTTATAATTTTAAATTTTAATGTAATGAATAAATTAAAAAAATATAATGCAATGAATAAAGTACTGGCATTTATGAGTCTTCTTTTTGTTGTATTTTTTACTTCTTGCGAAGATGTTGTAAATCTTGATCTGGAAACCGGAGAAACACGATTGGTAATCGATGCCGAAATTATTTGGAAAAAAGGAACCAGCGGCAATGAACAAGTAATAAAAATCAGCAAAACGGCTTCTTATTACAGCGGTTCAACACCCAAAGTTTCCGGAGCACAAGTACGTGTTGAAAACAGCAATGGCGATGTTTTTACTTTTAATGAAACCGAAGCAGGTGTTTACAAATGCACCAATTTTGTTCCTGTAATCGATATGGATTATAAATTATTTGTTGATGCAGAAGGAAAAAGCTTTACTGCTGTTGAAAAACTAACTTCTGCAGCTCCAATCGATAAAATAGAACAAAAAATGGTTCCTGATTTTGGAGGAGATGATGTTATTGAAGTAACTTTTTATTATACAGATCCTGCAGATCAGGTTAATTTTTATTTAACCGATTACCAAAGTGAGTTTTTGATATATCCGGAATATGAAATCACAAATGATGAGTTTTATAACGGAAACCAAATAAGTACACGGTATTCTCATGAAGATATGAAACCCGGAAATATATTAAAAATCACGCACAGAGGTGTTTCAAAAAACTTCTTCAATTATATGAAATTAATTTTAGAAGCTTCAAATTCAAATCCTTTTCAAGTTCCTCCTGGAAATATTAGAGGTAATATTTTAAATACAACCGACAACAATAATTTTGCATTAGGCTATTTTAGACTTTGCGAAGCAGACGGCATCGATTATGTTGTAAAATAAGATTACCATTTTAATAAAAAGACAAATCCCTTAAATAATTACATTTAAGGGATTTGTCTTTTAGAAATAATTTCTGAATTCTCTGTTTTAATGATTAAAACATTAATTTAGTTTTACATCAATTAAAAACAAACCTAAATAAATGAAAAAAATAATTTTAAATCTTGCCGTAACTTTAGACGGATTTATCGAAGGTCCAAAAGGAGAAGTCGATTGGTGCATTATGGATGACGACATGAACTTTCCGGATTTTCTTAAAAGCGTTGATACGATTTTTTATGGAAGAATAAGTTATGATGAATGGGGAAATTATCAGGCTGATGAAAATGCTGATGCAGCCGAAAAAGAAATGTGGAATGAAATTCACTCCAAAAACAAATTTGTTTTTTCAAGTCAAAACCGAGAAGATAAAAATGCTGTTTTTATTTCTTCTGACATCATTGATAAAGTAAACGAAGTAAAAAATCAGCCGGGCAGAGATATCTGGCTTTATGGCGGAGCCAATCTTATTAAAACATTTATAAACTTAAACCTTATTGATGTTTATAAAATCTCCGTTCATCCGGTTGCTTTAGGTTCCGGAAAACCTTTATTTGAAAATTTATCACAACGAATTGCATTAAAACTAACAGATACCAGAGTTTTTAAATCTGGTGTTGTCGAATTAACTTATCAGCCGGAATAAAGGTAAACCTGCTAAAATAGTCTTATCTTGCAGAACTTAATAAAAATACCATGTCAATAACAACAGAAGCAGAATTAACCGGAATGAAAAAAGCAAGCGAAGCCGTGGCTTATGCTTTAAAAGAAATGAGGAATTTTGCAAAACCCGGCATCTCTACAAAAGAACTTGACGAATACGGCGGAAAAATACTAAATGATTTAGGAGCAAAATCAGCACCTTATGTAACGTATGGTTTTCCGGGATGGACGTGCATCAGCGTAAATAATGAATTCTGTCATGGAATCCCTTCTGAAAAAAGAATTTTAAAAGAAGGCGATTTAATCAATATTGATGTTTCGGCAGAATTAGATGGTTTCTTTTCAGATAACGGCGGTTCGTTTGTTATTGGTGAAGATGTAAATCAGCATCAAAAATTAATTAATGCATCTAAAGAAATTCTGCATAAAGCTATTTACAGTATAAAAGGAGGCGTTCGTATTTCTGACATTGGTTTTATAATGGAAACTGAAGCTAAGAAAAGAGGTTACAAAGTCATCAAAAATTTAACCGGCCATGGTATTGGAAGAGGTCTTCATGAAGAACCGCACGAAATTGCTAATTACAGAGACCGTTTTAATTTGACAAGATTTAAGAAAAATTCTGTCGTAGCTATAGAAACTTTTATTTCTACTACGTCTACAATTGCCGAAACTTTACAAGACGGCTGGACAATGGTTGGAAATAAAGGAGGTTTTATGGCACAGCACGAACATACGATTGTGGTTACCGAAGGAAAACCAATTATTTTGACAGAAATGAATGAAATCTGGAATTAAAACCTGATACATAAAGAACAAAAAACTCCATTATTGCTAATGGAGTTTTTTATTTCAAGACAAATGCTAAAAACATAAAAAATATTTCAGCATTTATTTTCCAACTGTCTGCTGTATTTGAGCAGGGTATCGATCGCCCTGAATTGTAGTTTGGGCAAAAGAATCGTCGATATTTTTAACATCTTCCGCAGATAAATTAATAGAAGCACCGCCAATATTTTCTGTCAATCTATTTGATTTTGTCGTTCCCGGAATTGGTGCAATCCAAGGTTTTTGTGCCAAAAGCCAGCCCAATGCAATTTGTGCAGGGGTTGCCTGTTTCTGTGATGCAATGGCAGACAATAAATCAACTAATTTTTGATTTGCTTTTCTATTTTCTTCACTAAAACGTGGCAGGCTGTTTCTAAAATCTGCAGCTTCAAAACTGGTGTTTTCTGTAATAGCACCTGTTAAAAATCCTCTTCCTAACGGACTGAACGGCACAAAACCAATTCCTAATTCTTCAAGCACCGGTAAAACTTCCAGTTCAGGTTCTCTCCACCAAATCGAATATTCGCTTTGTAAAGCAGATACAGGTAAAACTTCATTTGCTTTTCTAATAGTTTCTGCACCCGCTTCAGACATTCCAAAATATTTTACTTTTCCTTCCTGTATAAGATCTTTAACCGTTCCGGCAACATCTTCTATTGGTACATTTTGGTCTACTCTATGCTGATAAAATAAATCAATAACATCTGTTTTCATGCGTCTTAAAGATTCTTCGGCAACGGCTCTTATATTTTCCGGACGGCTGTCTTGTCCGTTAAATGCCTGCCCGCCTTTAAAACCAAATTTAGTGGCAATTATGGCATCTTTTCTAAATGGTTTTACAGCTTCTCCAACCAATTCTTCATTGGCAATACCATAAGCTTCGGCAGTATCAAAAAAGTTAATTCCTTGTTCGTATGCTTCTCTGATTATTTTTATACCATGCTCTTTATCTACTGCTGTACCATAAGCGAAACTCAATCCCATACAGCCAAGTCCCAATGCAGAAACCTCTAATCCTTGCGTTCCTAATTTTCTCTTTTCCATAATTTTATTTATATAAAAGTTTATTGTTATTTTTAACAGTACAAATTTCCTTTAATAAAAGCAGCTGCATATAATACAAATTACTGCTCTTATTACCATTTTTACTGATTGAGATAATTACGCTAAGTTATTAATAATCTGAACAGTATATTTGTACAGCACTATTACAAATTGATCATGGAACACATACAATTAGAAAAAGTTACGCAGTATAATCAGTTAAAGGGTGTTGAAACACAGCATCCTTTAATAAGTGTTTTTGATAATTCTAACAGCGGTCCATTACCCAATAATACCCGTCTGCATTTTGGTTTTTATGCTATCTTTTTAAAAGCCGGAAATTGCGGCGAATTAAAATACGGACGCAACAATTATGATTATGACGATGGCACAATGGTTTTTGTAGCACCCGGACAAGTACTTGAAGTAAGCAATACAGAAAATTATAAATCTACAGGCTTAACACTGCTTTTTCATCCTGATTTTATAAAAGGAACTTCGCTATTTAAAAATATAAATCAGTATTCGTTCTTTTCTTACGATTCGCATGAAGCGCTTCATTTATCTTTAAAAGAACAGGAAATCATAAAAGATTTGTTCAGCAAATTAGAATATGAATTAAGCCAGTCTATAGACAAACACAGTAAAAACATTATAAGCAATACGATTGAACTGCTTTTAAATCATTGTGTACGATTTTACGACCGACAGTTTATAACCCGCGAAAACATCAATTCTGATATTTTATCAAAATTTGAAAATTGTTTAAATGATTATTTTCAATCTCAGACTGCACAGGATTCAGGACTTCCTTCTGTTGGATATTTTGCCGATCTATTGCATCTTTCGCCTAATTATTTTGGAGATTTAATTAAAAAAGAAACCGGAAAAACAGCTCAGGAACATATTCAGTTAAAATTAATAAATCTGGCAAAAGAACGAATTTTCGATACAGAGAAATCTATGAGTCAGATTGCTTTTGAATTAGGATTTAAGTATCCGCAGCATTTTAATCGCATGTTTAAAAAGAATACAGGCTACACTCCTATTGAATACAGAAATCTAAACTAAAAAAATGCTGGATAATTTCCCTTTCTACCTCGGTTTGTTAATTGTTATTTTACTGCTTATTATGCTGGGCAATAAAATTAAAGTCGCTTATCCTGTATTATTAGTATTGGCAGGATTGTTTATTAGTTTTATTCCGGGCGTTCCCGCAATAAAAATTGAGCCGGAACTTATCTTTTTTATTTTTCTGCCTCCATTATTGTATGAAGCTTCGTGGACCGTTTCGTGGAAAGAAATGTGGCGCTGGCGTCGAATTATTACCAGTTTTGCTTTTATTGTCGTTTTTGTTTCTGCACTTTCTGTAGCGCTGGTTGCCAATTATTTTATTCCGGGCTTTTCATTAGCATTAGGTTTTGTGTTGGGCGGTATTGTTTCGCCTCCAGATGCTGTAAGTGCCGGAGCGATTTTAAAATTTGTTAAAGTACCCAAAACCATGTCATCTATCTTAGAAGGTGAAAGTCTGCTGAACGATGCATCTTCTTTAATTATTTTTAGATTTGCCATGATTGCCGTGGCAACAGAACAGTTTATATTTTATAAAGCCGCATTAAGTTTCAGCTGGATGGTTTTTGGCGGTGTTGCGATTGGTTTATTAATTGGATGGCTTTTTATGAAAGCGCATAAATACCTGCCAACCGATGCGAATTCAGATATTGTTTTATCATTATTAACGCCTTATATAATTTATCTGGCGGCAGAAGAAGCTCATAGCTCCGGAGTATTGGCCGTGGTAAGCTGCGGATTGCTTTTGTCTAATAACAGACACCGCTTTTTAAACAGCAGATCCCGTTTGCAAGGCGTAAATGTTTGGGAAAGTCTTTGCTTTATATTAAACGGATTAGTCTTTATGCTGATTGGACTTGATTTACCTCAAATTACAAAAGGACTTGAAGAAACCAGTTTGTTAGCAGCAATTGGATATGGCGTACTTATTACTGTAGTTTTAATCGTAAGCCGAATTTTATCTTCTTACGGTGCCGTAATTGTAACTCTTATTGCCCGAAATTTTATTACTGTAGCAGATGACAGGCATCCCGGCTACAAAACACCTTTTATATTAGGATGGACCGGAATGCGCGGTGTTGTATCATTAGCAGCCGCATTATCTATACCGGTTTATTTAGACAACGGCAACGGATTTCCACAGCGTAATCTTATTTTGTTTATCACTTTTGTTGTTATTCTTTTAACTTTATTAATTCAGGGATTAACACTTCCGTATTTTATCAAAAAAATTAAACTTCCTAATATTTATGATCCGGTTCCCCGTGAAGAAGCGCATCATCAAATTCGACAGGAATTAGCTGAATTTGCCTTAAATTATTTAAAAACAAATTATAAAGACCACGCAGAAAACAATTCGCCCTTACAGCATCTTATTCAAAAATGGGAACAACATATTAAAGGAATCGATGATGAAGCAATAAGTCATGAACTAAAACACATTTATCGCGATTTACTAACACAGCAGCGACAATGGCTTATTAACAGAAATAAGGAAGACCAGACTTTAGACGAAGTCATTATACGCAGACAAATGTATTATCTGGATATTGAAGAAGAAAAACTCCGATATCTTTAGACTATTTTCTTTAGTAGGTTTCTCTCTTATTTCTTGAAATAATTATTTGATGAGCTTGAAAAATAAGCATTACGAAAGAATTTAATAAAAAATTAAGTTTTTTTTCTTTAACAAAATTATTAACTTGTTGTGAAATAAAGAATAACACATAGCTACTATGTAACTAAAGAAAACACTATGCGAGTATCTGTCACACGAAAGAACATCAAATTTACCCCCGATTCCAGAAGAGTTGTTGCGCGATATTTTATGAATGGAGATGAACGGACGCAGCAAATGGTTTTACGAATCATGATACTCGACGAGAAACAGGTTTCTGAAACTTTAGAACAAACACTTCGCGAATTTGCCAGACGCCATCGAAATATTTCGGCTATTTTTTTTAGACACTGCGAAAGAATAAAGCCTTTAATAGAATCCATGAAAATAGATTATGAAGCCATGTCTCTTAATCGAAAAATGCTTATTGGTTCTTACTGCACAATGGAATATGCGATAGAATCTGCGGCAATTTTTAATCCTTCAATTGTAGAAGATTTCGATCAGTGTGGTTTAGAAGCCGGCGAAAAACGCGTTATTATCTCATTCCGAGCCACCGGTGAAGGTCACATCTCTTCTATAGTTTTTAGAAGAGGAATTCTCGATAAAGACAATAATCTTCAGATAATGAAAATTGGCCACCATATTGACAAGGCCGAAATCGAACATAAAACCTTATTCAATAAAGAACGTTTTTTAACAAAGCTTATCGAAATGCATACTCAGGACAAATACATTGCCCAGATTATGCAGGATCTGCCGGAAGAATTTGAATTTGCGATTTTAAAAAACATTTTAAACACTGCTTTGGGCGACCCGTCTATTCGTCAGGAAAGAAGAACTGCACTTGAAGAAATACTCTGGCTTGCCAATTCATTTTACGATTTACAATTCAAACACGATTCAGATATTACAGAACGTGTTATATTTCCAATATCCGATTCTGAAAGCCGAGGAATAGAGGATGCCCGTTTTGTTCGTTTTATAGACGACGATGATTCTGTTCGTGTTATGGCAACTTATACAGCATACAATGGCCATGCTATTCTGCCTAAATTAATTTCTACCGAAGATTTTTATTCTTTTAGAGTAATGCCTTTGCATGGAGAAGGTGCGCAAAATAAAAATCTGGCTTTGTTTCCAAGAAAGATAAAAGGAAAATATGCCATGCTGGCTCGTATAGACGGTGTAAACAATTACATTATGTATTCTGATCGTGTAACACAATGGAATACTCCTGTTTTATTGCAGGAACCGCGTTATACTTGGGAATTTACACAAATTGGAAATTGCGGTTCGCCGCTTTGGACAGAAGAAGGCTGGCTTGTAATTACACACGGAGTCGGCACCATGCGTCGTTATTGCATAGGCGCTTCTTTATTTGATCTTGATGATCCTTCAAAAGAAATTGGAAGATTAAAAGAACCGCTGCTTTCTCCGTTAGAAGACGAGCGCGAAGGTTACGTACCCAATGTGGTGTATTCCTGCGGCGCTATTATTCATAACAAAAGCCTTATTTTGCCTTATGCCGTTTCTGATTATTCATCTACGTATGGCGTTGTCGATTTAGCAGAATTATTAGCGACTTTAAAAAAGAGTAAGTAAACCGTTTGAATAATGTATAGAATTATTTTATGCGAAAAAGCGACAGGCATTGTACTTGAACTTGATGGAAAAACAAGATTTTCTAATAATGATACTAACAGCCCTCTTCCTTCAATGACTTTTAATACAATTGAAGAAGCAGAAGATATGGCAGCTGCGTTGATAAAAGAAAATAGTACTCTTGAAATTGGAATTTATAAAAATGATGAAACTTTTGTAAAACGGTATTAACCGCTTTTTAAATTCTAATCAATCCCATTACAAAAGCCGTTCGCAAAGCTTCAGTAGTATTAGAAACCTGCATTTTCTGAATAATATTCTGTCTGTGGCGTCGAACGGTATAAACTGAGATATTTAAAAATCCGGCAATTTGATCACTGTTATTTCCTTTTGCCACCAGTTTTAATATTTCCAATTCTCTTTTTGAAAGTAATGTTTCTGCAAAAGGTTTGTATTTTTCAGAAGCAATAGTTTCACCTGTCTGCATATTTACAATTCTGCCATCGATCCCTGTACTGGTTTGCAAATTGCCCGAAGGCGAATACAAACACAACGCAAGCCAGATACTTCCGGTAGATGACTTTTTAAGATACATTGTCCGGTGATTAATGTAATTGGGATTTTGAGAATCTGAAGTTCTTAAACGACTAAAAGTACTGTATTTTCTATATTCTTCTCCATTCAGGTTTTTAAGAAATTGTAAATACTGAAGCTCTAAAGCATGACGCTCAGTAACATCATCGGAATTTAATTTATTAAAAATGCAGTCTTCAAAAGCAGAATCGATTACTAAATCTTTAGATGATAATCCGAAAAGCTCTCCAAAATCTCCTGCATAAATATAACTGCAGTCAGCCTGAAAATCAGAAAGAACAGCAACACACTGCTCAATTTCCACATAAGAAGCAACCGATTTTTTATATTCTTCTATATTTAAAATTTCGCCTTCCAGAAAAGTCTGCTGTAACAATGTTGAGGTTAACTGATCTTCGATGGAAACTTTAGGCATAGCGGCTTATAAATTGGTTAATTTTACGTATTGCTGTTTTTGGAAAGCAGGATTAAATTTGAAAAACCTAAATTATCATTTTTATACTTCTAACAAAACATTTTATGAAAACTAAATTTATTACCTGTCTCGCTTTATTTGGGATTATTATAATTTCTAGCTGCAACAACAATTCTAAAGAAAATAAGATCGAAAATATGACCGCAGAAAAAAATTCTGAAAAAGCTTCAGATTCGGCTTTTGTTCGAGGCAGTGAGTGTGATGTAAAACTTGACAAAATTCATTTTACAAAATCTATAAATGGCGCTGATACATTGGCAAAAGTCGATGAGAAAAAGAATATTCAGTTTCATGTGGGCGAGAAAAAAGATTATTTCTCAGATCCGGATAACAAACTTTCGAACACTTCTGCTCCTATCCTTTTATCTAAAATTGATAATACAAAACCTTTTACGCTGACTGCAAAAGTAAGTCCTGAATTTACAGCAGGCGGATTATACAATGCGGGCGTTTTGTATTTATATGTTCATGATAACTTTTATCAGAAATTTTGTTTTGAACAAGACGAAAGAGGTAACCACAGAATTGTAACGGTTCGAACTATTGGAACTTCAGACGATAATAATCATGATGTCGTAAAAGGGAAAACAGTGTATATGAAAATTTCATCAGACACGCAGACTGTTGCCAGCTATTATTCGCTTGATAACAAAACCTGGCAAATGGTTCGTTTGTATAAAAACAATTACCCGGCAGAACTTTGGGGCGGTATCAGCTCGCAATGTCCGGTTGAAAAAGGAACTACAAGTTATTTTGAAGAAATCAGCTTAGAAGAAAAAAGTGTAAAAGATTTCCGTTTGGGAATCTAAAACATTTTAAAACAAGACAAACGCAGATTATTTAGTCATAATCTGCGTTTCTTATTTTAAGACTGGTATTTTCTCAGTTAAATATTTCCAATATCGTTTTGGCATATGCAGTAAATGAAGTTTGGTATTTTTTCTGGATTCAATATTGGTACTGCTAAAATACTGACGCCAGAGATTTTGAAAAAACTCTTCATTGTCATCGCATATTTCTGCCAGATAATTTGAAGAAGATGACTGAGCATTAAATTGAAGCTGTACTGTTGAGGTAGTTTCAAGATCGTAATATATCCCGTATTTACGTTTCGAATCGTAAATTAACCAGCGCTGATCAGCATAACGATTTTTAAAATGCTTTTCTATTAAAGGCAGAACATCGCAGTCCGGTTCGACAATGGCATAATACAAATTATCTTTAGTTAACTTAAACCTTACAAAGGCTTTCATTCGGTGTGTTTCTTTGCCGGTTAAATGTGCCGCTTTTCTAACTTCGAGAACAAAAGTATTTGCCAGATCTTCTTCAATATTAACCGAAGAGGCAAATACATATTTTACATATTGAAATAAGGTTTCGTCAATTTTATCTAAGTCAGATAAAAAGGCACGGTAAATATTAGCAAAACCTTCATTAGAAAGATTCGTTTTTAATCCTGTCAAAACACGGTTTGCTTTATTTTCATCTGTTACAACAAAATGGTTTTCTGAAAAAAGCAATGCATTAGAAGCTTCATTTTTTGCAAAAACAACGTCTGCAAGTTTTAACTCGTAAATTTCAAATACAGCCGTGAGCCAGCCTTCAAAAGTACTATCGTAAATTACTTGTGTCATCGATTTTAAAATAAAGCCAGCTGGTTAGAAAAATCGTTTTTGTATTTACTTTTCTGAGCATTTAAAATATGATCTTTTATCTGTATGGAAGTTAAATCTTTCTGCAATTGAAACGGCGCTGCAAAAGCCAAAAAGTATTTTGATCTGCTGTATGCAATTCCAAGTTTATGTAAATCGTCTGGCTGGAGTCTTTTAAATTTTCGGGCAGCAACAATTTTTTTAGCCCCTAAAACGCCAATTCCCGGAATTCGGAGAATTAATTCCAAATCGGCGGTATTAATATCGACAGGAAATTTATCGAGATTTCGTAATGCCCAGCCCAGTTTTGGATCAATATCCAAATCCAGATTCGGCTGATCGAAACCGACCATTTCGTTTACATTAAATCCATAAAACCGAATTAACCAGTCGGCCTGATACAATCTGTTTTCACGAATCATAGGAACCGGAGTTCCAATTGCCGGAAGTCTGTTATCGTAACTTATGGGCACATATCCAGAATAATAAACCCGTTTCATATTCATTTTTTCATAGAAATAATTAGCCATTCCTAATATCTCCATATCATTTTCTTTGGTGGCGCCAATCACCATTTGTGTGCTTTGACCTGCGGGAGCAAAAAGAGGTGCTTTGTAATTTTGTTTTTTCTCTTCTTTATATCCAATTATTTCATTTTTAAGAAACTCCATTGGTTTGATAACATCAATATGATTTTTATCCGGAGCCAGTAATTTTAAGCTCTGTTCAGTTGGCATTTCAACATTTACACTTAAACGATCAGCATATAATCCTGCTTCTGTAAGCAATTCGGCACTTGCGCCCGGAATAGCTTTTAAGTGTATATAACCGTTGAAATTTTCTTCTAATCGAAGTTTTTTTACAATTCGTACCAAACGTTCCATCGTGTAATCAGGATTATCAAAAATCCCCGAACTCAGGAATAAACCTTCAATGTAATTTCTTCTGTAAAAACCAATCGTTAAATCAACAACTTCCTGAACTGTAAATGCAGCCCGCTTAATATCATTGCTTTTTCGGCTCACACAATAAGCACAGTCAAAAATGCAGTGATTTGTCAATAATATTTTAAGCAGCGAAACACAGCGTCCGTCTTCTGTATAAGCATGACAAATTCCGTTTCCCGAAGCATCTCCTAAACCTTTATTTTTATTTTTTCTGCTGCTGTTGCTTGACGAACATGAAACATCATATTTTGCAGCATCGGCTAAAATTGCCAATTTCTCCATCACTCTTTCCTGTACCATTTTGACTTTAAATTTAATTTTAGAATAAAAATTCACTTCCTCAAAACTAAATATTTGGCCTTAAAAAGAGCTTCATTTTACTGTTCTAAATTGTATCATTTTTTCTCATTAATCTCAGCAATAACAAAGCTTTTCTTAATAAATACATCACTCTTAATAAATAACTTATGGATAAAAATCAGGTAAAAATACGCAGTGCCAGAATACCGATTCTTTTTACATTGCAACACTATTTAAGAAGAAAAATTTTTTGTCCCCCCTATAATTATTTTTCATTTTTTTTTAGTGAAGGAGATGTACCGATTTAGTGAATATTAAAAACAAAAATCTAAAGAGATGAATTTTGTAAAAGGACAAGATGTATTCTACACAACATTGAGTGGAAGATCTTATAGGGCTACAGTAATAGAGAGAAAGATAGATTTTAAAAAAGGACTCATTAAAAAATCTGCTATTAAGGAAATGACTTATCATTACTTAATAGAAGTCCATAAAGTTGGTATTAAGGAGCATATTCTTTGCACTGAAAATCAAATTAAGGTTTTGGAGAAAAAACAACGGGCAAAAAAAGCAGCTTAAAAGGATAATTATAAAAATTCAAATTACTCTTCTGGCAATTTGTCTTTTTTGCATTGGTCTGGGAATAGTTGAAATCTCAGAAACAGAGTTTGAAACAAGCGGAGATTTTTTTTGCAGGCTTCTCATATTTTTACTTTTATCTTTAGCGGTTTCATTTTTAGCAGAAACCTGTATTTGCATAAAATTCGTAATTCAAAAAATTAAACAAGTAATTATTCTTGATAAAAAAGGCATTTTTAAATTTTAAAAATGCCTTTTTCTTTTTCATTTGTCAAAAACACGTTAAAATCCAGATCTTATAAGGCTTTTTCCATATAAAAAAATATATTTGTCTAAACCCAGTTTACCAAAAACGAAAAAAGACAGTAGTATGGATAATGAAAAATTTATTTTCTGCCTTGAAGGTGTTCAGGATGTAGATACCGTTACAACTACTGATGTGGTTAAAAATCTGGAAGAAATTGCTTTTAACCAAGGTATCGCAAGCATCTACAAAACCTGCGATACAATTGAAGGTTTAGAAGAAAGCTTAAACACATTACTTTACGACGATCATAATTTTAAGGATTATGAAATCATTTATTTAGTAATGCCTGGACAGGAAAACAACATTTGTCTTCATGATTATTATTACAGTATTGAAGAAATAGCAGAGCTTTTTGAAGGAAAAATGAAGGGAAAAATTATTCATTTTGCCAATAAAAAAAGACTCGACCTAAACGACGAAGAAGCGCAATATTTTCTTGATATTACCGGAGCCAGAGCAATTTCCGGCTATGGTTCTACATATAATAAAATTGCCAGCTGCAGTACAATCGACAAAGCGTTTTTTAGTTTATATCAGGAAAACGATGACTTGACCGAGGTTGTAGAAGATTTATTTCAAAAGCATTATGCGCTTTGTAAATTACTTGATTTTAGATTGTATTATTAAGTTATGAAGACAAAGACTGTGGAAAAAATAAAGACCTATGGCCCGTCGGGATTTCGAGAGAAGTTTCTGGGAGAAGACAATCCTATTCATTTACTTTTTAAACCAAATTCGGATCATTTTTTCTGCCTTGAAATTGAAGAAGTAATGCAGATGCAATATCCGGTTCCGCCTTGTAAACATTCCTGCCATACACTGATATTTATTTCTTCCGGCCAGCATGTTATGAAAGTAGGCTATCAGGAATATACCACAATAGACAACGAAATAATTGTAGTACCCGCCGGGCAGATTTTCTCTCTCGACAATATCAACAATATACACAAAGGCTATATCTGCCAGTTTCATCCTGATATTTTAATTCGAAAATACGGAAGCCGTGAATTAATTAATGAATTTGATTTCATGAAAATTTCGGGCAATCCAAAAATTACTTTAGACAATAACGATATTCCCGATATTACTGCGATTTTAAGCAGACTTGAAAAGGAATACTCTGAAACTTCGACAGCAAATTTAAATATTGTACAATCGTATTTAATTACATTGTTTTATGAAATGAATAAAAACTCGGTTCAGAGTTCTAAAAGTATTTCGGCTGCTGAGGTAATTACAAACAAGTTTAAAGAGCTGATTCATCAAAATATCAAGACGCATCATTTGGTTCATTATTATGCGTCGTTATTGAATGTTACGCCAAATCATTTAAATAAATCGGTTCGAACAGTAACCGGAAAACCGGCAGCCAAATGGATTGATGAAACCATATTGCTTGAAGCCAAATATTTACTTTACCAAACTACACTTTCTGTAAGTGAAATCGCAGCGCAAGTAGGTCATGAAGACCAATCTTACTTTAGCCGTTTCTTTAAAAAACATGAAGGAATTACACCAATTCAATACAGAAAAATGATTGATAAGTCCTAATCATTGATTATTGAATCCTAGTAAACAGTCTTGCATTTTCAGAAATTTGCCTCTTTAAAAAATGCAAATTATGATTTATGTTTTTAAAACTTCTGTAGACAGCCAATCAAAATTTGAGTCGGCTTCAGCACTGCTTCACGAATTACTTCCAGATACTTTATGGAATTTTGATTTGGAGGACTGCGATAATATTTTAAGAATCGACAGTGAACTCGATATTCCAAATTTGATTCTTAACAATGCTATTTTTGAATGCATTGAATTAGAATAAATTAAATCCTTTACAACATCTTTATATAAAATGGAAACTAAATTATATCAAAACAGAACGTTTGATACTGTAGATTACTCAGAACAGAGTTTATCGAATACTGAATTTGTAAACTGTGAGTTCATTAACTGCAACTTCTCTAAGAGTGACTTAAGCCACAATGATTTTCTGGATTCTACTTTTAAAAACTGTAATCTTTCATTAGCAGTTCTTAAAAACACGGGATTAAAGAACATTAAATTTATTGGCTGTAAATTAATGGGATTGGATTTTAGCGCAGGAAACAGTTTTTTGTTTACAGTAAATTTTCAGGATTGTCTTTTAGATTATTCGACTTTTATATACAAGAAATTAAAGAAAACCAACTTTATTGACTGCTCTTTAAAAGATGTTGATTTTTCGAATACTGATTTATCGCTGGCTGTTTTTAAAAACTGTGATTTATCTAATGCCACTTTCGTAGAATGCATTTTGGAAAAAACTGATTTCAGATCATCAAGAAATTATGGTTTTGATCCTTCAGAAAATAAGATTAAACGAACTAAAGTTTCGCACGCAGCTCTGGCTGGTTTATTAGAGAAATTTGATCTGGATATTGAATAGTTTATTAGTTTTTAGCCGCAGTTATAGTTTTCAGTCTCAGTTATTCTGAATGTGGATAATTTTCATATAAAAAAAGGGATGCAGTCTGCATCCCTTTTAAAAAACTAAAATATATGAAAAAATGAATTACTGTTTAATCCAGCGCGGATCTCCTACTTTATTATCCATCAAAGTTTGATTTCCTAATGTAAAATCTCCTGTTGATGCATTTGCAAACTGCGGATCTAATGTTGTTGCACCAGTATCAGGTCTGTTATTATTTGTAGTCGCTTTTAAATTTGGTGAATTAAAATTATTATTATTACCAAATCCCGGAGCACTTGTTGCGGCATTGTTAGTATAAATTGCCTGACCAACAACAAGCAATGTGTTACGTACCGCTAAAATATTTGTCGCAAAACGTACATATAAAATTCTGCTTGAAGCTATTAATGTCGGAGTATATATCGTACATCCATCAATTACCACATTACTTACCAAACTTCCTCCTGAACCAGCAGCTGCATCTAAACGGATGAAATCACGTGATCCACAATTATTAAATGTACTTCTTGTTAAAGTAACATTTTCAACATATGTAGTTCTAAAATCAATAAAATCAGCTCCTGAAGCAGTATTTACATTTTTAACAATACTATTATCTACAGTGAATGATTTCAATCTGGCTGCTGCATTTCCGTACATAAGCTGAGAAGGGTAATCATGAACATAAGAACCGCTTATCAGGATATCTCCTAAAGGTGACGCTTGTGCTGTTAAAATTGAAATGGCGCCGCCCGTTAAACCAGATCCACTTAAATCCAGATCAATAAGAGACAGATTTACTGCTTCACTTGCATTAGCAGGGTTATTAACAACTGTGAATTTTACATTCAGTTTTGGTTTATTCTCTGGTCTTACTCCTCTAATGATAAGTTTTTTGTTTACCAAAATCTCACCCGTTGTCTGATAAACACCCGGCATAAGCAGCAATCTGGAATCTCCTGTTACCTGAGCTACTTTAGCGTTTAAATCATCTCCCGGATTTACTACGATACCTTTTGTTAAATCAACACCGCTTGTAAAAGTCAGGATTCCTCTTGTTTTAGTTCCATTCTTTAACGTAGTCGTATAATTTGTTTCTGGAGTTAGACCGTTAACAATTGCAACTCCCGCCGCTTTTTCTTCTGCCGTTATGGTGTGAACCACATCGCCCGGCTGCGATATAATTTGGGTTACATTACTATTTGGAGCCCATCTTACAGTTACTGATGTCGCTTGTATCTCTTCTGCCTTAATTGGAACAAAAATTTGTTCAGATGCAGTAGTAGCTGAAGCAATCGACCATTTAGAATCTTCCAGACCGGCAGCACTTACTGCTTTTACTCTAATATAATAAGTCGTTTCTCCTTCTAAAGGTACTTGTATTGGCAATTCTTTTCCAGTAACATTAATTGCTTTGAAAATAGTTTTGAATTCAGGATCATCAGGACTAAATTCTACGACATAATGATCTGCATTTTCATCTGCCTTCACAGTCCAGTTTAATTCAACTGTCGTTGAATTTCTAACTCTTGCTGTAAGTCCAATTGGCGAAAACTCTCTAGAATTTCCAACACCGTCTAATAAGCCTTCGTTATAACTTTCGCAGCTTGAAACTCCAAGTGCAAGAAATAATACGGCTATTAATCCTCTAAATATATATTTTGCTTTTATCATAATAACTTATAATTTATTATTAATTTCTAAAGATTTTAATAACCGTAATCATTTTTTAACTGTCCATTACTTCCATCAATAAACACCTGCCATATTGGCCAGAATTGTCTGTTATCAGGATTAACTCCAGGTTTGTACAGTGAGTTTATTTTAGTATCTGCAGCTGTTCCTGTCCATGTCCAGGCTAGTAATGTATATCCTGCTCCCGGATTTGTAGTTTCTCCACGATTAAGTCCATAAACATCCAGGCTTACATTATCTGCTTTATATTTATAGTATAAATTTGCCGGCACATCTGCATAAGCCCCTGAACGTGCAGCTAAATCTGCCATTTTTTGTTTTGCTTCGTCTAGTTTTGTTTTTAAAAGATTCCAGCGAATTAAATTTTGTTTACGTTCCATTTCTCCAGTAAACTCATATTTATTTTCATTAACCAAAGCATTAAACATAGCTTCTTTGCTTGTTAATCCATCAACATAAGCTTCAACTTTAACAGCCTGATCTGCTGCAGCAAATGATCTTCTGCGAACTTCTTTTAAGTAAGGCATCGCTGCTCCCGGACCTTCTAGTTCGTTTGCTGTTTCAGCGGCAATAAGAAGAACCTCAGCATAACGCATGTACATTTTATTAACTCCGTCATCATTATCTGAAGTAACTCTTCGTGTCATCCATTCGTAACGGTATTTCCCAAAATACCAAGTATCTAATGTTCCTAACTCTTGTTTAGCAACAGGATAAGGATTACCTGCTACAGCTGCACCCCATTTGTAAGGCACACAAGTAACATCTCTACGTGAATCACTTTGATCATAATCGTAAAAAACAAATGGTAAAGGTCCTGCAGTTCCACCACGGTTAGCTCCATTTGCCTGAAATTGATCACTTGCTGCAGTATGTTTCACAGCAAACGTAAATAACATACGTCCACGACCGTCTGCAAAAGGAAGTTCCCAAAGAGATTCACCGCCGGCAGTAGTATTTTCCTGATTGTATTTTCTCCATAATCCTTCAAAAGTAGATTCTAAATGTGCAGAACCGCTTTCTATAACTTCACGAGATTCTTTTAATGCCAATGCATACATCGCAGCAACTGAAAGTTCCGGATCGGTACTTCTTCTCACTCCATCAGGATATTGCTGATAACCGCTTGCAGCTAAAGCCAAACGTGCTCTAAATCCTTTTACAAAAGCTCTGTTTACATGCTCTACTGTACTGGTATAAGAACTTCCATTAGGCCACGCAACCAATGTTGATGCTTCTCCTAAATCTGCAATTAATTGTTTGTAAATAATATCTCTGCTTGATTTAGGCAAATATAAAGTTGCTGTTGTAATAGGCTCAAAACGAGCTGGAACATCTCCCCATGCTTTAACCAAATCAGCATAGTAAATAGCTCTTAATGTTAAGGCCTCTCCTAATAACTGTCCCATTGCTGTTCCTGGTGAAGGATTACCATATTGACGTATACCTTGAATACAAACATTCGCACGCTCAATACCCGCATACATCATAGCATAAGCATTAGTAACAGTATTCATTTCGGTATTATTTATTTTGGCATCATAAACACATAAATCAGCTTTATCACCCGCAGTCTGCGAAGTGTTATACCATTCTACGTCTGTATTTAATCCGTAATAAGGTAAAAATCTTCCTCTGTAAGAGTTCGTCTCAGCAAAAGGTACTTTTATCCCATCAATAGCCCCTTTTGCAAGTTCAGCATCAGAAAAAATCAGCTCAGGCTTTAATGTCGATGGTGCTTCTGTTTCTAAATAGTCGTCTTCAAATTGCTGGCAAGAACTAAATAGACTTGAAATTATCAATCCAGCTATTATTATTTTATGTTTCATTTTGTGATAATTTAAAATTAGAAATTAAGATTCATACCAAAAACCATTTGTCTGCTTCTTGGATACGGACTTGAATCAACCCCTGGAGTAAGCGGGTTTTTTCTTTTTGTTGAAACTTCCGGATCAGAACCCGAATAGTTAGTCCAAACAAAAACATTGCTTGCCGTCATGTAGAATCTCAATTTAGAAATTCCAAGTTTAGATGTAAACATCTCTGGAGTTGTATACCCTAATGTCAGCGTATTCAATCTTAAAAACGATCCATCTTCTACTGCCCAATCAGTAAATATTGCATTTCTCATGTATGGAGACCACATTGTGGTATTAGCATTAAGAGCTGCCAAAGCATCAGGATCTGTTACTAGCTGACCAGAAACAGGATCTAAATTTGTCCATCTTTTTCCATCTGCCATAGTCGAATTCAAGTTTTTATACTGTCCTGAAGCTGTAGCTGTCGAAAATTCAATTTTATCAGCATTATATACATCGTTGCCAATACTCCAGTTAAAAGCAGCCATTAAGTCGAAACCATACGCATTTCCATTGATAACAAAACCACCTGTGCTTTTAGGGTTATAGTTTCCAATAATTGTTTTGTCGCTAAGATCCACTTTACCATCTCCATTAACATCTTTCAATTTCATATCTCCCGGTTTAATAGAACTTCCGTCTCCAACCAAAGTAGTAGCTGTAGGAGTTACACCTGTTTTTAAAACATATTTTCCTCCAACATAATCAAAGTCTGAGACTTCGTATCTTCCATCATTTTTGTATCCGTACATTGTTCCAAGAGAAGAACCAACTGCTATTAAATAATCATCACCTATTTGAGAAGACGCCCAGCCAGTAGCTGCTCCAAAATTATTCATAACTCCCAATGAGTTAATGCGGTTTTTGTTCATTCCCATATTAAATGAGAAATTCAATCCGTATTTAGCTTTTTCAATAGCCACAACATTAATTGTAGCCTCAAAACCTGTATTTTGAGTTTCTCCCATGTTACGGTATTGATATTCATATCCAGACCCCGGAACAGGAAAATTAATTAATAAGTCGCTTGTAATGTTTTTGTAAACATCAAAATTACCACTCAAACGGTTTTTGAAAAATCCAAAATCCAAACCAACGTTTTGAGTTACTGTTGTTTCCCATTTCAAATCAGGGTTAGGCATTGTTTTTGGAATTGCCCAAACACTAGTTACCCCATTAATCCATGCAGTTGGAATAGATTGGAAAATTTGAGTCTGCTGTCCTACAGGTATATTATTATTTCCTGCCTCACCATAACTAGCTCTTAATTTTAGAAGATCTAACCATGATTTTCCTTTTAAGAAACTTTCTTCAGAGATTTTCCACCCTACTGCAAAAGCTGGAAAGTATCCCCAACGATTTTGTGATAAAAATTTGCTTGATCCGTCTGCTCTAAATGTAGCCGACAAGATGTAACGATTTTTGTAGTCATAATTAGCACGTCCAAAAAACGACAATAATCTATCATCAGGGTTATAATAATTATCAACTGCCTGAGGTGTTCCTTGTGATGTTAATGATTTTGCCTGATTAAAATCGAAAAAAGAAGGATATCCATGAATAGTAGAAGTTACAGTATTTACTTTGTAATTAATACTTTCTTCTCCTATAAGAGCCGTCAAATGGTGATTTTCACCCATTATTTTTTTGAAATCATAATTCAAAGTATTCGCATTTCTAAAACGTCTTTCTTTACCATCAGTAATAATCATAGCCGGTTTACCTTGTAATGTACTGGCTGGAGTATTCGCTACATAGTAAGTAGTACGTCCATAATAACGATAATCTAAACTGTTGTAGTTATCTAAACCAAAATCTACTTTTAATTTTAAGTTATCTACCAGTTCCCAACCAAAACTTCCCAACATATTGAAGTTTTTACGAAACTGCTGGCGATTATTATCTGAAATAGATTTTAAAGGATTTATTAACACATCTGTTCCATCTCCGGAAACATCATCAGAAGTCAAACCAGATACCGGAATCGGCGCATAACCAACAATCGTACGCATACGCGAATCTGATGAAGATTTTTCATTTTGTTCATTTACACCTCCACCATCAATTTCAGTATCAGAATAACGCACTGTAAACCCAACATCAATTTTATCGCTTAATTTACTTTTTAAAGCCAATGCAAGGTTGTTTCTTTTGTAGTTTGATCCAAGCATAATAGCCTTTTCATCATAATGAGCATAATTAAAGTTATAATTAAGCTTATCTGTTCCTCCTCTAATTCCTAAATCACGGCTTTGTACTTCTCCTCTGCGTCCAAAAATCTGTTTTTGCCAGTCATTACCTTTTAAACCATTGTACATATCATGATCCTGCCAGTTTCCAAAATATTTTGTGTATGAATTTGGATCTGATGGTACTTTTGTTCCTGTTTGAGAAAGCATCGCATATTCATACTGCCATTTCGTATAATCTTCAGGAGACAAAACATCAATTTCATTAGCCATAGTTTTCATACCGTAGAACATATTGAAATTTACTGCTATTTTCCCGTCTTTTCCACTTTTAGTTGTAATCAAAATTACACCGTTTGCACCACGAGATCCGTAGATTGCAGTCGAAGCAGCATCTTTTAAAACTGTCATTGTTTCTATATCAGATGAAGAAATATCATTCATGCTGTTAATCGGAAATCCATCCACAATAATTAAAGGTGAAGCATCCTGAGTAAGAGATCCTCCTCCACGAACTCTAATTCTAATATCAGCATCCGGAGAACCTTCTGCAGACATCACCTGTACACCTGCTATTCTACCAGTTAAAGCTTCAGCAACATTTGCTACTGGTACTTTTTTAAGATCATTACCAGAAATAGTCGAAACTGCTCCTGTTAAATCTCCTTTTTTTGCAGTACCATAACCAATTACAACTACTTCATTTAAGTTATTGGCATCTTCATTTAAGGAAACATCAAGTTTAGTCTTTCCCGAAGCAGGAACTTCTTTCGTAGTAAATCCTATAAAAGAAAAGCTGATAACTGCCTTCGGATTTGTGAGTTTAAGCTTATAGCGCCCGTCAAAATCTGTAGAAGTACCGTTTTTCGTTCCTTTTTCCAGTACGTTAACCCCTGGTAAAGAAAGTCCTGCAGCATCTTTAACAGTTCCCTCCAATGTTACAGTCTGAGCATGCGCTCGATTGCCCATCAGTAAGCACAATAAGAAAACAACTGCAAAGCAACGATTTGCTCCTTTGTTTAATAAATCTTTAAAATTCATGGTTGATTGTTTAAGTTACTAATTGTTTAAAGTGGTTTTTTGTGGTTTAGTTTGTATGTCTCAATTACAATTTTATCAATTCAGTTATAAGTATTGCTTCCTGAATATTCCAAGATTTTATGAAAGCAAAAATCTTAGTTAGCAATTCTTGTTTTTAACTTTTTTTTAAAGTTGTAATCGATTACACAAACATAGATATTTTTTTTATATAAAAAATTTAAATTCATAAAAAATTCATAAATAAAATTATATATCAAAAATAAATCCGCTTTTTTATACGACAAATGTAATTTTATCGATATATAAATATTAATTATATTATTATAAAAATAGATTTCGCTGCGATTTTTCAAAAAAAACAATCGATTACATGATTACATTTTAAGAATCTTTTAAGTGTATTTTTAACATTTAAAAAGTCTTGTGAAAACGTTTTCTTTGCAGGATTATCTTATTTTTTAACAAGTTTTTATTTCGAAATAATCTTCAACTGATTTATGCAGCAGCAAATGGAACGTATTTTTAAAGCTGTTTAAAGACTAAACAATTACAAAAAGTAACTTATAAGCACAAAAAAGCCCTTAGAAATTATCTAAGGGCTCTTTAAAATGAATTAGTAAGCTTCTTTATGCGCTCTGAAGCTTCAGATTACTTTTATGCATTTTAATTAAAGTTAAGGTAATAATCATTCCTATAACCGACATTCCCACTCCAATAAGATTTGGAGAAGCATAGCTGTATCCAGCTGTTAAGGGTAAACCTCCAAGGAAAGCTCCTAAAGCATTTCCAATATTAAAACTTCCCTGAAGCGATGCTGAAGCAATCATTTCTGCACCTTTTGCGGTACGAATCATAAGCATTTGAATTGGCGCAATAACCGAGAAAGAAATAGCTCCCGTTAAAAATGTCAAAAACAAAGAAACATATTGATTTGATGAAAAGAAATAAACCAAAATCAAATCAACCGACATTACAAACAACAAAGTCAGCGTTGTTGGAGCCGGCGAATATTTATCGGCCAGTTTACCTCCGGCAAAATTTCCAACTACCATTCCAAGACCAGCCAATATTAAAATATACGACACATCGCCTTCTGCAAATTTTGACACATTAGTTAATAAAGGTGCAATGTAGCTTATCCAGGCAAACAATCCGCCAAAACCAATTGCAGTAATTCCTATAATCAGCCAGGCTTCAGTTCTTTTAAAAAACTCCAGTTGTTTTTTCATGTTTACTGTCTCGCCTTTTTCCAAATTTGGCATCCATAATGAAATAAACAAAAAGGTAAGCAGTCCAACAATCGCAATTAAAACAAAAGTATGACGCCATATAAAATTATGACCAATATAAGTACCAATAGGAACTCCAATTAAATTAGCCAATGTAAGACCTGAAAACATAATCGCAATGGCCTGCGCTTCTTTTCCTTTATCAGCAAGTCTACTTGCCACTACAGCTCCAACTCCAAAAAAGGCTCCGTGAGGCAGTCCGGATAGAAATCTTGAAGCAAACAAAAAGTTATACGTAGGAGCAATAATCGAAAGTGCATTAAAAACGGTTAACATTGCTGCTAAAATTAAAAGCATTTTTTTAGGCGGAAAATTTCTTCCAAGTATTACTAATAAAGGAGCACCAATAACAACTCCTAAAGCATAAGCAGAAATTAAATATCCGGCAACGGGAATACTAACTTTCATATCTGAGGCAATATCAGGAAGAAGGCCCATCATAACAAATTCGGTAATACCGATTGTTAAACCTCCAAATGACAATGCAATAAGACTTTTTTTCATAAGATTAATAGAGAAAGGGAATTAACTTTCTACGATGCAAATTTATAACCGATGCCGCAGAAATAAATTGTATATTTGCGACATAAATTTGTAAATATATGTTATGCCGAAATTAAATCAATTCAAAACGCTTATTATAGATGAGTTTGAAGAGGAAAAATTTCATCTTCCGCCACATTCTCATACGTATTATGAAATCATCTATATTAAAAAAGGAAGTGGTGTACATCACATTAACAACAACCTTTTATCTTATAAAGCGGGTGATTTGTTTGTGATTTCTCCTGATGACGAACATTATTTTGATATTAAAAAAAGTACGCGTTTTATTTTTATCAAATTCACTGATAATTATTTCAACTCCAAACAAAACCTTACCTGCGACGAATTTCTGGTTCATACGCCCGAAAACTTCATGCGCGATAAAATCCTGAAAGAAACCGTTTTAAAATTTGGAGAACCCTGCAAAACGATTCTTAAAAATACAGTTGAAAACATTACAAAATATGACCAATATATAGATGTAACAAATTCGCCAATTGTTTTCTATCAAATTCTTTCCATTTTTGGTTTAATAAAAGAAACCATTCGATGTATGAATCTGCAAATGACTTCTACACATATCGACAATGAGCAGATTGCCAATTATATTCATCAAAATATTTATCAGCCTAAATTGGTGCAGATAAAAGTTATTGCAGAACATTTTAATATTGCACAAACGTATTTCAGCGCTTATTTTAAAAGAACTTTTGCTATAAGTTATCGGGATTATATTCATAATTTAAGAACAACTTTAATCGAAAAAAGATTTCAAAACAATCAATTACCGATTAAACAAATTGCTTATGAATTTGGTTTTACAGATGAAAGTCATTTGACCAATTATTTTAAAAAGAAGAGAAACATGAAGCCGACTGATTTTAAAAAGCTTTAGTTATGGAAATATTAAAAGAGCATTTCGCCTAAATATTTTTATCTAAATTTGTACAACAAACAATTTTTTCCTTTGACAAAGAAAGTCTACATAGCATTTTTATTCCTAATGATTGGTTTCCTTTTGATTCCGGTTTCCGGCTATGCATGCAGCACTCATTCTGAAAAAAGTTCTCATGCAAAAGAAATGGCTGCAGAAAAAAAGGAAAAAGACTGCTGTACAAAAAGCTGCTGCCAGAAAACATCAAAAAAGAAAAAACACAACTGCGGCGGAAAATGCGATCATACCAATTGCACGACCTCATCTTTTCAATTAAGTATTCCGGCTTCAAATGATTTTAGTTTTCAAAACAACTTTAATTTCTCTGTAGAAAAACCTATTACCTATTATAACGAAACCAATATTTCTGATGGTTTTACTACTATTTGGTGTCCGCCTAAAATATAAAACTGCTTCTTAACAGCCATAAATGGGCTTTGTTGACATTTATTACACATCAGGATTTATAAAACAACTTAAAAGAAAGCTCTTTCTTTTACAAAAACACATAAAAATGAAAAATTCAATAACAGCTGTTTTAGCAGCAATCGCAATATTATTTTCTGTAAATAGTATTACAGCAAACACAATTAAATCACAGACTACTGCAGAAGACATTTTAGCTTCTGGTGAATTACAATCTGTTTTTGACAATTATTTTGCCGTAAAAGATGCCTTAATTAAAAGTGATGCTAAGACCACTTCGGTAAAAGCAGCAAGTTTATTAACTGCAATTAGTGCCGTAAAAATGGACAAATTAAAAAGTACAGAACATACCGTTTGGATGAAAGTCGTTAAAAAATTAACTGCAGATGCAAAAGCAATTTCATCAAATACAGATATTAAAAAACAACGTGAAACTTTTAAATCATTATCTAAAAACACTTACGATTTAATAAAGGTTTCAAATCCGGATCAGCCAATTTACAAACAATACTGTCCAATGGCCGATGCTGACTGGTTAAGCAAAGAAAAAGCGGTTAAGAACCCGTATTATGGTTCTTCGATGCTTACTTGCGGAAACGTGGTTGAAACCATTAAATAATATGACGCTTTACATCAAAAATATGGTGTGCGCCCGCTGCAAAATGGTAGTGAAGTCTGAGTTTGAAAAACTCGGACTTCCTACTATTTCTGTTGAACTGGGCGAAGTAGAGCTAGAAAAAGAAATAACAGAAAATCAAAAAGAAACACTGCTTAAAAACCTTCAGGATTTAGGTTTTGATTTACTGGATGATAAAAAAAGCAAAACAATCGAAAAGATTAAAAATCTGATTGTCGACTTGGTTCATCATAAAAACAGCGAACTCAAAATCAATTTATCTGATTATCTGGCTTCTAATCTAAATCAGGATTATAACACACTGAGTAATCTTTTTTCTGAAATTGAAAACACTACGATCGAGAAATACTTCATTAGTCAGAAAATAGAAAAGGTAAAAGAACTTTTGATTTATAATGAACTTTCATTAAGTGAAATTGCTGATCTTTTAAACTACAGCAATGTAGCGCATTTAAGCAATCAGTTTAAAAAAATTACCGGCTTTACTCCTACTTCATTCAAGCAGTCAAAAGATAAAACCCGAATTCAGATCGAGAATTTGTAGTTTGATTTAACCGCAAAGAGCGCTAAGGTTTACGCAAGGTTCGCAAAGTTTTTGTATAAAGCTTTGCGGACCTTGCGTTTTTACAAAGACTTGAATATAAAAAAACCTAGCGTCTTTGCGGTTAAAAAACCATCTTCGTAAATATTACAAATCATTCCTAAAATTATACAAACCGTTGTTAAACTTACTTCGGAAATTTGCATTGTAATACTTAAAAACCAATACAATGACTCATCAATATATAATTTCAGGAATGTCATGCAACGGATGCCGAACCAAAGTCGAAAAAACTTTGAATGAAATCGAAGGCATTCACGCCGAAGTAAATCTAAATCCGGGAGAAGCGACAATTACAATGGACAAACATGTCGCAACCGAAAAACTTCAGGAAGCATTATCGGCCGCTGGAAACTATACTATTGAAATGAAAACAGCAGAAAACGCTGTAAAATCATGCTGTTCATCAAAAAAAGAACATTCTCATCACGATCACGCAAAAAAAGCCGCAATACCACATAATGCAACAGGAGTTTATTACTGCCCAATGCATTGTGAAGGCGATAAAACATACAATAAACCCGGAGACTGCCCAGTCTGCGGAATGGACTTAGTACCTCAGCTTGCAACGGGAACACAATTTACGTGTCCAATGCATCCCGAAGTAATTTCAAACGAACCCGGCGACTGTCCAATCTGCGGCATGGATCTGGTTCCAATGCAGGCTTCAGAAACAGAAGAAAATAAAACGTATCAGGATTTAGTCAAAAAAATGAAAATTGCGGTTTTATTTACACTTCCTATTTTCATTATTTCAATGTCAGAAATGATTCCGGATAATCCGCTTTTTAGAATTATGTCAATAGAAAAATGGAACTGGGTTCAGTTTCTGTTTTCAATTCCGGTTTTGTTTTATGCCGGATGGATCTTTTTTGTACGCGCCTGGAAATCTATTACAACGTGGAATTTGAATATGTTTACCTTAATAGGAATAGGAACCAGCGTTGCATTTCTTTTCAGCATTGCCGGAATGTTTTTTCCGGATTTATTCCCCGCAGAATTTAAATCACATCACGGAACGATTCATTTATATTTTGAAGCCGCAACCGTAATTACCACTTTAGTTTTATTAGGTCAGTTACTCGAAGCCAGAGCACACGGTCAAACCAACGGGGCCATTAAAGAATTATTAAAACTGGCTCCAACAGAAGCTACTTTGGTAGAAAATGGAACAGATAAAGTAATCTCAATTCACAACATTAAAAAAGGCGATTTACTGCGGGTAAAACCCGGAGAAAAAATTCCGGTTGACGGAAAAATAACTTCCGGAGAAAGCAGTATTGATGAATCTATGATTACCGGAGAACCAATTCCGGCAGATAAAAAAACAGGAGACAATGTCATTTCAGGAACTATAAACGGAACAAAATCGTTTGTAATGACCGCCGAAAAAGTAGGTTCAGAAACCTTGCTTTCGCAGATTATTCAAATGGTAAACGATGCTAGCCGTTCCAGAGCGCCAATTCAAAAACTGGCAGATCGTGTAGCTAAATATTTTGTGCCGACTGTTGTTGGAATCTCAATTTTGACCTTTATTATCTGGGCAAAATTTGGTCCTGAACCATCTTATATCTACGGATTAATTAATGCCATTGCTGTATTAATTATTGCATGTCCCTGTGCTTTAGGATTGGCGACACCTATGTCAGTTATGGTAGGAGTTGGAAAAGGTGCACAGCACGGAATTTTAATAAAAAATGCCGAAGCGCTCGAAAACATGAACAAAATTGATGTTTTAATTACTGATAAAACCGGAACGATTACAGAAGGAAAACCAACTGTAGAAAAAATCTATGCTCTTGATCATAACGAAGATTTTCTGCTTCAGAATATTGCATCGCTAAATCAGCACAGCGAACATCCTTTGGCACAAGCCGTTGTAAATTATGCAAAAGATAAAAATCAAACTTTAAGTGAAGTTCCTGATTTTGAAACCGTGGCAGGAAAAGGTGTTTTAGGAACCGTAAATAATGCTAAAACTGCTTTAGGAAATAAAAAACTCATGGATCAAATTGGTGTTTCGGTTTCTGATGATTTAGAAACCAAAATCACTGCCGAGCAAAATCTGGGTAAAACCGTTTCCTATATTGCTGTAAACAATAAAGCTGTAGGTTATGTAACCATTACCGATGCCATAAAAACAACCAGCGCAAAAGCTATTAAAAATTTAATGGATCAGGGTATTGAAGTTATCATGCTTACCGGAGATAACAAAAACACAGCCAAAGCAGTGGCAGACCAGCTTCATTTAAGTTCTTTTAAAGCCGATTGTCTTCCTGAAGATAAGCTGAAAGAAATTGAACGCCTGCAGGCAGAAGGAAAAGTTGTGGCTATGGCCGGCGACGGAATCAACGATGCTCCTGCTCTGGCAAAAGCCGATATTGGAATAGCAATGGGAACCGGAACTGATGTTGCTATTGAAAGTGCTAAAATTACGCTTGTAAAAGGAGATTTAAACGGAATTGTAAAAGCGCATAAACTCAGTTTTTCGGTTATGAAAAACATTAAGCAGAATTTATTTTTTGCCTTTATTTATAATGTTTTAGGCGTGCCTGTTGCTGCAGGAATTTTATATCCTGTATTCGGGATCTTGCTTTCGCCAATGTTGGCCGCGCTGGCTATGAGTTTAAGCTCAGTTTCTGTAATTGCAAATGCTCTGCGATTGCGAAATTTAAACCTTTAAAAAATCAATATGAAACTACGTGCTATTCTAATTCTTTTTCTGATTGCTTTTAGTGCAAAAGCACAAAAAGTAGTTCGTTACGATTTATATGTTCGGGACACGATTGTTAATTTTTCAGGAAAAGAAAAACGCGCTCTTACTGTAAACGGACAAATCCCAATGCCAACGCTGACTTTTACAGAAGGCGACACTGTAGAAATTTATGTGCATAACGAACTAAAAAATGAAGATACAGCCATGCACTGGCACGGATTATTTCTGCCGAATAAAGAAGACGGCGTTCCATATTTGACCCAAATGCCTATTAAACCCGGAACGACACATAAATATACTTTTCCAATTATTCAAAACGGGACGTATTGGTATCACAGCCATTCGGGTTTACAGGAACAAATTGGTTTATACGGACTTTTTATCATCAATAAAAAGAAAGATGATTCAACTTTTAGAAAAGGTATCGATGATCTGCCCACAGTTCCTGTTATTTTAAGTGAATGGTCTGATTTGAAACCAGAAAACATTCAGCGTATGCTTCACAATGCGAGTGATTGGTTTGCAATAAAAAAAGGAACTACTCAAAGTTATTTTGAAGCGCTTAAACAAGGCCAGTTTTCTACAAAAGTCACTAACGAGTGGAAACGCATGAACGCTATGGATGTGAGTGATGTTTATTATGAAAAGTTTCTAATTAACGGAAAAAACGAAGATCAGCTTTCACAGTTTAAAGCCGGAGACAAAGTCAGACTTCGAATTGCAAACGGCGGTGCTTCAAGTTATTTCTGGCTTACTTACGGCGGAGGAAAAATAACGGTTGTGGCCAGCGACGGAAACGACGTTGAACCTGTTGAAGTTGACCGATTAATTATTGCCGTTTCTGAAACTTATGATATTGTTGTAACGATTCCCGAAGATAAAAAGTCGTTTGCATTTTTGGCTACAGCCGAAGACAGAACCGGATCTGCATCTTTATTTTTAGGAAAAGGCGAAAAACAACCTGTTCATCATCTTCCAAAATTAAAATATTTTGAAGGTATGAAAATGATGAATGACATGATGAAAATGAACGGTGAAATGAATGATATGGGCATGAATATGTCTCTAAACAAAATGGACATGAATGCGGTTATGTATCCGGAAATTTCGGGAGAAGATGAAAACTCAAAACCTGCAATGGATCATTCGAATCATAATATGGAAGAAATGAAAATGGAAAATGACAGCACCGAAACTCCGGAAATTGTTACTTTGAATTACGGAATGCTGAAATCGCCTTTTAAAACCACTCTTCCAAAAGATGCGCCTGTAAAAGAACTTCGCTTTGAATTATCTGGAAATATGAACCGATATGTTTGGAGTCTCAATAATAAAGTGATTTCTGAAACGGATAAAATTTTAATTAAAAAAGGAGAAATTGTCCGCATTACTTTGTACAATGGTTCTATGATGCGTCACCCGATGCATTTGCATGGACATGATTTCAGGGTTTTAAACGAACATGGCGAATATTCTCCGTTAAAAAATGTTCTGGATATTATGCCAATGGAAACCGATACAATTGAGTTTGCCGCTAATGCCGATGGCGACTGGTTTTTTCACTGTCATATTTTATATCACATGATGGCCGGAATGGGACGTATTTTCAGTTACGAAAATTCAGCGCCAAATCCGTTAATACATCATCCCGAAATGGCTTACAAAATGCTTAAAATGGATGACCGCATGTTTCATTTTATGGCCGAAAATGATTTCGCCTCAAACGGAAATGACGGTGAAGCTATGTACAGCAACACACGCTGGAGCATTGGTACAGAATGGCGTTTGGGTTACAACGACAAACACGGTTATGAAACCGAAACGCATATTGGACGTTATATTGGTAAAATGCAATGGTTTATGCCTTTTGTTGGTTTTGACTGGAGATATAGAAAAATGGGAATGGATGAACAGGAAAAAAACCTGTTTGGACAGACTAATACCAAAGATAATCGTTCTGTTTTTAGTGTTGGTATGGAGTATACGCTTCCAATGCTTGTAAAAGCTCAGGTCGAAATGTATACAGATGGAAATGTGAGAATTCAGTTTGAGCGAAAAGACATTCCGCTTTCTCAAAGACTTCGCATGAATTTAATGTGGAATACGGATAAAGAATATATGGCCGGATTAAAATATATTGTGGGACGTAATTTTGGAATCACAACACATTATGACAGCGATATGGGAATTGGGTTTGGTTTGAATTTGAATTATTAAATGGGCGTAGATTTCTAATAACCCGCATTTAAATTGTCCCGTAGGAGCTACATAAACAGCATCGTATTTCTATATTAACTTATCGTTGACAATTTTCAAAATTAAATCATATTATATTTGACGAACATCTCAATTAAAAAAACAATTAACAATTAAACTTTACAAAAAATGAAAAAAGTATTTACCGTTTTAGCAATCGCTTTATTTACAATTGGTTTACAAGCTCAGGATACTGCTCCGGCTAAAAAAGAAAAAGCAAAAAAAGAATCTTGCTGCAAAAAATCAGCTGATAAAAAAGATAAAAAATGCTGTTCTAAAAAATAATAACAGCATTTAGTAAACAAAAAGGCCTCAAATATTTGAGGCTTTTTTATGTTGTTTTTGCTACGAATTTCACGGCAAAAAATTATTTAACTCGAATACTCCATTCAAAATCCATTTCAGAAACCTGAATCCCTTCTTCGTTGGTACCAATAGATTTCATCCAGAAAGTTTGTCCTTCGCCTGTTTCGATTGTTTTTTTAATAGCATCGGCAATTAAATGACCGTCGTTACATACAAAAGTAATTCTGCCTGTTGCTTTTTTGGTAAAATTCCCTTTATTATTAGCAACCAGCATCGAGATCTTTTTGCCGCTTTGCTGAATTTGCGAAATAACCAAAGCTCCGGTTGTTAACTCAGCCGCCATTGCCTGAACAGCAAAATACATCGAATTAAACGGATTTTGATTTATCCATCTGTGTTTAACACTTACAATACATCTGTCTTTGTCGATTGCTTTTACACGCACACCGCAAAAGTATGCAGATGGTAATTTGAACAACACAAATTTGTTGAGTTTCGATACTGAAATTGCCATTTTCTTATTTTTTTATGTAAAAATACAAAAAAACTATGCACGCACAATAATTCGTATTTACTTTCTGTAGAGATCAACAAAACCAATATCTCGCGATGATTTTCAATCATTTATCCAAAATCTAATTGCATTATTTTTGTTAATTTTTTGTTAATATTTAGTACTATGCAAAACAAGATACTGTTTTTTAGACATATATTTGCATAAGAAATTACTATATGCTTTTAATCATCAATCATCAAAACCACTAATCATGGAAAAATCATCAGAAAAGAATACTTCGGCATTCACACATTTAAGTACATTAACGCAATATATTATACCATTTGGAAATTATATTTTTCCAATTATAATATGGTCAAGTTATAAAGACAAATCAGAAATGGTAGATCACCACGGAAAACAAGCTTTGAATTTTCAGTTAAGTTTACTGCTTTACACTTTAATACTGGCTTTAATTGCAATTCCAATTTTTATTACTGTGTTTTTGCAAAACCTGCCGCTCGAAGCTGTTTTTAATGACAATGATTTCTACATTAGAAATTTCAACTTTGAAGGAAATATCGGCCTTTTAAGTGTTGGTGTTACAGCAGTTTTACTATTTGGACTTTTAAAATTTGTGGAATTCTTTTTAGTGATTTACGCTTCGATAAAAGCATCAAACGGTGAATTATATAAATATCCGCTTACGATTCCTTTTATAAAGTAAGCAGAAACCAGCATACAATCAATCAATATATAGTTTCGAAATCAATCATCAATCAAATTATCATCAATCAAAAAACGAATTGTTCAATCAAAAAAAAACAAAATGAAATTATGAACATTGAAAACACAAAAGCACAGATGCGCAAAGGTGTTCTTGAGTTTTGCATCTTATCTGTTCTAAAAGAAAAAGACGCATATACATCTGAAATATTAGACACTTTAAAAAACGCAAAATTACTAGTAGTTGAGGGAACTGTTTACCCGCTTTTAACTAGGCTTAAAAATGACGGTTTACTAAATTATCGATGGGAAGAATCGACATCCGGGCCTCCAAGAAAATATTATGGATTAACCGAAATAGGACAAACATTTTTAAACGAACTTAGCGGTACTTGGACAGAATTGTCTGACGCTGTAAATCTAATCACCAATCAAAATCAATAAGTCATGAACAAAACAGTAAATATTAACTTAGGCGGTATGTTTTTTCACATCGATGAAGATGCATATTTAAAATTGTCACGCTATTTTGACGCTATAAAACGATCACTTAACAACTCATCTGGACAAGATGAAATCATTAAAGATATCGAAATGCGTGTTTCTGAATTATTAACAGAAAAACAAAAAAGCGAGAAACATGTTGTAGGACTGAAAGACGTTGACGAAGTGATTGCGGTTATGGGACAACCGGAAGATTACAGAATTGAAGACGAAGAAAATACAAATCAATCCTATAATAATTATAGTAAAAGAGGTCACAAAAAATTATACCGAGATAAAGAAAATGGTATGATCGGAGGTGTTGCAACTGGTTTAGGACATTATTTTGGAATCGATGCAGTATGGGTTAAAATCGTTTTCTTAATCTTTGTTTTTGCTGGTTTTGGAACTGGTATTTTAGCTTACTTCGTGCTTTGGGTGGTAACACCCGAAGCTGTTACAACTTCTGAAAAACTGGAGATGACAGGAGAGCCGGTAACCATTTCAAACATCGAAAAAAAAGTTCGTGAAGAAATAGACTCATTATCTGAAAAATTTAAAAATGCAGATTATGATAAAATGGGAAACCAGGTAAAGTCAGGAGCTGAGAAAATTGGCAGTTCATTTAGTGACTTTATTATGACACTTTTTAAAGTTTTTGCTAAATTTTTAGGTGTTATTTTAATTATAGCAGGTATTTCAACTTTAATTATGTTGTTAATTGGCGTTTTTACTTTAGGAACTAACATATTTGTTGATTTCCCTTGGCAGAATTTTGTTGAAGCAGGAAACTTTACAGAATATCCGCTTTGGTCATTTGGTCTCTTAATGTTCTTTGCTGTTGGAATTCCTTTTTTCTTCCTGACACTTTTAGGATTTAAATTGTTGTCTCCAAACTTAAAATCAATTGGAAACATTACAAAATATACTCTATTAGCTATCTGGATTATTGCAATTGCAATTCTGGTAAGCATTGGAATTAAACAAGCAACCGAAATTTCACACGATAACAAAATCATCGAAAAGAAAGTTTTAAACATTACCCCAACAGACACATTATTCGTAAAGTTTAAATACAGTGATTATTACGCAAAAAGTTTAAACCATTACAGAGAGTTTGAATTTGTACAGGATTCTGCAAACAATGAGTTAATTTATTCAAATGATGTTCGTTTACATGTTTTACATACAGATCAAAAAACTCCATTTATTCAAATAGAAAAAAGTGCAAGAGGAAACTCTTTTACAAATGCTAAAAAAAGAGCAGAAAAAATTCTATATAAGTTTGAAATTAACGGAAATCATTTAATTTTGGATAATTATTTTCTTACAGATGTAAAAAACAAATTCAGAGGTCAGGAAGTTGATATCTATCTATATTTACCAGAAGGACAATTACTTAAACCAGACCCTTCTGTTAGAGATTATTACAACTCTGATGATGATTTCTTTAACTTAAATTACGATGGTAATTACAATTACAGAGTTGAAGGCTCAAAAGTTAAATGTTTAAATTGTCCGGCAGATCATGACAGTAACAACGATTACGAAAATGATAATGAGTATGAAAATGACAATGATTACGAAAACGATACTGATAACGACACTATAAAAGAAGTTTCGGTAAAAATAAACGGTAAAGAAGTTATAAACGGTAAAAAAACCAAAGGCAGATTAACTACAGATAAAAATGGAGTTATAATTAAAATTAACTAACACCAAAAGCCATGATAAAAATAATCATTCATATTACAAAATTTCTAATTGCAACTATTACAGCTTTACTATTTGCTTCATGTAATTTAAACATGAATACAGTTGAAGGAAGCGGCAATGTAACTACTGAAAAAAGAAATGTTCAGGGAGATTTTAAAAATATAAAAGTAAGCAATGCCATAGATCTTGTTATAGAGCAGGCTGCCAATTATGAAGTTGTTGTTGAAGCCGATGATAATCTTCAAAAAGATATTGTGACAGAAGTTGAAAACGGAACTTTAGTAATTAAATGCAAGTTCAATTCATTCCGAAATATTACTGTTAAAAAGGTAACCGTAAAAATGCCGGCAATTGAACAAATCGATGCTTCGAGCGCTTCAACTGTTTCCAGCAAGAATTTACTTCATGGAGAAAGTATAGAATTAGAAAGTTCTAGTGCTGCATCAATAAATCTAAATACCGAATTTGATACGATATCATGCAATTCTAGCAGCGGAAGTTCAATTGGTATATCAGGAAAAGCACTAAAAATTACAACTTCTGCGTCGAGCGGTTCTTCTATTGAAGCGGGAAATTTATTAGCAAACGATGTTGACGCTGACGTTTCAAGCGGAGCTGTTACAACTGTGCATCCCATTTTGAGCCTAAAAGCTGAAGCAAGCAGCGGCGGTAATATCAACTATAACAATATTCCAAAAACCATCAACAAAAGAGCTAGTTCAGGCGGAAGTATAAGCCAAAGCTAATACCCTTTAAGTGTTAAATATAAAAGAAATCATTCATCTAAAGTGGATGATTTTTTTATATTTGCTAAAATCAAATCTAGAATAATGAAAAAAAATACAGCACTATTCCTGTTACTTTTAGTTACAACATTAACCTTTGCTCAGAAAAGAGAAAAAGTAAAAGGATCAAAAATTGTAACAACATCTATTAAAGAAACAGGAAGCTTTGATGCCATTGAAGTTGACGATAATTTAGAAGTTTATCTTGAAAAAGGAGAAAAAAACGAAATTAAAATCGAGGCCGATGATAATCTTCACGATATTGTTGCCACAGATTTAAGAGATAAAACACTTCGTTTATATACTTCTAAAGAAAGTACAATCTTTAAAAAACTTGCGGTAAAAATTACTTACACCAGTACATTAAATAAAGTAATTACAAAAAACGATTCTAAAGTATATGCTATTCAGGAATTACAATTAGACGATATTTCTTTTAACAGTTTTGATTACTCAAAATTGTACTTAAATGTAAATTCAAAAAAATTTAGTTTATATGCAGATGATAAATCAAAAACTGAATTAAATCTAAAAGCAGAAGACGGAACATTGCAGTTAAGCAAAAACTCATCGATTAAAACATTAGTTTCTGCCATAAAATTTAAATGTGATTTATACCAAAGAGCAACAGCTGCTATAGAAGGAATTGCAGAAAAAGCGACTATTCGTTTAGACAACAACTCTGTTTTTACAGGAACAAAATTTACTTTAAAAGATGCGAATGTTACCGCCGAAAACTCTGCTGTAGGAACAATTCTGGCTGAAACAACAGTTTCAATTGCTGTGGGAGACAAAGCCGAATTATCTCTTTTTGGAAATCCAACAATCCAGCTTACCCGTTTTTCTGAAGAAGCAAAATTGTTTAAGAAAATTAAGTAAAGCTGCTAAGACTCTAAGGTTCTAAGAAACTAAGTTTTTCTCTCTTTTAAAAATAAAAACAGCACTGAAATAAAAAAATTCCAATCTAAATTTTAGATTGGAATTTTTTTATTGTTAACTACCACGTTCTGATAACTTGAAACAAGAAAACCTGACACGTGAAACTTAAATTATTCTTTAGAAGCTAAATATCTTTCAGCATCAAGCGCAGCCATACATCCTGTACCAGCAGCAGTAATTGCCTGACGGTATACATGATCTGCAGCATCTCCGGCAACGAAAACACCGTCTACGTTTGTTTTAGATGTTCCCGGCGTATTTACAATATAACCAGTTTCATCAAGAGTAATATAATCTTTAAAGATATCAGTATTTGGTTTGTGTCCAATTGCTACGAAGAAACCTGTTGCAGGAATTTCGATAACTTCTCCTGTAGTTTTATTTAATGCTTTAATAGCGTGTACCACCTGATTATCTCCAACAACTTCAAGCGTATCGTGATTCATTAAAATCTCGATGTTTTCTGTTTTACGAACACGTTCTTCCATAATTTTAGAAGCTCTGAATTTTTCGCTTCTTACTAACATCGTTACTTTTTTACAAAGTTTAGATAAGTAATGTGCTTCTTCGCAAGCAGAATCTCCTGCTCCAACTATTACAACTTCTTGATTACGGTAGAAAAATCCGTCGCACACAGCGCACGCAGAAACTCCTCCACCCATATTTAAATAATGCTGCTCTGATGGTAATCCTAAATATTTAGCAGAAGCACCTGTAGAAATAATTACAGTTTCACAGTGCAATTCGATTGAATCGTTAATCCAAACTTTATGAATTCCTCCTGAGAAATCAACTTTTGTAGCCCAGCCGTCGCGAATATCAGCACCAAAGCGTTTTGCCTGGTCTTGTAACTGAATCATCATTTCTGGTCCTGTAACACCATCAACATAACCTGGAAAATTTTCTACTTCATTAGTTGTTGTCAACTGACCTCCAGGCTGCATTCCCTGATATAAAACCGGATTCATGTTTGCTCTGGCAGCATAAATTGCTGCAGTATATCCTGCAGGGCCAGAACCTATAATAAGGCATTTAATTTTTTCGATTGTATCTGACATAATGTGTATTGTTTTTTTGTGATGCAAATGTAAACTTTATTATAAAAAATAACGCCGAAAATAAATCTGAAATAGCTATCTCAAAATAAGTTTTATTTATTTTCATTTTTTCCTTTTGTAAATGAAATTTATTTCTATCTTTGCATCCGCTTTCGGGCACTACAACAAATTACCTCTTCGGGGTGTAGCGTAGCCCGGTTATCGCGCCTGCTTTGGGAGCAGGAGGCCGCAGGTTCGAATCCTGCCACCCCGACAAAAGCCGAACAGAAATGTTCGGCTTTTTTATTTGTTATAACTTTAAATTTTGTCGCTTTGTGAGCAAAAAAACTCCATAAATAAAAAACTCTGAAAACCGATAGGTTCCCAGAGTTTTTTAAAAACAATATTTAATAAGTTTCTATTTTTCCATATTTATATATAAAGGATAAGATTCCTTATTTGGCAAAGTAAATTCTTCATCATAAGGCTGTGTCCCTTCTCCATTATTATAAACGGCTACACGTCTTGCACCAGTTGCTGTACTTCCACCTGTTCCATTTATAACATTTATAATATTTCCTGAACCTGCAAAACGGGTAATACACATTTTTTCGAGTTTTACATTTGGAGTGTTTGGCACTTCAAAACCATTTTTCTTATTTACTTTTCCGTCAGTTCCTGTAAAAACAGCATAAGATCCCATTCCGATTGTGTGATGTTCTTTTACAGTATTGGCTACTTTAAAAGCGGCATAACCATCAACTCTTCCGCCCTGACTGCTCCAGCTTGCTTGATTTGGCGCATCATACGGTGGTTCATTTTGAAAGAAATAAGTTCTGCCTCGTTCTCCCAGCCATAAAACTTCATATTCCTGAAAATGCTCAACAAACAAAGCATAAAGCGTAACATCATTTCCTTTAACGATAAGTCCATTTTTGCACCTGTCTCTTACCCAGCGCGCATCTCCTCCTTTCTGCGAACCATGGTCGGCACGCCACAACCAGAAATAATCGCCCACTACATTATTACTATTGATCTGCATCGAAGCCTGAATCTGAATATTTTTTGACTGAACGCCTCCTACTCTGCAAGTGATATCCGTTAACAAAATAGGATCAACACTGTGATCTGCATTTGCGCCTTCATTACCAATTCTTACCTGATACGTTGTGCTGTTAAACGAATCCATTAAAAGCCCTGCAATAATAATTCCGTCTTTATCATCAGCATAAATACATCCCCAAGTATTTTTCTCAGTTGGCTCGAGCGTTACCGAAGCAATTCCGGCTCCTAAGAGAATCGCATCTTTTCTATTTACCTGAATAGGTGCGTTTAATGAATAATGTCCCGGTGTGAAAAATATATTTTTGCCCGCTTTAAGAGCTGCGTTAATTTTTACATCAGTATCTCCTTCTTTGGCAACATACCAAGCAGTAATCAAATCCTGAACTTTTCCTTTTCCCATATCTGTTAGCGTCCATGAAGTTCCTACTCTATCTTTTTGCCAATCTGGAACAAATACTTTGTATTCGCCATCTTTATCAATAAACAAAAAAGGTTTTTCTCTAATAACAGGAGTTGTTTCAACAGGCGAATTAGTTTGATCTGCATGAGGGGGATTTACACAGCCCTGCCAAACCATATTATAAGAACCGCCCATTGCTCCCGAACCCGATGGAAAAACGGTATTTCTGGTATACCATTGCTGTTGTCCGGCCCAGTTTGGTCGCAATGTTGTATAATGCGTGTCGGCAATAAAACCGCCGCTTCCCCAAAAATTAGTATTTCCAATATCCGAAATATATTTTGAAGTGCTGTCAATAAGTAATCTTCTTGCACTTGTAGACTGCGAAACGGTCCATGAAAAATCACGCATTACTTCTACATTTTCTACAGAACGCCAAAATGTACAAGTTGCGTTTGCGCCGCCAGAAAGGTGAGGTCTTGTAAATATTGATCCCAATTTTACATCAGAAGGCACTTTTCCCAAACCTCCTATATGCGAATAAAATCCTAATTCTATAGAATTGGCTTCCGCCGAAGATGCAGAACCAGATCCACCCGCATCGTAAGTCTGTCCATTTACATTAGACTTAAAATAATAAGCCTGACGTTTTGTAGTCCATTCACCATTTGCTCCGCCTAAACCAATCGAACCAAAATGCGAATTAATTTCGTTTCGTGCCGTTTCTGCTTTTTCATATTTCCTATCGTAGAAATACATATTATCACCAAAAATCTGATTTTCGAGTGAAATTATAATAGTGATATCATTACGAGTGACTTTATAATAGTTCTCATATTTATCTGCACTGGGCTTACTATCTGTAAAAGTCAGTTTAGAAGTAGATCCCACAGACACAAAATCTGATGCCAGACGACTGCCTCCTCTTGTAATTACATAGTTCCCGGAAGAACCAAAAGCCGACCATGACAATGTAATATTGTGTTTCTTTTTGTTGTAAACAATTTTGCGTTCTATTTTATTCGCCTCTAATTTTTTGTTATGAGAATAAGGAGAAACAAAGCCGGATAAAATCAACATAAACACAAATGCAGTAAATATTGAAATTAATTTTTTACTAATAAGAATCTTCATTTTTGTGGTTTGATAGTTTGTAATAATAATAGTTTTTTTGAAAGCCCAAAATAGCAATTATCTTTAATCCAAAAGTCCGGTTATGGTTTCAATTTTCTTATCAAAAACTATACAAAGCCTCATTTTTTGTCTTTTTACAACATAAATAAACCGTATTGTATACGTTCATTCTTTTTTAATAGATTTTTTTTGCCGGTTTACAAAAAATCAGAAAATGAAAAAGATAATCTTGCTTTTTGCTTTAAGTGTTTCAGCGTTGGTTTTTGCACAAGAAGACCCGGCTTGCACAGTAAATGAACCTTACTACGTATTATACAAGAAAAATGCTCACGCATCTTATTATCATGACAAGTTTAACGGCAGAAAAACAGCCAGCGGAAAAAAATTCAATAACAATGATTTAACTGCTGCACACAAGAAATTCAACTTCGGAACAAAACTAAAAATCACTAACGAAATAAATAATAAATCAGTGATCGTAGAAATTACAGACAGAGGACCTTTTATTAAAGGAAGAGAAATTGACCTAAGTAAAAGGGCATTTATGCAAATTGCTTCAAACAAAAAAAGCGGTTTGGTTTATGTAACAATTGAAATCTTAAAATAAGATCATTTCTTCAAGATAAAAATAGAATCTGGTCTTTTTGTGGCAGCAACTACGGTAAATTTTATCAAAATGTGGTTTATAATTTTATTTATAACTAAAATTATTTTCTGCCGAACACCCATGAAACCCCGATTAAGCGAAGTTTCATAAATGTTAACAAAATAGATTTTCAAAAACCATAAATAATTGTATTTTTACGGTTCAAAATTCAGAAAATAAATGGGCAAAATCATTGCTATTGCTAATCAAAAAGGAGGCGTTGGAAAGACTACTACATCAGTAAATCTTGCTGCCTCATTAGGTGTTTTAGAGAAAAAAGTATTATTGATCGACGCTGATCCGCAGGCCAATGCAACATCTGGTCTTGGTATCGACGTAGAAACAGTAGAAACAGGAACTTACCAAATCCTTGAGCATACTGTAACACCAAAAGAAGCCATTTTAAAATGTACATCACCAAACGTTGATGTGATCCCTGCTCACATTGACCTTGTTGCTATCGAAATTGAATTGGTTGACAAAGAAAACCGTGAATACATGCTTAAAAAAGCATTAGAAGAAGCAAAACAAGAATATGATTATATCATTATTGACTGTGCTCCATCTCTTGGTTTGTTAACCCTGAATGCTTTAACAGCTGCTGATTCTGTAGTTATTCCTATTCAATGTGAATATTTTGCACTTGAAGGATTAGGAAAATTACTGAACACTATTAAGAGTATTCAAAAAATACACAACCCAGATCTTGACATTGAAGGTTTATTATTAACAATGTATGATTCAAGATTACGTTTATCTAATCAGGTTGTAGAAGAAGTTCAAAAACACTTTAACGATATGGTTTTTGACACCGTAATTCAGCGAAATGTAAAATTAAGTGAGGCTCCAAGTTTTGGAGAAAGTATCATTAATTATGATGCTACAAGCAAAGGTGCCGTAAACTACATTAATTTAGCACAGGAAATTATAAAGAAAAACAGCAAATAGTTTTTATGACAAAAGCAATTAAAAAACAAGCCTTAGGAAGAGGATTATCAGCATTATTAAAGGATCCGGAAAACGACATTAAATCAGTAGAAGACAAAAATGCTGATAAGGTTGTTGGAAACATTATAGAGCTTGAAATAAGTGCTATCGAAATAAATCCGTTTCAGCCTAGAAGCAATTTTAATGAAGAATCATTACGCGAGTTAGCCACTTCTATTAAAGAACTTGGTGTAATTCAACCTATTACTGTTCGAAAATTAGATTTTAATAAATATCAGTTAATTTCTGGAGAACGTCGTTTGCGTGCTTCAACTTTAATTGGCTTAACTCATGTTCCGGCTTACATTCGTATTGCTAACGACAATGAGTCACTGGTAATGGCATTGGTTGAAAATATTCAGCGTCATGACTTAGATCCAATCGAGATCGCTCTTTCTTATCAGCGTTTAATTGACGAAATTCAATTAACACAAGAACAAATGAGCGAACGCGTTGGAAAAAAACGTTCTACTATTTCCAACTATTTGCGTCTTTTAAAACTAGATCCAATTATCCAAACAGGTATTCGTGACGGTTTTATTAGTATGGGACATGGTCGTGCGATTATCAATATTGAAGATTTAGATGTTCAGACTGATATATACCAAAAAATCGTAAGCCAGAATTTATCTGTTCGTGAAACCGAAGCACTGGTAAAAAATTACCACGAAGGAGTTCCTGCAAAAACAGAAGGAAAACCAAAAGCAGATTCGGCATTTGTGGTTAGAGAAACTCAAAAAAATACTTTTAACGATTATTTTGGTTCGAAAGTTGATATAAAAGTGGCAGGTAACGGAAAAGGAAAAATCACAATTCCATTTAATTCTGAAGCCGACTTTAATCGAATTATAAAATTAATAAACGGATAGTGAATAAAATTGTCCCCATAAGTTTATTGTTCTTTCTCTTAGGAACCGTCTCTCTTTTTGCTCAGGTAAAAGAAGAAACGGTTTTGGTCGCTAAAGACAGTATTGCATTAGAAGAAATAGATCCGCTGACACCTGCTAAAGCAGCTTTTTACTCTGCTATTCTACCTGGTTTAGGTCAGGCATATAATAAAAAATACTGGAAAATTCCATTAGTTTACGGAGCTATTGGTACCAGTTTATACTTTTACATAGACAACAACAATAAATATCGTGATTATCGAAATGCCTACAAACGCAGATTAGAAGGCTTTAATGACGATAAATATCAATATCTGGACGAAAGCCGTCTTGTGGCCGGCCAGAAATTTTACCAAAGAAACAGAGACCTTTCTGCTCTTTTTGTTGTTGGTTTTTATGCTTTAAACATCATCGATGCTAATGTTGACGCTGCTTTGATTCAGTTCAACGTAAACGAAAGATTATCGATGCGTCCGGAAATTTATCCAAACGATGTAACATTTAAACCAAATGTTGGACTAACTTTTAATTATCGCTTTTAAATAGAACTCTATTTAAAAAAATCACAAATACATACAAAATGAAAATTGCGCTTTTAGGATACGGAAAAATGGGCAAAGTAATCGAAAGAATTGCTTTAGAAAGAGGTCATGAAATAGTTTTAAAGAAAGACGAGAACAATACCTACGACGGACTTTCAACTGCCGATGTTGCCATAGACTTTAGTGTCCCGACAGCAGCTGTAAGCAATATTTCGGCATGTTTTAACTCAAATGTCCCTGTAGTTTCAGGAACAACCGGCTGGTTAGAACATTATGACGAAATGATTGCGCTTTGTAATGAAAAAAAAGGAGGATTTATTTCTAGTTCAAACTTTAGTTTAGGAGTAAATATTTTCTTTGGCTTAAATGAATATCTTGCTAAAATCATGAATCAATTTGATTCTTATAAAGTTTCTATGGAAGAAATTCATCATATTCACAAACTTGACGCTCCAAGCGGTACTGCAATTTCTCTTGCACAAGGCGTTATTCAAAACAGTAATTATGCCGAGTGGACTTTAGAAGAAGCTCAAAACAACCAAATTCACATTGAAGCTAAAAGAATTGGCGAAGTTCCGGGTACACATACCGTAAATTACGATTCAGCGATTGACAGCATTGAAATTAAACACACTGCCCATAATCGCGAAGGATTTGCTCTTGGTGCTGTTATTGCTGCAGAATGGCTGGCAGGAAAACAAGGAATTTTCACCATGAAAGATGTATTAAACTTACAATAATCGAATAAAGTTTTGGATTAAATATCTATTCAATCCTGAATTTGAAACTTAAAAATACAATATTATGACACTTTACTCTTGGTTCGTATTTTTCTTAGCCGTTCAAATTATCCATTTTCTTGGTACTTGGAAATTGTATCAGGCAGCGGGAAGAAAAAGCTGGGAAGCTGCAATTCCGGTATACAATTCAATTGTTTTAATGAAAATCATCAGCCGTCCAACCTGGTGGACTTTACTGCTTTTCATTCCTATTATTAACTTGATTATGTTTCCGGTTGTCTGGGTGGAAACACTTAGAACTTTTGGCAAAAAATCGACTTTAGATACTATTCTTGGAATTTTTACTCTTGGTTTTTACATCTATTATGTAAACTACACACAAAAATTAGAATATAATGCTAATAGAAAATTAACTCCTGAAAATAAAACTGCAGATACTGTAAGCTCTTTGCTTTTTGCTATTATTGTAGCAACTTTAGTGCACACTTATGTTATTCAGCCTTATACAATTCCAACTTCTTCATTAGAAAAATCACTTTTAATTGGTGACTTTTTATTCGTAAGTAAAGTAAATTACGGCCCAAGAGTACCAATGACAACGGTTGCATTACCAATGGTACATGACTCTATTCCGTTAACAAAAAGAAAATCATACTTAAGCTGGCCTCAATTGCCGTATTTCAGACTTCCGGCTTTCGAAAAAATAAAACGAAATGACATTGTCGTTTTTAACTGGCCTGTAGATACAGTACATTATTTTTACGAACCAAAAGGAAGACCTGGCGTTATAAAACCAATCGACAAGAAATCAAATTATGTAAAAAGATGCGTTGGTGTTCCTGGAGATAGTTTATCAATCAAAGATGGTTTCGTATTTATTAACGGTAAAAAATTAATTTTACCAGAAAGAGCAAAACCTCAATACTCTTATTCTGTAGCATTAGACGGAAAAACATCTATTGATTTTGAATCTTTATTTAAGGAATTAGACATTACAGATCCTGCAGGTTTTAGAACTGAGAAAAGAGATACACTTTATTTTAGAGCTTTAACAGAAGCCGGAGCAGAACGTTTAAAAAACACTCCGGGTGTTACCGCTGTAAAAAGAGAAATTGATTACGGAAATGACAATGCCATTTTCCCGCACATTAACAAATGGAGTCAGGATAATTTAGGTCCAATTTATATTCCGGAAGCAGGAAAAACTGTTGCTCTAACAAATGAATCTCTTCCATTTTACAAAGAAATTATTACTAATTACGAAGGGAATACTTTAGAATTAAAAGGCTCTAAATTTATCATAAACGGTAAAGAAACTAATAGCTATACTTTTAAGCAAAACTATTACTGGATGATGGGTGACAATCGTCACAATTCTGAAGACAGCCGTTACTGGGGTTATGTACCAGAAAATCATATCGTAGGAAAACCAGTTTTCATTTGGATGAGCTGGGATACAAATGGAAAAGGTATTAACAAAATTCGCTGGAGCAGAGTATTCACAACTGTTGACGGTGAAGGACAACCACAGTCTTATTTCAAATATTTCTTAATTCTTCTTGCGATTTACTTTATAGGAGATTTTATTTGGAAAAAAAGAAGAGAAAATAAAGCATAATAAAAAATAAGTTATTTTTGTTTCAGGTTTCAAGTTCTCGTTTTTAACGTCAACTTGAAACCTGAAACTTTTAAACTCAAAACAAACAAAATGAATTCCTTAATACTTCCAACCTATTTCCCATCGATTAGTCATTTCGCAGTTATGGCTCAATCTGAAAATATAACTTTTGAGATGGAAGATAATTTTCAAAAACAGACCAATAGAAACAGAACGTATATCTATAGTCCAAATGGAATTCAATTATTAAATATTCCAGTTAAACATTCTAAAGCAGCACATCAAAAAACAAAAGACATTTTGATTGAGAATGAATTTGATTGGCAGAAACAGCATTTTAAATCGCTGGAAGCTGCTTACAGAAGCTCTCCTTTCTTTGAGTACTTTGAAGATGATATCGTTCCTATTTTCGAAAAAAAACACACTTTTTTAATGGATCTTAACTTTGAAGTTTTAGTTCTTCTAACAAAGTGTATGAGAATGAAATTTGAGTTTGGAAAAACAACTGAATATTTTCATGAAGTTGAAAATATTTCTGACTTCCGACATTTGGCGAATGGAAAAAAAGACCAGAATTCATTCGAAAAATACACGCAGGTTTTCGACGACAAACATGGCTTTATAAACAATCTAAGTGTTTTGGATTTGCTTTTTAACGAAGGGAAATTTGCAGTTGATTATTTAAAAACACAAAAGATCATCTAAAACTGATCTATTGAAAGCCTCGTCATTATTGGGTAATGATCTGAATTTTCAAAATCAGAAAAACTTTCAAATTGTTTTACTTTCATTTTCGTGTCAGTAAAAATATAATCAATTCTGGCTGGATAATATTTAAATTTGTAAGTAGCCCCAAAGCCTTCACCAGCTTCTTCAAAAGCATCTTTTAGCTTTCCTTTAATACTCCTGTATACATAAGAAAACGGACTATTATTCATGTCACCGCAAATAATAATTGGGTATTTACATTTCTTTATATGCTCTTTAAAAATTTCAGCCTGTTCTTGTTGCTGCGTAAATCCTTTACTGATTCTGGCATAAATACGCTGTGATTTTTTCTGATTTACATTGTCTATATCATCTGAAATCTCACTTACATCCGGAGATATTTTAATAGACTGCAAGTGCATATTATAAACGCGAATAATGTCTTTTCCTCTTTTGATATCGGCATAAACCACATTATTATCTGATTTAGGAAAAACGATGTTTCCTTCGTCAATAATTGGAAATTTAGAAAAAATAGCCTGACCGGTTTTTACCTGTTTGCCATCAATAAAAATGTAACGGTGCGGATATACTTTTAAATCTAAATGAGCAGAGTTTGAATATTCCTGAATACATAAAATATCAGGATCTTTTTCGTCTATAAACAATTTAATATTTTCCGGAATATCATCTCGGTCCAGCCATTTAAAAACATTAAACAAGCGAACATTATAACTCATTACAGAGAAATCTTTTTCATCTTTGATATAATCTTTGGCCGAGAATTTATAAAACTTGCTGATAAAAGTAATACCGGTTAGCAATACCAAACCAGACAAAATAAGGCGTTTTTTAAACTGAATTGCCCAATACACGAAGAACAATGCATTTGCCACAAAAAAAGCGGGCATAAACAGCGTAAGCACCGATAAAAGCGGAAAACTCTTAGGTGCTAAAAAGGGTAAAACATAGACGCTAAATGTAAGCACAGTCAGCACTATATTCAAAAAGAACATTATTTTATTAAACCACGAAAGGTTTTTCATAGTATTCTGCTAAGGATTATTTTCCAGCTTTAAACAAAAACTCTTTTTCTTCTTTTGTCAGGCAGTCGTAACCAGACTGACTGATCTTGTCTAAAATCTCATCGATTTGTTGCTGCGTTTTGTCTTTTGTGACAATTTTTGATGTTGTTTTTTCGGTAGGTTTTTTATAATTCTTATGAACAGTTTTAAATGGGGTCGTTGGAGATTTTCTAAAAAGATTAGCAAAAAAGTCCAATATTCTGGTAATTATTATACTTAAGTCTGTTCCGTTTTGAAGCAGTTTAATAAAGACGAATCCAAAAAATGCGCCCGCTAAATGCGAAATATGACCTCCCATATTTTCTAAACGAAACTGCATTAAATCCAAAACCAAAATAACACCTGTAATATGCCAAAGTTTAACATTTCCAAACAAAAACAATCGCACATTCATTAAAGGCTGATAGGTTGTTGCCGCTACCAAAATTGCCATTATAGCTGCCGAAGCTCCTACTATAGATGCCGAAGTTCCTAAAACATAAAAACTTAGGGCGAAAACAATTCCCGAAAAAATGGCTCCTAAAATATATAATCCCAAATATTGTTTTTGAGAGAAAAATGTCAGGAATAAATTACTGGCAAAATTTAAAACCAGCATATTAAATAACAAATGCATAAATCCAAAATGAAAAAATGCATAGGTTAAAAATGTCCACGGCTTAAACATAAAAACCTGAGGATCTGAAGACAATGCCAGCCAGTTTGGAAAAATAAAACCTCCGTTAGAAAATTGATAGAAAAAAACTAAAGAAATGAGAAAACAAGCGATATTCCAATAAATAACACGCAAAGCGATACCGCCTAATTTATATTGAAGTTTTAAATCGTCAAGGATATTCATAAAGTCTTCTTTTGGTTCTTAAAGTTAATCAATTTAAAGTTAAAAATTAATTCCAACGATTGTTGTTAAACTGATTTTTTTTCCAGTACAACATCATTAAAAAACCTGCAATAGCACCACCTACGTGTGCAAAGTGCGCAATACCTGTTCCTCCGCCTCCAAACAAAGAAGTACCTTTAACACCAAGAAATAAGTCGATTAACAAAAGTCCGGGAACAAAATATTTTGCTTTAATTGGCACAGGAATAAATAAAAGTGCTAATTCAGCATTAGGAAACATAAATGCAAAAGCAGTCAGCAAACCATAAATTGCTCCAGATGCCCCTACAACAGTACCAATATATGCACTAGTAAATCCTTGAAATTTAACTTCTCCAACTAAATCCTGCCATCTGGTATCTATTTTCCCCTGACTTAAAAGATTCATTATATCCGCCTTATTAAATCCGTTTGCTGTTAAAGTGCTTATCGTATCTTCAAAGAAATAATAATTTACTGCCGTATGAAGCAAAGCAGATCCTAATCCGCAGGAAATGTAAAAGAATAAAAATTTCTTTCCTCCCCAAAAATGCTCTAGCGCAGATCCAAACGAAACCAACGCAAACATATTAAAAGCAATATGCATAATACCGCCATGCATAAACATATGCGTAATTGGCTGCCAGCCTCGGAAATTTGGATTTTCAGGAAAAAACATAGCCAGATATTCATAAGAAACCGGCACTAACTGAGAACCAATAAAAAAAATAATATTAATTATAAGCAGTTGTTTTACAACTGGAGTCATATTCATCATAAGGCAAACTTTTTATCTATATCTTCAACACGCATGGTGATGAAAGTTGGTTTCTGAAAAGGTGAAATATTTGGATCTTTGCAGGCAAATAATCCATTTACTAAATTATCCTGCTCTTTTTCGGTTAAATACGATCCTGTTTTAACCGCTAAACTTTTCGCCATTGATTTGGCAATAGTATCATTCTGACTGTAACTGTTTGCAGGAATTCCATCCTGAAGATCGCTTAATAATTGCTCAATTACAAGAGAAACTTCACTTTCGGTAATATTTACCGGAATACCAGAAATTACAACATGATCTGATTTTGACTCATCAAACACAAATCCTGTTGTTTCTAATGAAGGCTTTAGCTCTTCTATTAATTTCATTTCTCCCGCAGAATAAAACAAATCTAAAGGAAAAAGCAATTGCTGGCTCGCCGCTTGATTTACGGTCATATTCAGCAAAAATTGTTCGTATAAAATACGTTGATGTGCACGCTGCTGATCTACAATCACCATTCCGGATTTTATAGGCGAAACAATATATTTTTTATGAATTTGATATGTTTTTTGACTTGCCTGTTCAACCTCATCGTCATTAAACAAAGAAGATGTTACCTCTTCATTTTCGAATGTAAAAGGTGAACTTTCAATAGTTTCCGGATTTTCAGTATCTAAGCCTACATACAAACTTTCCCAGCTTGCAGTAGGTTCAACTCGTTTTGAATAACCTGAATACGACGAACCTGATCCGGAACCAGAAAAAGAAGATGAAGAAGCTCCAGAACTATAACTTCCCGATCCACCGCTCGATTTTGTATAATGCTGATTTGTTTTATCATCTGTAAAAGGATTAAAAGTTCCGTCAACCTGAATTGTCGGTATTTCTGCTTCTACATCTTTGTAATGGTAGGGTGTATCTAAGTTTGAGTCTCTGTCGAAATCTAAAACCGGGGCTACATTAAATTGTCCTAAACTATGTTTAATAGAAGCTCTAAGGATTGCGTACAAAGCCTGTTCATCATCAAACTTAATTTCAGTTTTTGTGGGATGAATATTAATATCAATTGTATTTGGCGGTACTTGAAGGTATAAGAAATAACTTGGCTGAGAACCATCTTTTAAAAGTCCGTCGTAAGCTGCCATTACCGCATGATGCAGATAACCGCTTTTTATAAAACGATCATTTACAAAAAAGAACTGCTCTCCCCTGTTTTTCTTTGCAAATTCAGGCTTACAAACAAATCCCTGAATATTGATAATTTCAGTATCTTCATTAACAGGAACTAACTTTTCATTCGTTTTACCCGACATAATCCCTACAATTCGCTGGCGGTAACCTGCTGCAGGAAGATTATATAATTCGCTTCCGTTATGATAAAAACTAAAATGAATGTTAGGATGTGCCAGAGCGACACGCTGAAACTCATCCATTACATGGCGAAATTCAACTGTATCTGACTTTAAGAAGTTTCGGCGGGCAGGAATATTAAAAAACAAATTTTTAACCGCAAATGAAGTTCCTTTTGGCAAAACGGCCACTTCCTGAGAAACAAATTTACTTCCTTCAATTATAATATGCGTACCTAGTTCATCCTGATCTTGTTTGGTTTTCATTTCCATGTGCGCGATCGCAGCAATAGATGCTAAAGCTTCTCCGCGAAAACCTTTTGTTCCAAGTGAAAACAAATCTTCTGCCTGACGAATTTTTGAAGTTGCGTGACGTGCAAAACATAAACGCGCATCTGTAACCGTCATTCCAACGCCATTATCGATAACCTGAACTAATGATTTACCGGCATCTTTTATAATCAATTTAATATCAGTTGCTTTGGCATCAACAGCATTTTCTAACAATTCTTTTACGACTGAAGCGGGTCTTTGAACCACCTCTCCAGCAGCAATCTGGTTAGCAACGTGATCAGGAAGCAATTGAATAATACTCGACATTAAGCAAAAATATTTTAAAAGTTTAGGTTAAATTTTACAAACCAAGAATTACAAATTTAGTGAATTTTGATTTGCTTTTAGAACAACAGCAATCATAAAAAAAACAAAAAACCTATACTATTATTACACAGTATAGGTTTTAATATTTTAAAACAAACGTGTTTTATTCTTTTTCGATTTTTATAGGCGTTTCTTCAATTTGAAGCGCGCCCGAAGATAGTAAAGGCTGATTGAAAGCATGCGAAATCGACGCCTGCTGACGAATATATGCCATTTTAATAGCTGCAATTGCCGCTTCGGTACCTTTGTTTCCATGAACACCGCCGCTTCGGTCAATAGACTGCTGCATGTTATTGTCTGTCAGCACACAGAAGATAACAGGAATATCAGTTTGAACATTCAAATCTTTTATTCCCTGTGTAACACCTTCGCAGACAAAATCAAAATGTTTTGTTTCTCCCTGAATTACACATCCAATAACAATAACTGCATCTACATTTTGTGTTTGCAGCATTTTTTTTGCTCCGTAAATGAGTTCAAAACTTCCCGGAACATTCCAGCGGATGATTTGTTGTGCAGGAACATCACAATCAATTAGTGCTTCAAAAGCACCATTATAAAGTCCTTCTGTTATAACATCATTCCACTCAGAAACAACAATCCCAAATCGAAAGTCTTTCGCATTTGGGATCGTGTTTTTATCGTATTCTGATAGATTTTTATTTTCAGTAGCCATCTGTAGTATTTTAGTTTTTTGATTTAAGAGTTTCGATTCTTATACTACAAATCTACAATCTTAAATCTAAAGTCTAAAATTTTTATTGTGCTAATCCAATCAAAGCATCAACAGAACCAGCTTCTGGAGTTGCATCGAAATTGTCTTTAATATCATTAAGATATTTTAAAGCATCTTCTTTCTGACCTAAAGCAATAGCAGTTTTAGCCGCTTTTAATAAGAAACGAGGTGTAGTAAAATCGTTTTTATTAGATTCTGCAGCTTTTACATAATAGCTTAAAGCTTCTTTTTGATTATTTTTTTGAGAATAAGCATCTCCAATAGCACCTTTTGCTAAAGCGCTTAAGATTAAATCATCAGATTTGAATTCGCCTAAATATTTAATAGCATCATCAAATTTACCTGTATTTAAATATGCCATACCAGCATAATAGTTTGCTAAATTTCCGGCATCAGTTCCAGAATATTCGTCAGCAATTTTTACAAATCCAAATTTACCTTCAGAACCGTTTAATGCTAATTTGTATAATGAATCACTTGCTACACCGTCAACCGCTTTTTGAAAGTTTTGCTGCGCAACAAACATTTCATTTGCAGCTTCATCCTGTTTAGGAGCTTCAATAAATTTTTGGTAAGCTAAATATCCAATAGTAGCAACTGCAATACCAGCAACTAAACCAATAATGATTTTTTGATTTTTAGCAACCCAATCCTCAGTTCTTGAAGCAGTTTCATCTAATTTAGAAAAAACACCAGCTGTTGTGCTGTCTTTTTCATCAATTACTACCTGTTGTTCTTCAGTTACTTCTTTAACTTCCTTCTCTTTTGGTGCTTTATATCCTCTTTTATTGTAAGTAGCCATTTAAAATTAATTTAGTGAACGGCAAAAATAAAATTTTTCTTGAAACTGAGGCAAAAAAAATCAAAATTATCACTATTTTAAAAGAAATATTTTTAGTAAGCCTAACTGCTTTCGCATCAGCATTAAAATAAATGAACTTGAAATGTACCAAAAGCCCTTTATATCGATAAAATTAGATAATTTTACATCTTCAAAATTTACTCTTCAAAACCGTAATTTCTTTTTAGAGTTCCTTAAAAAATGCATTTAAACAAAATCTCATTATTTAATTATAAAAATTTCTCCGAAGCCAGTTTTGATTTCGACATCAAAATCAATTGTTTCGTAGGCAAAAACGGCATTGGAAAAACCAATGTACTTGATGCAATTTACCATTTGGCTTATGGAAAAAGTTATTTTAATCCGCTTGCTGTTCAAAATATCAAACACGGAGAAGAGTTTTTTGTTATTGATGCCGAACTGGAAAAAAATGAGAGAACAGAGCAAATTGTCTGCAGTTTAAAAAAAGGACAGAAAAAGGTTTTAAAAAGAAACGGAAAAGCCTATGATAAATTTTCAGATCATATTGGGTTTATTCCGCTCGTAATTATTTCGCCTGCTGACCGCGATTTAATTGTTGAAGGAAGTGAAACACGCCGTAAATTTATGGACAGCGTGATTTCGCAGTTAGACTCCTCTTATCTGCACCAGCTTATACAATATCAAAAAGTAATTGTACAGCGAAATGCTCTTTTAAAGTATTTTGCCCTCAATCACACTTTTGATAATGATACCTTATCTATATATAATGAACAGTTAAACGAATTTGGAAAATCGATTTTTGAAAAACGAAAAGATTTTCTGGAACAGTTTATACCTATATTTAATACACATCATCAGGCTATAACTGGTTCTGAAGAATCAGTACAGTTGGTTTACGAAAGTCATTTGTTCGAAAAAGACCTTTTAACACTTTTACAGGAAAACATAAATAAAGACCGAGCGTTACATTATACAACTTCGGGAATTCATAAAGATGATTTGTCTTTTGAAATTGATTCGCATCCTATAAAGAAATTCGGTTCTCAGGGACAGCAAAAATCATTTTTGATTGCTTTAAAGCTGGCTCAATTTGAATTTTTAAAGAAACAAAGCGGTGTAACTCCTATTTTATTGTTTGATGATATTTTTGACAAACTCGACGAAACCCGCGTTGCTAAAATTGTCGAAATGGTAAACGGTGAAACTTTTGGACAGCTTTTTATTTCTGATACACATCCTGAAAGAACCGAAGCGATTGTAAAATCAACGCATCAAACTTACAAGATATTTAATTTGTGATTTTTGTAAGCCACAGATTTCACAGATTCTCACAGATTAACATTAGCAAATAAAAATCCTTTTAATCTTTTTAATCTGTGGCAAATTGAAACTTTGACAAAGTTGATACAATTTGTATCAGGTTTTATTATTAATCCCAAAATGGAAATCCTTAAATTAGCCTGAACAAAAATTAAAAACAACTGCAATTAATATATAAAGGAATATGCTAACGAAAGAATCATTGCAATTTTTAGACGATTTAAAAAAGAACAATAACCGCGAATGGTTTCAGGAGAATAAAAAACGTTACGAAATCTTTAAAAAAGATTATCACCAACTGGTAAGTGATTTTCTGGATGCGATGAAACCACTTGATCCTTCATTGGAATCACTTGAAATTAAAGATTGTACCTTTAGAATTAATCGTGATATTCGATTCTCAAAAGACAAATCTCCATACAAAGCACATTTGGGCGTTTGGCTTTCTGCAGGAGCAAAAGGCGCAAATCGTTCCGGTTATTATGTACATATTGAAAAAGGGGCGAGTTTTATTGCCGGCGGATTTTATTCGCCTGATGCGGATGATTTGAAAAAAGTCCGCAAAGAAATTGCTTTTTTCTATGATGATTTACAGGAAATTTTAAATGACAAAAACTTCAAAAAAGAATTTAAAAACTTAGACATAAACGAAAATAATTCACTTAAAAGCATGCCTCGTGGTTACGAAAAAGACCATCCGGCAATTGAGTTTTTAAAATTGAAAAGCTTTACTGCAACTCAACCCTATGATATTGCCGAAGTAACTCAAAAAGACTTCGTTTCTAAAATGACCAAAAAACTTATTACTTTAAAACCTCTGAACGAATTCATAAATCGTGCTTTAGAAACTGAAGAATTTTAGTTTTATTTGCCACAGATTACACAGATTAATTTTTCGCGGGAACAAAAATCCTTTTAATCTTTTTAATCTGTGGCAAAAACAATAACTGAATGAAAAGAAAAATACTTTTTCTGGGAGAATCTTATCGTGCCGATGCCATAACCTGGATGAAAGGCCTGAAAGAATTTGGCGATTTTGAAATCATCACCTGGGAACTTCAAACTTCCAACAATTACAGATTCAAACGTATTTTAGAATATCTTCTTTCTCCTCTTTCTATTCGAAAAATAATCAAGAAAGAAAAACCGGATATGGTTATTGCCGAAAGAACGACCAGTTACGGATTTCTAGCCGCTTTATCCGGATCAAAAACAATTGCAATTGCTCAGCAGGGCCGAACAGACTTATGGCCGGAAGATTCTGCTTTATATCCTTTTAAAAAATTCATTCAGAAATATGCTTTCAAAAAAGCACATTTAATTCATGCCTGGGGTCCGGTTATGACAATTCACATGAAAGAAATTGGTGTGGATATGAATAAAGTATTGGTTCTTCCAAAAGGAATTGACTTGTCGCTTTTTACTCCAGTTGTAAATAATTCCAATAAAATTGAAGCGATTGTAACGCGTTCACTTCAACCAGAATATCGACATGATTCTATTTTAAAAGCTTTTGGCATTTTACACCAAAAAGGAATTGACTTCTCATTAACAATTGTGGGCGACGGAACTCGTTTACAGTTTTTAAAAGATTTAACCAAAGAATTGCAAATTGAAAATAAAGTGATTTTTACCGGAAGAATTCCAAATACCGAACTTCCAAAATTACTGCAGCAATCTAACATTTACATTAGCATGCCCATTACGGAAGGTGTTTCTGCTTCTTTATTTGAAGCCATGGCATCTAATTGTTTTCCTGTAGTTTCTGATATCCCCGGAAATCAAAGCTGGATTACGCATCGCGAAAACGGACAATTAATAGAAATTGACAATATTAAAATGCTTGCAGAAGAATTAATCTGGTCTTTTGAAAATCCGGAATTACGAAATGAAGCCATTATTCGAAATAGAAAATTCGTAGAAGAAAATGCTAATTATGATATTAACATGAAGGTTATTTCGGAGAAATATCATGGGCTGTTGAACTCGCGAAACAATTAAAAATATTTAGCTTTATTATTCTGGATCAACCAAAGAAACTTTTTTATTATCTTCCAAAATTCCGCTACTCGGAATCAATCGAATTGTTTCTCCATCTTTATGAATGTAAAAAACACCTAAATCTTTAACAATATCTTCTTTACTTAAGTTTTTCATCTTGCAAGTTAATCCAACAAAATGAGCATCTTTTACAATTAAATGTATATGATTATTATCAACTTGCACATATGTTCCAGAAGTAAAAACAAAACAATCATTAAGACATTTTACTGGTACATCACAAAAAAATGTACCATCTGACTTAAATGTCAAACGACAAGCATAATTAGCTTCTTTCTCTTTTGTCAAAGAAAATTCTGTAAGATCTGTATATCCAATTATATCTTTTGTTTTCCATTCTCCTACTAAATCTGTTTGGGAAAAAGAAGATATTGACCAAAATGCATTTAGAATAAGAAAAAACACGAATCCGTTTTTACTAATTGATTTTAACATAATTACACTATTACTTAATTCAAACTTACAAAAAAACAGAACCTAATTAAGAACAAAATATTTAAAGCCTACATTTATTCTAAAGCCTTCAAAAAACTTTGCACGTCTTCGCCGTTAAACCAAAACTTATAATTCATACTTTTGACACAGATTAAAAAGCCTTTTATTTATGGAAATCCAATCCAATTTTTCTTTAAAAAAACACAATACTTTTGGCATTGAAGCCAGCGCTAAACAATTTGTCGCAGTTCGCTCAACTGCTGAATTAAAAACAATTTTAGAAGAAAATAAAAACGAAAAAAAGTTCATTTTAGGAGGCGGCAGTAATATGCTTTTAACCAAAGACATTGACGCACTGGTTATTCATATTGATTTAAAAGGCAAAAAAATAATTAAAGAAGACGACGATTTTGTCTGGGTAGAAAGTCAGGCAGGCGAAGTATGGCATGATTTCGTACTTTGGACAATCGAAAACAACTTTGGCGGATTAGAAAACATGTCTCTTATTCCCGGAAACGTTGGTACAACTCCTGTTCAGAACATTGGCGCTTACGGAACCGAAATTAAAGACACTTTTGTTTCCTGCGAAGCCATAAATATTGCCACTCAGGAAATGAAAACTTTCTCGAATGAAGAATGCAATTTTGGTTATCGCGAAAGTATTTTTAAAAACGAAGTAAAAGATCAATATATTATTACTTCGGTAATTTTTAAACTGAGCAAGCGTAATCATAAAATCAATACTTCTTACGGAGATATTCTGGCAGAACTGGCAAAAAACAACATTACAGAACCAACATTAAAAGATGTCAGCAATGCTGTAATCGCTATCAGACAAAGCAAATTACCAGATCCGAAAGAATTAGGAAACAGCGGTAGTTTCTTCAAAAATCCGATTGTACTAAAATCTGATTTTGAAAAAATTCATCAGAAATTCCCTGAAATGAAGTTTTATGAAGTTTCTGAAACCGAAGTAAAAGTTCCTGCCGGCTGGCTTATTGAACAAGCTGGTTTTAAAGGAAAACGTTTTGGCGATGCCGGAGTTCATAAAAATCAAGCTTTGGTTTTGGTAAATTATGGGAATGCAACGGGACAGGAAATTTTAGCAGTTTCAAAAGAAGTTCAAAAAGCTGTGTTTGAAAAATTCGGAATCAAGATTGAAGCAGAAGTAAATGTGATTTAATTTTTTTGTTTCAAACTCCATTTCATTAATTCTATTATGAAGGATTCAATAACAATAGTAACTATTAATCCAGACGACAAAAAGGCTTTTGAAATTACAGAAGAATTATCAGCCAATTTATTGATGCGTTTTGGCAGCAGTGGAAAAAATTCTTTTACAGATTGGCAGCCTGATAACTCTAAATTTGTTTTTGTCATTGCCGAATTAAACAATGAAATTGTAGGCTGCGGAGCATTTAGACCCGTCGACGAAAATACCGCAGAAGTAAAACGAATGTATTCGAAGCTTCCGCAAAAGAAAATTGGAACCTCTATTTTAACTTTTCTGGAAGAAAAAGCAAAAAACATTGGCTTTACTAATTTAGTTTTGGAAACACGTGTAAAAAATCATGAAGCTGTTCAATTTTACACAAAACATAAATATCAGGTAATTCCAAATTACGGAAAATATATAAACCGCCCCGAAGCGATTTGTTTTGGAAAATCTTTGAAATAAAAACAAACCCATGTATACACCAGATTTATACAAAAACGAAAATCAGGAAGAAATCAAAGCATTTCTAAAAGAAAACAGTTTTGGAATTCTAATCAACCAAACCAACGGAAAATTATGTGCAACACATATTCCTATGGAACTAGCAATAAATGCCGATGGAAAAGAAATACTGGAAGGTCATATTTCAAAATTAAATCCTCAAGCCGAAGGTTTTAGAGAAAATGATCAGGTTTTAGCTGTTTTTTCTGGCGCTCACAGTTATATTTCTTCTTCTTGGTACGATCACGAAAATGTGCCTACATGGAATTATATAGCCGTACATGTTTACGGACGCATTAAGATTGTTGATTATGAAACTTCTGTAGAGCAATTAAAAAAACTCGTTGATAAATACGAAGCAAATTCTGAGAATCCGGTGCGTGTAGAAAATTTATCTTCAAAAACAATGCGTGAAGCCAGAGGAATTTTTGGTCTTGAAATCGAAATTGATGAAATTCAGGCAACAAAAAAGCTTTCACAAAACCGTGACGATCACAATTATAAAAACATAATTTCGGAATTAGAAAAAACAGAAAACCCTCTGTCTATTGCTGTTGCAAAAGAAATGTCAAAATGCCGAAAGTAAATTGGTATTAAACATTGAAAATTAGTAATTCATAACTACATTTGTTCTCTCAAAAATTCAAGTACTAACAGACATTAAACTATATGCTTATAACTTTATTTTACTTCTTTATTGCTGTTGTTTTCATTCAACTTTTCTACTATTTAGGAATTTTTGGAAAGTTTGCCTTTGCTAAACCTCAAGAGATTACACAAAAAAGCATTCCGGTATCTGTAATCGTGTGTGCAAAAAATGAAGAAGAAAATGTAAAGAAATTTGTCCCGTTATTAGCAGAACAAAATTATCCTGACTTTGAAGTTGTTTTAATTGACGACGCATCCAGCGATGAAACTCTTGAAGTTTTTGAAGAATTTGAAAAACAATATCCAAATATCCGTTTAGTTAAAGTTGAAAATAACGAAGCTTTTTGGGGAAATAAAAAATACGCTTTAACCTTAGGAATTAAAGCTGCTAAAAAAGATTACCTTTTATTTACAGATGCTGATTGTTATCCAACTTCTAAAGACTGGATTACCGCCATGACATCTCAATTCAGCACAGAAAAAACAATTGTTCTGGGATACGGAGGTTACGAAAAAAGAGAACGTTCTTTCTTAAATAAAATAATTCGTTTTGAAACCGTTTTAACGGCAGTTCAATATTTTTCGTGGGCAAAATCCGGACTTCCTTATATGGGCGTGGGCCGAAATCTGGCTTATAAAAAAGAAGAGTTTTTTAATGTAAATGGTTTTATTGATCATATACAGGTTCGCTCTGGCGATGATGATTTGTTCATTAATCAAGCGGCAAATAAAGCAAACACTACAATTGCTTATAATCCTGAAAGTTTTACATATTCAAACCCAAAAGAATCTTTTAGAGATTGGTTTACTCAAAAAAGAAGACATATTTCTACAGCAGAATATTATAAGTTTTTTGATAAATTTCAATTAGGACTTTTCTTTTGTTCGCAATTATTTTTCTTTTTATCAGTTATTATTTTACTGGCGTTTCAATTTCAATGGATTGCTGTAGTAGCTATTTTGGCAACAAGATATACAGTGGTTTGGACAGTAATTGGATTTTCTGCCGGAAAATTAAAGGAAAATGATATTAAAATTTGGTTTCCTATTGTAGAGATAGCGCTTATATTAACGCAAATTAATATCTTTATAACTAATATTTTTTCAAAACCGGTATATTGGAAATAAATTCTAAAATAGAAAAAGCAAAAAAAGGTGACCAGGTCGCCTTTACTTTTTTATTAGATTATTTTTGGAATGAAGTCTACAGTTTCATGCTTAAACGTACTGAAAACGAAACCACTGCCGAAGATATTACCATAGAAACCTTCTCTAAGGCTTTTGACAAAATAGCCTCCTACAATCCAGAATTCCAGTTCAATACCTGGCTTATCGCTATTGCAAAAAATGTTTATATTGATTTACTGCGAAAAAAGAAAACCAGTCTTTTTATTGAAATAACTGATACCGAAGACCAGCAGGCATACAACATTGCCGACACTACCCCATCTGCAGAAGATGCTTTAATTAAAGAGCAAAACCTCTCGCGTTTGCTTTTATGCATCAAAGAATTAAAGCCCCATTATCAGGAAGTAATTCAGCTTCGCTACTTTCAAGAGTTATCTTATCAAGAAATTGCTGACAAGATTGATGAACCTTTAAGTAATGTTAAAGTAAAAATACTACGCGCTAAAAAATTATTAGCAGAGATCATCAATCGTAATAGATAATTTATTATCTTTAAGAAAAGAATAAAATATAATCACATTTTTTCTTAAAAAACTTATTTATTCACACACTAAAACAACAACTTCTGCGTTGTTTGCTAAAACCCAATCCTTATCGCGTATGATTTAAAGTTACTTAACCTTAAAATCCAAAAATCATGACTAAATTAAGCATCTATGAAAGCAAGTGGACTGATCTTGTTTTCGAAAACAAAAACAAAGAATACGGAGCGTATCAATTACGTCAGGAAAATTCTAAAACAACTGTAAATGCGTTGTTTATGGCCTTGTTGTTATTAACAGCCTTGGGAAGTGTATCGATGCTGATTAATAAACTTAGTAATGATCGCCCTGTAGAAGCAGAACCTCAAATTTACGAACAACCATTAGTGGTCGTAAAAATCGACGACATTGTAAAACCTAAAATACAAGAGCACGTTGCACCTCCGCAAAAGCAAGAGCCTGCATCACAAGCTCCTGTAACTTCATCTCAGTTAACAAATCCTGTTATTACTCATCCAGATGAAGCGGTTACAGAAATTGCAACTAATAAAGAAAACGCTCCTGTTGTAGATAATACCAACACAGGACCAGGAACAAGTGTTAATACAATACCTTCTTCTGGAGAATCAGGTCCTGGAGAAGTTGAAGCTCCTGCAGTTACTGGACCTTATACCCCTGCTGCATTAGATAAAATGCCTGAGTTTCCGGGTGGTATTAAAAAATTCTACACTTTTGTGGGGAATAATTTCACTAAACCAGAATTGGATGCTGACAGAACTTTACGCGTATATGTTTCATTCGTAATTGAAAAAGACGGTTCAATGACAGATATCGTAGTTAAAAACGATCCAGGATATGGATTAGGAAAAGAAGCTGTTAGAGTTTTAAAATCATTAAAAACAAAATGGGAACCTGGAATGATCGGTGGAAAAGCAGTTAGAACCGCCTACAACCTTCCAATAACAATACAAACACAAGCAGAATAAAAATAAAAAAGCAGAACTTAGGTTCTGCTTTTTTTATGCAAAAAATCCCCCTTTAAAGCAAGTAAAAATATTCTAGCTGAGCTTTAAACAATTCTAATCTCTTCATATTAGCATATAATTTTTATCAGCGATTTTATTTACTTTTACATTACCACAAAAAGAAAATCAAACGATAAAAACAAATAAAATGGGAATATTTTCAGCCCTTATGGGGAATGCAGGAACGGTAAGTCAGGAAGATTTACTTCAAAAATACGGTCAGCTTTTAACGAGCAACGAACAAATTGAAATGGGTTTTAAACTAATTCGTGATACTTTCATTTTTACAAACAAAAGATTAATTCTAGTCGATGTTCAAGGATTAACAGGAAGCAAAACAGAATATAAATCCATTGGCTACAAAAGCATTACTCGTTTTAGTGTAGAAACAGCTGGAACTTTTGATCTTGATGCCGAATTAAAAATCTGGGTTTCGAGCGAATTAAATCCAAGCATTGTAAAACAATTTAATAAATCAGTTAACGTGTATGACGTGCAAAAAGTTTTGGCACATCATGTTTTAGGTTAATTTTAAACATAAAAAAAACGGCAAATTTAAGTTTGCCGTTTTTTTTATGTCCTCAAAACTACTTTTTCTTTGTCGTAGTTTTCTTTGTAGTAGTCGTTGTTTTTTTCGTAGTTGCAGCTTTAGGAACTGAGTTGTCTATTTTTTGCTGTACATACGGTTTATAAACTCCGTCTTTTTCTGCTCTTGCTTTCGCATCATCAGCTCTTTTTTTAGAATCCGGGTGAGAACTCATCATTTGATCGATGAATGAAGCTTCAGATCCTTCACTCATTTTAGCTAAAATTCTAAATGCAGATTCTTCAGCATTTACATTATAACCATTTTTCTTTAAGAAATTATAAGAGTATAAATCTGCTTCTGTTTCTTGTTTACGACTGTGTTTACTATCTATTAAAGCACTGCCTATTTTTCCTAACTGACTATCAGTAACAGCTGAAATTTTTGCTGATTGTGAAGACGCGCCATCAATTAAAGCTTCTTTTTGATAAGCAGCTCGCATAGCATCTCTGGAATCATTGTTAGCAACGTGACCAATTTCATGACCAATTACTGCCAGCAATTCATTATCATCCATAATATCCATTAAACCAGAATAAACACGTACGCTTCCATCTGCTGTTGCAAAAGCATTTACTTCTTTCAGCTTATAGACTTTATAGTTTAATGTAAAACCTTCGCCGGCTGTGTGTTTTCCAAAAACACGGTTTAATCGTAAAGCATAACCATCATTTGGCCCTGCCACTTCATTAGTCGAATCTAATTTGCGTACAGCTTCTTTAGATAGTGCTGCTGCATCGGCGTTGCTTAAGGTAAAACTGGCAACACCTTTTTGAAGTGCTCCTATCGCTTTGTCTCCTAAATTAATCTGCGCATTCATTTTCGTAAAACCAAACGCTGCAAATAAGAGCCCTGCTATTATAATTTTCTTTTTCATATTTTTTATAATTACAATTTGACAACAAATGTAGCATAACAAAATGCTATTTCATTTCACAGAAAGCTTGTTTTTTCAACAAATAAAGATATAAAATTTAAACAAGTTATTTCATCATTATTTATTGGTATCCACAGAATATTTTAAACAAAAAAACCGGCAAGTTCTGTTGAATTTGCCGGTTTGCGTTTATATATAAAAAAATTATTTCTTTTTTGTTGCTGTCTTTTTAGCAGGCGCTGCTTTTGCAGGTGTTTTAGCTTTTACAGGTGCAGTATTGTCAATTTTCTGCTGTACGTAAGCATTATACAAACCATCTTTTGTTGCCTTTTTCTTCGCTGCATCGGCTCTTTTTCCAGAATCCGGATGCGAGCTCATCATTTTGGTCATGAAAGAAGCATCTGCTCCTTCACTTAAATTTTGAAGGATTCTAAAAGCTGATTCTACTGCATTGACATCGTAACCATTTTTTTTCATAAAGTCATAAGAAAATGCATCTGCTTCAGATTCTTGTTTACGGCTGTGTTTACTGTCAATCATAGCGCTTCCTAATTGTCCTAACTGCGACTGAGTAAGAGTTTCCATTTTTCCTGACTGTGATGATGCCGCATCTAACAGCGCTTCTTTTTTATAAGCCGCTTTTATTGCATCTCTTGTATCATGATTAACAACGTGACCAATTTCATGTCCTATAACAGCAAGTAATTGATTATCATCCATAATATCCATTAAACCTGCAAATACGCGAACACTTCCATCGGCACAGGCAAATGCATTAATATCTTTTACCAGATAAACTTTATAGTTTAGAGTAACTCCGTCTGTAGAAGCATGTTTTCCAAATACACGTTCTAAACGAATGGCATAACCATCAGCCGGTCCGGCAACAGGATTATTTGCATCTAATTCTGCGATTGATTGTTTGGCAAGAGCCACAGCATCGGCATCACTAAAAGTAAATCCCGAAACTCCCTTTCCTACAGCTCCCATCGCTTTATCAGAAAGAATTTGCGCATTCATTTTATTAAAACCAAAAACAGCAAGTAAAATTCCTAATACAATAAATCTTTTTTTCATTTTGTATACTATTAAATTAGCAACAAAAATTAGAATTACTAGATTTTTGTATTACCCCAAGAAGTCAAATTTATAATAGAATAAGGTAAAATTGTAGTTTAATTCAAACAGAAGCTGCATCTGTATGCACGAAACGTAAAGGAAAAGCAAATTAACGTCTCCAAATAAACTACATTCATTATCTTTGTATTCAGATTTATGATATATGGAAACAGTCATTGAAAACATACCACCTGCAAAGCCAAAATGGCTGAAGGTAAAATTACCTATTGGACAAAAATATACTGAACTGCGAGGTTTAGTCGATAAATATAGTTTAAATACAATCTGCACTTCTGGAAGCTGCCCAAATATGGGAGAATGCTGGGGCGAAGGAACAGCAACTTTTATGATTTTAGGAAACGTTTGTACTCGTTCATGCGGTTTTTGCGGTGTTAAAACCGGAAGACCTGAAACGGTAGATTGGGACGAACCTGAAAAAGTGGCCCGTTCTATTAAAATCATGAACATTAAACACGCAGTTATTACAAGTGTTGACAGAGATGACTTAAAAGACGGGGGTTCTATTATTTGGATGGAAACTGTAAAAGCCATCCGCAGAATGAACCCAAATACTACTCTTGAAACTTTAATTCCGGATTTTCAGGGAATTGAAAGAAACATTGACCGAATTGTGGAAGCAAATCCTGAGGTAGTTTCTCATAATATGGAAACAGTACGTCGTTTAACGCGTGAAGTACGTATTCAGGCAAAATATGACCGTAGTTTAGAAGTTTTACGCTATTTGAAAGAAAAAGGAATAAACAGAACTAAATCTGGAATTATGCTGGGACTTGGAGAAACTGAAGAAGAAGTTTACCAGACAATGAGAGATTTGCGCGATGCAAATGTAGATGTAGTTACTATTGGACAATATTTACAGCCAACGAAAAAACATTTGCCTGTAAAAGAATTTATAACTCCTGAATTATTTGCCAAATATGAAAAATACGGTATTGAGTTAGGTTTCCGTCACGTCGAAAGCGGCCCGCTTGTACGTTCTTCATATAAAGCACAAAAGCATATTTTATAAAAAGTTTATCGTTTAATTGTACAACCGGTTAAACGATTAAACGGTTAAACAAATAAACAAGAATTGAAAACAAGAATTGCTATTAATGGTTTTGGAAGAATTGGAAGAAATTTATTCCGTCTCCTTATAAATCATCCTGAAATTGAAGTTGTTGCAATTAATGATATTGCAGATAATAAAACAATGTCGCATTTAATAAAATACGACAGTATTCACGGAGTGCTTCCTTTTAATGTAAGTTTTGACGAAAAGGGAATTATAGTAAACGAAAAACATTATTTGTTTTTTCATGAAAAAAGTATTTCAAATCTGGACTGGAAAAACCATTCGATAGATTTTGTAATCGAATCGACCGGAAAATACAAAACACACGAAGAACTAAACGCCCACATAGAAGCCGGAGCAAAAAAAGTAATACTTTCTGCCCCATCAGAAGTTGACACGATTAAAACGGTTGTTCTGGGTGTAAACGAAAACATATTAGATGGAACAGAAAATATTGTTTCTAATGCTAGCTGTACTACAAACAACGCCGCACCGATGATAAAAATCATTGAAGAATTATGCGGAATCGAACAGGCGTACATTACCACAATACATTCTTTTACGACAGACCAAAGTCTTCACGACCAGCCACATAAGGATTTGCGCCGTGCCAGAGGTGCCAGTCAGTCGATTGTTCCAACAACAACAGGTGCAGCTAAGGCATTAACAAAAATTTTTCCTAAATTGCACGAAAAAATCGGAGGATGCGGCATTCGTGTACCAGTTCCCGATGGTTCATTGACAGACATCACGTTCAATGTTAAACGTGCTGTTACTATTGAAGAAATTAACATTGCATTTCAAAAAGCCTCAAAAACAAATTTAAAAGGAATATTAGATTACACAGAAGATCCTATCGTCTCTGTTGATGTAATTGGCAATACACATTCGTGTTTGTTTGACGCACAGCTAACCTCTGTTATAGACAAAATGGTAAAAGTTGTGGGTTGGTACGATAACGAAATTGGCTATTCATCGCGCTTAATCGATTTGATTTTACTGATAAGAAAAACATAAGATTCATTGTAAAAGCGCAGGCATACATGAAGTACTATCTTTTAATTGTTGTTTGTTTTTTAAATCCATTTTTGTATTCTCAAACCAAACAGAATACAGACAGCATTTCCTATTATAACAAACTGGCAAACAAAAAACTGAATAGTCAAGAATACAATGAAGCTGTTCTTTTAACTAAAAAATCTATCGATTTTTGCGAGACCAATCACATTCCAGAGGATTTGGCAAACCAGACTTTTAAGCTTGGTAAAATTTATTACAATCAGCGGAAATACGACGAAGCATTAAAAAACTTCCATAAAAGCGTGGCTTCCTTTGATAGTGTAAAACCTACTTGTACCAAAATTTTAGCTTTACATTATATTGGCGTAGCAAATACTGCAAAAGGCGATTACAAAACGGCCGATGTTTATTATGCAAAAGCACAAAAACTTTTAAAACAACTTGGCGTAGTCGACAGCTCAGAAGTTTTAAATTTCCAAAAAGCAATGGCTTTTAAATCAAACCAAAACTACCCGCTTGCTGCCAAGACTTTTCAAAAAATCATAAAAACAGCCGATAACCCATCTGTTGTAAAAACAAAAATCAAATCGTATTATCAGCTTGGATTAATTGAAGCTCATTTAAAAAGGAACGATTCTGCTATAATTTATTTCGACAAAGCCCTGGATTACAATGAAAAAACAAACGATCTGGCTCAAAAATCAAAAATTGTTTTAGCAATAAGCAAATACTACAAACAAAACAAAAATTATGACCTTGCCTACTCTTATTTAGATGAGCATTATCAGTTAGAAAATTATATTTTAAAACTAAAAAATGCCAAAATCGATTTTAATGAATTTCAGAAATTCAAAAAAAATCAAACTTTAAATAATACTATAAAAAGAGAAAGCGAAGAAAAAATCCAGCTTAAAACCTATCGTTATTCTAAATTAGTAAGTATTCTGGCCATTGCTTTAATTTCTATTTTATCGCTGTTGAGTCTGGCTTTGTACAAAAACAATATTATTCGTAATCAGAACAATCTTCTTTTAAGAGAAAAAAACAAAGAGCTTATTTTGGCTAAAAACAAAGCCGAAAAAGCATCAAAAGCAAGATCCGAATTTTTATCTACTGTGAGCCATGAGCTCCGGACTCCGCTAAATGCAATTAACGGAATCACACACTTACTTCTCGAAGACAATCCTAAAAAAGCGCAGCTAAAATACTTAGAATCGCTCAAATTCTCCGGAAATTACTTAACTACTTTTATCAACGAAATTCTGGAGATTAATAAAATAGACTCTACAAAAGTCGAGGTCGAAAACATCAGTTTCAATTTAAAAGAATTACTTGTCAATATTCAAAGCTCGCTTAAAGAATTAGCAGCTGCGAATAAAAATTATTTCAACCTTGAAGTCGACAAACAAATTCCCGACAATTTAATTGGCGATCCCACAAAATTATCCCAGATCATATTAAACCTAATTAACAACGCCCTTAAGTTTACCCAAAACGGACATGTAAATGTTATTGCTAAATTATTTGCAGAAGAAGATGAAAATGCAACCGTTTATTTTGAAATAGTCGATACAGGAATTGGTATTCCGGAAGATAAATTACAAACCGTATTTGAAAGTTTTTCGCAAGGATCTATTGAAGTAAACAGAAAATACGGCGGAACTGGCTTAGGGCTTACGATTGTTAAAAAGTTAATTGAACTTTTGGGAGGCGAAATCAAACTAAAAAGTGAAGTTGGAAAAGGATCAACTTTTACTTTCAAATTAAATTTTAAAATTAATAACGAACCTTTGGAAGCAGTTACAGAAGAAAAACCATATAACGACAAACAATTAAAACATAAATCTATTTTGTTGATTGAAGACAATAAAATCAACCAAATGATTACCAGAAAAATGCTCGAGAATAAAGCTATTACCTGTGAAATTCTCGACAATGGCGAAGAAGCGGTTGAACTTTTAAAAGTTAAACGCTTTGATATGATTTTAATGGATGTACACTTACCGGGAATTAACGGAACCACCGCAACACAACAAATTAGAGAGTTTGACAAAACAACTCCAATTATTGCTTTAACAGCTATTTCTTTAGACGAAAACCGCGATATGCTTTTATCTTTTGGAATGAATGATGTAATTACAAAACCTTTTGTTCCGGATGAATTTTACAGCACAATTGCTAAGTTTTTTGATTAACAAAAGTTCTGAAAAATGAGATACTAAGATTCTAAATTAGTTTTTACATATTCTAAAATCGAGACGTCAAAATTTTGATGATGATTTATAAAAGTACTTTTTATAGGCAGATAATATAGCTGCGAAACCAATTTGGAATCTTTTAAACGAACATAATCTTTTTCGGTTGTTATTATTTTTCTGCCATTGGCTTTATTTTGAATTAACTCTAAATCTGTTTCAGAAAAATGATGATGATCCGGAAAGGTTAAACATTCGTCGGTTTCATTTTTTAAATAATCAAAAAACGGCTGTGGTTTTGCAATTCCGGCTAAAAGCAGTTTCGATTCTGATTTTATTTCATCTACAGAAATTCTTTCATCTTTACCCAAAATCACAGTATCATAATCTATAAACGAGAAAAAAATCTGTTGTGAACAGCTTAGTTTTAATTTTAACCGAATCTCTGCTTGTTCTTGTTCTGGTAAATGTTTTGGACATTTTGTAACGACAACAATATTGGCTCTTTCGGCTCCGCTTCTACTCTCACGCAAATTTCCGGTTGGCAGCATAAAATCATCAGCATATAAATCACCGTAAGAAGTCAGCAAAATATAAAAACCGGCTCTTACTTTTCGATGCTGAAAAGCATCATCTAATAAAATAACCTGCGGTTTATTTTTTTGCGAAAGCAACTGTGTAATTCCGTTTGTACGATTGGCATCAACTGCAACCTGTACATTTGGAAATTTTTGAAAAAACTGAAAAGGTTCATCTCCTAAAATTTCGGCATTGGCATTTTCATCGGCCAAAACAAAACCTTCTGATTTTCTTTTATAACCGCGGCTTAATGTCGCTATTTTATATTTATCAGATAATAAACGAATTAAATATTCTATTTGAGGTGTTTTTCCCGTTCCGCCTACACTTAGATTTCCAACTGCAATTACAGGAACGTTAAATGAAGTCGATTTAAGAATTCCTTTATCGAAAAGAATATTACGAATACTGGTTATAAATCCGTATAAAACGGCAAAGGGGAAAAGTATTTTTCGAAGTAAGTTCATTATTTTAATTTATTCAAAACGTTAGACTGTATTAGAGATTTCATTTGATTAATTCCAATTTCATTTAATTGCATCAATCTTTCATTTTGACTTATTCCTTGTTGTATAAGCATCGCATTTTATACTTTCAAGATTCGACAACACTACCAATTGCTCTATTGATGCTATATCTCTAATATTTCCTTTTTCATCTGGATTTTCATCTCTCCACTCTTTTGCTGTTTTACCAAACATTGCAACATTTAAAATATCTGCTTCATCTGCATAAATAAAATTCTTTTGTTTGTTACTAATGGTTAGGGGAATTAATTTTTCCTTAATAGCATCTGTATGAATTTTATAATTAATTTTTGAAATAGTTCTTTGTAAATTCCATTCCAATTTTTTAATACTACTTTCCTCTTCTTTTAATCGCTGAAACTCTTTTATCAGATAAAATTTAAATTCAGCGCTTAACCAAGTTGCAAATTCAAAAGCAATATCTTTATGAGCGAATGTTCCGCCGTATCTTCCCGTTTTCGAAACAATTCCAATAGCATTTGTAGCTTCAATCCATCTTTTAGGAGTTAAAGAAAAACTATTGGAACCTGCCATATTTTTAATTCCATCGAATTCGATGGAATTAAAATTGGGATTATTAAATTTTTCCCACAATCCAATAAACTCAATTGTACTGCGATTTCTCATCCAGTTTTGCAGGATATAATCACTGCGTTCATTATCACGATGTCTGGCAATATCGGTAAGTGACATAAAATCATCTTTATCATTTTCATATACAACAACATCAATTCCCTGAACAGTTATTTTTTTATTCTTCGCCATGCAATAATTTCAACATTAAATCCATTTCAACTTCATTTTACGAAAGTATAATTTTTTTCGTTAATTTGTTTTTAGGTTTCGTATTCATTAAAAAATCATGAAATCTAGCACAAAACTTGAAATAAAAACCAAAATGAAAATTAAAGACATCATAACCGTACTCGAAGAAATGGCTCCGCTGGCCTATGCAGAAGATTTTGACAATGTGGGACTTTTAGTGGGAGATCCGGAAACTAACAGTACCGGAATTTTAGTCTGTCATGATGCTCTTGAAAATGTAGTTGAAGAAGCAAAAAATAAAAACTGCAATTTAATTGTGTGTTTTCACCCCATTTTATTTTCGGGCATAAAAAAAATTACGGGCAAAAATTATGTTGAGCGCGCTATATTAAAAGCCATAAAAAATGATATCGCCATTTATGCCGTTCATACTGCTCTTGACAACCACGCGCAGGGTGTAAATAAAATTTTCAGCAATGCCTTGGGTTTAATTAATACCAAAATCCTGATTCCGAAACAGCAATTCCTTCAAAAATTAGTAACCTATACAGTTCCTGACAATTCAGAAAAAGTGCGAAATGCAATGTTTGAAGCCGGAGCCGGAACAATTGGAAATTATGACAACTGCAGTTTTAATTCTGAAGGTTTTTTCACTTTTAAAGGAAACGAAAAAAGCAACCCCGTTATTGGCGAAAAAGGAAAACTACATACCGGAACTGAAATAAAAATTGAAGTTATTTTTGAAAAACATCTTCAGTCAAAAGTTGTAAAAGCCCTGCTCACAAATCATATTTACGAAGAAGTGGCTTATGAAGTTTACAATTTAGAGAACGCACAGCAAAATATTGGTTTAGGAATGATTGGCGAACTCGAAAATGAAATGGAAGAAAAAGAATTTCTTTTGTATGTAAAAGAAATGATGATTGCGCGCGGTATTCGCCATTCGGTTTTTACAGGAAAAAAAATCAAGAAAGTAGCCGTTTTGGGCGGGTCAGGAAGCTTTGCCATTAAAAATGCAATTCAGGCCGGAGCCGATGCTTTTTTAACCGCTGATTTAAAGTATCATCAGTTCTATGAAGCAGAAAATAAGTTACTTTTGGCCGATATTGGTCATTTTGAGAGCGAACGCTATACAAAAAACTATATTGTTGATTATCTTCGAAAAAAAATTCTTAATTTTGCGATCATTTTATCGGAAGAAAATACAAATCCAGTTAAGTACTTATAGAATATGACGAATACGAAAGAATTAAGTGTTGAGGACAAGTTAAGAGCAATATACGATTTACAGCTTATTGACTCTAGAATTGACGAAATCAGAAACGTTAGAGGAGAACTTCCTTTAGAGGTTGAAGATTTAGAAGATGAAGTTGCAGGTTTGAGCACTCGTTCAGAAAAACTGAAAGGTGAACTTGAAGTGATTGAGGAGCAAATCAAAGCAAAGAAAATTGCTATTGAGGAGCATAAAGAGGTTATCAAAAAGTACACAAAACAACAAGAATCAGTACGTAACAACAGAGAATTTAATTCTTTGACAAAAGAAGTTGAATTTCAGGAATTAGAAATTCAATTGGCTGAAAAGCAAATCAAAGAAATGAAAGCTTCTATCGAGCACAAAAAAGAAGTTATTTCTAACTTAAAAGAAAAACTTGATGCTAAAAGCTCTCATTTAAAACATAAAAAATCTGAATTAGACGCTATTATGGCTGAAACTCAGAAAGAAGAAACTTTCTTAACTGAGAAATCTGCTGAATATGCTGCGCAAATCGAAGACAGATTATTAGCAGCTTACAACAGAATCAGAAGCAGTGTTCGTAACGGATTAGCTGTAGTTTCTATCGAAAGAGGAGCTTCTGCAGGATCTTTCTTTACGATTCCACCACAAACTCAGGTTGAAATTGCTTCAAGAAAGAAAATCATCACTGATGAGCATTCTGGAAGAATCTTAGTTGACACTGCTTTAGCAGACGAAGAAAAAGAAAAAATGGAACAATTGTTCTCAAAATTCTAAATATTAAATCCCGATTAAATATCGGGATTTTTTTTGCATTTATATTTTGCCACAGATTAAAATGATTAACACGGATTAAAATTCTAAAGTTTGAAGAAGAAATCCTTTGTAATCTTTTAAACTGTGGCAAAACTTTTTTTTACCTTTAGAAAAAAATTAAGTTTTGGGAATTAAAAAAGGAATTCGTTTCATCACATTAAAATCGGTTGGATCTTATATCAATTTTTTGAGTTATGTGCGTCCGCAAAAGGCAATGGAACTTTCGTATGCGCTTTTCAGCCAGCCTCGAATTGGCCGATTACAAAAAGAAAAACTCCCAAAAGTTTTAAGAAATACTGAAACAGAAATTTTTCATCATAACGAACATCATTTTCAAACTTATATCTGGAAAGGAAATGAAACCAAAATTCTTTTGGTTCACGGCTGGGAAAGTAATTCGTCGCGTTGGAAGAAAACTTTACCACATCTTCAAAAATCCGGAAGCACCATTATTGCTCTTGATGCACCTGCACACGGACAAAGCAGTGGAAAAGAATTTAATGTTCCGCTTTACGCAGAATTCATCAATAAAGCAGTAGAAAAATATCAGCCTGAAATTATTATTGGTCATTCTATTGGCGGTGCTGCGTGTGTGTATCATCAATATTTATTTCCAAATACGAGCATCAATAAAATGGTGATTTTGGGTGCTCCATCAGATTTAAAAACTTTGATTGACAATTATGTTTCAATGCTGAGTTTAAACAGAAGAATGCTTCCTCTTTTAGAAAACAAATTTATTAATCGTTTTAATTTTAAATTGGAGGATTTTTCCGGACAGAAATTTGCTTCAGAATTTAATGTCGCTGGTTTTATTGCACATGATACTTCAGACAAAATTGTGGCTTTCGCCGAAGGAAAAAAAATAGCCAGCAATTGGAAAAACAGCCAGTTTGTAGAAACAAGCGGTTTAGGCCACGGAATGCATGATGATGAATTGTACGATAAAGTGATTGAGTTTCTTTTTTCTGAAAGTTCAAAGTAATTTTTTTAAAGATCCTAAGGTACTGAGTTGCTAAGACTCTAAGTTTTATAATAAAAAATCTAAACTCTGAAATCTAAAATCTAAAATCATTTTTTTGCCTATTTTTGCATCATGGAAGAAAATTTAAAACGTCTTAATAAATTTATAGCGGAAACAGGCTTTTGTTCGCGTCGTGAAGCCGATAAATTAATTGAGGAAGGACGTGTGACAATAAATGGTGTAGTGCCGGAAATGGGAACTAAAGTTTCACCAGATGATGAAGTACGTGTAGACGGAAAATTAATCGTAGAAAAACACGAAAAAATGATTTATCTGGCATTCAATAAACCAGTTGGAATTGAATGCACAACTAATCTAGAAGTCAGAAATAACATTGTAGATTATATTAATTATCCAAAACGTATTTTCCCAATTGGAAGATTGGATAAAGCCAGTGAAGGATTAATTTTTATGACGAATGACGGCGATATTGTAAATAAAATTCTCCGCGCCAGAAACAATCACGAAAAAGAATATACGGTTACAGTAAACAAACCTATTACAGAACGTTTTATCCAGAGAATGGGAAATGGTGTACCGATTCTGGATACTGTTACCAAAAAATGTAAAGTAGAACAAATCAGTAAATATACTTTCAAGATCATTTTAACGCAGGGATTAAACCGCCAGATTAGAAGAATGTCTGAATATTTGGGTTACGAAGTTACTGCGCTTAAACGTATCAGGATTATTAATATTTCACTTGATGTTCCGGTTGGCCGTTACAGAGATTTAACCGATGCCGAAATTAAAGAATTAAATCAATTAATTGAGCCTTCGAGTAAAACAGAAGAAGCCAGTCTGCCTAAAGTTGAAACTCCAAATAAAAACACAAGCAGAAGAACACCGTTTATTTCTAAAAATGATCCGCGTTTTAAAAAACGAGGAAATCAATAATTTTTATAATAAATAAAAAAGGCGTATTGAAATTTCAATACGCCTTTTTCTTTATTGTTATCTGAATTAGATTTTGTTGTTAAAAATTCTTAATTCATTTTCAAAAATGTAATATACAGACTGCGTAGCAAAATCTACTTCGTAGATTGGACGCATGTTTTCGAATAAGATTTTATCTAATTCTGTTCCGTCATCTTTCTTTACTTTAACTAAAACTTTTTGCTGTGTAGCTTCGTCTTTAGCAAAAATATAAGAGAAATCACGGCTTTGTCTCATAGCATCAAAACGCTGAGAAAATCTTTTAGAAACGTCAGCTAATGCAGCAGATCCTGCCGCTTGTTTTGCTGCTCTGTTTAATTGTTTGTCATTTTGTTTTTTGATAACAGAAGAACCTGTTTCTTTTCCTGTAGCCGGATCAATGTAAACCATTCTCCACTCAGATCCCATAGCAGCATTATATCCTGCAGAAACTCCTAAACCAATAGATCCTGCAGTTGCTAAAGCTTGCCCCCAAGCTCTTCCTCCGTCACCAGGCTGAGTATAGATTTTGTGGTATAAAACTTTACCTTCTTTGCTTACTCCCATAACTTCTGTAGGTCCAGAAAGAGCTACACCCCATGGAAATAATTCGATAGAGTTTAATTCTTTTTCTTTCTTGATGTTTACTTTTGCAAATGGGTCTGGTTTATCTTTTACAGTAGTATTGAATTTGAAAAGTTCTTCATCATTGTAAACTAAGAATTGATTGTTTTCTTCGTCAAAAACGTTTAATAAAGGACGTTTTGCGTTGAATTTTAAGTTTCCTCTCCATAATTTTTTACCTGTTTTATAATCTACCATGTTACCATAAGTAGCTGTTAGGTATAAAACTTTATCATCAACTTTACCTAAGTAGTTAATTGCATCTTCTTTATCATCAGAAATTTCGATGAAGCTTTTCCATTTTTTCTGACCGTCTTTGTCAATCAGCATCATTTCATTTTCAGCAACATATAAGTAGTCGCCATCAAGAGAAATTACTTTTTTCAATCCGTCGCCGCGAGCGTCTTTTTTCCAAATTTTAGAACCGTCTTTTAAGTTATAAAAGTTAAATCCGCTGTTGTGAGCTACTAAAATTTTATCTCCCCAGTCTTCTAAGTAAACAATGTATTTTGTTTTAATAGCATCTTCCCAGATTGGTTTTCCTGTTTCAGCGTCTAATACATTTAAATATTGTTTAGACGAAAGCAATCCTTTACTATTAATTACAACAAGGTTTTTACTGTTTTGAGTTGGAAATACTTTAGTATATTCTAATTCTCCAGTCCATTTTAAAGCTCCGGTATTTCTATCAATTGCAGATAATTTACCTAAATAAAGTGAGTAAATCGTAGTATCGCTTACTTCTGCTTCGTTAGAAGCATTTGCTTTAAAAGTAAACATTGAAGCAAATGCGCTTTTTGCATCTCCCTGTTCTGTTTTCCATAATACATCTCCAGTATTAAGATCGATTAAAGATGCGATTACTTTTCCGTTTTCTGCACCTTTTACTAAATACTGATTTTCTCCATATAAAAACTGGCTGTTAAAAACAGTGTATTTATAATTAGCTGAGTTGTAAACCACTTTTCCATCAAGTGTATTGATTAGAACTGTTTTGTAGTTCACTAAAGCTTCAACGTATGGAGTACCATCGATGTTCTTTAAGATTCTTTTGCTTGCAAATAAGTTGTCTGTGTCTAATTTGCTTAATGTTTCAAGCGTAGTACTTTCTCCAACTGTTTTATCAGCATCAAAACTCCAAGCCTCAGCTTTTGTTTCCGGATTAATACCCTTTACAACATTTCCTTCTTTAATAACAATAATTCCTGTAATAGGATTTTGCATTAAATCTTCAATTTTTGAATTCATTTTTAAGACTTCGTCAGCTTTTCTTTGGGCAAAACCAGTTAAGCAGGCGAATGTTAAAAAGAGAACCAGCGTAATTTTTTTCATAGTTTTCTGCAGGTTAAGATTTTATATTATTTTTAACAATTTGACAGCAAATATCTTATAATAGAAATTAATTAGCAAGGCTGGAAGTAAAAAAAATCTTTCTAAAATTAAATTAAATTTTCAAAAAGATTTTTTAACATATTTACGGTTTAACTTCCACGAAATCATAATATAATGCTTTCGATAAAAATCCATTTTGTTGGTAATTTCTTATCATTTCTTCTCTGGTGATTTCTGGATACTGTCCGTCTAAATTATTCTTTGCAAAATATTCTCTTCTAACTTCGTCATTAAAGTTTAAACTGCTCAAAAATTTGGGCTCAACACCTTTGTTTACTGAAATATTGTAATTGGTAATTAAACTCCCCCAATTAAAAAAACTGCATACTAAAATGGTCGCATAGAAATACCAAACCATTTGATTAACCAAATATGCATTTGTTTTTTGTTTTACAATTTTTAAAAAAGAATATACTAAACCAATAATTGCCAAAGTCAAAAACGCATAAACGCCTAAACGTTTGTAAGTCAAACCATAAAATGAAACATATTCTGAGTTTTTTATCATAGCGCTTACAATCAAAACTACATTTAATGTAATCCACACTTTTGCCAGTTTTTTCAATGTTGTTGCTTTTTCATCAAAATTAAATCCTCCTTTAAAGTAAAATAAGATTACACCAACTGCCATTAGAATTGAAAAAATCACAGCATTTACACGTTCGTGCGTGTCGGCGCTTAAGTTTGTTTTTTCAACCACTTCAAAAAACTGTTCGTAATTATATGTTCCTATAAAAACCAAAAGCATAATGTTTAGCAAAAACAATGTGATTTCGCCGCTCTTTCTTTCAAAATCCAGATCAAGAAATGAAAATGTACTTTGGTTTTTTATTTCAAAAATATTGGTGAATTCATTTTTAAGTTTTGGATTAAAATCATAACAGGCGTCCGGAACCCAGTAATTCCAAAAACTGAACGAAACATAAAATCCAATCGCGCTGATTAAGATAAGCTCAAAAAGATCAATATCTAAAGTGTAATCCGTAAACAATGAAGAAAAATGATTGCTTCCAAAAGAGTAAACAATAAAGAACAATCCTAAAAAGATAACCGGAATAACAACAAATGCTACGATTTTTTTAGCCAAGTCATTGTGTATTTTTCGTTCAGGCAGCCATTGATTAAACATAAAAATACGACCAAAAGAGGTAAAGCCATTTAGAAAAATGAGCGGGAAAATCTGAATGATTTTAAGTTCTCCATCCTGTGTTTTAAACTGTAGAAACAAAATTGATAATGCTAAAGCAAAAAATGAAGCAGCGTCTCCGTACCAGGCAAAAGCAAAACAAGATAAAATAGAGGTTACAACCAAAACTAAATGGGATCTGTCAACAAACTTCTCCTGAAAAAAATAACTAATAAAAAGCGTTAGTATTACGCCAAAAATAGAAAGATTAACTCCCGGAGACTGATTGTAAAAAAGCAGGGTAAATACCACTGTACAGGCTAAAATAATTTGATGTTTTTTCATGATTTTTAATTTAAAAGTACTTTGCATTTCAAAGTTATTAGACAAAAAAATAGAGTAATTAGGATTTCATTAATTTTTCGAGATAAGAAAGGTGCTCTTTAAACGCCGCGCGGCCAAGCGGTGTTACCTGATAAGATGTTTTTGGTTTTTTACCCACAAATTCCTTTTTAATCTCAATATATTCTGACTTTTCTAATGCTGAGGAATGACTCGCTAAATTACCATCGGTGATATTTAAAAGCGTTTTCATCTCGGTAAAATCTACCCAGTCGTTAACCATCAGAACGGACATAATACCCAGTCTGACACGGCTTTCAAAATCTTTATTTAGTTTATCAATAATTCCCATTGGGTTATTTGTATTTTTTGAACATCACTAATCCGTATACGATATGCAGGATTCCAAATCCTAAAATCCAGAAAATCAATCCATATCCTATATTAAAAAGTGCAATACATCCTAAAATCAGTTCCGAAAAACCTAGATATTTTATATCAGAAAATGTATATTTTTCAGCGTTTATAACGGCTAATCCGTAAAATATTAAAGTTGACGGTGCTACCAGACCAAAATAACCATGATGCATTAATGCCAGACAGAATATTCCTCCTGTTAAAAGCGGTACTGCCAAATTAAACAGCATTTTTTTGGTTGCCGAAGTCCAGATTGGCAGGTTGTATTTTCGGCTTTTTCTAATGGTAAAAAAGATTCCGAATACAAATGCAAATACTAAAATTGTAATTCCTATCCAGAATAATTCTGAAACCAGATTAGCAGAATATAATCTATGCTCATCGTTTAGATAATCCACACCATTTGCTTTAAACAACTGGTATACAAAGATACCGCCAATTAAAGCAGAAAGTCCCGCGAAAACTCCTGAAAGTCCGCTTAAAGATATAAATCTGGAAGAGCGCTCCATCATGGAACGAATATGTGCTAAATCTTCTTGATGCTTTTGATTCATAATTAAAGTACTTTGCAGTACAAAGTTATTATTTATTTTGAAATGACAATAAAAAAAGGCCGCTTTTTTTTAAAGCGGCCTTATCATCAATTTGTACTTAAGATTAGCTCTGATTTGTTTCAAAATTTTTAAATTTATACAGTAACGAAAACATTACGTAGCGCTTTAAAACATTGGTTTCTGAATCAATAACAGCCGTTGGCAAGATATTCCTGAAAGCACTCTGATTTTGATTCAGCAAATCGTAAACTTTCGCTTTAAATGTAAATTGTTTCGCAAATTTGTAGGATAAGCTGGTATTCCACAAATAAAAATCTCTTTTATAAGGTCCGGAAATGTTCGAATTATAGTTGTAGCCAAAGTCGTTGCCAAAAACCCAATTCTTAGGCCAAAAGCTTGTCATTTCGATATTAAAATTATGAGTTGTATTTGAAGTTGAACTTAAAGAAGTATTATTATATCGAATGTCGTTGTATGTAAAATTATAATATGGATGGATGTTTAATAATTCGCCATAGTCATACGCAAATCCAAAGCCGGGATTTAGCCTTAATGTTTTTGCTTCATACAGCTGATTATTTGTAAAACCTTTATTTAAACTATAATTAGCATACATAGAAAACCGCAGTCCAAAAGTATTCACATCTTTCTTTATGCTTTTGTTCCATTCTCCTGCTAATAACATATCGTATGTGCCTTCTACATTATCAAAAGTTGAAATCTGTTTCCCTGAACTGTTATATGCTGAAGCTCCCACAACCTGACTGTCAAAATAGGTAGTACTAAAATGGACAAAATAACCTGAACCTGATTGAAAATTAAAACTTGAAAAACCTGTTTGCAGAAAATGAAAGGTTGAAGGTTTTAAATTAGAATTTCCTGTTACAACAACTAAGGGATTATCTAAATTAGCAACTGCCAAAACCTGATTTCCTTTTGGAATTGTAAATTTGCGCTCATACATCATCAATATACTCTGAGATTGTGATATTCTGTAATTTGCACTAATCGTTCCGTTTGGGATAAAATAGTTCTTATTCAAGTCTGTTGTTTCCTTTAAATAAAATGCATGATTTTGAGTCTTGATAACAGAAGTTCCTGTAGATGCTGATAAATCAAATTTATTTATACTCGCACTAAATCCCACATTAGGGTTTACTCTAAAACTATTAAAAGAGTTATAATTACTAAGTACTTGATTAAAAACATCATATTCCATATCCTGACCATTACGGTCGAATGTTTTTTTATCATCGCTTGTTTTTTCATAATCAGTGATTACTGAAAAATTCAGCCTTAGCGAATCTGTTACTGGTTCAAAATACTGAAGGGTGCCTGTATATTTATCTCTGTTATTTTTCTGAATAACATTTTGATTACGCAAATCGTCAGGACTTGTTCCTTGTGCAAAAACGGTCAATGAATTTACTCTTGTATCTAAATCATTTCGTGAATTTTCGTTTTCAAAAGAGGCTGTAAAGTATCGTCCTTCTTTCTTAGAATTTGAAAAAAATCTAAGATTATTTCTAAAATTGGTATTATTATTTTCGCTTGTATTAAAAGAATTACTGGAATTTATTAACTCATTATTCTCATTCCATGTTTTTCTTTCAAAAGTATTTACCGATGTAGTTTTTCCTGTTTCAATGACCGGTCCAAAAAAAACTTTTATTGAAGGAGAAACTTTATACTCAAAATTCAAATTTACACTATACCTGTTAGAATCCTGATCGTTTTTTGAAGCAGATTTTGACAATAAAGAACCTGTTGGAAGTAAAGTAAGCTCTGATGTTCTATTTGTATTGTCTGTGTTAGAATTATTAAAATAATAATTCAAATCAGAACTTTGTTCTTTAAACCATTCATCAGAATAACTTAATCCAATCATATTCGATTTTGTTATTCCTCCCCTGCCGCCAGAAGCACCTCCAGAACCATCGTTTCTTCCGCCTCCCATATTATCAAAAACCTCGTTCATTGAAAAACCAGATGCATTAATATTATTTGAAGAAGCCAAAAAACTAATACGCCTTTTATCTTTAAAATAACTAAGTAAAGCACTTCTTTCATATCTTTCAGAGCTTCCGTAACCGCCCAACAATTTACCAAAAAAGCCTTTATTTTTCTTTTTGTCTATTGTTAGATTGATTGATACATTTTCTGATGTCGAAGCTTGTTTGGTAAATTCTTGTTCTTTCGTTTTGGTATCTGAAACCTGTACTTTTTTTATGAGCTCAGCCGGAAGATTTTGAAGTGCTATTTTTCCATCTGTATCAAAAAAGGGTTTTCCGTTAACTAATATTTGACTCACCTTTTTTCCATTGACTGTTATTTTTTTATCAGCATCAATAGTTACGCCGGGCAATTCTTTCAACAAAGCTTCTACGTTGGCATCTGGACGTAATTTAAATGAAGAGGCATTAAATTCTATGGTATCTTTTTTTATTCGGATAGGAGCTTCGTTTTTTATAATAACTTCATTCAGTTCAATATCATATTTTATCAGCCTTACAACGCCTAAATCTACACTCTGATGAAGTTTTTCTATCGTTTCAGAAAACTCCTGGTAACCTTCTGCCGAGATTTTTAAAATGTTGTTTTGAGATCCTGATTTGGTTTCTAATTTAAAAAGGCCGTTTTTATCTGAAAGTGTATAAGCTGTTAAAGAAGAATCTTTAGGATGAATAAGGTAAATTGTTGATGCTTCGACAGGTAAATTATTTTCGGCAACAATCTTACCGCTGAGAGTGACATTTTTCTGTGCAAAAGAAGAAATAGTATGTAAGAGAAAAACAAGAAAAATAAGTGTTTTTATCTTATTTGGTTTTGTAAAAAATGTATTTGAAAGAACTAAATCATGAAAAAAGAATGCAGTGAATTGTAAAGTTTTAATCATAAATAACGGATGTACTTGTTTTAAAGGCTTTTAATTATTTCATTTTTATAGGAGCAAACTTACTTTATAAATTGAAATAAACCAGAACTAATTGTTAAGAATTAGAAATTAAATTCAAACAATCCGTTAATTTTTGGTTGATTATAATAATCATTTTTATTAATGACTGTAATTCGCGTGAGGGATAGGAGCTGACTGCCGAAGCAGTGCGGATAGCCCGACCTCATTAAGATAAGCGGGCGAATACTCGCAAAGCAGGTTTGCCCGCTTATCTTAATGAGGTCACGCCCAATGCATAAAAAAGCCCATTCAAAAATGAACAGGCTGTTTTATATTTAAAACCATCTTCTTCTTTTGAAGAGAAAGACTCCAAAGGTTGATAATATTATAGATATTAAAAGTAAAATCCAGATTCCGTATTTACTTTCTTCTAAGCCGTTTGGGACATTCATTCCGTACAAGCTGGCAATTAATGTCGGAATCATTAAAATGATGGAAATTGAGGTCATCTGTTTCATAATATTGTTCATATTATTTGAGATTACAGATGCGTATGCGTCCATCATTCCGGTTAAGATGTTGTTATAAATATTCGCGGTATCCTGCGCCTGATTTAATTCGATTTCTACATCTTCTAATAATTCAGGATCATAACTGGCTTTGTGGGCTTTTAGATTTTTAATTCTTTGAAACAAAACATCATTTGCTTTTAAAGATGTTATAAAGAATACAAAGCATTTTTCGATTTGAAGTAACGCCTGCAGTTCTTCATTTTTGATAGACTTCTCTAAATTATCTTCGGCCAGTTTTATTTTTTGATTGATTTGTTTTAGATATTTCAAATACCAGACGCTTGATGATAAAAGCAGTCTTAATACTAAATTGAAATTGTCTTCGATTTCGATGTTTTTGCGTTGTGAATATGATACAAAATCGGCGATGATTTCTGTTTTGTAAAAACTGATGGTTACGCAGATATCTTCTTTAAAAATAATTCCGAGAGGAACGGTATGAAAAGGTATTTTGACATCGCCGCTTTTTATGGGAATACGCATGATAATCAGCGTCCAGCCATCTTCAATTTCGATACGAGGTCTTTCGTCGATATCTTCGATATCATTGTAAAAAGCTTCAGGAACCTGAAGTTCGTTTAATAAATATTTTTTTTCTGTTTCTGTTGGAGATTCGATGTGAATCCAGCAATTTGAAGTCCATTTTTGGATTTCTACCAATCCGTTGTTGTTTGTGTAAAAGGCTTTCATTTCAAAATACAGGGTTTTATTGCAGCATTTTGAAATTCAAAAGCTGCTTTAATTAAATACTAACGAATAATAATAATCGTCCATTTGGAGAAGTGTGTTTTTTTTAAGTGCTGCAAAAGTATCCTTTATTTTTAAGAACCAAAAGTTTAAACTATTAATTATATATTAAAAACGGCACTTTGAGTTTTAAACACTTAGAAAGTATTCAGTTTTTAGTATTCAGTCTTGAAAATACAGATAATTTAAACGCAAAGTGCGTAAAGATTTTTTTAGGGATTCTTTATAAAACAAGAAGTTCGCAAAGCTTTATATTGAATTGGCTTTGCGAACTTTATATTTTATAAAACTTAAGTGTAAAAATCTTTGCGATCCTTGCGGTTAATAAGACTTTACAAGATTATATTTTGATACAAATTATTATTTGTTTTTTGCGCTTCTCATTTTTCGTGCTAAAAGAGTATTCTTTAAAAGCATTGCAATTGTCATTGGCCCTACTCCACCCGGAACTGGTGTAATAAATGATGCTTTTTTGCTTACTCCGTCAAAATCAACATCTCCTTTTATAACATATCCTTTTGGGTTTGATGCATCTTCTACACGTGTAATTCCCACGTCAATAACAGTTACTCCGTCTTTTACCATATCAGCTTTTAAGAATTCCGGAACTCCTAAAGCTGTAATAATGATATCGGCATTTTTAGTAAATTCTGCTAAATCTTTAGTTCGGCTGTGTGTTAATGTAACTGTTGAGTCTCCAGGATTTCCTTTACGGCTCATTAAAATACTCATTGGACGGCCTACAATGTGGCTTCTCCCAATTACTACTGTATGTTTTCCCGCAGTTTCTACTTTGTAACGCTCTAGCAATTCCATAATTCCAAATGGTGTTGCAGGAATAAAACTTTCCAATTCAAGTGCCATTCTTCCAAAGTTAGTTGGGTGAAAACCATCAACATCTTTGTCAGGATCAATTGCTAATAAAATTTTTTGTTCCTCGATATGTTTTGGCAAAGGCAATTGAACGATGTATCCGTCAAGATTATCATCTTCGTTTAATTCTTTAATTTTTGCTAAAAGCTCGTCTTCTGTAATGGTTTCTGGTAAAGAAACTAAAGTTGAATCAAATCCGATTTCCTGGCATGATTTTACTTTACTTCCTACGTAAGTTAAACTTGCTCCGTTATTTCCCACTAAAACGGCTGCTAAATGAGGTACTTTTCCTCCGGCTGCTTTTATAGATTGAACTTCGGCTGCGATTTCGTTTTTAATGTCGTTAGATGTTTTTTTACCGTCTAGTAGCTGCATTGTGTTGTTTTATTTCAGGTTTAAAGTTTCATGTTTCACGTTACTTGCGAAACTCAAATATTTAAGTAATTAAAAAAGTTTCAAGTTTTGGTCTCTTAACTTGAAACCTTAAACTTGAAACTTTTATTATTTTTTATCTCGGCATTCCTCCTGGCATTCCTTTCATGCCACCCATCATTTTCATCAGATTTTTTCCGCCTGGACCCTGCATCATTTTCATCATCTTGCTCATTTGGTCAAACTGCTTCATTAACTGATTTACCTGCTCGACTTTTGTTCCGGAACCTTTTGCGATTCTGGCTTTTCTTTTTACATCGATAATGGCTGGTTTGCTTCTTTCTCCCGGAGTCATCGAATGAATAATGGCTTCGATGTGTTTGAAAGCGTCGTCTTCGATTTCAACATCTTTCATGGCTTTTGAAGCACCTGGTATCATTCCTACCAAGTCTTTCATGTTACCCATTTTTTTAACCTGCTGAATCTGCGTTAAGAAATCGTCAAAACCAAATTCGTTTTTAGCGATTTTCTTTTGAAGTTTTCTTGCTTCTTCTTCGTCAAATTGTTCCTGAGCTCTTTCAACAAGAGACACAACGTCTCCCATTCCTAAAATACGCTCAGCCATACGATCCGGGTAGAAAATGTCAATTGCTTCCATTTTCTCTCCTGTACCTACAAATTTGATTGGTTTGTTTACAACCGATTTAATTGAGATTGCTGCTCCACCACGAGTATCACCATCTAATTTGGTTAAGATAACCCCGTCAAAGTTTAAGATATCGTTGAAAGCTTTCGCTGTGTTTACAGCATCTTGTCCTGTCATGGAGTCTACAACGAACAATGTTTCTTGCGGCTGAATTGCTTTGTGTACACGTGCAATTTCATCCATCATTTCCTGATCTACTGCTAAACGTCCTGCCGTATCGACGATAACAACATTTAATCCGTTTGCTTTAGCGTGTTTAATTGCGTTTTGAGCAATTTCAACAGGATTTTTATTTTCTGGTTCTGAGTAAACCTCAACACCTATTTGATCTCCCACAACATGCAGCTGATTGATCGCCGCCGGACGGTAGATATCACACGCTACAAGAAGTGGTTTCTTGTTTTTCTTTGTTTTTAAGAAGTTTGCTAATTTCCCAGAGAAAGTCGTTTTACCAGAACCTTGCAAACCTGACATCAAGATCACAGTTGGATTTCCAGAAAGGTTAACTCCGGCAACATCGCCTCCCATTAATTCGGTAAGCTCGTCTTTTACTAACTTAACCAATAATTGTCCTGGCTGTAATGTTGTTAATACATCTTGACCAATTGCTTTTTCTTTTACTTTGGTTGTAAAATCTTTAGCAATTTTAAAGTTAACATCGGCATCAAGTAAAGCACGACGAACTTCTTTTAAAGTATCGGCAACGTTTACTTCTGTAATTTTACCGTGTCCTTTTAATATATGGAACGCTTTATCTAACTTATCACTTAAATTATCAAACATATCTTTTTCTTTATTTGAAGTGCAAAGATAATCTAATTAGATATTTCAGGCAATTTATTTTTTAAGGTTCAAAGCTGCAAAGGAACAGAGTCTCAAAGTTTTTTTGTTTCGCCGCCAAGACGATAAGACACAAAGTTTTTTTGCAAAGATTTACTAGCCACGAAGACGCAAAGTCGCAAAGTTATTTCACGCAGATTTATTGAGATAAAGCAGATCATGCTGATTTCTATTTTTTAAATAATCAAAAATTTAAATCTGCTAAAATCTGCCGAATCTTGCGTGAAACAAAAACTCAAAAACAAATCTGCTAAATCTGCAAGAGAAAAAAACTTTATGTCTTAGCGCCTTCGCAGAAATCCAAAAAAAAGGCGCAAGAAGAAAAACCTCTGCGCCTTTGTAACTATGTCACTTTAAAACTTTAAAATTAAAATTGGAAGTAAATAAATGGCTGCGAACCGGCAACAGCTGTTGCATATACAATCCAATAAACAAATCCTAAGATTATGGCTTTTATTAATAATGGTGTTTTGTCGAAAACAAGCTTCATTTTTGTTGTGAAAACTTCTGGCAGGAAATGCCAAACGTAACCAAACAGCATTAATAAAAATACATTTTTATAACCTAAAATTATAGCCTGCCAATGGTCTGGTTCAAAAGTTAACTGACCAATATTGTTAATTACCTGTAAAGCCGTTTCGAAATCTCTGGCGCGGAAAAAGATCCAGCAGAACACCACGAAATGAAACGTAATCAGAATTGAAAAGAATGTCCAAAGAAAGTTGCTTTTCCCGTCTTTTCTAGATGGAAAAAATTCCATAAATATTTTATGAATCGCTAATGCTAATCCGTGTAAAGCTCCCCAAACAATAAACTGTGCTCCTGCTCCATGCCATAATCCTCCTAAAAGCATTGTGGTAAACAAATTGAAATTGGTTACCAATGTCTGCTTCCTTTTACTTGAAAGCAAAAATGACAAACAGAAAATTAAAATACTGCTAAGCGCAACAATTAATGGAATTATACTTGTTGTGTAATTTGCCATTCCCCAAAGCAATAATCCGAAGAAAAATAAACTTGGGAATAAATATCCGGCAAAAGAACCTGATCTGTTTCCACCTATGGAAATATATAAAAAGTCTTTTAACCATGTTGAAAGCGAAATATGCCATCTTCTCCAAAAATCTGTAATCGAAGTTGATTTATAAGGCGTTCTAAAGTTGGCCGGTAACTTAAATCCTAAAAGCAATGCGATTCCAATTGCCATATCTGAATATCCTGAGAAATCACAATAAATCTGAATGGCATAACCGTAAGATGCCATTAAATTTTCAAATGCGGTATAGTTCATCGGCGTATCAAAAACACGATCGACAAAGTTTACCGAGATATAATTTGAAATAACCGTTTTCTTAATTAAACCTCCAATAATCAGAAACAAACCGTTGTTTACGTCTTGTCTCGTTAAGTTTAATTTTTGATAAATCTGCGGAAGAAAATCTTTTGCACGCACAATTGGCCCGGCAACTAACTGCGGGAAAAACGAAACGAAAAATAAATATTCGATATAGTTTTTTGTCGGCTTAATTTCTTCACGGTAAATTTCGATAATATAACTCATTGACTGGAAAGTATAGAATGAAATTCCAACCGGAAGAAAGATATCATGAAATTTTAAATTACCATTGAACATATCGTTATAAGTACCAATCATGAAATTCATATACTTGAAATAGCCAAGTAATCCTAAATTTAATATTACACTTATAACCAAATATAATTTCTTGGTGCTGTCTTTAGTTTCTTTGTAAATAATCTGGCTTAAACCATAATCTACAATAGACGAAAGCAATAAAAGTAAAAAGTAAATACCGCTTGACTTGTAATAAAAGAAAAGCGAAAAGAGAATAACATACGTTAATCTTAAATAAAATGTTTTGCGTAAAAATCCATACACAAAATAAAACACCAGAAATAATCCTAAGAATAAACCGGTATTAAATAATAGTTTTTCGTCTGGGTTATAAGTAAACCAGCTTTCAACTTGTTCTATTGTAATTGCACCAAAATTTTGAATGAACCAATTATTAATGCTTTCTATTGTTGTCAACTTACTTTTTAGATTTAAAATTATCGTATGCTTTTAAAAATGCCTCTGAAAACAAACTTCCTTGTTTTTCGTATCCTTTTTTAGAATAATGCACCCAGTCTTTCCCTATTAATCCTTGAGCATTCAACTGTCCTATTCCGTTTAAACCTCCTAATTCATCATATAAATCCCAAACGGCAAATCCGTCTTTTTCGGCAATATCATTTATTCGCTGTGCATATTCTCCAACAAAATGATTTGGTTTTCTTCCTCTAAATAAAGAAGGCGGAGGCGTCATGACTATAATAGGAACGTCGATATTTTGATCTTTTATGTTTTTAATAAACTGTCGCAGTCTTCTTATATATTCTGAAGCTTCGAGTTTATCAAAACTTTCATTGGTTCCTAAAGAGAAAATTAAAAGATCAGGATGTAAAGCTTTTAATTGTTCAAAAAACAAAGGATATTTATTGTAGTCTGAAAACTTCGCTCCGTTTACACCAATGCCGCTGTACGTTATTCCGGGAGCATTTTTTTCTAAAACCAATCCGTTAAGCTCATATTCTTTTGCTTCTTTATTCGGAATTAGAAAAATTCTGTCTAATGCTTTTTCTGATTTGTAATAATGACAAAACGCATCTGATTCCAGGTTTAAAGGCACAAACTCTGATGTTTTAATATTCTTTGGCTGTGTTTGATTAGTTGGAATTTTTAAAATCCTTCCCGCACGAATATTATTTGACTTCAGCTGATTGGCCTTTTTAATCTCCGTAACAGAAACATTGTATTTATCTGCAATTACAGAGATCGCTTCTCCTTTTTTAATTTTATGCGTTATTACTTTTCGCTCAGTTGTTTCAACAAATTTGGTTTGAGATCCTGATGCCAATTCAAACATATTTTCATTTTTCGGCGTTATAATCTGAATCGTATTAAACTTATAAACCGGATCTTTTATACTCATTTCAACCACAAACCCGCCTGTGTCTCTCCAAAGTCCAATACCGCTTAACCCAACCGGATAATCCCTAACCGGATAAATATTTCGATAACTTTCCCAAATTCTGTTGCATCGAAAACGCTCATTATAAGAACCATTAGTTTTTGCCAGCTGATACGGAAATACTAAACCTCGTCCGGCATTTCCAAATTTTTGCTGCAACAGCTTTCTTATTTTATTGGTCATTAAATCGCCCTGAATGTGCGAATCACCAATATGAACTATATTTATCTTTTGATTGCCAGCACTCTCATTCTCTTTCAATTTCTGAAAAACACTTTCTAATGCTTTTGCATTATAGATGTGATTTCCTGTATAAGTTTCTACCGATGTTGAATCGATTTTGTTAACCATATTTTTAGTTGTTGGAAGTGGGACTGATGTTTCTGTTTTATCGTTTGTTGAGAAAAAAAGACAACAAAAGAAAATAAGTAGTTTATTCATTTACGCTATCTTTTTTGACAGATACGGAATCTGCTTTTGGTTTCTTAATCGCTCGCTTAACGCCTCCATCACGTTTTTCACGCAACTTTTTATATTCTTCGTAACCTTCATTTAACTGACTGTACAATAAATTCCCAATGGCTTTTGCTCCCCTTTGGTTAAAGTGGGTATAATCTTTATTTGCTCTGGCTGGAGATTCATCAACCCATTTTACCATAGATCCGTCTCCGCCCATTAAAGTATATAAATTTACGAAACCTGATTCAGTATCCAAAGCATATTTCTTTTGGGCATTCATTAATGGCACAACTGCAGAGTCTGTTTTCATTTCTAAATTGTATTTAGTCGATTTATCGGCAGTAGAAACAATCAAAATAGAAACGCCCGGGAATGATTCTTTAATTTTATTTACTGTTTTAGTCATTCCTTTTTCGTACCAAGAATAATTTTTGGTTCCGTAGTTCAATACGTTCGTTCCGTAATGAAGAATAATCAAATCATATTTCAGACTGTTATTAAATGCCTGCATTACATTGGCGTCAAACATAGAAATCGGCAGTCCTGAATTTCCTCTTTGCGAGAAGTTATCAACGTGAACACCAGTTCCGTTATCAAAATTAAAACCGAAAATTGGAATTGAATCAGCATGGATAAAGTTAGCTTTGAAAGATTTTACACTTCCCGAAGTTACTTTTAAGCTGTTTACTAAATTGTTTGGCGAAAGACTTTTTCTTAATGTATCTTTTCCAATAATAAAGTTTACATTTCCTTTTTTAGAAGATCTTCCATAAAATAATGTTGGATTATCTAAAGAAGTTGAATATTTATTCAATCCGGCTTCATACTGAACCCAGGTTGTATTGTTTTTATCATTTGCAAAAAACACATGTCCGTTTACACCAAACGGGCTGATTGGTTTTTTTACATTTAAATAGGATTGTATTTTCCAGTTTTTAGAATACAGTGTTTTTACAGAACCTCTTGAAGCCGATGATTCTGAAATTATGGAAACAAAACCAACTCCATTTCCTCCAAAATGTTCCTGATAATTCATACGAACGTCCTGTACGATCAAGTCACCATCGGTCATAGAATCTCCATAATACGCAATTCGAACATGTCCGCTTGGATTTTGCTCTAACTGATATAATTTTTCATAAAAAGAAATCAGATATTGAAATCCTTTATACTTATCGAAAGTTTCAGAAGGAAATTCAATTCCCTCAGAAGCATCATAAACTATTTTTTCCTTACCCGATTTATCAGCCGTACTATCGACTAAAAGAGAATCTTTAGCGACAGATTCAAGAAGCAGACTATCGATAAGAACATTTTTTGAATCTAATTTAGCATCCGAAAAAATTTTATCCGGCAGAATTTGTTTAAAACCCGCGAAAGCAATAACGGCTAATGCAACGATTGCAAAAGACTGAAAGAAATATGATTTTGTATTCACTTAACTAATTATATTTTGAAGAATAAAAACGGTAAATAATTATCATTATTACGGTTAATTCTGTTTTAAAAAATTGCTGCGCAAAGATAGAATTAAATCATTCAGTTTTAATTCATTTTAACAAGAAAGAAAATAAAAAAAAGAGGCTAGAAAATTCTAACCTCTTAAATCAAAAAAAAATAAAAAAAACAAAGCTAAAGATTAACTAAATTTTGAATGCTGTGCATTATATTTTTAGAATGAATAATCTTTATATTTTTTTAGATTTTCATTTTTATATTATTTCAAGATAGCGTATTCTAAAGTAACATTACCTCTTTCGCTTGCCTCATTCAGCATAGTTAAGAATTTTACTTTATAATAGTTACCAGCTGCATCTTTAACTACGTAAAAACGATCTGTTCTGATACTTGGCAAAGTAGTTTGACTTCCACCATTTCTCCAGTTTGCTCCAATTATTCTTTGATCGGTCTCAGAAACTTTAAAACTGTCTTCAACAACTTTTGCTTTTGTAAAGTCAGCATATGATCCTCCGGTAGAAACTAAGACTTGATAAACTTTTGCTCCTCCTTTAGAATTTGTTGTAATAAAATCAGAATAGCCATAAGTAACTTCACCAGTACCCATATTTAAATAATTTGTAAATACTGTAAAGTTCAGATCCCATTTATCTTTTTCAGGCTCTACTGAAACAGTATTTCCTGAAGCTATACTAAAATAGTTAAAGTTGAAAGCTGCATCTTTAGAAATTGTTTTTTCTGTAAAAGTAGTAGAAGCTAAATCTGCGTATTGAATTTTATATCCATTACCGTTTCTTAAAATCCTAACCTTTTTCCATCCTCTAGACTCTCCATCAACAATAACATTTCCTTTTTCCGGCACAGCTGTTCCTACTAAAGCTCCCATATTAACTAAGTAAACTTTATTATCTGCATCTGTAGCTGAAACTTCAGCAATAGCAGTTCCAATTCCCGCTCCTGCCCCAGCTAAAACTCCAGTTGGGTTATCAACAAATCCGTTAGATGCTAAAGTTGATCCTGCACCAACAGTTACATTTGCATCAATTTCCTGCGGCAAAGTAATATCAGAAGTTTCTAGTTTTTTCACAGCCATTTTTACTGAGCCGTTTATAATAACTCTAAAATCACTTCCTGAATAAAACCCAAAATCCCAAGCAGCTCTGTTTACTGATTTAGATGTACCTGAGCTTAAATCAAGATAAAGCTGATTTGGCTGATTTGGCCCACCTACAGTAGCAGCTAAAACACTTCCTAATGAAGCTGTTTGATTAAAATTAACCTGAACTGATTTATTCAATCCAGTTACAATATTAATAGAAGAAGTTGTAATCGTGAAAACAACATTTTTCACTTCTCCCTCAATAGCATCTTTTAGTTTATTAAAAGTGAAACTTACAGAAGAAACCCCTTTTTCAAAAGGAACAACAACTGTTTTTGCTGTTGCAGCTGGTAAAGTAGTAAAATCTGTACCGCTAACTACACCCGTTTCTGTAAAAGAAATCGTAAGTGTCCCTGCCTCAGTTGTAGCAGTCGCAAATTTTAACTCTATAGGAGTTGCTGCCTGAGTTAAGTTTAATGAAGCCTGAGCAAACGAGACTGCATTAGCTTCTACCGGATTATTGTCATCGCTTGAACAAGAAACAAGAGACAATAAGGCAATTGATAAAAATAAAAGTTTTTTCATTGATTTATTGATTTATATTAAAGATTAAGATTATATGCTAATTTTAAAAAATATGAGCGTCCATAAGCAAGCATTACTTCTCCTGGCGCTGCATGTCCTGCAGTTTGATTTGTATTGCTTTGATTTACATTTGTGATATTAAAAACATTTCTTGCTCCAAGTGTAACTTCAAATTGATCCTTAAAAAAGTTTTTTCTAATAGAAACATCCAGCCAGTTACTTGGATCAATATCAGATAATATAAATGAGGTAGAACCTTCTATAAATCGTTGTGTTTTTCCATTATATTTATAATATCCTGAAAATGTAGTTTTCCATTTTGGAACTAGATAAGAAAAACTCGCATTTAGGTTAAAAGAGTACAAAAACTTATCATCCGAAGTAAAAACTTTGTTTTCTATTTTCTGTGAGATTCCAATTATAGCAGCTCCAAAATTAAAAGTCAAATTATCTTTCCTAAATTGGTTAACAGCAGAAAAGTTCCAAACTTTGTACTTACTAATATTGATATACTGATATTCTGGATTACCTGTATCAGAATTAAATCCAACTAATGCCATATCAATTCTATCATTTACATCTAAATAGCTGCCCGCGAAAGTATTTGACATTTGTAATCCTGAAGAAAATGTCGTCATCTTTTTGAGACTGGTTTCATATGAGGTACTTGTTTCAGGAACCAGATTTTCATTACCAATGAAGAAATGTCCATCAAAAATAAGTTTAGAATATAATTCTTCGAAAGTTGGTGTTCTAAAACTATCACCATAAGAAGCACGTACTTCAACCCCTTTATCAAATAAATACCTTAGTCCAATTGAAGAAGCATATTGATTATCAAACTTTGACTGAGCCGAAAATCTTAATCCTGGTCTGATTGAAAGTCTTTCAGTTGCCATAATCTCTGAAGAAACAAAAAAATCATAATTCTCAATAGTCTTTCTAACCGGTACAAAGATTGCATTAGCTTCTTGCACTAATGAGAATCCTTGATTATTTACAAATTCATATCCTATTTGCAAATCGACTTTTTTATCTGCAAAAAAATTATTTAATGTTCCTGTTGAATAAAGAACTTCCATAGACTGATCTTTTACTTTTACATTATTATCTTCAGTCTTAGCAGCAAAAAGATATCTAAAATCTTCCACATCTCTTTGTTGTTTTTGATGTGAAAGAGACACATTGTAATTTAGCTGAGAAAACAATTTCCCTACAGCATTTAAATTATGGTAATATCTGTTTGTAAAATATCTTTTGTCATCAGAATAACGATAAGAACCTGTAACAGGATTAAAGCCAGATTGTACCGTACTATTATAGTAGTCTACATTTTCATCAAAAAACTCAAATCGATAGAAAAAACGAAAATTATCTTTGTTGTATGCTATTAGTGCCGTAGTGTTTAATTGATCTTTTGGCAGCCATCTATAACCGCGCTTTTGGTCATTTTCAAAGTAATCCATCCCTTCTTTATCATTCAAATAACCTTGAAAATCATTACGGTTTGCCCCAAGTGATGCAAACCAATTTTTGTTAAATGAATGAGAAACCTTTAACGATTGAATATGACGTCCTTCTTTAAATAGAGAATATTCATCACTTACTGTTTCTTCCTGAACATAGGCATTGATTCCCCATTTGTAGTTTGAAGATTTTTTTGTGATTATGTTTAAAACTCCACTAACAGCATTAGCACCATAAACAACCCCCATTGATCCTTCAACAATTTCAATTCGCTCAACATCATTAAGATTGATTTGAGATAAGTCTGTATTATTGCCCAGACCAGCTTCATTTACTAAAGGAACATTGTCAACCAAAATTTTAAAATATTGCGCATCTAATCCAAATAAAGAAACTGTCGATCTGCCACTTGTGCTGCTAGGCCTTACTGTAATGTTGAGATATTGATTCAAAACATCTGCAAGATTTGTAGCGGCAAGGTTTTGAATATCCTTACTAGAAATCACCCGAACATTAAATACAGATTTTTTGATTGATTGCGGTTCAAACTGCCCTGTAACAACAACTTCAGAAAGTTTTTCTCGCGATGTAATGGTATCTTTTTGCTGCGAAAAAGAAATTTGACATAAAAGTATTACAGCAAAAAAAGTTAGTTTTATTTTCATTATTTTTATTCAGTCTTAATAATCGATGCAAATATATAACTATTTTTAATTGTTCTAAATTAAATTTATATATTTGCAAAAAATTAAAATAAATCAATAAGTTATGATTACAAAAAGCCTCTATTTTTCAGCCATTATGGCTTTAACATGCAGCCTAGGTTTCAGTCAGGACGCAAAAAAACAACAAGATATTAAGTCAATCAAATCAATGTGCGGCTGTTATGAAGTGAAATTTAATTTTGCAGAAACTTTTCAGTATGCTAAAGATTCGGCAACTTATAAACCTTCTCAAACAAAACATGAATCGGCATTAGAATGGGTAGAGCTTTTAGAAGATAATCCAAACAAAATTGTTATGCAGCACTTATTAATAGTAAGTGACGATATGATTATCAAACACTGGAGACAAGACTGGTTATATGAAAACACAGACTTATATACTTTTGATAAAGGAAATTCCTGGAAATACAAAAAATTAGATAAAAAAGCTGTTAAAGGGCAATGGACTCAGAAAGTATTCCAGGTAGACGATAGTCCAAGATATGAAGGTTCTTCGACTTGGGTACATGTTGACGGACAGGATTACTGGGCAAACGTTGCCGATGCTCCGCTTCCTAGAAGAGAGCAGACTAAACGTAATGATTATAATGTATTAAAAAGAAGAAACATTCACGAAATCACAGCCACAGGATGGAATCATGAGCAGGATAACGACAAACTTGTTCGTGATGATGCCGGAAAAGATGTTCTTTTAGCTCAGGAAAAAGGATTTGATGTTTACACGAAAGTTCCTGATGTTAAATGTATCGCTGCTCAAAAATGGTGGAAAGAAAACAATGCTCTTTGGAAAAACGTTCGTGACAAATGGCAGACTCTTTTTGACAGACATCAGGATTTGAATTTAGAGGCTAAAGTTGAAAGAAAAGCACTTTACTCTTTATTGTTTGATTTAAAACCAAACGCAACAAAAGCAGAATCTGATGCTATCATCAACAAGTTCGTAAAATAAAATATTTGTGTTAGTTATAAAAGGCCGATAATTTTAAAATTATCGGCCTTTTTTATTTACAAAAAAACCGTCTAAATCTTAGACGGTTTGTTCCTTATTATTTTTACTAAAAGGTGTACTAATTCAAAATAGTTAAAAATGAATATAAGGAGGTATCTTTAAATTCAGCCATTTACTAACTCAATTACATATATCTTTTTCTCAGTAACAGCAATTTAACTAAAAAGTGTTTTCTGTAAATGCATTTCACAAAATGTCGAAAATCATTTAAAAAAAACTAAAATAATGTCATGCTTAAATAAAGTGCGAAAATTAATACAATTAATAGTTTATTCCTACAAAAAAATACTTTTTAACTTAAAAATTAACTTCTGAAGTTTTTCATAAACTAATTGAGGCTGAATCATCAATAAAAAATTCAAACAAAAAAAGCCGATAGTTTTAAAAAACTATCGGCTTTTAATTTTTCATTATTATAAAGATTCTTACATTCTTTCAGGAACTTCAATTCCTAATAGACTAAATGCTGATTTTATAACTTCTGCAACTTTCTGTGAAAGCTGTACTCTGAATATTTTTTTTGTTAAATCAACTTCACCTAAAATATGAACAGACTGATAGAATGAATTATATTCTTTAACCAAATCATAGGTGTAATTTGAAATTAATGCCGGACTATGATTTTGTGCAGCATTTTGAATTACTTCAGGAAAAAGTTCGATTTGTTTTACCAATTCTTTTTCTTTCTCGTGTAATTCTTCTATTTGAACTTTTGCAGAAAAATCAAAATCTGCTTTTCTAATAATTGATTGAATTCTGGCGTAAGTATACTGAATAAACGGCCCTGTATTTCCTGCAAAATCTACAGATTCTTCCGGATTAAACAAGATACGTTTTTTAGGATCTACTTTTAATATATAGTATTTTAAAGCCCCAAGCCCTATTGTTTTATACAATTTTGCTTTTTCATCTGCAGAATAGCTGTCTAATTTTCCTAAATCTTCAGAAATTTGTTTTGCTGTGTCTGTCATGTCCTGCATTAAATCATCGGCATCTACAACAGTTCCTTCACGGCTTTTCATTTTTCCAGAAGGAAGATCGACCATTCCGTATGATAAATGATACAAACTTGAAGCCCAGTCAAAACCAAGTTTTTTTAAGATTAAGAATAAAACTTTAAAGTGATAATCTTGTTCGTTACCTACTGTATAAACCATTCCTCCAACATCCGGCATATCTTTTACACGCTGAATTGCAGTTCCAATATCCTGAGTCATATAAACCGCAGTACCGTCTGAACGAAGAACAATTTTACGATCTAAACCTTCATCGGTTAAATCAATCCAAACTGAACCATCAGGATCTTTTTCAAAAACACCTCTATCAAGACCAACCTGAACAACATCTTTACCTAATAAATAGGTGTTGCTTTCGTAATAATATTTATCAAAGTTAACTCCAAGATTGGTATAAGTTGTGGCAAAACCATCATAAACCCATTGGTTCATTTTTTTCCAAAGTGCAATTACAGCTTCATCTCCAGCTTCCCATTTTTTAAGCATTTCCTGCGCTTCAATAATAATTGGAGCTTGTTTTTTAGCTTCTTCTTCGGTTTTACCAGTTTCAATTAATTGATTAATTTCTGTTTTGTAAGCTTTATCAAACTCAACATAATATTTACCAACTAATTTATCTCCTTTTAAATTTGAACTTTCCGGAGTTTCTCCGTTTCCAAATTTTTCCCATGCCAGCATCGATTTACAGATATGAATTCCACGATCGTTGATGATTTGGGTTTTATACACTTTTTTACCTGATGCTTTAAGAATTTCGGCAACAGAATATCCTAACAAGTTGTTACGAACATGGCCTAAGTGCAAAGGTTTGTTGGTGTTTGGAGAAGAATATTCTACCATTACCGCTTTTTCATCTGGATTTGCAGAAACAAATCCAAATTGTTTTTGATCTTTTATTCCGTTAAAGAAATTCACATAATAACTGTCTGAAATAACAATATTCAAGAAACCAGAAACCACATTAAAGCGGGCAACCTCAGAAACATTCTCTACCAGATAATTTCCAATTTTATTTCCCAGTTCTGCCGGATTGCTTTTAATCACTTTCAGTAAAGGAAAAATAACCATTGTAATATCGCCTTCAAACTCCTTTCTGGTAGTCTGAAACTCAATTTTATCGACAGAAACGTCAAATAATGCCTGTATTGCTTTTTGTATAGAAGGTGTAAGAATTTGTGATAATGACATGTAAACTTATTTTAAAGTGAGCAAAGATACTGCTTATTCATCAATTACAGAAAATGAAAAACATATAAAATCATACAAAACGATTATAATTTCTTAAAAAAGACATTATTTCAATTGTTAAAATTATTAAAAAATCAAAATGGTAATTCCTTATAAAACAAGGCATCACAAAAAAACGAAAACTTTTTTTACTTTTTATTGTAACATAACTATAACATAGGAGTCTTAATAGGGACTTCAAATTTTATTTGGAGCCAAAATCAAAAAAGAAAAAAAATAAAAACAACCTCATCATCAATCAATCAAAAAATCAAAATAACAAGCTATGAAATTAAAGTTCTTCCTGTTTGCATTATTGGGGATAATCGCAACAGTCCAGAGTCAGAATTCAGGATCAGTCACTGGAAAAATTATTGAAAAATCTAACAGCATGCCTATTTCGTATGCCACAGTTTCTCTTAAAGAAAACGGAAAAGTGGTTGCCGGAGTAAATACAGACGACAATGGCGATTTTTCATTTAAAAATATTGCCTTAAAAAGTTATACCATCGAAGTTCAATATATTGGATTTAGAAAATATGTTGGATCTGTAGTTTTAGGTGAAAACAAAAAATCAGCAATAATAAATGTTTCTCTAGAAGAAGAAGCAACGCAGTTAAAAGGTGTGAACATTGTTGCAGAACGTTCGACAATTGAACAAAAAATTGACCGAAAAGTGGTTAACGTTGGAAAAGACTTAACAACCGCGGGAGCTTCGGCATCAGATATCATGAACAATATTCCTTCTGTGAATGTTGACCAGGACGGAAAACTTTCGCTTCGCGGAAACGATAATGTTCGTGTATTAATTGACGGGCGTCCATCGAACATTGACCCTGCTCAGTTATTGAAACAAATTCCATCGACTTCTATCAAAAAGATCGAGCTTATTACCAATCCAAGTGCAAAATACAATCCAGAGGGAATGTCTGGAATTATCAACATTATTTTGCATAAAAATGCCAATACTGGCTTTAACGGAAGTTACAGCGGCGGAATTACTTTTGGAAAAACGGCTAAATACAACCAGTCTTTAGATTTAAACTACAAAACCGGAAAAGTAAATTTCTTTGGAAATGTGGGGCAAAACTTTGGAAAGTACCAAAATGATGGTTTTATCCAAAGATTTGATGAAGATATCGTTCAAAATATTGATGTATTAAATGATAATGATTCATACATCTATAAAATTGGAATGGATTATTTAATCAACGATCATAATACGTTATCTTTTTATACCAATCAGAATAAGTCTACCGGAAAAGGTTTTGTAGATACTGATATTGATTATAATAATGTAACAGATTCTGATATTTCGAACATATTTCAGAAATCAAGATATTGGGGACCAGATCAGGTTGGGACTTATAATTTAGCCTACAAACATATCTTTAAAAAAGAAGGACACACTTTAGACTTTGAAGCTAATTACAGCGATAACAAAGAAATTCAAAATGCGGCCTTCGATACTAAAACGACAAATCTTGATAACACATTTTCGGATTCTGTTTATGAAGATTACATAAAAGGTACTAGAAAATTAAGTACCGTAAACGTAGATTATGTTAATCCTCTAAACGAAAAAACAACGCTTGAAGCCGGAGCTGAAGCAAGAATTACAAGAACAAATAACGATTATACTACAGGAAACACATTATTACCTATTGAAGATCGTTCTTCTAATTATACTTACGATACTGATATTTATTCTGCTTATGTAACTTTCGGACAAAAGTTTAAAAAATTCAGTTATCAGTTAGGTGCTCGTTTTGAAAGTTACAAAGTGGCAGCAAACTTAAATCATGGTCAAACTAAATTTGATGATGACTATATTACTTTATATCCATCTGCTTATTTAACATATAACTTAAATGAGAAAAACACGTTGCAGTTAAGCTATAGCCGTCGTGTTGACCGACCAAGTTTAGAGCAGACAAAACCTATTCGTGAATTTGCTACGCCGTTAGTAACTTCATTAGGAAATCCTGAGTTAAGACCTCAGTTTACAAATTCTGTTGAAGTAAATTACACTAAAACTCTTGAAAAAGGAAGTTTTACTGCAGGTGTTTTCGTAAGAAGCATTAACGATCAAATCAGCCGAATTTTATATCCGGATGATGCAGATCCAACTGGTAAAAAACAAATTATGTCTTTTACAAACTACGATCATAACACGGCTTATGGTTTTGAAGCTTCTTTTAATTATAAAATTACAAAATGGTGGGACATTTCGCCATCTATTGATTTCTCGAGCATAAATCAGGAAGGAATTGTATTTGTATACAATCCAGATACTAAAACAAGTGATCCTTTACAAAGAAAAATTACGGTTGCAGCATTTAACGGACGTATGAATTCTAACTTTAAAGTAAACAAACGTTTAAGCTTTTTAGCTTTCGGATTTTACAGAGGTGCAGTTGACGGACTTCAGAATAACAGCCACGAAATGTACAAAATGGATATTGGTTCAAGATATACTTTGTTAGACAACAAAATGAATATCAGTGTGCGTTTTAATGACGTTTTCAACACTATGAAATATGCTTTTGACAGTTTATACCCTTATCCGCAGGCAGGACAATTTAAATGGGAAAGCCAGACTGTTTATTTAGGATTAACGTACAACTTTGGAGGTGCAAAAATCAAAAATTTACAGCGTAAACAAAGAGATGATAACACTAATAAAGGCGGAGGCGGTATGTTCTAATCACCGCTTTTATTAGATCTATTTTAATATTTTTGAATAAGTTTCTTGTAGAAAAAAAGCCTGGAGTATGCCAACTCCAGGCTTTCTATTTTTTATATCATTTTCTAAAGAAAATTTCGCAGTTCTTTTATTTCTTCGGGATTTGCAATTTCTGATCCGTTTGTAATGGCTGACGAATGATAAAAAGTCAAGTCTAATTTTTCCTGCAATAATTTTATATTGGAAGAACGTAATCCACCGCCGGGCATTATTTCAATTCTATCACCTGCCAATTTCTGAATTTTCTCCAAAACCGTAATTCCTTCTTCTACGTTTATTCCCTGCCCGGAAGTTAAGATTGTTTTAAAACCGCATTCAATTACATCTTCAAGTGATTTTTCTACATCTTTTACAACATCAAAAGCACGATGAAAAGTACAGGAAAGCGGATGTGCCAAATGCACTAATTCTTTATTTTGCTTTTTATTTACCTTTCCGTTTTCTTTTAAAACACCAAAAACAAAACCGTCAACACCCAGTTTTTTGTATTGCTTAATATCTTGTTTCATTTCGGTAAGCTCTTCATCAGAATAAACAAAATCACCACCTCGAGGCCTAATGATTACATGCATTTTAATATTGATACTTTCGCGGACTTTTACCACCAAAATAGAATTGGGCGTAGTTCCTCCCAGCTTCATATTTTCGCATAATTCAATTCTGTCTGCACCATTTTCCTGAGCGATCAGAGCTGATTCATAATTAAAACAGGCTATTTCTAATTGATTTTTTTTCATTGCATATTGCATTTATTCAAATTGCGATTACTTCGTGACCCGCAATAATACAAGCAAAAGTATAAAAAAACCTGCTCCAAAACGAAGCAGGTTTATATATAATGCAAGATGAATTAATTTACCATTTAATGATTGCGCTTGCCCAAGTGAATCCACTTCCAAAAGCAGCTAAAACAACTGTATCTCCAGATTTGATTTTACCTTCTTCCCAAGCTTCTGTTAAAGCAATTGGAATAGAAGCTGCCGTTGTGTTTCCGTATTTCTGGATATTATTGTGAACCTGATCGTCTGTCAATTTAAATTTATTTTGAATGAACTGAGAAATTCTCAAGTTTGCCTGATGCGGAATCAACATATCGATATCAGAAACCTGAAGTCCGTTTGCTTCTAAACCTTCATTAATTACTTCTGCAAAACGAACTACAGCATTTTTAAATACAAACTGCCCGTTCATGTAAGGATAATAACTTTCGTCGTTAGGATCATTATCTGCAATAATATCAGTTACCCAGCGTGCTCCCATTCCCGGTGCCTGCAAAGCTAACTCTTCTGCATGTTGCCCTTCAGAATGTAAATGTGTAGAAAGAATTCCTTTTGTTAAATCTTCTTCACGGCTTAAAACTGCCGCTCCCGCTCCATCTCCAAAAATTACCGAAACACCGCGTCCACGAGTCGTCATATCCAAACCAGTTGAATGAACCTCAGAACCAATTACCAAAATGTTTTTATACATTCCGGTTTTAATATATTGATCGGCAACAGAAATAGCATAAACAAAACCAGAACATTGGTTTCTAACATCTAATGCTCCAACTGTTTTTAAACCTAAATCACGCTGTACTAAAACGCCAGGTCCTGGAAAATAATAATCTGGGCTTAATGTAGCAAAAACTACAAAATCAATATCTTCTTTGGCAACGCCAGAACGCTCTATTGCAATTTTAGCAGCTTTTACTCCCATTGAAGTCGTAGTGTCTTCTCCGCGAATGATGTGTCTTCTTTCCTGAATTCCGGTTCTTTCCTGAATCCATTCGTCATTGGTATCCATTATCTTAGACAAATCATCGTTTGTTACAACATTTGAAGGAACATAATATCCTAAGCCTGCTATTTTTGAATGATACATATCGTATTGTTATTTGTTAAAAATTTAGAATGCAAATTTAAGTATAGTTTAAAACATTAGAGTACAAATTACTATTTTTTTCGTTATTAGCAATTTAATATACTTTAATTATCAGAGTGTTTAAAAACATTTACTTTCCGAAAAAACAATTTTCGATGTAAATCTCTGAAAAAAAATGAAAAACAAGAAACTAAGCAAAAATAAACCCGACAGGTTTTAAAACTTGTCGGGTTTGAATTTTAATACTAAATATATTTTTTAGCTGACCAAAAATTCTAAGATTTATCTACAAATAAGTTAAACCTAAAAATATTTCCTGTTCCAGCGGTAAATCAATTTCACTTTCAAAAAATATTAACTGTCTTTTATAAACCGTTTCAATTAAATAATGACTTCCTCTAAAATAGGTTCTTCTAATTTTTACCGGAAGATTAGATTCTGTTACCATTTTAAACTGATGCGGATATACTAACGTTTTATGTGTTTCGTCTTCATAAGGAAGCAGTAAATGTGTTGCTACTTCGTTGACTTCTCCAAACAAAGAGGCTACATATTTAGTTTGCGGATCTTCGTAAATTTTAGAAGGATCTCCTTTTACAACAATTTCACCATGACGCATTACAATCGTTTCATCTGCAAAAGACAAAGCATCAGTACTGTCGTGTGTCGCAATGATACACGTAATCCCTTTTTGCTTTAAGTATTTGAATAAATTCCTGCGCAATGCATTTTTACGAAAAGCATCGATCTGGCTGAAAGGTTCATCAAGCAAAATTACTTCCGGCTCCAGAGCTAAAACTCTTACTAATGCAACTCTCTGCTGCTGTCCGCCGCTCAAAAATTTAGCTTTAACATTCGAGAACTGATCCATTTCGACCATTTCCAGTAATTCCTGAACACGAAGTTTTTTCATATTGGCAAAACCGTTCGAAAGAAACTTTCCAACATTTTCAGCAACAGTCTCATATGGAGACAAATCGAAATCCTGTGCCAGATATTTCATATAAGGCATTCCGGGAATCAAATTGTATTTTGGCCCCAGAATAGGTTTTTCGTTATAAAATATTTTTCCTTCATCTAAATCGAACAAACCGTACATAAGCTTTAAAAGCGTACTTTTTCCACAGCCGCTTTCCCCAATAATGGCAATATTTTCGCCTTTATTGATCGTAAAAGAAACATTATTTATAACTGGTTTATCAGTATACGAAAAAGATATATTTTGAATATCAAGCATGTCTTGTAATTAGAGAGGTCAAATTTACGATGTTTAATTTCGAAAGTCAAAAAAAAGCTGCTTCAATTATGAAACAGCTTTTTTAATATTATATTTTATTCAGAAATTATTTTCCTGCTTCAGCTTTTGCATCATTAACCATCTTGTCATTTGCTGTAATAGAAAATTCTACACGACGGTTTTGAGCTCTTCCTTCCGGAGTATCATTTGTTGCAATTGGATCAACAATACCTAAACCAGAAGTTTTAAAACGGCTTGATTTTAATCCTTTAGAAACCAAATAAGATTGTACAGAAGCTGCTCTTTGTCCAGAAAGAGTTAAATTGTATTCTGGTTTACCTGTATTATCTGTGTAACCAAATATCTGAATATCAGTATCTCCGTATTCATTAAATACAGGAACTAATTTATCTAAGTTTGCTTTTGCCTGAGGAGTAAGAGTTGATTTATTAGTATCAAAACGAACAGCGTTTTCATTTAACGTTAAGTGAATTCCCTCACCTACTCTTTCTACAGAAGCACCTGGTAAAGCCTGATCGATTTCACGGGCTTGTTTATCCATTTTGTTTCCAATAAGTGCACCAGTTCCACCACCAACTGCAGCACCAATTGCAGCTCCTAAAGCAGCGTTTCCGCCTTTTCCTAAATTATTTCCTAAAACGGCACCAATAACACCACCAGCAACCGCACCAATTCCGGCACCTTTTTGTGTGTTATTTGCATTTTTTACTGAATCACAGCTCGCAAAAAAACTAACTAATACTAGTAAACTGCTTAAACCTAAAACTGTTATCTTTTTCATCTTTCTTTTATTTTATAATATTAATTAGCTCTTTGAAATTGGTAAACAACGTCTTTTACTTGTCCGCCAACATTAATGTTATCAATTAACTGGAATGAACTTTCTGTTACACCAGCAACTTTAAGCAAATAACCATCTCTTACTTTTTTAGCTTTTTCTCCGGCATCAAGAATTTTCAAGATAAACATACCCTGATTATTGATACTCCATACAATTGGCGAAGAAAATCCTGTACAACTTGGCGATGTTAAAGCCATTGTTCCTTTATTGTTATTAGAAATAAAACTCCATGTACTTCCAATAAAACATTTAGAATCAGCTAAATCAAAAGAATTTACTTTGATATAGTCAGAACCAGGATAAGTTACGTTTGTAAGTACCCAATTTCCTTTTAACGCCACCTGAGTAGGTCTGTCTAATTTTTTAGAAAGCGTTGTGTCTGTTGAAGCTGTTGACGAAGCAGATTTACACGCAAAGAACATTGCGGCAATCATGCAGATTAAAATACTCTTCTTCATTTTATACAATTTTTTTAGATTATTATTTTGCCTTTTTAACAATTATTGTACCACAAATATACGATTCATTGAGAGATTTTGCGTTTTAGAATCTATTTATTTTCTTTCAAAATTAACATTTGCGACAATTTGTCACCTCAATAAAATTGGTATTTTATTTGACTAAATGAAAATCATCAAGTTAAATCAAAAAATAAAAAATATGACAACAGGTAAAATTAATGTTTCGGTAGAAAACATCTTTCCCTTAATCAAAAAGTTCTTATACAGCGACCACGAAATCTTTTTGCGTGAGCTGGTTTCAAACGGAACGGACGCTACTTTAAAGCTAAAACACCTTATCAGCATTGGCGAAGCTAAAGTTGAATACGGAAATCCTATTATTGAGATTAAAGTTGATAAAGAAGGTAAAAAAATCCACATTATCGACCAAGGTTTAGGTATGACAGCTGATGAAGTAGAAAAATACATTAATCAGGTAGCTTTTTCAGGAGCAGAAGAATTCTTAGATAAATACAAAGATTCTGCTAAAGATTCTGGAATTATCGGACATTTTGGTCTTGGTTTTTATTCTGCATTTATGGTTGCAGAAAAAGTAGAAATCATTACAAAATCATACAAAGATGAGCCAGCTGCACACTGGACTTGCGACGGAAGCCCTGAATTTACTATAGAGCCGGCTGACAAAACTTCACGTGGTACAGAAATCATTCTGCATGTTGCCGAAGATTCTTTAGAATTTTTAGAAGATTCTAAAATCAGCGGTTTATTAAACAAGTATAATAAGTTCATGCCTATTCCAATTAAATTTGGAACCAGAACTGAAACACTTCCTAAACCAGAAGATGCTCCGGAAGATTACATCAACGAAACTATCGAAGTTGACAACATTATCAATAATCCAAATCCGGCCTGGACAAAACAGCCTTCTGAGCTTTCTGATGAAGATTACAAAAACTTCTACAGAGAATTGTATCCAATGCAGTTTGAAGAGCCTTTATTCAACATTCACCTAAATGTAGATTATCCGTTTAACTTAACTGGTATTTTGTATTTCCCTAAATTAGGTACAGATATGCAGATCCAGAAAGATAAAATTCAATTGTACCAAAACCAGGTTTACGTTACAGATAACGTAGAAGGAATTGTACCTGAATTTTTGACAATGTTAAAAGGTGTAATTGATTCTCCGGATATTCCGTTAAACGTTTCTCGTTCTGGTTTACAGGCAGACGGAGCTGTTAAGAAAATTTCAAACTACATTACTCGTAAAGTAGCTGATAAATTAAAAGCTTTATTTAACGAAAACCGTGCTGATTTTGAAGCGAAATGGAACGATATTAAAATCGTTTTAGAGTACGGAATGCTTTCTGAAGATAAATTCTACGAAAAAGCTGGTGCGTTTGTTTTATATCCAACTGTAGACAATACTTATTTTACTTTAGAAGAACTAAAAGAGAAACTAAAAGAAAACCAAACTGACAAAGACGGTAAACTTGTGGTTCTTTATGCAGGAAACAAAGAAGAACAGCATTCTTATATTGAAACTGCAAAAGCAAAAGGCTACGAAGTATTACTTTTAGATTCTCCGATTATTTCGCACTTAATTCAAAAAATTGAAAACGATAATAAAGATGTAACTTTTGTTCGTGTAGATTCTGATCACATTGATAATTTAATCAAAAAAGAAGAAAATACTATTTCTAAATTATCTGATGAAGAAAAAGCAACTCTTAAAACTTCATTAGAAGCTTACATTCCAAAAGCTTACAGCGTTCAGCTAGAAGCTATGGATTCTCAGGCAGCTCCATTTATTATTACGCAGCCAGAATTTATGCGTAGAATGAAAGAAATGAGCCAGACTGGCGGAGGCGGAATGTTCGGAATGGGTAATATGCCGGAAATGTACAACTTGGTTGTAAACACAAACTCTGATTTAGCATCGAGCATTTTAAATACAGAAGACAAAACTCACCAAGAGCACTTGGTAAAACAAGCTTTAGATTTAGCTAAATTGTCTCAAAACCTATTAAAAGGTGAAGCTTTGACTGCTTTTGTAAAAAGAAGTTTTGAAATGATTAAGTAATTTTTTCAAATAGAATAATTTCTTAAATCCTGCAAATTAGTTTTTGCAGGATTTTTTTTGTCTTGTTTTTTGAAGAAGGAATTCTCCATATTTCGAATAAACTTATAAAAACCACCTAATATTTCGCATTGATTATTAAATATTTAAGACCTGCAATCTTAAATTCAAAATTGCGAAATTCTTGTTTCCAGATTAGTTTTTCATTACATTTGAATGCCTTTAATCTAATCTTAAACAAAAACCAACATGAAAAAAACCTTTATTTTAATTTCAGCACTTTGTGCTTCTGCACTTCTGTACACTTCATGCTCAAACAATGATGATGTGGTAAATAAAGTTGACACTACTAACATCAGCGCCTCTGTAGTAATTGATGCACTCAATGAAACGGATGTCAAAAATGCATTAACAATAACAAACAGTAACCCTACAGGAAAAACATCTGAAACTCCTGTTGAAAACTGCGCTTCTATTACTGTTACAACTCCAAACGGAACCGATTATCCAAAAGTATATACTGTTGATTACGGAACTGGCTGTACTGTAAATAAAATTACAAGAAAAGGAAAGCTTAAAATTACTCTTACAGGCTCCATTATCGCAACCGGAAGCAAAATGACAATTGAAAGAATAGACTATTATTTAAATACACATAAACTGGAAGGAACTATAGAATACACAAACACAACAACAGTAGCAACCGTACCGCAATGGACAAGAAAAGTAACAAATGGAAAGCTAACAGACGTATTGAACCGTGTCTTTTCAAATTCAGGCACAATTACTGTTAGACAAACTGCCGGAGTAGATACTCCTTATGTATTAGAAGACAACATTTATGAAACGCCGGAAGGAAATCATACAGTTACTTCAGAAAAAGGAGGATCATTAACAATTACGGTACAGGAAACATTGATAAAAAAATATTCTTGCGAATACATTTCAAAAGGAAAATTAAAAATTGAAGGCGGAGCTTTAAATGGCGTTGTCGATTACGGAAACAACGATTGTGACAACAAATACACTTATACTCACGAAAGTGGTGCAATTTACAATTCACAACTGTAACTCATTCATTTTAAAAAAAATATACAAATCCCAATTTAGAAATAGATTGGGATTTTTATTTTTTACAAAAATTAAACAGCAGCATATTTACATTCAAACTATTTTCTTTATTTTGCACCAAAATCCAATAAACTAATGAAAAAATCAATTATTGCCTTTGTTACTCTAGCATTACTTGCATCTTGCAGCAACAAAAATGAATCTCCAGATAATTTACACCTTACAATAAATGTAAAAGGTTTAAAAACCGGAACTTTATACATTCAAAGAATTAAAGACACATCACTTGTCGCTGTTGACAGCGTTAAAATCGATGGAAATGCAGCTGTTGAAAGAGATATTAAAGTAGAATCTCCGGAAATGCTTTATTTATTCTTAGACCGAGGTGTAACAAACTCTTTAGACAATAATATTTTATTCTTTGCAGAGCCTGGAAATATGACTATCGAAACTAACCTTGATAATTTTATTGCCGGAGCAAAAATCACCGGATCTAAAAATCAGGAATTATATGAAGAATATCAAAAAATCAACAACCGTTTTAGAGATGAAAACCTTTCTATGGTTGAGTTAAAATTTAAAGCTTTAAAAAGACAAGATCAAAAAGCACTTGACAGCCTTGATGCAAAACAGCAGTCAAATATTAAAAGAAAATATTTATACGCTACAAACTTTGCTATAAACAATAAAGATCACGAAGTAGCGCCTTATATTGCTTTAGCAGAGATCTACGACATTAACCTTAAGTTTCTTGATACTATTCAAAAATCAATGACTCCAAAAGTTGCACAATCACTTTACGGAAAGAAGCTTACAAAATATGTAGCCGATATTAAAAAAGAAGAACAAAAAGCTCCCGCAGCTGCAGAATAAAACAAAAACGCCCTGAAAGTTCAGGGCGTTTTTTTTTATGTCTTTACAAAAATATTTAAAGCCGTTTTAAACACAGATAACGTTATAAAAAACACCAAGTGCACAAAGTTAGTTTTGGCTTTACAAACGCGTTATTTAGCCAATTAAATACGCAAGCCGATAACTTGACAGTTGACATATTTTTGTCATTTCGACTGAAAGGAGAAATCACACCAAGAATTCTACAAAGAATATCGCCAATCTGTGTCGACAAACTAGTGTGATTTCTCCTTTCAGTCGAAATGACAAACAATACGAAATGCAGAGATTTAGAATTTTAAAAATTCGTGATTTTTGGGCATAAAAAAACCACCACAAAATGTGATGGTTTTTTGAGCCGATAGAGGGACTCGAACCCACGACCTGCTGATTACAAATCAGCTGCTCTAGCCAGCTGAGCTACATCGGCGTTATATTTTCTTTTGAGATTTGTGATGTTTTTTTTCATTTTCAAAACAAACCTGTCTTCATTTTTAAGTGAAAAACCACTCACAGATGTGAGTGGTTTTTGTTGAGCCGATAGAGGGACTCGAACCCACGACCTGCTGATTACAAATCAGCTGCTCTAGCCAGCTGAGCTACATCGGCCTCATTACGGGTGCAAATATAAAGCGGATTTTGAATTCTCCAAAATAAATTTGCACTTTTTTACACTTTTTTTTGATTATAGTGCGTTGATTTTTTCAATCAATTGATTAGCAGTTTGTTCTAATTCTACATTGATTTGTTTAAAATGTGCTTTTTTATTTTCAACGTTCTTAGCGTTCACTTTTGTAATCAAAGAATCAAATGCAGCGATAGCTTCATCGATTAAAGCATTCGTTTCTGGAGTAGGATTTCCTGTTGTAGACATCTCAAACAAGTAAACTGCCTCAATAATATCTCCTAATACGAAATTGATGTCTTTCTTTAAATTTTTAACGTTTGCCATTTTTATTATAATTTTAATTTGCGTGTGCAAAAATACGTATTATCTTTCGAATAAGTGTTAAGAAATGTAAATTTCTAAAATTGAAGCTTTTCCGTTCAAATTAAATGCATTTATAGCAGCCGGAACTAAAACAGTATCACCTTTTATGTAAGTGTGCTTAAATCCGTCATATTCGATTTCAAAACTTCCTTCAATACACATATACACTGTAAAAGTTTCTCCAGATTTAGAGATTGAAGCTTTTCCGTCTAGCGGCACAAAATTGGTTGTAAAATAAGGACAATCTACAACAGTATTAGATGTATTAACTTCTGATGTATATTTTTTCTGCGTATCAACTTTATTGTAGTTAATAGCATCCAATGCTAAATCTACGTGTAATTCTCTTTTATTTCCCTGCGCATCTACACGATCAAAATCGTACAAACGATAAGTAATATCAGAAGTCTGCTGAATTTCGGCAACCACTAATCCTGCTCCAATCGCGTGAACTGTTCCGGTTTCTAAAAAGAAAACATCTCCTGCTTTAGCTTTTACATCATCTAAAATAGAAACTAAAGTATTATCATTTAAATGTTTTAAGTATTCTTCTTTGCTTGAATCTTCTTTAAAACCAACAATAATTCTAGAATCTGTATCGGCCTGCATAACGTACCACATTTCGGTCTTTCCAAATGAGTTATGACGTTCTTTTGCCAGTTTATCGTTTGGATGTACTTGGATAGAAAGATCTTCACGTGCGTCTAAATACTTAAAAAGCAACGGAAATTGTTTTCCAAAACGCTCGTAAACTCTGGTTCCAAGAATTTCATTTGGGATATCATTAATAAGATCCATTAATGATTTTCCTTTTAAATCTCCATTGACAACAGTGCTTATATCACCTGGCACTGTAGACAATTCCCAGCTTTCACCGGTAATCTTTGAAGTGATCGGCTTGTTTAATAATGTTTTTAATTTCTCACCTCCCCAGATTCTTTCTTTCAGGATTGGTTCAAATTGCAAAGGGTACAAATTTGGTTTCATGTTCTAATTTTAAGGGCTAATATCTATATTAATTAAACAACGATCTAATACTATTTTTTAAATCTACAATACTAATTCTTTTATTATATCGAGAGCCTTCGGAATGTGCTTTGCAGCATTCATGCTGTCAAAAATATAAATAACCACTCCGTTTCTGTCAATAATAAAAGTTACTCTTCCCGGTATAAGGCCAAACAAATTATTTTTTACACCAAACAGGTGTCTTAATCGTTTGTCTTCATCAGAAAGTAAAATAAAAGGCAGCTGGTGTTTATTGGCAAATTTATGGTGCGATTTTACACTATCGGCACTTATACCAATAACCTCAGCTCCTAAATCTTTAAAATCTTCATATTGATCCCTAAAACTGCAGGCTTCTGTAGTACAGCCGGGCGTATTATCTTTAGGGTAAAAATAAATCACTAAAGGCTTTCGTCCTAAAACGCTTTGGCTTTCAAAAACTTCTCCGTGACTATCTTTGGCAGTAAAATTCGGAACTATATCTCCTATTTTCAATGACATTTATTATTCTCCTTTATAAGTTACAAAATTGCGGTCTGTTTCATAAAGCACGACTTCTAAATCAAAATCGGGCTCAATTCTTTTTCTAATTTTATTCCATATCACAACGGCAATATTTTCTGCAGTTGGATTCAAATCCTGAAATTCCGGAACATCCAGATTCAGGTTTTTGTGATCAAACGGAATTTCTACTTCTTCGAGTATAATATCCGCTAATACTTTCACATCTAAAACAAAACCAGTTTCCGGGTCAATTTTTCCTGTAACACTTACTGTTAAACCATAATTATGACCATGAAAATTGGGATTGTTGCATTTTCCAAAAACGGCATTGTTTTTTTCTAATGACCAATCTTTCCTATGCAGTCGATGCGCAGCATTAAAGTGTGCTTTTCTAGATATGGTTACTCTCATTTAGGTCTTGGCTGGTTTGGTTATAATTTATGGTCTTCGAGATAATGATCAAATTCATCAAAAATTATCTTAAACCATACGGTATAAATTTCGGGCTGTTTTTCAATATCTGCTTTTACATCTTCAATACTCATCCATTTCCAGTCTTCTACTTCGTCTGGATTTATGTTTGGTTCTTCATTATAATAACCAATCATAACATGGTCCAGTTCATGTTCTGTTAAACCATTATCAAAAGGTGCTTTATAAATAAAATGAAACAACTCTTTCAATTCGGCTTTAAACCCCATTTCCTCAAACAATCGGCGGCTTCCTGCCTCGATGTTACTTTCGCCTTCACGCTGATGACTGCAGCAAGTGTTTGTCCAAAGCAAAGGAGAATGGTATTTATGATGAGCACGCTGCTGCAACATAATTTCGTTTTTACTATTTAAAATAAAAACCGAAAAGGCACGGTGCAAAAGCGCTTTTTCATGTGCTTCTAATTTTGGCATTAAGCCAATTTGTTCATCGTTTTGATTAACTAGTATTACGTTTTCTTCTGTCATAAGGAAACAAAAATACGAAAAAAGAAATGGCTTAAAAATGCTAATTAAGTTTGTCAAAAACTAAGCTCAAAACTAAATTTCTATTTTACTGATTTACAAAGCTATAATTTACACTAAAAATTAAAAGCTGTTAAAATTAAGACATAAAAACTATATAGCCCTATTTTACGTAACTAATAAAAAGTTAAAACACACTTAAAAAAATCTCAATAATAACATCGTCTGTAATTTGAAGCTAAATCTCGACGTATCTTTGAAATCCAGACTTATAGCACCCAAGAATTTATGAAATCTAAAAATCTAATTTTCAGCCTTTGTTTTATAATTCCGCTTTTTATTCTGCAGGCATGCGGACAAAACACAAAAAAGCAGCCTTCAAAAACGATAACTATGGAAAATAAAATAACAAAACCCGGAAATCCTTATTATTCTAATACCGATACCACAAAATTAAATGTAAGTAATGCCGAATGGAAAAAGGTTTTACCCGCAGATGTTTACGCAGTAATGCGTGAAGCCGACACTGAAAGACCTTTTACCGGAAAATACTGGAACACTGATGAAAAAGGAACGTATTACTGTGCTTCTTGTGGTAATTTGCTTTTTAGATCTACAGCTAAATTTTCGAGCAGCTGCGGATGGCCGAGTTTCTTTGAACAGGAAAACAAAAAAAGTATTGTTTTTAAGGAAGATAATTCGATTGGAATGGAACGTATAGAAACCCTTTGCGGTCGTTGCGGCGGACATTTAGGCCACATATTTGACGATGGTCCTGAACCAACCGGAAAACGTTACTGTATGAACTCGATTGCTCTTGATTTTATTCCTGATTCTAAGTAAAATATTTAAAAACACATAGAAACATAGATTTTTACGCTTCACAAAAGAAATTAGGAAAAGAAACTAGTTTCTCACACATAGTAAACTATGTGAATTTATTTAAGTGAAATGCCATTATATAAGATTAGAAAAACTATGTTTCTATGTGTTTAAAACAAAAAACTCATTATGAAAAATATACTTTTAATATGTCTTTTTGCGCTTTCGCTAAATGGCATTTCTCAAAATAAAAAAGCAAATCTTGAAACCATTACACTTGGCGGAGGCTGTTATTGGTGCGTTGAAGCCGTGTACGAAAATCTGGACGGAGTAAAATCTGTAGTTTCGGGATTTTCCGGAGGAAATGTTGCTAATCCTACTTATGAAGAAGTTTGCACAGGAACTACCGGTCATGCTGAAGTCGTTCAAATCACCTACGACAAAACTGTAACTGATATTAACGAGATTTTCAAAGTCTTTTTTACCGTTCACGATCCAACAACTTTAAACCGACAAGGTGCAGATGTTGGAACACAATATCGTTCTGTAATTTTTTATAAAAATGAAGAACAGAAAAAAGCGGCTCAAAACATTATTGCCGAACTAAATAAAGCTAAAGTTTACAATAACCCAATTGTGACAAAGGTAGAACCGTTTAAAGTTTTTTATAAGGCCGAAGATTATCATCAAAATTATTACGCCAACAATAAAAATCAGCCGTATTGTAAAATGGTAATTCAGCCGAAACTTGAAAAATTCGAGAAGGTTTTTAAAGACAAACTAAAAAAGAAATAAAGATTATAAAGCATAATTTTAAACCGTCCATCAAAAATGGACGGTTTTTTTATTCTACAAACCTTTATAAACACAGGGTTTTTACTTTTATTGAAAAAATAATTCACTTTTTTTTCCATTTTTTGTCCAATTCTAAAAGTTCGATTGTTATTAGGGTATAAACATTTAAAATTATACATCATGGAAGCTAGAATTAATTTATTCGAACAAGGTCAAAAAGCAGTCAGCACATTATTTGGAATCAGCGGTTATTTGAAAAAAGCAACAATCGAAAAATCTTTAATGGAATTGGTAGATTTTAGAATCTCACAAATTAACAACTGCGCCTATTGTTTAGACATGCATTCTAAAGAAGCAATTGCCAACGGCGAAACCACACAGCGTTTATTTGGATTAAGCGCATGGAGAGAAACTCCATATTTTACGCAAAGAGAAAGAGTTGCTCTTGCTTATACAGAAGCAGTAAATGCATGCGATGTTCCAGACGAAATTTATGAAATTGCAAAAGCTGAATTTACAGAGCAGGAATTAATAGATCTTACACTTGCTGTTGCCGCAATCAATGCATGGAATCGTCTTAATATTGCTTTTGCCAATACGCCGGGAACTTACAGAGTGGGACAATTTGGATAAATCGTAATTGATTTTATTTTATAAAAACAATTAACTTTATACAACTCAAAGCAAATTATTCAATTATAAAAACATAAAAAGATGAATGAGTTTTTATTGATTTTCAGAAGAGATTTTATAACAAAAGAAGAACAGCCTTCTCCAGAAGAATTGCAGCAGCACTTGCAGCAATGGCAAAACTGGTTTGGAAGTCTTGCTGCGCAGGATAAGCTGGCAAGACCTTTACAACGCTGGGACGGTCAGGGAAAACTGGTGAACTCTAAAGGAGTCACAAACGGACCTTTTGTTGAGATTAAAGAATCTATCGGCGGTTTAATCATTATTAAAGCCAAAGATTATGACGAAGCTGCCGAAATCGCGCAGGGATGTCCGGTTTTAAATTTTGGCGGCAATGTCGAAATTAGAATGGCTGTTTAGATTTCAAACTAACTTATACAAAAATGCCTTCGTATCTTTACTAAGGCATTTTTCTCTTAAATATGGAGCACAAAGAACTTTTACCCAATTTATTCAGAACAGAATACCAAAAAATAGTTTCGGTACTCTGCCGCTTATTTGGCATTCAGTATATCGAAATTGCCGAGGATATTGTAAGTGATACTTTTCTATCGGCATCTGAAACCTGGGCAATAAAAGGAACTCCCGAAAATCCAACCGCCTGGCTCTACGCAGTTGCCAAAAATAAAACTAAAAACTACCTGAAAAGAAATACCGTTTTTGAAACCAAAATAGCAGGCGAAATTAAACACAACACACCATTAAATAATCCGGAAATCGACATTGATTTATCGGATCAAAATATTGCCGACAGTCAGCTGGCGATGATTTTTACGGTTTGCAATCCAAGTAATTCTGAAGAAGCTCAAATTGCACTCGCGCTGAATTTATTGTGCGGTTTTGGAATAAATGAAATTGCAGATGCTTTTTTATCTAACAAAGAAGTCATCTATAAAAGAATTAACCGAGCCAAAGAAAAGCTTAAGGAAGAAAACATAAAAATTCAGAACCCAAATTCTTCTGAAATAAAAGAGAGAATCCAAACTGTTCTAAAAACCATTTATCTGCTTTATTCCGAAGGCTACTACTCTATTTCGCAAAACACGACTTTACGAAAAGACCTTTGTACCGAAGCTATGAGGCTTACCTATTTATTAATTCAAAACAAAAACACAAACCTGCCCGAAACAAATGCTTTAATGGCATTAATGTGTTTTCACTCTTCACGTTTTGAAGCACGAACAGGATCAAACGGAGAAATCATTTTGTACGAAGACCAAAACGAAGCACTTTGGAATCAGGAATTAATAGACAAAGGAACTTATTTTTTAAGCAAATCATCAACCGGAAATACACTTTCAAAATACCATCTTGAAGCTGGAATTGCTTACTGGCACACCTACAAAAATGACACGTCAGAAAAATGGCAAAACATTCTCGAATTATATAACAATCTTATTATTCTGGAATATTCGCCAATTGTGGCTTTAAACAGAACATATGCCTTATCGAAAGTAAAAGGCAGTCATGAAGCGATTCGCGAAGCCGAAAAATTAAATCTTACTGATAACCATTTTTATTATTCTTTACTGGGAAATCTGTATTCTAAAATTGATGCTAAAAAAGCGTTACAGCATTTTGAAACTGCACTAAATCTGGCCAAGACAGTTTCAGACAAAAATATAATCAATAGAAATATCAAACAACTTCAATAAAAAAAGGCAGATGAAATAATCAACTGCCTTTTTATTATCTTATTTTAAAAACTATTATTTAGCGATTTTTTTAAATCTCATCATTGGCACATCGCCCTGAATCAAATTAAGTTTTCCGTCTTTATCAATAGAATAGCTTGTAATTTTTTCCATTTGTTTTAAAAACTGCTGTTCTCCCCCGCCTTCACAAAACATCATTGTTGATGGTCCCGGCTCACCAAATGTTAACGTTTTTCCGTTTAAAGTATAAGGTGCGCTGTAACCGTTGCATCCGTTGTTGCCGTACACTTTCTTTTCCTTTTGATCAAAAGTAATCTGCGGTTTTTTATTCGGGTATAATCCTTCAAAAGCAATTCTAGGTCCCGAAATATATTCTAGTTCCCAAGTTGTATCAAATAAATTTCCAGCACTGCTTGTATCCTTTGCTGTTTTACAAGAAGTAATTAATAAGACCAAAACTGAAACGACTGCTATTGTATATTTTTTCATAAATCGTACTTTTTAAAGATTAATATAATTTGTTTTAAAAATCCTTTTCTCAATATTCATGCCCAGTTGTAAGTTTTCATAAAGAAATACTGCGCTTTTTTGATAACTAATTTACGCTATTTAATCTAAAACATTATTAACCAAAAGATTAAATTTAAAAAAATGATTCTGTTTTTTTCGTAATTTGCATCAAATCAAAAATCAAAATCATCAACAAAAAAACCAAAAAAAATGAAGCAGCTTTTATTAGTATTTGCCTTTTTAGCAAGTATTTTCCAAATTCATTCGCAGGAAAACCTTCCAACAGATTACCTCACAAAAGAATTTCACCAAGGACGCCGTGAAGCTTTTAGAGCTTTAATGCCTGCCAACTCCGTAGCGGTTGTTTTTTCTTATCCGGAAAGAGTTTTTTCCAGAGACATAGATTATACCTATCATGCAAATCCGGACATGTATTACTTATCTGGATACAAAGAACCAGATGCTGTATTATTAATTTTTAAAGAAGCACAAGGACCCGAAAAATACAATGAGGTTCTTTTTGTTAGAGAAAAAAATGCAACTCGTGAAATGTGGACAGGAAGACGTTTAGGAATTGAAGGCGCAAAATCGAAACTTGGTTTTTCAAACGTTTACAACGGCAAAGATTTTAATGCATTTGCCATTGATTTTTCAAAATTTGATAAAGTTATTTATGACAGAATCCCAACAGACGTTGCAGAAAACAACAGTCCTGACAACTTATATTCATTGTTTAAATCATTTAAATCTAAAGCCGGAATTACTCAAGCCGATGAAACTTCGACTGGTTTATTTGACAAAATTACTAGTTCTCTTCGCGAAATAAAAACTCCCGAAGAACTTGTTTTGATGCGCAAAACAGTAAAACTTTCCTGCATTGCACACAATGAAGTTATGAAAGCAGTGGGGCCAGACATGAGCGAAAACGAGGCTGACGGAATTCATGCCTACATTCACAAACATTATGGCGCGGAAGGCGAAGGCTACGCTCCAATTGTGGGTGCAGGAGCAAACGGATGTATTCTGCATTATTGGGAAAACAATGCTACAAAAATTGACAATCAATTATTGTTAATGGATGTTGGCTCAGAGTATCACGGTTATTCTGCAGACGTAACCAGAACAATTCCGGCAAACGGAAAATTTAGCGAGGAACAAAAAGCAATTTACCAAATCGTTTATGATGCGCAGGAAGCTGTTTTTAAAATATGTAAAGAAGGAACTCCTCTTGTTGCGCTAAACGAAACCGCTAAAGATGTCATCGCAAAAGGCTTAATTAAATTAGGTATTATTACAGATCCTAAAGATGTAAAATTGTACTATCCCCACGGATGTTCACACTTTCTTGGTTTAGATGTTCACGACAAAGGAATTTTTAACGGACCTCAGACTCTTATAAAAGAAAACATGATTCTTACGGTTGAACCTGGAATTTATATTCCGCCAAACAGCAAATGCGACAAAAAATGGTGGAATATTGGCGTTCGTATCGAAGATGATATTTTAATGCTTAAAGATTCATACGAAAACTTATCTATAGATTCTCCCAGAAAATGGCAGGATATTGAAGCTTTAGCGAAGCAAAAAAGCACTTTTAATGAGATGAAATTCCCTAAAATATAATTTTTTTTTCTCAATAATAAACAGAAGGATTTATACCAGTCAAAAAAACTTTCAAAACCTCGTCTAAGAAATTTGACGAGGTTTTTTGTTTCTTTTATTTGGATATTCTTTTAGATGAATTAACATCTAACGAATCGTTCAATTTAAAAAAATATAGTAATTTTACTACTTTTTAAATAATCAAACTACATAATCTTACTATGGAAGATAGTAAAGTAAATATTGACGACATAGATTGGGAAGATGAATATAGTTTCTCAGGATGCTTGTATCAAGGAAAAAAATTTACGGGAATAGTTTTTGAAGATGAGGAACTTTTCTATGATGAAGAAACTTTTTTAGAAGGAATACGTCACGGAAGAGCCTTCTATTTTAGTAAAATCGAAAATAAAATCCTTAGGGAAAGCTTTTATGAAAATGGAAAACCTTCCGGAACACATTTTAGCTGGATAGAGCGTTTATCTAAAAAAGTTACCAAGACATTTAGTAAAGGCGAAATTGAATCAGCAACAGTTAAAAATAGAGACGAAATACTTTTGTTTGAATACACTAAAAGTAACAAAACATTTAAAGAATGGTACGAAAATGGTGTATTGAGTTCTGAAAAAATACTCTATTCAACTGACAATTATTATCAATTTGAATCAGAAAAATATTGGGATCAGAATAATGTATGGCTTATGTCAGTTAAAGACAAAACTGATTATGAATTCAATACAAAATATTTATTAGAAAACTCATTTCAATTACATACAGCAGAACAAGAAAATATCTTTATTCAATTTGCAGAACATCTTTACAAAATAGACGAAAACTCAGCATTAGATTTTTTACATAAAAACATAGAACATCCTGATGCTTTCTTCCGTTATGAGGCAGCCAGACTTTTAGGCAATATAAAAAACATAAAATCTATTCCATACTTAGAGCAATTGCTAAATGATAACTCACAGCCAGCAAGAGGTCCAATAACAGACTGGCTTGAAAGCAGCCTATCTTGTAAAACTCAATTCCCAATTTGTAAAATGGCAGAAATTGCTTTAGAAAATATAAAAACACAAAATTAGTAAGATTTTAAATCAACAAAATTTACGAAGTGCAGAACTCAAACCAATTTTTACAATTAAACTCATAATAGAGACAACTTGATTAATTCTAATTTCACGTACTTTGTATTCTTAATACAAATTAAAAATGAAAGCACTTACATTTTCCACTTTTGGAAATTCCGATGTTTTAGAATATATAGATATCCCTAATCCAGAATTAAAAAACGACGAGATTTTAGTCGAAATGAAAGCCATTGGATTGAATTTTGCCGATGTTTACAGAAGAAAAGGAAATTATCACTTAAAAGGAAATCCGCCATTTATTGCCGGTTACGAAGGTGCAGGAATTGTTGTAGATGCCAATAATCATTCTGAATATAAAATTGGTGATCGTGTGGCTTTTGCCGATGCACCGTTTGCCAATGCAGAACTGGTTGCCGTAAATGTAAACCACATTATTCCATTATCTGAAAGTATTTCTTTTGAAACTGCAGCTTCTGTTTTGCTACAAGGTTTAACAGCCCATTACCTTGCAACAGACAGCCATAAAACAGCCAAAGGAGAAACTGTTTTAGTACACGCTGTTGCTGGCGGAGTTGGGCAGATATTAATTCAAATCAGTAAACTTTTGGGCGCGAAAGTTATTGGTTTAACCTCATCGCCTGAAAAAGCAAAAATTGGATTTGAACAGGGTGCAGATCATGTTTTTCTTTATAATGACGATTGGAAATCGCAAGTTTTTGAAGTCGTTTCAAATGGCGTTGACGCCGTTTACGACAGTATTGGAAGCACTTTAAAAGAAAGTTTTGAAGTAACTAAAGAATGCGGCCAAGTTGTTTTCTTCGGAATGGCTGGCGGAGATCCTGAACCTGTAGATCCAAGAATGTTAATGGACGGTTCTAAAACCTTAACTGGAGGCGATTTATGGAGTTATTTAAATTCTAAAGAAGAAAGAATTAAAAGAGCAACTCAATTATTCAGCTGGATTACAGAAGGAAAAATCAAGCTTTCTGAACCAACATCATTCAAATTATCAGAAGGAAAACTAGCGCATGATTTCTTGGAAAGCAGGAAAAGCACCGGAAAAATTATTTTGATTCCGTAAATGTTTTTCGATGCGAATTCTCAGGTTTTATTTTTAAAATCTATATGTAAAGTCTTTAATTAAATTCGTGAATTCGCAGCGATTTATAATATAAACTACAATTTATCAATTTCAATTTTTGTCAATTTTGATAATTCTAAAATTCTGCCAACATCTTCTTTATTGGCCAGAAAAAACAAATAATCATCTCCTTTTGTAACATAACTCATTAATTCTAAACCGCGTTTTTCTAAAGCCGTTTGTATATACGGAAACAAATCTTGGCTGTAGGTTTCTTCGGGATATTCAAAATTTAAATCCTCACCAATCATTTCAGATATAAAATACTCTGCATCTTCGGGATCAAATTTCCAGTCACTGTGCCAATAATTTTCATTCTCAAGCAAAAAATCGAAATTATCATCGTACACATACAATGATTGTTCAGTTTTATAATCAAAAAGTATTTTAGATTGTCTTTTTAGTTCGTTAATCTCAATATTTCCTCTGGTAGTTAATTTTAATAATTCTTCAAAATTCTGCAACAATTCATCTTCACTTTTTTGTTGAAAAAGATCAGTTGGGCGCTGTATATTTTCTGGAATTGTAATTTGCAAAAAGCTGCATATCTTTTCTAAAACAAATGACAGGATTTCTAATTTTGAGTTTTCAGGCTCATTTAAATCTAAATATGTTGAATCCAGAAGATCTTGCATATAAACAAAATCATATCTAAAATCCTGTAATATTCTAAAATCATTGATTTCAATATTATTCTTGGCTTTGCAAAAGAATATGAAAAAATTGTAGACGCTGGATTTATTACTATTCATTTTTGAATAATATTCTTTTAGATATCCATCAGGTTTTTGATAATATTGAATATGAATAAAAGGATATTCAAGTCGATCTGTCTTTTCATCAATATTCAGTTTTTTATAAATTTCATTTCGAATATTATCTGCCTTTTGGCTGCTGTCATTTTGAGAATCTAAAAACGAATCCGAAAATTTGTATAAATTTAGAGAAATTCCATCAGGCGCATTTTCTTCGGTAATTTCGATTGCAGATTTTTCGTCTGCCAGTTTATCATAAACCAACTGCAAAATAGAAAGTGAAATTATAGAATAATATCCCATATTTTTGTCTATATTTTTTTCAGGAAGCAAAATTATGTAATATTTTAATTACAAAAAATTATATGATTGTTAAAGTTCTTTTTTCATACTAAAATAAAAAACCGCTTAAAAGCGGTTTTCATTATAATTTATCAATTTCAATTTTTGTCAATTCAGACAATTCTAAAATTCTGCCGACATCTTCTTTATTTGCTAAGAAAAACAAATAATTATCTCCTTTTGTATCATAACTCATTAATTCAAGCCCTCGTTTTTCTAGAGCCGTTTGTATATACGGAAACAAATCGTGACTGTAGGTTTCTTCGGGATATTCAAAATTTAAATCCTCGCCAATCATTTCAGATATAAAATACTCTGCATCTTCCGGATCAAATTTCCAGTCGCTGTTCCAGGCATCTATATTTTCGAAAAGGGCAAAATGACCTTCCATTATTTCGTAATAATCGTCATCAGGTCTTTTGTAGTTTATAAAAAGTTCTTCTGCTTGCTCTTTACGTTCTCCTTCTTCAATATTTCCTCTCGAAATCAGCGTAATAAACTCTTCAAAAGTTTCCAGATCAACTTTTGAAACTTCAACTAAATTTTCAGACGAAGGAAGTTCAACCGTTTCCGGAATTTCAATATTTAAATACTGGCAGATTCCCTGCAAAACCAACTTTAGATCATTTATTCCTTTTGCCTGACTTTCATTCTTTGGATTTTCAAAATCTAATAATTCACTGTCTAAAAGTCCTTTTGCATAATCAAAGAAATGCTGTCCGGAATACAGAATTTTAAAATCGTTTATTTCTAAGCTGTTGGTACAACAAAAAAAGAATGTGAAATTTTTTATGGATTGTTTAAAGAACTTTTTTTCTTCTGAAGTCGGTTCAGAATAAAACTGAATATGTATAAAATCGTATTCCAATCCTTCCTCGATAGTTTCCTGAGAAAGAACGCTGATGTTCATCTTTTTATAAAGTTCGTTTAAAACTTCGTATGGATTATTGAAACCCGCTTTTTTAATTTCTGCCCGGCCTTCTTCATGATCTAACGATCCGGGGAAATAATATAAATTGACAGAGACATTATCTTTAATTCCTTTTACCTTAAATTCAAGGTTTGATTGCACATTATATAAATGCGAATAAATGGGATCAATAACATCAAAAGAAATAATTGACTTTGGATCGTTGTTTCTATTAAATAAATTAGTGAAAAAGCTTTTCATAGAAAATATATTTATTAATGCTGATAATTATTCGTTTGAATATTCAAAACTTTGATCCATTTTTTCAAAAGGAATAATTTGATCCAAAAGAGTTTTTAATTCTAAATCTGTAAGCAATCCTCTGGCTGGCTCTTTCATTCTTGGAAGCTGGATTTCGTAATCAATAATTTCACGATTTAATATATCTGCTAAAACATTATTCTGCTCAGTACTTAAGTATTTTTTATGAGTCCTAAATACTGATTCAATATTATTTCTAAACTCTTCATCGCTAACTTTATTATAAAGATCCTGATTAGCCATATCTGTCAAAATCATTTTAAAAATAAAATCCTGAAGGTTTTTTGCCAGATAATTTATTTCGTTTGAGTCATGCCAAAGGTACACAATGGGAATATTACCATCTTTTTCTTCGTTAACAAAAAAACAATAATGATCTCCTGCCCCGCTTTGTGCAAAAGGAATAAATTTAAATTCTTTTTTAACTTGACGATAATCTTCCGGATCTTGCAACTCTTCAATTGCCTCATTTACTGATTTCGAATTTAACAGTTCAAAATCATAAGAATGTAGAAGTAAAGAAGGGTTTTGCTTAAGTAAAGGATAAACTTCAGCATACCAATTTGGTCCATATTCGCCAATATTGAGCATTCCGTCATTATCTAATTGTTTATATAAAAGAGGGAATTCAAAATTGTGTTTTATTTCGATGTCTTGCAGTGTCATCTCTAAAAATTCTTGAAGTAATAAAAGTAAAACTTCAAATATAATGTTATTTTTACTACAAAAAACAACCCGCCAGCAATTATTTCAAAGATTCAGCAATCATTAAGGCACATTTTTCGCCGTCGATTGCAGCCGAAATAATACCACCGGCATAACCCGCACCTTCTCCGCAAGGATACAATCCTTTTATCTGCAAATGTTCTAAAGTCATAGGATCTCGAGGAATTCTAACGGGAGACGAAGTTCGGCTTTCCGGCGCGTGCAAAATTGCTTCGTTAGTTAAATAACCACGCATTGATTTTCCAAATTCCTGAAATCCCTGACGCATAATCTGTGACAAAAATCCTGGAAAAACCTGTCCCAGTTCAACCGAAGTGGTTCCGGGAACATACGATGTTTTTGGAATATCTGCCGAAACTTTATTTTGAGTAAAATCGATCATTCGCTGTGCCGGAACTTTTTGAGTCTGTCCAGCTAAATGCCATGCTTTTTGTTCGATACTTTTTTGAAATTCCATTCCGGCCAAAGCGCCGAATTTTGCAAAAGGTTTAAAATCTTCCAGTTTTAATTCTACTACAATTCCTGAATTTGCTGTTGACTGATCTCGTTTAGATGGCGACCAACCGTTTGTAACTACTTCTCCCGGACTTGTAGCGCATGGCGCAATTACACCTCCCGGACACATACAAAACGAATACATACCACGTCCATTCACTTGTTTTACAATTGAGTATGGTGCCGGTGGTAAATGTTCTCCGCGGAAATCACAGCTGTATTGAATGCTATCGATTAATTCCTGCGGATGTTCTGCACGAACTCCAAGCGCAAAAGGTTTTGCTTCTATTAAAATTTTCTTTTTATCTAATAATTCAAAAATATCACGAGCAGAATGTCCTGTCGCTAAGATTAATTTATTGGCGTGAATTTTATCTCCGTTTTGTGTTACGATTCCTTCGACTTCATTATTTTTCACCAAAATATCGGTTACACGGGTATCAAATAAAACCTGACCTCCAAATTCGATAATTTTATTTCGGATATCTTCAATTATTTTTGGCAGTTTATTGGTTCCGATGTGCGGATGCGCTTCAACCAAAATATCTTCAGAAGCACCAAAAGCAACCAGAAGTTCTAAAATTCGGGTTACATCACCGCGTTTTTTAGAACGTGTATATAATTTTCCGTCAGAATAAGTTCCTGCTCCACCTTCTCCAAAACAATAATTCGAATCTTCGTTTACAATATGTTCACGGTTAATAGCTTTAAGATCACGTCGGCGTCCGCGAACGTCTTTTCCTCGTTCAAGTACAATTGGTTTTAAACCTAATTCGATTAACTGCAAAGCGGCAAAAAGTCCGGCTGGACCTGCTCCAACCACAATAACTTCTTGTGCAGAAGAAACATCTTTATATTTAGGAAGTTCTAATTTGTTTTCCTGAAAAGGTTCGCCTTTTAAATAAATAAGTACTTTCAAATTGATTTTAATCGCTTTTTGACGTGCGTCAATAGAGCGTTTTAAAATCGAAACATGCTGAATTTCTTTTGGAGAAACTTTAATCTGCTTAGACAAATGATCTTTTAGCAATGATTCGTTTGCAGCAATTTCCGGTGATACTTGAAGTAAAAGTTCTTTAGGCATTTTTTTATGTTTATTCTATTAGCTTTTCTTTCTATGAAAAGAAGATGCAAAAGTACTATTTTGAAATGAGATTTTATATTTCCTATAAAATTTGCATGCAGATCACCATAGAACCAAACGGATTTTAGAATTTTCGAGACAAGTCATATCGTAGAGACGCACTGCAGTGCGTCTAACATATTGTGGATATTCGTTGCGTAGACGCACAGCTGTGCGTCTCTACAGAAAAAACTCAGAAACTTAGCATCTCAGAACTTTAGAACCTTTAAAAAAGACTTTGTACCTTTGTCACTCTGAACCTTTGCACCTTTAAAAAATGTCTAGAAAAATAAAATTGATTTGGGATTTTCGCGGACCGGCTTCTGCAAAAACAGCCGAACATCACGAAATTCACCTAAAAGAATATATTACGATTGAAAAACTGCCTTTAAATATTACAGGATTCAAAATCGTAAACGATATGCATGCCACAGCATTTATGGTTGTAACCGATGAAAATATGATTCAGGTAAGAGATGCTTTGAAACCGCATCGAGGGGAATTATATGAAGGTTAAATTCCAATTTTTAAATTCCAAATTCCAAAATTGAAATACTTAAAAATAAAATTCCAAATTCCAATTACTTCGAAAGTTTGGAATTTGGAATTTTTTATTTGGAATTCCTAAAGGGTTGGAATTTAACTTTTAGTTCGCTACTTCGCTTATAAATTTAATACGCATCAAACGCAATTCATCGATATCATAGTCGCCGTCGAATTCTTTTAAGGCATCTTCTATTTTATCAGATTCTGATTCCATGAAATAATCGTGGATTTCTTCCTGCTGGTCATCATCTAAAATATCATCAAGCCAGTATTTGATATTTAATTTGGTTCCGGAATAAACGATTTGTTCCATCTCCTTAATTAAAGCATCCATTGTTAAGCCTTTTGCCGAAGCAATATCGCTTAACGGAAGTTTTCTATCGATATTTTGAATAATGTATAGTTTGTTGGCAGAATTAACTCCGGTAGATTTTACAACTAAATCGTCTGGGCGAATAATATCATTATCTTCAACATAACGGCTGATTAAAGCCACGAATTCGCTTCCGTACTTTTTAGCTTTTCCTTCACCAACGCCATGAATATTGTATAATTCCTGTAACGTGATAGGATATTTTAATGCCATATCTTCCAGTGAAGGATCCTGAAAAACTACAAACGGCGGCACTCCCAGTTTTTTGGCTACTTTTTTACGAAGTTCACGAAGCATTCCGGTTAAAACTTCATCTGATGTACCAGAAGATTTTCCTCCGGTTACTACAGTTTCGTCATCGGCTTCTGTGTATTCATGATCTTCAGACATCATAAACGAAGCTGGTTTTTTGATAAAATCCAAACCTTCCTGAGTAATTTTTATTACTCCGTATGTTTCGATGTCTTTAGACAATAATCCTGTTACTAAAACTTGTCGCAGCAATGCCATCCAGTATTTTTCGTCGTGGTCTGATCCAGAACCAAAATACGGCTGAGTATCTGTTTTGTGTGCTTTAATAACGGCGTTAATACGACCTATTAAAGTAAACACAATTTCTTTTGATTTGTAAATATGTTTGGTGTCGCGCACAATTTCAAGAAGTTTAACAACTTGATCTTTTGCCTCGATTTTATTTTTTGGGTTACGAACGTTATCGTCCATGTCAGCACCTTCTCCGGTTTCGCTGTCAAATTCTTCTCCGAAATAATGCAGAAGAAACTTTCTACGCGACATTGAAGTTTCGGCGTAAGCCACAACTTCCTGTAAAAGTGCAAAACCAATTTCCTGTTCGGCAACTGGTTTCCCTGACATGAATTTTTCCAGCTTTTCTACATCTTTATAAGAGTAATAAGCAAGACAGTGTCCTTCTCCTCCATCACGTCCGGCGCGTCCGGTTTCCTGATAATAACTTTCTAGTGATTTTGGAATATCGTGGTGAATTACAAAACGAACGTCTGGTTTGTCGATTCCCATCCCGAATGCAATTGTTGCAACTACAACATCTACATCTTCCATCAAAAACATATCCTGATGTTTGGCGCGGGTTTTAGCGTCTAAACCTGCGTGATACGGAACGGCGCTGATTCCGTTTACCTGTAAAACTTCGGCAATAGATTCTACTTTTTTACGACTTAAACAGTAAATAATTCCTGATTTGCCTTTATGTTGTTTTATAAACCGAATAATATCAGATTCGATACTTTTTGTTTTTGTACGTACTTCGTAATATAAATTAGGTCTGTTAAATGATGCTTTAAAAGTATTAGCATCAGACATATCCAGATTTTTAAGAATATCTTCCTGCACTTTTGGAGTTGCAGTTGCGGTAAGACCTATAATAGGTACCTTTCCTAATTGTTTAATAATACTTCTAAGATTTCTGTATTCCGGCCTAAAATCATGTCCCCATTCTGAAATACAGTGCGCTTCGTCGATTGCAACAAAAGAAATGGGCACGCTTTGTAAAAACGCTACATATTCTTCTTTTGTTAAAGATTCCGGAGCTACATATAATAATTTAGTTAAACCTGAGGAAATATCCTTTTTTACTTGTGCAATTTCTGTTTTGGTAAGAGAGGAATTCAACACATGCGCAATTCCGTTTTCTGAGGAAAGGCTTCGAATTGCGTCGACCTGGTTTTTCATCAAAGCAATCAAAGGAGAAACAACAATGGCTGTTCCGTCCTGAATTAAAGCGGGCAATTGATAACAAAGAGACTTACCGCCGCCCGTAGGCATAATTACGAAAGTATTCGTTTTACCTAAAATACTCGTAATGACTTGCTCTTGCAAGCCTTTAAATTGGCTAAAGCCGAAATACTTCTTTAATTCCTTGTGTATTTCAATTTCGTTTGAATTCATTCTTTATTTAAATGGATATTTTTGTATAAATTTGCAACACATAAAGATACAACTTTCTTTTATACCTACAAATTTTAAATATTCTGTTTTGATTACAAAAGAAAATATACTGGCAATCGCCAAAAAAACCATACTTTCTGAAAGCGAAGCAATTACAAAGCTGATTGATTTTCTTGACGAAAATTTCTTCGAAGCGGTGCAGCGTATTTATGAAACCAAAGGCCGTTTAATCGTTACGGGAATAGGAAAAAGCGCCATAATTGCACAAAAAATGGTGGCTACTTTTAACTCTACCGGAACACCATCAATGTTTCTTCATGCTGCCGAAGCTATTCATGGCGATTTAGGAATGATTCAGAATGACGATATTATTATCTGCATTTCAAAAAGCGGGAACAGTCCTGAAATTAAAGTTTTGGTTCCGTTATTAAAACGCTTTGGAAATACATTAATCGCAATAACAGGAAATACTACTTCTTTTTTAGCAAAAGGTTCTGATTTTGTTTTAAACACTACAGTAGATACTGAAGCCTGCCCAATTAATTTAGCACCAACTAACAGCACAACAGCACAACTTGTAATGGGCGATGCGCTGGCTGTATGTTTAATGGAAATGCGTGATTTTAAACCCGAAGATTTTGCAGTTTATCATCCTGGAGGTGCGTTAGGAAAAAAATTATTGCTTCGTGTAAAAGACATGATAGAGCATTCATTAAAACCAATGGTAACGCCGGAAACTTCTATCAAAAAGGCAATTTTTGAAATTTCTGAAAAAAGACTGGGTGTTACTGCGGTAATTGAAGACAACAAAATTATTGGAATCATTACAGATGGAGACATCCGAAGAATGCTAAACGACGTAGATACTATTGCGGACTTAACTGCAAGAGATATTATGTCTAAAAATCCTAAAATAGTTTCATCAGAGACTATGGCAGTTGAGGCTTTAAATATTTTAGAAGATTTTTCTATTACACAGCTTATCGTAGCTGACAACGGCGAGTACAAAGGAGTATTACATTTACATGACATTTTAAAAGAAGGAATCGTATAATGGCAAAGAAAAACCTTGGCGAGATGTCATTTTTAGATCATCTTGAAGAATTAAGATGGTTATTGGTTAGAAGTACACTTGCAACATGCATCATGGCATTTGTTACTTATTTTATTAGTGATTATTTATTTGATCAGATTATTTTAGGTCCAATCAGACCAACATTCTTTACGTATGTCTGGTTTTGCGACTTATCACATTCATTAGGTTTTGCAGACAGTATTTGTATTACCGAACTGAATTTTATTATTCAGAATACCGAAATGGAAGGTCAGGTTAACATTTTTGTGTGGATGTGTCTTCTGGCAGGTTTCATCCTGAGTTTTCCATATATTTTATGGGAAATCTGGAAATTTATCAGCCCTGCTCTTTATGAGAAAGAAAGAAAAAATGCAAAAACATTCATCTTTGTTTCTTCTCTCCTTTTCTTCTTAGGAGTATTGTTTGGGTATTTTGTAGTAATCCCAATGTCTGTAAACTTCGTTGCCACTTTCTCTGTGAGTGATGTGGTAAAAAACCAGTTTACACTTGAATCTTATATGGGAATGGTAAAAACAAGTATTTTAGGAAGCGCCATCTTTTTTGAACTTCCAATTGCTATTTATTTCTTAACCAAATTAGGATTAGTAACCCCTCAATTCTTAAGAAAATATTGGAAATACGCTGTCGTGATCATCCTGATTATTGCAGCAATTGTAACACCGCCAGATGTTGTGAGCCAGACGATTGTTGCCATTCCAATGTTAATTATCTACGAACTCAGTATTTGGATTTCGAAGGTTGTTTATAAAAATAAATTAAAAGAAAATGTCTGATTTAGTTCAAGAATTTAACGACTATCGTTCTAAAATGAACGAAAAATTATTAGCTGACAATAACAAAATTGTAAAGCGAATTTTTAATCTTGATACCAATGCTTATGCACCGGGAGCTCTTGATGTAAAAACAAAAGAACTTTTAGGCTTAGTGGCTTCTGCAGTTTTACGATGTGATGACTGTGTAAAATACCATTTAGAAACAAGCTACAAAGAAGGAATTTCTAAAGAAGAAATGATGGAAGCAATGGGAATCGCAACTCTTGTTGGAGGAACAATCGTAATTCCGCATTTAAGAAGAGCATACGAATTCTGGGAAGCTCTTGAAGAAGCCGGAAAATAATGAGATAATTTGACAATTAATCAATTAGATAATTCTACACGTTATGTTAATTGATTTAATGAATTAATTTATTTTACCTTATTTTGCCCAATCGAGATACAATTATCTCATTATAAAATTACCTAATTATCTAATTGAACAAATGAAGCTAAGAGCCGATAATTTAATAAAAACCTATAAAGGACGAAGTGTTGTAAAAGGAATTTCTGTTGAAGTAAACCAAGGAGAAATTGTTGGACTTTTAGGCCCAAACGGTGCCGGAAAAACAACTTCTTTTTACATGATTGTGGGATTGGTAAAACCAAATCAGGGAAATATTTACCTTGATAATTTAAACATTACCGATTATCCTATGTACAAACGTGCACAACAGGGAATTGGATATCTGGCACAGGAAGCTTCTGTATTTAGAAAACTAAGTATTGAAGATAACATTCTAAGTGTACTGCAATTAACCAAACTTTCTAAAGAAGAGCAGATTGCCAAAATGGAAAGTTTAATTGAAGAATTCAGTTTAGAACATATTCGCACCAACCGAGGTGATTTGCTTTCGGGAGGTGAGCGTCGTCGTACAGAGATTGCACGTGCATTGGCAACTGACCCAAAGTTTATCCTTTTAGATGAACCTTTCGCCGGAGTTGACCCAGTTGCGGTTGAGGATATTCAACGAATTGTGGCGCAGTTAAAAAACAAAAATATCGGAATCTTAATTACTGACCACAACGTTCAGGAAACATTAGCGATTACTGACAAAACATATTTAATGTTCGAAGGTGGAATTCTAAAAGCAGGAGTTCCGGAAGAATTAGTAGAAGATGAAATGGTTCGCCGTGTTTATCTTGGACAAAACTTCGAGCTTCGTAAGAAGAAATTGGAGTTTTAATTTTTTAGTGTTCAGTGTTCAGTTTTTTTAGTAATCAGTGATAAACTGAACACTAAAAAACTGAACACTGAATACTTCTACTCAACAGTAATAAACTGCAGCTGTTCAATATCTCCATTATAAATATTTACATCAACACGATGTTTAATTCCCGGCAGAGAAGCTTTTTCTGTAAACTGCCAAAACAGCCAGTCATCTTCAATTTTTTCTCTGTAAAAATTATAATTGGCAATCCAGAATAAATATTCTCCAAATTCTTCTTTTAAGAAATCAGAATAATATCTTTCCCCAGAATAAATTATCGGTCTAACCTGATAATGTTTTTCTACTTTAGCCAGCCAGCGCTTTAAACCTTTCTTCAAACTGTCTAAAGGCTGATTTTTAGGCAATTTTTCAATATCTAAAACCGGCGGAAGATCTCCCGTTCGTAATTTGACAGTTTTAATAAAAAGATCTGCTTGTTCTATTGAGTTTTCGTTTGGACGATAATAATGGTAAGCTCCGCGAATAATTTTATTTTCCTTTGCCCCTTCCCAATTTCTTTTAAATTGTCGGTCTACACGATCATTTCCGGCTGTAGCACGAATAAAGACAAATTGTACAGGATATTTTTCGTCCAGAATTTCAACTTCTTTCCAATCTACTTTTCCCTGAAATTCAGACACGTCAATTCCAACCACTTTTCCTTTGTGGTTTTCAAGAACACGAATATTACGCACATCCGAAAGATGCTTATCAACCTCATCTTCTTCTAAAACCTTATTCGTTTTAAAACCGAGATAGTAAGCCAGTCCGGCACGATAATGATAAATTGTTCCGATGAAAAGCACCATCAGCAAAGAAAATACGATAAAGCGAATTACTTTGCTGAAAAAAGATCTTCCTTGTTTTTTTCTGATCGTTCTTCTTGCCATTCGAATAAAACTACTTTTTCAAAAAGATATTATTTACAATTGAAAGCAATACGTAGAAAATAATAATTAACGGCACCGCTGTAAAATGAAGCAATAAGGCTAAAATTAAAGAAATTACCAAAAAGACAATCTGAAGCGCATTATCTTTAATATTGAATTTCTTAACTTTTAATGAAAACAACGGAATTTCGGCATTTAAGATATAAGCACTACATAAAGTAATTCCTAACAGAACCCAATGATTCGTCAGCATTTCAAAAATCATTAATGAGTCTGAAAATTGAATAACCAAAGGAAGACTCATAATAAAAAGTGAATTTGCCGGTGTTGGCAACCCAATAAATGAATCTGTCTGACGTGTGTCGATATTAAAATTTGCTAATCTATAGCAAGAACCTAATGTTACTATAAATCCTATAAATGGTATAAATGATGATGCAATTACATCATGAGGATGAGCGCTTTTTAAGAATAAAGTGTACATTACATAACCCGGAGCAACACCACTGGTTACCATATCTGCCAATGAATCCAGCTGAAGCCCAAGCGGACTGGAAACTTTAAATAATCTGGCAAAAAATCCATCAAAAAAATCAAAAAAGATACCAAGACAAACCATGTAAAAAGCCATTTCATAATTAGCTTTGGAAATAAAAACTATTGCAACGCAGCCACAAAAAAGATTTATTAAAGTGATTAAATTCGGGATGTGTTTTTTGATATTCATGTTTTTGATTTTGATAAATATTGAACAGCAAATTTCGCATAAAAAACAAGAATATTACCATTAGTAATAAAAAATGTTACTAAAGTCTAAATAGAATATCACCAATTATCTGGCAAAACGATTCTTTCGCAATATTTCTCAAAAGGAACAAATTAGAAACGTAAAATATTCTATTTTTGATGAAAATTTAAAAACAGGCCTCAGTCTGCAAAAAACTAACTTTTGAAAAAACTTTTTGCGTTTTTATTATTTTGGAGTTTTACTTCGCAATATGCACAAACCGTTCGAAAATATTCGAATGAGTTTATGAATATTGGTGTCGATGCTGCAGCATTAGGAATGTCCAGCGCAGTTACGGCTTCTACAAATGATGTAAATGCAGTTTACTGGAATCCCGCTGGTTTAACAAATCTTGAAGATCATCAGCTTTCTTTAATGCATGCCAGTTATTTTGCTAATATTGCTCAATATGACTTTATTGGTTATGCAAGTCCAATCGACGATCGAAGCGCCTGGGGAATTTCGATGATTCGTTTTGGAGTTGATGACATCATGGATACAACTCAGCTAATTGACAGCCAAGGAAATATTGATTACAACAGAATTAAATTATTTTCTACGGCTGATTACGGTTTTACTTTTTCTTATGCCAGAAAACTTCCTGTTGAAGGTTTTCAGTATGGTGTAAATGCTAAAGTTATAAGAAGAGTTATTGGAAAATTTGCTAATTCATGGGGTTTTGGTTTTGATGTGGGACTTCAGTTTGCACACAACGACTGGAAATTTGGTCTAATGCTGCGCGATATTACCACAACCTATAATATTTGGAATATTGACGAGGAAGAATACAAAAAAATTGCCGACGCTATTCCGGGAGAAAATAACGAATTACCAGAAAGTACAGAAATTACGCTGCCAAAAGCACAACTGGGAGTTTCGAGAAAATTTGAGTTTCACAACGATTACAGTCTTTTGACCGCTGTAAATTTAAATATGCGTTTTGAACAAACTAAGGATATAATTTCTACTAAAGCTGTAAGTATAGATCCTGCCGTTGGTTTTGAATTTGGCTATACTGATCTTGTTTTTTTAAGAGCCGGAGCAGGAAATTTTCAAAATGTAATGCAGTTAGATAATACTGAGAAATTAAGTTTTCAGCCTAATATTGGTCTTGGTTTTAAATACAAAGGCATTCAGGTTGACTATGCTTTAACTGATTTAGGAAACCAGAGTGCAGCACTTTATTCGAACATATTTTCGATAAAAGTAGATCTTGGTATTTTTAGATAATTATAATTTCAAAACTTTTTAAAATTTTAAATCATGAAAAAAGTCATTTTACAAAAAACACTTTTTAGTTTACTATTATTATTAAGTTTTACGATTGGCTTTGGCCAAAATGTACCTTTATCAAACTATGCCAAAGTAAGCGTCATTACTTGCGGATTAGGAAATGAAACCTATTCTTATTTTGGACATACTGCCATTCGTGTTGCAGATCCTGTAAACAATCTTGATCTCGTTTACAACTATGGCGCTTTTGACTTTAGAACTCCAAATTTTGTTGCCAAGTTTGCAAAAGGCGATCTGCAGTATTTTGTAGTTGCACATTCTTTTGCTGATTTCATAAATGATTACACTTATGAAAAAAGAAGTGTTTTTGAGCAGGAATTATTGATTTCTCAGGATTTAAAACAAAAACTTTTTGACAAATTAAACTCAGTTTTATTGTCAGATGAGCGTTATTACACCTATAAATTTATTGACAGAAACTGTACTTCGATGGTTGTAGAAGTCATTAATTCGACTTTAGGAGGCAATGTGATTGTAAAAAAAGAAGATACTGATAAAACCTATCGATCTGTTTTGTTTCCTTATTTCAAGGGTCATTTTTACGATCAACTAGGAACGAGTATTATTTTTGGAACCAAAGTAGATCAGTTGGCGACCAGAATTTTTCTTCCTTTTGATTTAAAAAACAGTTTAGACGAAACTACTTTTCAAAGTCGTCTTTTAGCAGGAAAAAGTAAAACTCTTTTAAGTTTTGAAAAAGAAACTCCAGCTTCATGGTGGAATAACATTTACACTTATTTATTTATTTTGGGATTTGTCGTTGTGGTTCACAACAAGATTGTAGACAAAATCTATCTTTTGATTTTGGGTTTAATGGGAGTATTTTTTGTAACGATGGGATTTTATTCTTTACACCAAGAACTGGCAATGAATTACAACGTATTGTTATTTAGTCCGCTGTTATTGATTTTACTTTTATTTTCAATTATTAAAAATAAAAAATGGACTTATAGATTTGCTGTTTTACATTTTCTTTTTCTAATCGTTTACAGCATATTTATGATAAACAAAGCTCATTTTTTAATTGTACTGCCCATGATAATTACAAGCGGGTTTGCTTTGGTAAGAATTGGTATTAGAAATAAAAAACCTATTCCAATAATTATTTAATTACTGTCCTCTGTAAAACAATACGGTTGTTATTGTTTTAAAAGTAATACTCAAATCGAGAAATATGCTTCTGTGTTTGATGTAATATAAGTCGTATTGCAGTTTTATTAAACTTTCGTCTATAGATTCTCCATACGAATAGTTTACCTGTGCCCAGCCGGTGAGTCCCGGTTTAATTACATGACGTGTTTCGTAAAAAGGCATTATTTTAGCTATTTCGTCTACAAAAAATGGTCTTTCGGGTCTTGGCCCAATTACTGCCATATCGCCTCTTAAAACATTAAAAAACTGCGGTAATTCGTCGATTCTGGATTTACGCATGAATTTACCAAACGGAGTTATACGTTTATCATTTAAAACGGCAAAAACAGCACCATTTGTTTCCGAAGCTTCAATCATGGTTCTGAATTTATAAATTTTAAAAACAGCACCGTTTTTACCAACTCTTTCCTGAGTGTAAAAAAGACTTCCTTCATTGGCTAAAAGATTTCCAATAAAAATAAAAGGAATAAAAACAAAGCAGATTAACAAGCCTGTAAAAGAAAAAACCAATTCTAAGAATCGAATTAAAAACAAGTATAACTTATTATTATTACTTCGGCTAAAAGGGAAAAAGCGGTAAAAATCTCTTTCTATATAATGCACAGGAATACGTTGTGTTTTACTTTCGTAAACCTGAGTATATTCTCTAATAACATTTCCTGACTCAAGAAGATGAAGTAACTGTTGATACAAATCAGCAGTAATACCATCTGTTTTTTGAGACGCAATTACTATTTCCGAAACATTATGCTTAACAACAAACCGTTCCAGATAACTTTTCTTGATTTCTTTTAAATAATGAAAATTGGCATTTTTTTCTGAATTTGAATCTGAATTTACAAAACCAATTATTCTGTAATGCGGATCAACATTTTCAAGTCCGGAAACCAATTCTTCAACCTGATCTTTGCCGCATATTAAAATAACATTTTGAGAAAATCTATGTGATGCAAGAAAAATAGCATAGAAAAAACGCCACATGAGAATTACAAGAAGTATTGCAAAATAAAAAATAACAATGACTAAACGCTGTTTTGGAAGCTCTGGAGATAAAACCGGAGTAAGAAGATATACCAAAACTGCAGCAGAAACTGCAAGCACAACACTTTTTACTATTTGAAACTGATTGCTGGCAATCTGGAGATTGTACATTTCAAAGATAGTCCCAAAAACTAACAAATAGCCAACAAATATAAAGGGTCTATAAATAGTACTGCTTTCGAATGCGAAATAATGAAACTCAAAAAATAAGTTTAAAAGATAAAGAATTCCAATAACAAACAAGGCATCAAATGCAAAAAGCAAAACTTTTCGTTCTGAAATTTCGAAATGCATTTTCCTATTTGAACGCATATATTTATGTAGATTTAAGGGCTTTAATTCGAGGCAAATGTATTATAAAAAAACAATTTACCTAATAGTCGATTCTGTTTTTTCAGGAATTTTTACCTGAACAGAAAGCAGGCATAATGCATAAACAAATGCTGGTGCTGCAATTCGCATTGCAGCATGGTTTATTGTGAGAAGCCAGAATATAAAGAAGGATAAAAAGTACAAATGCTGGCGATTATTAATATATAGTATAAACGGAGTAATCGCTAGGATTAATAATCCAAGAATTCCAAACAAACCATGTTCGCTAAACATTCTGGTTATTTCATTATGTGAAGCTGCCTGAATATTAAATTCTTCGTTTCTTTTTGATTTACCCATTCCTGCACCTATTCCCAAAACAGGATTATCCAAAAAGAAACTAATTTCTGTATTCATAATTTCTTCACGTCCTCCTAAACGATCTTTTTTAACCCTTCCTCTCGCATCTTGATTAGCATAACGCTTTTCTATCAATCCACTTGTCTGCAGTGAGCTATATGTCCATACACCTACACCTAATAAAGCAGTTAAAACAAAAACAACAGTAAATTTCTTCTTACCTGCTGCATTGGAATGATAAAATAATATCCCTAAAAGAAGTACAATCATCGCGATTGCTGTCATAATACCTCCACGAGAGAAAGTTACAATTCCGCGATAGCTAATAAAAGCCAGCAAGGCGCAATTAATAATTATTTCAATTTTTGATTTTGAGAATAAAATTATTTTAGTAAAAAATATAAACATTCCTAATCCTAAAATTGTAGAGACCTGATTAGGGCCAAATCCACCTGATGTTTCAAAATTAGACTGGGTTCCTGTAACTACATCTTTTATACTTGGCGTATACAAAAACAAGTATACAGTTGTTGTTAAAATGGGCAACCCCATTGTAATCAAAATGTTCTGTAAATCATTAAGTAAAATTTTTCGTTTAAAAGTATATAAAGCACTAATGCCTAAACATATCGGCCCAGAAAGATTAAAAAGCAATATTTTACGTATATCTAAATTAGCACCAGCTTCATTAAATGTTATTAAAACGGATGGTATTAGTAATATAATAAAAAACAAATAAATTATAGCATTTATAGAAAAACTGCTGTAAACTATGCCGCAAAGCATAAAAAAAATAATGTTATATTTTACATATTCATTATTAAGATTACCTCCTGTCATTCTAAGAAAAACTTCAACTCCAACTAAATAGGCTGATACTAAAAGAACTTCATTATTTTTGTTTTTATTTTTCGAAATTAAATATAATCCAGCTATAGGGATTAAAACAGCATAAATTTTTGACAAAAATGGCAAAATAAAAACGGCTAATGCTATTAAAGCATGAATAATAAGAAAATAAATATATAATCGTTTGCTGTTTTTCATCAATTTTTAGATCTCTCTTAGAGCAGCAAAATTAATTAAAGATTTTAACTGCGAAATATATTCTCTTATAATTACTTCTTCACCATAATTAGACATTATCGCTTTATATAATTCTTCTCCCATTTCTTTTCTTCTGTTTTCATTATCAATCAAACCAGAAATTGATTTTACCAATTCTTCAATATTGTTCGGCTCAATAATTATTCCTTCTTTTTCATTTGTTATTACTTTTGATATATCTCCTACATTAGTTGCAACAACTGGTAATTTTTGCAATCCATATTCTAGAACTGCAAGGGGAAGCCCTTCTGAAAGTGAAGTTAAAACAGCGATATCTGATTGCTCTAATGCAGAAACTACATTATTTACCGCTCCATAAAAAAAAACATTACTTTGAAGTTTTGAAGTCTCAAGTATTTTTTTCAGTTTTTCAGAATGCGAATCATTAAAATCTTTACCAAATAAATGAAATGTCCAATCAGGATATTTATTTTTAATTAAACCTGCTGCTCTAAGCAATAACTCATGATTTTTTTGAGGACGTAAATTGGCAACACAAACAATTCTTTTTCCTTGTGATCCAAATAATGATAGTTTTTTATTCGAATTTAAAGATTGGTCAATAAAATTTGGAAGATAGACAACATAAGGGCAAAACAAATAAGATTCAGCCCATTTCTTTAAAGCTGTATTTACAGAAATAATTCCGTTAAAAAAAAGAGAACCAAGTTTTAAGCTTATATCTTTTCTTAAAGTTAAGTCTTGAGAAATACCATAGTGATCATGCCAAATAATTTTAATTTTTGGCAGAGTCATTTTTACTAATACAGAAATAAAAAAAGAAGAACTGTGTGCATGTATAAAATCTATTTTATTCTCTTTTAAATACCTTCGTAATCGAAAAATAGCTTTAATATCAATCCTTTTCTTTTTATTTAAAAATTGATATGAAACCTTTTCATGAACATTATACAAAAGCATTCCTTCACTTCTGGTGGCAATAAGCCCTGAGAACGTAATTCGATTTGATAAAGCATTTGCATAATTTACTGCCATTCTTTCGGCTCCTCCTGTTTCTAAAGAATCAATGATTTGAACAACTCTCATTTATTTCAATATTAACTTTTTAATTTCCTTTTCAAAACTATCAGTTGTGAATTTCTGCGACCAGGTTTCAGCTAATTTACTCTTGTTTAGAAAAGTTTTTCTATTTTCAATAATTTCCTGAATTTGTTTTAAATCTTTTTCTAAATCCATCTCTAATAAAATACCTCTATTTCCTTGATCTAACATAAAAGGCACACAAGAAACTTTTGTCGCAATAGGCACACAACCCCAAAACATACCTTCCGCCAATGTTTTTGGCCAGCCTTCACTTTTTGACGGCAATATTACAAAATGGCTTTTTCGATATGAAGCTTTAAGACTTTCTTTATCTTGATTTCCATGCAAAAAAATGTTGTTTTGTAAATTATTTGCTTGAATATAATCTTCTAGATTTTTTCTTTCATTTCCCTCACCATATATATTAAAGATCACATTATTACCTTTCATTATTATTTTTTCAAGCAATTCAACGGCATACATAGGATTTTTTCCTTTTACAAGGCTCCCTGTGAAAATAAAATGCAAAGGTTCTAAATATGCTTTATTAATAATCTCTTTTTCTGAATTAGAATAAGTTGCTGTAAAAAAAGACTTGATATTTTTTGAATATTGGGGCCACTCTCCATAAACCAGAACCTGCATGTTCTTAGTTAAAAAAGAATTATTTAATATATATTTTTGCAATCGATATGTCCAAGGCTGTTTACTGGCAGGATCCCAATTTCCTGCATATTTAGCCGTTTTAATCTTAGATGGAAAAAAAATTTGAACAACGCAGCCAACTAAACCAATATTACCAGGACAGCGTAAATGTATGTGATTTGTATTTTTTATTGCCCAAAATACCTCCCAAAAAATTATTGGTAATTTAAACAATGAAATTAAATTATTTGTAAAACTGGTAAAACTAAAACCGGGTACTTTTTTAAATTTAATATTTGAATGCTCATACGCTAAATCAATCTTAGTTTCATTCCCTTTTACAAGCGGAGCAACGATTGTTACCTCATCAACATATTTAAGCCAAATATTCATTTCACGAACATATGGTGCATATCCAAAATATTGATTATTGGACACGAAATGATCTACATGTGTAATTATTAAAAATTTCAATCTTGAAAGTTTACAAGTTTATTAATCACTACTTTAGGTTCTAAATGCTTTTTAAAATAAGCAAAAGCATTATCCTCCAATTCTTGTCTTTTTTGTGTGTTATTAATTAAATGTGCTATTTTTTCTGAATAATCCTGAAGTAGATTTTTATCAACATATAAAATATGAATTCCATTTTCTAATGGAGAAGGCAGAACATTTGTATGATATGTTGAAATAATTGCTTTTCCCATTGCAAGAAATTCTCCTAATTTCCAGCCATGACATGATAATACAGCTGGTGTATTAAAAACAAATTCCGATTTTTTGGTTTTAGAAAAATACGATTGTAAGCTAAATCTGCCAGTAGTTAAAAGCGCATCAAAACCCAAATTATCACCATCTTTCCTAGGAGCAAGGCCTCCCTCAAATAATACAGATGAGCTATCTTTACAAGCTTTTATAAAGTTTGCTCTATTCGTATTAGTCTGAAATTCTTTTTTCCAAATTGAGCTAATAAAAAAAACATACTTTTCTAAAACTTTTTCTTTGATATAATAATCTTCTAATGGCAATCTTTTGTATTGTCTCCAGTAATTGGCTAAATAATCTTTAGGATTTAATAACACACTTCTAAAACTAAGGGTATTCTTTAGTCCTAAAAACAATGATTCGTACAGATTAAAAAACTTTATTCCAAAACTCGGTCCTATAGGTATTATTTTAGAACCCAAATCAGCAGGAATTTCAGCTATATTGTAATTAATTTTTCCATAAACATCACACCACAACAATTCATCTTTCCAAATATCTGCAGCATCTCTCGAATCTATGATAACTTTATACTCTGTATTATCATTATATTTAAAAATTACAGCAAATGTATTTTGTTTAAAACGAGGAAATAGAGATACATTATATTCTATTTTATTCTTACCAAATAAATCCTGAATTCCTTTTATATAAAATGAATCATAAAAAGCATTAAATAAACCAAAAATGTAAACCTTTTTAATATTGTTCATTTAAATGTGGTTTTTTTAATAATAATAAACTCCACCAGCCTATAGTTCTTCCAACTGCCTCAGTAAAAGCTGCTTTTTTATTTTTCTCGGTTAACACATTGGTAAATCTAATTACAGTTAACAGAAGTGTTATCGCATTCCATTTAAATTGATCCTTTAATGTAGGACTTGGATTTTTTATACGCCATACATACCAGCCATTACGAACTACCATTTTACCATATTTATACTGATTTGGGCGTCCAGATTCTGCATGAAAATGAGATAATCTTGCATTTGTATTAATAACCATTTTACCAAATTTTAATGCTCTTAAACTAAAATCGGCATCTTCATATAATCCGTAACCTTCAAAAAATCTAGAAAATTTTATTGTATCAAGAACTGTTTTTCTAAATGCCATCGACATTCCAATGAGCAAATCTACTTCATATGTTTTTCCTGTTAAAGGAAATCCTGAAGTTCTTCCATGTGAATAATCGGGCATCTTACCAGAACCTAAATGAGAAGCAAGTCCTAGATAATTTCGCACAACATTTCTTATTCCTTCTTTATAATAATAGCCTTCGAACAAATAATATTTTTTAGGATCATACGATACATTTTCCTTTTGTTTCTTCCATCTAAAATCATTAATAGCAACTCCACCAACACCCGCAACATTTGCATTTTCTTGAAATGATTTTATAATTTCCTGAAAATAATTGGATTCTAAAACAGTATCATCATCAAGATAACAAACAATTTCACAATTTGAATTTAATTGCGAAATTCCAAAATTTCTTTGTTTTGTAAGCCCTCTGAGTTCTTGTGAAACCAGATAATAACTTAAATTATCAAATTTATTGTTTAATAAAAGTGATTCCGTTTCTTTATTATCAGATCCATCGATAATTAAAATCTCATTAGGGTATAACGTTTGTTTTTGCACTGAAAGCATCAATTCAAGCAGTGGCTGGGGGCGCATGTATGTGCAAATAATCAAGGAAAAATTCATTATTTTTTGTTTAATTGATTAGCCCAAAAAACACTTTTCCCCCATTGTTTTCTAAAATTCTTATAATAATTTATTGGATTTTTGATACCTTGAAATTTATAGTATTTAAAAAATAAAACAGTTTTATAACCATTGACCTGTTCTTTGCTTAGGTTTAGCATTTTATATAACATTATTGTTGGTGATGGTTTTGGCTGTATAATGTCTTTATGCCACGCTAAAACCGGTTTTGTTCTAAACCCTCCCATCGGAGCTTTAAGATGTATAATTTCAGGAACTGGACTAAAAAGAATATCAAAACCTGAGTTTCTTAACTGCATGCCAAAATCACTGTCTTCACCATATCCAAATTCAAAGCCAGTGTTATATATAATAGATTTCACATTTACTGATTTTACAATACTGCAACCTGAACCAAAACCAGACCATTGCAATATTTCTTTAATTTTACTTTTTTCAGCATAGTCAGGCGCATAACATCCAAAGGTAACCTGTTCTGCGCCTTGCTTTTCAATAAAAGAAAAGCTTCGTTCTAAAAAGTCTGCATCTAGTCTAATATCATCATCTGCCATAAATATCCATTCACTTTTTACTTCTGCCAATGCTAAATTTCGAGCATTACAAGCACCCGGCTGGTGTGTAAAAATGTGTTTTATTTTAAAAGGCCAGTATTCATTTTGAATATAATTTAACTCTGAAACACTTGCAATTTCAGGATTCTGTTCTACTATAATAACATTTTCAGGAATTAAAGTCTGTTTTGATAAATCTTTTAATGTATCGTATAAAAATTGTTTCCTGCCAATAGTTGGAATTAATACATCGATCGTTTTTGTATGAATGACTTTTTTAACTGATTGAGCCTGAATTTTAACTAAAGAGTCATTTTTTAGTTCTCTTTTAGAAAAAAACAAACTAAACAGCATAGGAAGTACAAGTACCTTTTTTTCATAAAGAAACAAATCCAAAAAAAGTAAAAATACCCAGCTTGATTTATAATGCTGTTTAACAAAACGAAATAAGGTGTAATCGTTTTTTTTAATCTTTTGTTCAGTTTGAGAATTTTTTTTTAAAAGTTCTGGATCTGAATAACAAAACAATCCTTTAGGCATTGCTAATTTTGCGAATGAATTTAAGAAATAATCAAAATTATTATCTGGAAAAACTTCATCCTTTAAGGCAAATAAAACAGAGGCATGAATACCTCCAGCGATACTGCTCATCTGCCATGTAGGATATTTTACTTCTTTATTAATTTTTATAAATGGTGTTTCTTCAACATAACCTATGGCTTCTGGTAAAAATGTATTTTGTAAAACATTATAAGATGTCATTATTTTTTGATGATAAAAAATAATGTCAAACCTATCAAAATTCAAATTCTCCTTTTCATTTACATGGCACCAAATAATCCATTTCTCCTGATGTTTTTCAGCTAATTGAAATAATATTTTTGAAATAGATGTATTTTCAAAAGAAATATTATTTCCTTGACATTCTATATGAACAACTTTATTATTTTTATGATATACAACTATCATTTTTGCTCTTGACTTATAATATGTTTATATAACGCAATATTATCATTTACTAATTTATTAATATCAAATTTTTCTTTTGTTCTTAATAATGCTTGTTCTCCAATTTTTGAGCAAAGTAAATTATCTCTTAATAATTGAATTATTCTTTCTGCATATAAGTCATGATTTTCAGGATGTACTAAAAAACCACTTTTCCCATCTATAATAAGTTCTTGCGACCAGCCAATATTACTATTAACAACCGCTTTTTGCATTGCCATAGATTCAATTGTTACCATTCCTAAAGTTTCTGCAAAAGTTGGAAAAACACAAACATTTGCTTTCTTAATATATTCCTGTACTTCTACATAGGGAAGTTTACCTAAATATGATACCTGCTTTAAATCATTATCAATAAACTTATCCTGCATTAATTTCCAGGTAGAAACGGAATTTGTTTTTATATCATGTGCATCACTGCCAATCAATACTAACTTTGCGTCTGGATATTCTTTTCTAACTTTATTAAAAATTATAGGCAGTTCTAAAACTCCCTTTTTTCTAATTAAAGTACCAACATATAAAATCAAACCTTTTTCGAAAATCAGAGGTGAATCATTTTTAAAATTCTGTAAATCTAATCCAGAATAAATTGTTGTAATTTTTTTTTCGCGTATCTTAAAAATCTTTTTTGAAACTTCTCCTGCAAAATTGGTTGGAGCGATATAAGCTTTTGCATTTTTAAGTGCCAGTTTTTCGAACCAGAAATTTTTAAACTTTTGTTTTCTGTTTTCTAAATAACAAAAGTAAGCATCACTGCCGTGCAAACGAATAATTACCGGAATTTTAAAATTCATAAAAGCGGTTATTCCTGTCCAGTCTGGCACTTCTAAACATTGAATTTTTTTTTGTAAAATAATTGAAGTGACAAATTTTTCAATTTTTTTTCTGTTAAAATAGAATTTAAAAAATTTAACGTTACTATCTTGTATACTGTATATGGTTAGATTTTTTTCTTCAATTAAAAAATCTTGTTTTTGTCCATAAACGAAAACAGAAACTGTGATATTAGATTGTCTAAGTTTTTCTACTAACGTATAAACACTTGTACCAATACCTCCATCATGTCCAAATGCTTTATGGGGATAATGTGAGACTAGATAGCCCAAATGAAGATTTGGTATCATAATTATTTCTTTAAAAGCAATTGTTTAATATTCTTCTTTATTTGTGTTTTTTTTCTTTTTATAAAACCTTTAAAACTGTAACTATAACCTCCTATTTTAGAAAATTTTCCTGCAGAAAAATAAACAGATGTTTCTATTTTTTGTTCTAAATTCGATTGATTACATATCTTTCTTTTTAAATATACCTCAGAATTATTTTTTCTTGTTTTCTTATTACTTGAAAATGAAAAAATATTAGAAAAAAGTCCAAAATCTTTTTGTAGCAAATATTCTTTATAATTTAAAGGTTTTGAGACTTTAAAAACCCTGATTACATTATTAGCAACTAAATTAATGTTTTCTTTTTTTAACTTTAAGAAGGAATAATAAATTAAAAGAGGCGGTAAAAAATAATCTCTTTTCAGAAAATAAATATCATTGTTATTTTGAACTTCTTCTTCGTCTGAAATAAATTCTAAATCAAAATAATCAGATAAATAAATTTTAATTTCTTCTCTGCAGCTATTTGATTTGATACAAAAACTCAAATTTTCTAATGTTATTTTTTCTTCTGTATGATTATACTGAATCCATCTTTGAGGATAATAGTCTTTATCATTAAGTTCGAGGCTTTTTATTCCATCGAAATTTTTAAAAGGCCTTATTATTTTAGAATCTTTTTTTTCACCCAGCCATGCTGTCCACCATGAAAAAGTGGAATTACTTATTATAAAATCATCACACAAAGTTCCTAAGCAAAGCTGTTGTATTTCATTAAGTCCATCTCCAAAAAACGCATTTTCTAAAAATGAAAAATGATATTTACAATATTTTATATCATCACTTAAAATAATTAAACTGCAAGAATCCCACTCTGGAAAAAAATGTGCAAGACTATTGAGATAATAATGTATTGGCAGTTGGAGATAGTCTGGATGATTTACAAAATCTCCTCTTCTTATGGATATTAAAATAGTACGTTTTTCAAAAGCTTTGGCATATATTTTCTTTACAGAGTCTATCAAAGAATCTGAAAATTCAAAATAATTTTTAGTAAGCTCTACATCAAAATACTTTTCTGTTTGAAGCCAGCCGGAAAGATCATAATTTTCATTTGTTAAATTCCATTCATGATAGTTGTATTCTTTTTCTGCGATATTTACAAACCCTTCTAAATCTGATGAAAACAGTGGTAATTTATTTTTAAAATAATCCTGATATTTCCATTTTATAAACGAAAATTCTTGATTATTAGCCCGCCCAATACCAATAGTAGACGCAATTTGAAAAAGCTGATTTCCCAAATTGCCTTTTTTACCTAATTTACTATAGGTTATCATTTGTGAAAAAAGTTTTTTAAAATTATGCTTGTAAACTTTTTTGCCCCGTTATCATTCATGTGGCCGCAAGTAGCAAAATATTTATCTTCTGCAACAACATTTTCATAATTATAAATTTCCGGATACATTTTTTTTACTTTTTTAAAATAATCCATTCCCACAGCATACTTACACATTGGTGACATAACCGGAATAAAATTAATATTATTCTCTTTACAAAGCTTTCTTATTTCTTCGTAATATTTATTGTGTGGCAAAGGGCTAATTTTGGACATATTAAACGTCATCTTTTGATCTCCAACATGTTCTAGTGCCATATACCCATGATTACTTATATGAATTGTTTTCTTGTGTATCGCATTAAAAAACATTTCTCTAAATCCTATTCTGTTCTCATATTTTATGTATCTGTAAAACGGGATATAATAAAGGTTATTGAAATTGTTTGTCGAAATAAAATGCTCTTTAGTAATTTTTGAATTATGTATATAAGGTAAAAATCTAGAGGAAATTCCTTCTGATTGATTGTCGCCTGCCAAATTTAAATCAGCATCAAGAATTACATTTTTTATAATACATTTTCTTTCAATCATAAGCTTTAAAACTAGAGATGTTTCAAATAAACTAGAACCGCTCATTCCGTAGTTAAATGTCATTAATCCCTTATCAATAAACATTTGAGCTACAAAATGATTATTCGCTCTTGATGAACCTAAAATAACAACGTCGTATTTTCTTTCTCTAACATTATATATCTGATCTATTTTACCTCTGTTTTTACATTGCATGTACATGCTCGTATACAAGGCATCAAGAAGAAACATTACTACAACTAATACGATTAAAATTTTTATAGTATGTAATAGAAATTTGTTCATTAAATGATCGTCTATTTAAAATTATTTTTTATACTTATTTAGTGATCTGCTATTTTCAGTAAAAAAATCTTGTATAATTCTTGCAGTAAACAACTTTGCTCCAGAATTTGTCATGTGTCCACAAGAAGAGAAATATTTATTCTCAACTACTACATTTTCATAATTATAAATTTCAGGGTATGCTTTTTTTACTTTATCAAAATAATTCATCCCAATAACATTTTCACACATTGGAGTCATTACTGCAATAAATTTTATATTATTCTCTTTACAGAGGGTTTTTATCTCTTCATAATATTTGTTGTGTGGCAGCGGATTTAAATTAACAATGTTATTTTTCATATTTCCGTTTTTGTGTTTTTCTAACGGATAATAACCTAAATTATCTAATGCATTTGTTTTTTTTCCTACTGCTGTCAAAAATGTTTCTCGAAATCCTATTTTACTATCGTATTTTATAAATCTATAAAACGGTATGTAATAAAGTTCAGAAAACCCTTCTTTTTCTTTAAATTGTTCTTTTATAATATCTGAGTTATGTATATAAGGTAAAAACAAGGCAGAAACACTGTGAGAATCTGTTTCACTAGATAAATTTAAATCGGCTTCAAGAATTACATTTTTTATTTCATATTTTCTTTCTATCATTAATTTTAACATAAGAGCTGCTTCAAACAAATGACCACCACTCATACCATAGTTAAATGCTTTTATACCTTTATCTTCAAACATTTGTGTCACAAAATGATTATTTGCACGAGAGGACCCCAAAATAACCACGTCAAATTTTTGAGAATCAGAGTTAAAAACATTTTCAATTTTACCTCTATTTCTAGAATGCAAAAAAGAGAAAGTAAAAAGTCCGTCTAAAAGTACTGCTGTTAAGACTACAATGATAAATATCTTTGTTATGTATAGTAAAAACTTTTTCATTAAAACTGAAAGTATATAAATTCTTTATAATCAGAATAAGTACCAAAAGCTAATATTGCTGCAATTGCTAAAGCTAATTTCAACATGCTTTTTTTTCCTGAAATGGGTTCAATTTTATCTCGATTATTCCATTCTACTAAAACAAATACTGCAATCATTAATAACAGTTCATAACTATAACGCTCATTGTCTAAGTATTGAAATCCAAAATCTTTACTGGTAATTATGCGTTTTAAATATAAAATTGCATCTGTAATGGTTTTTGCCCTAAAAAATACCCAGGCCATGCATGTTAGTAAAAATGTAGAAAAAATACTCGAAAGTACTTTTACAGAGTTGAAATTAAACTGTAATTGAATTGTATCCATATTATTACGATTACTGTTGGATAAAAGTAATGGCAGAAAATAAACTGCATTAATAAAACCCCATACAATATATGTCCAGTTTGCTCCATGCCAAAATCCACTGACAATGAAAATTATAAATGTATTTCTAATTTTCATCCAGATTCCTCCCTTGCTTCCTCCTAACGGAATATATAAATAATCACGAAACCACGAAGAAAGCGAAATATGCCAGCGTCTCCAAAACTCAGCGATATCTCTAGAAAAATATGGGTAATTAAAATTCCGTAAAAGATCTAAGCCAAATAGTTTGGAAACACCTAATGCAATATCTGAATAACCAGAAAAATCACCATAGATTTGAAATGCAAAATATACAGCCCCCAAAATAAGTGATAGAGAATTCATCGTAGTGTAATGATCAAAAATTGCATTGGCATATGTTGCACAAGTATCTGCAATTACTACTTTTTTTACCAATCCCCAAATAATCTGGAACACGCCTTCTTTAGCCTTTTGAAAATCAAACTCTCGTTTTACTTTTACCTGTGGCAGTAAATGTGTAGCTCTCTCAATTGGTCCCGCTACAAGCAACGGAAAATAACTTACAAATAGTGAATAGTCTATAAAATTGTATTCTGCCTTGATTCTTTTATAATAAATATCAATTACATATGACAATCCGTGAAAAGTATAAAATGAAATTCCAACAGGAAGAATTACATTAAGCAAAATTGGACTTGCTTTTATTCCTGCTGTATTTAATAAATCTGAAAAAGAAGCTGCAAAAAAGTTATAATATTTAAAAATTCCCAAGAAACCTAAATTGACTAAAATACTTAACCAAAACCAAAAATTTTTACTTTTTTCAGACTTTCCTTTCTCAATCTGTATTCCGGTATAGTAATCTAAAAAAGTTGAAAACACCAGTAAAAAAAGGAAACGCCAATCCCAACAAGAATAGAAATAATAACTCGCAGCTATTAATAAAGCATTTTGAGAGCTTTTTGTTTTATTAAAAACAAACCAATAAAGAAAGAAAACGATTGGCAGAAAAATGGCAAAAGCCAAAGAGTTAAAAAACATAAATTGAAATATGAATTTACAAATGCAATTAATTAGAATACTACGGCTATTACTGCCATTTTGCAATAAAATTTTCTATTGGAAGATAAAAATCTGAAACATTTTCTTCTACTTTATCTCCACTCCAGTTCCACCATGCAATTTTTTTCATCTTAGTAATAGTTTCTGGATCATATTTCATTTTAATTATTGTCCCTGGTACACCGCCAACTATTGCATAATCTGGAACGTCTTTTGTTATTACCGCACCTGCTAAAATCGTCACGCCATCACCAATTTTTACATTTGGCAGAATAGTCACATTCATACCAATCCAAACATCATTTCCAATTTGCGTTTTACTTGGTTCTGTTTTAATCGATTTTTTAAAATCGGATTGTGTCTTATTATTGATTAGAAAATCCTTATTTACCAAATGATTAAAAAGAGGAAAAGTCGTCACTTCGCTAACCATATGATGTCCTGAATCTAGAATAAAATTTACATCATTTGCAATTGAACAATATTTACCGATCTCTAGTTCTGAATTACTGTGCCACTGCCAAACAAATGCACCATTATGATAAGTTTTACATCCAATAGAAACATTTTTTGCATCATCGAGATAAATTTTTCGCTGTCCCAACAGAAATCGCTCATGATGCTTTCCTAATATTTTCCAAGCTATCTTTCGTAAAATTTTTTTCATCCTGCTATTTTTTTAATGCCATTCCATATTCTTTGAGAGGCTAATTCAGGCGGATGCTGATTTATTTTTTCAAACCATTTTTGAGCATTCTCTACATTGATTTTAGAGTTAGACAAAATGATTCTAATTTTTTGACTTATTTCTTCAGAAGAGTTTAGCCAGACAACTGATTCTTTATTTGACATTGATCTAAAATGAACATAATTATAGATTTTTTTAACTGACCACTTTTTGTTTATTTTATTAAAGACATCATAATTAATAAAGGCACATGGTTTTTTAAAACAAGCATAATCAAAAACCATTGAAGAACCAAGATTAATTACCAGTTCAGTATGTTGTATAGTATTTGCATGCAAAATTATATCTTCCTTAGTAGGTAGTATTGATCCCCAATCTCTATTTACATTTTTCCATATAGGTTCAATTGGAGTAATTATTTCTTTATAGTCTTCCAAAACTTTATCATATCGATTCGAAAAATCAACTGGACAACGTCTAAACAAAATCCCTAGATTATAACCATCATTATTAAGTAGTTTTACTGCCTTAGCAACATCACTTAAATACTCCTGATCATCCGGGCAAGTAACTGTATCATCACCTGAGTAACATATATATTTTTTGTTTATATCTAACTCATATTTTCTAAAAAATGATTCACGAGAAACTAAGCTTTGTGTATTAAAATGCCCTTCAAACTGAGGTGTACCACAAACAAGTATTTGATATTCTTGAATATATGAATAATAATTAAGTAATTCTTGCTTCATGTGATTGCTCCACACAAAATAATAATCAGTCTCGATAACCATTGTTGCTTTTGGAAGATTATCCCATGAGAAAATAAATGTCGCAGTAGGAATTTTTAATTCCTTAGCTGCTTCAATAGGAGCAACTGCAAGAATTGGCCGCTGGTTTGTACAAAATACAATTTCAGGTTTCTCTTTTTGAAGTGTTTCTAAGCATTCTTTGAAATAAAGTGTTTTCCTTTCATTGCTTCTAATTTTTTTACGAATACGCTTTAAACCTTTTTCTGACTTGTAAAAAGAAATTAAAATCTGAGTAGAATAACTTTTTAATTTATTTTTTAAACCTTCATAACTAAATGGAAATCTATATGTATTGTAAACCTGATCTTTACTTTTTATAATGTTTAAATCAAGTTCAATATGTTTTCTAGTATTTTTATAAACATCAGCCAAAATATGAGTTTTTGCTCTTTTAATTTTGATTTCTTTAAAACCTAATTCACTCAGTTGAAAAGGAGTATTATTCCAAAATGTAATATCAAAATTATTTTCAATACCAATTTTATGAAAATTAGTAAATGCAAAATTGCGCAAACCAACTCCATCCGGCAGTAAAATAAAAGCTTTCTTATTATTTTCCACTTATTATTTTCTTTGCAATTAACTTATGTGTTATTTTTCTTGTAAGTTTTTCTACTTTTATTTTAAATGGAAAGTTATCAAAATAAGCATTCCCGCCTTTAAAACTAATTAATTCCTTTGATTGAAAATCTGATAGACCATTTACTGATTCAATTGCCTTAACATAATTACTAATAAATGGAAAAAGTTGATATTTATTTAGAATCAGTTCTCTCGCTTTTGATATTTCTTCAAGATTTTCTTCCCATTTATTTGACTCTGTAATTTCTTTTAGAAATAATTTTATGTGTTTATCACTGGGGTCAATTTGAATGAAAGATTTTTTTGGAAAAAAATTATCGATTCTGTCACAACCAAAATACAAAGGCATTGTGTAGCTTAAAAAACAATCTGTAATTTTTTCAGTCCAATAATAATCACTCTGAAAATTTTCGTAAGCAATTGCATACTTAGATCTACTTAGTACATCCCATTTATCATCAATTGGATTAATTCCTCTTCCATACAAATTGATAAAAGGCATTTCTTTAATATTGTTTAAGAAATTCATTCTTTTTTCATGTCCTTTAGAAGATCTCTGGTCACTAGTTATCCATACAATATTATTTTCCTTTTGAAGATTTTCAGGTTTTAATTGATTAAGAAAATCATAATCCTTACCAATATGCCACGGTAATGCACCATGAGACAGTATATTGTTCTTGTTAATATCTAACTGATTAAAAATCAATTTTACATTTTTATTAGCATATTGTCTATATTTAGAAACTTCATTTGGTGGTTCAAGACAAATATGAATAATATTATTTTTATTGACTTTTATACAAAAATCTTTTTTAGGATGATCTAAAATTATAAGGTAATCACATTCATCTACATCTTCTTCTGTAAATATAAAATCTCCCCATTGGAAAGTAAAATTTGGAGTTTGCCTTTTAATATCTGGATAATTAAAATAACGTTCTATTTTTACTATCATATTAAATATCTTTAAACTGTTTTTGATGATTCAGCTCCCATACATCTTGTTTCTGAAGGCATTCGAAAAATAAGGTGTTACTATTTCCTTGTCCAAAATCTTCTTTAGACATTGTTACTTTATGAGATAATACTAGTTCAAGTGCCTTTTTTATTTCTTTTTCAGAATAATCAGAATTTATAATATCGGCATGTATTGCTCTATTTTTTTGCCTTGTACCAATATTTACAATTGGAATTCCATAATAAGGAGCTTCTCGAATACCAGCACTGCTGTTACCAATAATAAATTTGCTGTTTTTTAATAAGGTCAAAAAATATTCAAACCGAAGCGATGGAAAAATTCTAAATCTCGAATTCGATTTTAGTTTTTCATAAGCATCAATTATAAACTGACTACCCAAATCGTTATTGGGAAAAATAACGATATAATTATTGTGATCTTCCAACAAAGCATTTACAAAATTTAATGCATATTGGTTCATTTCTTTTATTTCTGTAGTTACCGGATGAAACATTACAATTGCAAACTCTTGAAAATCTATTTTGTAATATTCTTTAACTTTTATTAAATCTGGCAATCGATCCGAAAACATAATATCAATATCTGGAGAACCTATTGTAAAAATTGACTCTTCAATTTCCCCCATTTGTATAAGTCTTCCTTTTGCTTCATGATTAGAAACAAAATGAATATGACTTAATTTACTAACACTATGACGGATTAATTCATCTACAGTTCCCGAAATTTCTCCTCCTTCAATATGAGCAACCAATATATTATTTAAAGAACCTACAATTGCACCTGCAAGTGTTTCTACACGATCACCATGCACAACAATCATATCAGGATTAATAACTTTACAATAATTAGACAATCCTTCAATTGTTTTAGCAAGTGTAAGATCCATGGTCGTTTCGTGAGTATGGTTCTCAAAAGTAAAAACGTTCCTAAATTTACAACGTTGAATTTCTATTAGAGTATAACCGTACAATTCCTGCAAATGCATTCCTGTAACAAAAACAAAAGCTTCAAAATCATTTTGTGCTTCAAGAGTTTGAATTAAAGATTTTATTTTTCCAAAATCTGCTCGGGTTCCTGTTAAAAAGAGAATCTTTTTTTTCGATTTATCCAAAATCTGAAAAATCTAATTGTTCGTCATTATCAATATTTCTCAATGCTGTTTTTCCTAAAATATTATTAAAATTTTCGGCAAGGATTTTTCCTGTTCCAGGTCGTTTTACCCATATATTTTCTTTTGTAAGTATTTCTCCTTTTTTTATATTCTTAATTGAACATACAGTAGCAAAAGCAAAATCTATTGTAACCTGTTCTTCTTGAGCTGGCTTTTTTGTTCCGCCGCGCATTTGTGCAATTTCTAAAGAAGAGATAATTAATTCCTGACAAGCTTTTTCATCCATACTGCAAACGATATCTGGACCGGTACGCTGCATGTGATCTGTAAAATGTCTTTCTAAAATACTGCCTCCCAAAGCAACAGCTCCTAAACAGGCATTATTATTTAAAGTATGATCACTTAAACCAAAAACTTTATCTGGAAAAGCCTCATTCAATTCCAGCATTGCTCCATAACGTACCAAATGAATAGGTGTTGGGTATAAGTTTGTGGTATGCAAAAGGGCAACAGGTATATTATATTTGTCAAAAACATCAACAGCTTTTTTAACACTTTCTATAGTATTCATTCCTGTACTGAGAATTACAGGCTTTCTAAAAGAAGCAATATGTTCTAAAAGAGGATAATTATTACATTCCCCAGACCCAATTTTGTAAGCAGGAATATCAAACTTCTTTAATCTATTAGCTGCTGCACGTGAAAATGGGGTCGATATAAAAATCATGCCTTTACTTTCGACATATTCTTTAAGCTCTAGTTCATCGGCTTCGTTTAAAGAACAGCGTTGCATGATTTCATAAATAGAAACATCTGCATTACCAGGAATTACTTTTTTTGCTGCACCGCTCATTTCATCTTCAACAATATGAGTTTGATGTTTTACAACCTCAACTCCCGCACGATGGGCAGCATCTACCATTTCTTTAGCAACTAATAAAGAACCTTCATGATTGATTCCGATTTCTGCAATGACTAAAGGGGGAAAATCTTGACCAATTTTTCGACCGGCAATCTCGATATATGGATTCATATTATGATATCTTAAAATGTATTTTGTTTTTTAGAAAAAAGATAATCAGCGTAATCAAAATCATTTTGATCATCTATATCAACTGTGGCAAAAATATGATTCATTTTTAGAGGAAAAGCATTTTCAGATAAAATTTTATCTTCAAAAATTAATTTTGTTTTACTTATATAAAGAAGCCCATTTTCATAATATAATGGTTCTAAATCTTGACTTCTCTGACCAATTTTATAATTTGAAGGAATAAATTTATTATTTTCTATTTTACCCAGCTTAGAATGATTTTTTGATACAGTAAACAAACTATCAAGATTTTTAGTTGTATAAATTTCAAAAGCTTCTTTTAATAAATCAACCGGTCGTAAAGGGTTTGTAGGCTGTAATAAAATTACATTTTCGATCTCATTGTTTATTTGTTCTAGAACATTTCTTAATGCCGAAACTGTAGGTTCTAAATCTCCTGAAATTCTGGCTGGTCTATTTATAACTTTTGCTCCATATTTTAAAGCTGTATCTTTTATCTCTTGATCATCTGTAGAAACATATACTTCATCTATTATAGAAGAATTAGCCTTCGCATATAATATAGAATGTGCGATTAATGGTATTCCGTTAAGTAGTTTTATGTTTTTTTTAGGCAGTCTTTTTGAACCTCCTCTAGCTGGAATTATGGCAATAGTTTTCATTACTATAATCGTCTTTTTGCGTCAGATATAATTTTATTCATTCCGTAATTCCAACTTTGAGAGCTGTATAAATCGCTTGGTACATTAGCAAAAGTATAACTATTATCTAAAAACTCTAACATTGCATTTGTCCATTCCTCTTCAAAATGTGGTTTATCTATTAATTTCCCTAATTTCCCATATTGTAAAACTTCAGAAACACCACCTATTGAAGATGCAATACAATGATTACCGCAATGTAAAGCTTCAATTAAACTTAAGCCAAATCCTTCATGACATAAAGTAGTAAATAAATAACAATCTGACATTTGATAATATTTGGGCAGTTCATCGTTTGGTATTATACCTAAATATTCTACACCTTTTATCTCGTTTTTTGGTTCACAACCAATAACCCACAATACTATATCTTGATGAGTTTCATAAACTCTTTTCCACGCATTTAGTAAAATATTAAGTCCTTTTTTGGGACGGTCTTGAGAACACCAAATAAAGATTTTTTTGTTTAAAAGTTTTTTTTCGGCTTTTAAAGATTCTTTTTCAATATTAGAAATTGCATAAAATTTGTTGGTATCAATTCCGTTATGCAGAACTGAAAAGCGTGTTGGTAAAACAGTATAGTAGTTTTTATGAGCTAAATACGAATCATTTGTTAATAAAATCATTTCATCTATTGATTCGTAGAACCATCTTCCATGAAAATTCTCGTGAAAAGGTGGAAATCCGTGATAAAAAAACTGAACATAACATTTGTTTCTTTTTCCTTTCTTTTCTAAAAACTCTAATAATGGTTTTACAATCCCAAAATTATCGACGATTTGGATAATAAATTTTTCATCAGTATTGATAATCTTTTCCAGTGATTGAAAATAATTTAAATATCTCTTCTTAAAATATCTCCTCTGGATTTTAAAATATAGACTATTAGAAATAGTTTTATATTCAACATTAGGATATAATGTTTCAGGTTGGGGACAAATAATATAATTTACAGCATGACTGCTGTTTAAATAATTATGATATAATGTGGTCCAGCTTCCTATTTTTGGATATGGTAATGAGAGTTGGGAAATCAAAATTACTTTTGTCATTTTGCTATTGTTTCTGTAAAATAATAACCGAATTATTTTTTAATTCTAAATGTAATACTTTTTAAATCCTGACTTACTGAATAACAATAAGGCTCAGTATGATAAAAAGTTATAATATGTAATAAAAACATATCATTAACTTCTTTAAGAGAATAATATTTAGGTACTTTTTTACCTACTAATTTCTTTACCTTATATTTTAAACTGTCTTGAAAAGAATCTTCTATAATTTTCACCACGATTATCTGATCTATAACATTTGGTAATTCACAAAATAAAAAATGAGTTATTATCTCCTGTTTATTAATTAATACAGTTTCGACATTGTAGTTTTTTAATTCTTCAAACTCCGCAAAAGAAATACTTTTACCCCAACTTTTATGATTCGTTTTTTTTATTGCATTTCGATCATTTTGTATCAAATGCTGTTGATTTAGTTTTACAACATTTGAAAGCTGTAAATCTGTTGTAAGTTTTTTTCTTTCTTCTTTCCTATAGCTTTTATGCCATTGATGAAGCAAAAGAATTTCTTTATTATAAAATATACTTTTTAGTTGATTTCTTTCCAGTCTATTGTGAATATCTATATCTTCTGATCCCCAAAAGTGTAAAAACTCATCGTACCCATTTATTGCTTCTACTTCTTTAAGTGCAAACAAAGATAATCCTTGTGCGCCTTCTTTACTACTGGAATTAATTATATAATCTTCAAACTTTATATCTTTTTGTGTTTCAGATTTTGTTAAAAATCCCACCTTAAAATAATATATTTTAGAAGGACTTTTTATTTCATTTAATTTTTCTATGAAATCTGTTCTGAAAATCATGTCAATATCAGCTGTAAAAACGTACTCGCTGGTTACATTTTTTAAACCTATATTTATTGCCTTTGCTCTAGACCATGGTTGCAGTTGTGAAAAATTGTAGAAATATGATACAAAAGAATATTCTGAAATTAGTTTTTGTATGATCGTATACGTTTGTATACTCGATCCATAATCGACAAACAATACTTTAAAATCTTTATTACTCTGAGTTACTAAAGAATCTAATGACTTTTTTACACGCCAAGGTTCCCTGTCTCTGTATGGAAAAATTATTGTAATCATTTAATTCATTCCTTATGCATGATGTTAGTACTGTGTTATTGCTTCTTTACTTAATCCTCTGGACTTTAAAAATAGTTTTAAGATGAACTTTTGAAAAATAAACTTAGTAAATATTTTACTTTTTAATATATAAAGCCATTTTTTATTACCATAAAATGTAAACGTAGGTATGTGTATTTTTTCTGGATTATTTTTTTTTATTTCTTGAAATATTTTATCAATCCAATCTTCATAAACATTTCCCATATGATAAGTATAATTATCTTCTGTAGATAATCGCCAAAAGTCTTTTTTTATAACAGGCAAATCAAACATATCATCACTCCCGCCACCTAAAACATAAGGTGTATGTTTAGACAATTCATTAAAGATTATCGCTCTGTAAGTAACTACAAAATGACCAGCACCTACGACTGCTTTAAGGTCATTATTAGTTAAAGTCAAATATTTTGAAAGCTGGTACTTATTATAAAAATTTGGATTGCCTACACTATGTCCAAAAGCTTTTAAAGCGGCTGGGTTTTTTACAGTGGAAAATTGCATTTTTTTTGAAAATATCATATCCCAAAATATATTGGATGTATGAGTTTTATACGAACGGGAAGACGGAGTTGGACATACTGCACCTGCTTTAGGAAAGGCTTCAAATACATTATAAGTATTTTTTTGCCATCCCTCTAAAAATAAAACATCGGCATCTGCTGTAGTTATCAATGGAAAGTTTTGACCGCATACTCCCTTCAGCATTGCGTTAATATATCCTATATTCGTAGAATGTATAAGTTCATGGATTTTATTTCCAACGAAAAGCTCTTGCAAATAACATGCAACCTCTGCGCAGCTTCCATTATTAACAATTGTTATATATGTTTTATTATGACAAGTCTTGAAAAGTGACTCCAAAGAATATTTTAAAATGATAAAAGCATCCTTAAAATATCCTTCTTGATTAGGGATATAAACAGGAATTATTATCTGATGAAAATATTCAGAGTTTATTTGTTTTTGATCTTTTTGTGGATTAAAGCCTACTCTCATTTTTATTGAAAAATTTCCTTGTATAGCTGAAGAACTTTCTTTTTATTAAAATCATAATCAAGCCTTGAAGAAGCGATTTTAAAATTCAATTCTTGCGCTGTTTTTAATAATTTGAAATTATTTACCGCATTAAGAGCTACATTTTTAATTAATTCTATGTCTTCTGGGTTTTCAATTAAAAAACCATTTTTGTTATGCTCAATTATTTCTGCGCTTACACCTCCGGGATCAGATTGGATTGGAAAAGCCCCCATTACAATTGCTTCTAAAAGCGTATTTGCCATTCCATCAGAAATATTATTACCTATATAAATTAATGATTTACCCATTAAATGCAATAATTCATCATGCTTTAAATCATGCCTATGATAAATCTTGAAAGGGAGTTTTTTTTCTGCAATGTAATCTATTACAGGTTTATGTGACCCAAAAACAACTACTTCGAAATCTTTTAATTGTTCTTGGATTTTTTCTAGTGCTTTTACAACATTTAATCCTCTTCCAAAAATATTTTGATACCCTTTTACTAATATAATTTTTCTTTTTTCGATCGGTATTCTAAAGTCTTTTAATTCCTTTATATTATAACCTGTACCACCTGGAATTACCCCTAAATTTTTCCCATTAAAGCCAAGAGTTTTAGCCAGGAAATAATCTCTTTGACAATCTGTATGTATAAAATCGATTCGCCTTAATGCTTTTTTTATTTGATTTACATGAGAAGAATATTTTTGATAATAAAATAAATCATTACCCCAGCATGAATAAATCCAAGGAATTTTGGAGTATTTATTCATTGCTTTTATAATAGGATATGTGCATGACTGCATTTCAAAACTATGAATTATATCAGGTTTTATTTCTTTTACTATTTCTTCTAGTACTTCGTTTGCTGTCTTTTCTATATATGGCAATAAAAAATTATACACCTTCGGCATTTTTTTGTATAAAAAAAACTCCCCTTTTATTTGTGGCAATTTTCTTTTTTTCCATGAAATAAATTGTTTTACATCAATTTCTGTATCTAAAGACCCACGGCCTAGAACATCAAACCAATACAATTCATGATCTGTATTTTTGAGATTTTCAATCCAACGAAGTACATGAATAGAGGACATTGAAACAAAAAGAATTTTCATAAGTTTTACTTAAATACTTTTTTTAATGCTTTTTTAAAATTTAAATTAAGATAGGCCTTACCATATTGTAGAAGATCGTAAAATTTTCCTACTTCACCTTTTAATATTAGTGTTGTATCTTGTATTCGGAGATTTTTCTTTTTATAATCAAATTTTATCCATCTATCAGGAAAATAATCTTTATCATTATTTTCTTTTGCAAATGAGCCTCTAAAATTTTTTAATGGCCGGATAATTTTACTATTTTGTTTTTCAGCCAACCATGCTGCCCACCAAGAAAATGTGGAATTGCTGATAATAAAATCTTGTCCCAGAGAACCAATTGCTAACTGTTCTATTGCAGAAAGATTCTCTAAAAAAAAAGCATTTTTAAGAAATCCAAAATGATTTTTACAATACTCTATATTATCACTCATAAATATTAAATTTCGATCTTTCCAATCAGGAAAATATTCTCTTAATGCTAAAATATAATATTGATATGGTAATTGATAATAATCAGGATGATGTACAAAATCACCTCTTCTTACACTTATTATAACATGTGGTTTGGAAAATAAATAGTTATATTTCGAAATAATAGGTTTTAAAAATGATGTTTTAAAAGTAAATGCTTTTTTAGTTTCTTCTATATTAAAATATTTTTCCGACTGTAGCGCTCCATTAATATCATAGTTTTCATTCCCAATAATCCATTCATGATATTCGTAGCTTTTTTCAACTATTTGAATTAACTTAATATTTGAGTCTAATACTTCAAATTCACCTTCGAAGTAATCTTTGTATTGCCATTTAGGGAAAGTAACCTCTTTATTATGTTTTTTTGCTAGTCCAATCGTAGAGGAAATTTGAAACAACTGATTTCCTAAATTCCCTTTTCGCCCTAAACTATTGAATGTAAGCATAAATGATTTTTATTTTATGATTATAAACTTAACTTTTTACAACTATAGAATATTTTTCTTAGATATTTTTTGTTCTAAAGAATTTATATCCTTTAGAAAAAAACGTATACATTAAATATCCTAAAGTCAGTTTTAGAAATCCCGTAAAATCATACAATTCAAAAAAGTGCAGTTTAACTGCTTTTTTGTATAACAAAAATGAATATTTTTGTTTTTGAACTAAAGAAAAATAAATTCTCTCTTTGTAGTAATTTAAAGTATAATTAAGTAATGGTTTATATGTTGTTATTTTATTAGATTTAATTAGGCTTAAATGTTTTTGTAAAGCATTAAAAATAGATAGAATCTCCTGAAGATTACCTTTAACTATTTCTTGTGATAATGAATTTTCATGTACTCTATACAAAACACCAGGCTTCTCATTAAAAACTATTACTGGTTTTTCATATAACATTCTCATGTTAAAATCCCAGTCGTCAACATTTGAAACTTTTTCATCAAAAAGATATTGCTGATTTTTCAAAAAACTATTTTTCCATATTGGACCAGAAACATACAAAGAAATCTTACCAATAAAATAATCGTAAATTAGATTTTCTGAGAAAACATTACTTTCTTTTATCACTTTATTATTTGTAAAATCATAAAGCAATAAAGGTGAAATCACTACTTGAGTATCATTTTTAAAATGATTAAGTTCTTGCTGTAAACAGAAATCTGACATTATATCATCACTGTCAAACCATTTTATATATTCTCCTTGAGAGAATTTATAACCTAAATTTCTACAACTATTTGGTCCTTTAATATAATTTTCCGAACGCTTGAAATACTTGAAACGATTATCTTTTTGAATGTGATTTAATAATAATTCTTCTGTATTATCTGTAGATCCATCATCTACAATTATACATTCCCAATTAGTATATGTTTGCCTACCAATACTACTTAACGTTTCTTCAATTATATACGCACGATTATAAGTAGGTATAATTATAGAAATTAAGGGATTCATTTATAATTTATTTTGACATTATAAAATCAAGGCTTTCAAAATCTGAATTAACTTTAAAAATATAAGGCAGACTCTTATGATGCAAGATGATATTTAATAAAATAGTATCGTTAATATATTTTAAAGAATAATATTCATTCTTCTCTATTTTCAGCCTTTTTTTTATTTTATACTTTAATGATTTTTGGTATGCATCTGTAATAAAACGTACTTTAATTTTATCTGTAAAATTCGACAAAACTACATTTAAAAAATAATCTACATTGTTTTTTTTATTAATAATTTCTACAAAGCCATCTTCAGATTCCAACATATCAAATGCTTCTCTTGTAAATAAAAGTCCCCAGCAATCTATATTTGCTATAATCAAATTATTTTCTCGATTAAATCTTAACTTTTGCTTATTTAAATTAAATGCATCTTCTATTAGCGGTTCTACTGTTAACTTATTCTTTTGTAAGGATTCAAAAGTTGGGTGCCACTGGTGTAATAATAAAATTTCTTTATTATAAAAAATTTCTTTATTACCATTGTTTTGCAATCTTTGATGTATGTCTTGATCTTCTGCTCCCCAAAAATGAAAAAACTCATCAAATCCATTTATTGATAAAAGAGAGTTTAATTTAAAAAAAGACAACCCTTTACCTTCTGCGATACTTTTTGATTCGATTTTATAATCGTTAAATTCCTTTTTTAACAGACTTTCCTGCTTATTTAAATAACCTACTTGAAAATAGTAATTAGTATTCTCTTGTTTTAAACTATAAAGTTTATCGATAAAATTGGGATGAAAAAAAATATCTATATCAGCTATAAAAACATATTCAGTTTTGGTAAATTGTAATCCAATATTTATGGCTTTAGAACGAGACCATGGCTGGTATATATTATATGAATAAACATATTCAACAAACTTATATTCTGAAAGTAACTCTTTTACTTCTTTGGAAATTTCCAATTGAGATCCATAATCTACAAAAATTACTTCAAAATCCATATTTGATTGAGACAATAAAGAATTTAAAGAGTTTTTTATTCTTTCTAATTCTCTATTTCTATATGGATATATTATTGTTAACATTAAATTATAAATAATAGTTCTTTACTGATTGTGCATATTTCTTAAAAGGTATTTTAAATTTACTGCAATATAAATTTCCAAATAATGTTCTAAGGGCTTCTTTGTACATTCTTTTGTTTATTTCAATTCTAAAACTTTCTAGACTATATTGGTTTAAAATTTCAATTGCACTATTGCTAAACCGTTTTATATTCAAGTATTTTTTTATTATTAAAATTTGGTTTATATGGCTTTTAAAATATTTTAAATCATTCAAATTGCTCATGACTCCACCGTTATGAATTCTGTAAACAGAAAGACATTCTGTTGTTCTGTAAGCTTTTTTATTTGAAGTAAACAATAAAATAACATATAACATCCAATCTCCAAAAGTTACTTTATAAAAATCTGAAGGAAATTCGATTTTATCGTTTCTAAACATTACGGTACATGTAATTATATTATTTGCAATTAAAAAATCATCTAAAATAAATGTTTTATCTGTAATATCTTTTAGCACAGGTTTATAATTCAAATCAAAATTATCAGATAACTGAATAGCATTACTACTGTGTATAATATATTTTGGATTATTCTCCAGAAAATTAAATTGTTTTGTCAATTTTAAGGGATCTGTCCAATAGTCATCCCCTTCACATATAGCGATATATTTCCCGCTGCATTTTTTTAACGCAAAAGCAAAATTTGACATTACGCCTACATTTTTTTGCTGTTTGAAGTACTTAATTTTAGAAGCTTTTGTATTATTTTCCAAAATTATTTTAATGACATCATCGGTTTTATCTGGAGAACAATCGTTTACAATAATTAATTCAATTTCAAAATTGCATTCTTGCATCAGAACACTATTAATTGCTTCTTCTATAAAATTTTCATGATTATATGTAATCATGCAGATGCTTACTTTTGGAAATTGGTCCATCTTAAAATACTAGTGGTTTGATGTCCTTAACAATTCTAGCCGGAACACCAACTGCCATACAATTATCTGGCAAATCTTTTGTTACAACTGCTCCTGCTCCCAGAATTACACTTTTTCCGATTGTAATATTTGGCAGTATTGTTGCGTTAGCCCCTATTTGAGAAAATGCTCCGACAGAAGATCTTCCTAATATGGTTACATTTGGTGATATTTCTACAAAATCTCCAATAGTGCAATCATGTGTAATTATCGAATTATAATAAACAATACAACCTTTTCCAATTTTTACACTATTTGAAAGAATAGCTTCAGAAAGAATATTACAACCATCACCAATTTGTATATCATAAGAACCTATTACAGCTGATGGGCTAATTGTTGAAGTAAATATACCCCCAAGGCTGAGGAACTTATCTGCCATTTTTTTTCTAAGAAATGGATTTCCTATACCCACGCAAAATTTGTTATCTACATTTTGAAAATATTTTAAAACTTCTTCAATTGATTTTAAAATCTTAAATTTATCATAGAGTTTATCAGGTCCATCAATATTAACATCATCAAAGAAAACAAGATTATCAATCTGCTCTAGTTTATGAAGTATCTCTAAAACTTCCTTGGCAAAACCTTTTGCTCCAACGATTAACATATATTCTGATTTATTATATGTACAATTTCTTTTAATTCATTTTTTAATAATCCTACATATATTGGAAGGCATAATACTCTGGATGAAATACTTTCAGAAATAGGCATTGATACACCAAAAACATATTCGATTTGATTTAATGATGGATAAAAATAACGTCGAGGAACAATCTGATTCTCTATTAATGCATTTTGAACAATTAATAATTTTTCCTCGCTTTCAAAAATAACAGGATAATAACTATAATTCCATTCTGTATTATCTCTAATTTTTATACTTCTTAGATTTCTAAAATCTAAAGTTTCATTATAAAAATTAATTATTGCTTTTCTTTCACGAACAATATCATCTATATATGGAAACACAGATAATCCCATAGCAGCCTGTAATTCAGATATTTTCCCATTTATTCCAAGACCGTAAAAATCTAATGGTCCATTATGCCCAAAATTATGACTATAATATAGTTTATGATGTAATTCTGGATCGTTTGTAAACATTGCACCGCCTTCACCAGTATGAAATAATTTTGTAGCATGAAAACTACAAGTACTTACATCTCCATAGTTAAAAATAGATTTGTTTTTATATTTTACTCCAAAACAGTGTGCTGCATCGTATATTACTGCTAAATTATTTTTTTTAGCAATTAGCTCTATTACCTCAATATTACAAGGATTTCCAAAAACATGAGTTGCTAATATTGCTGTAGTTTTACTTGTAATTGAAGCTTCAATTTTTGATTCATCAATTGTTAAATATTCCGGATGTATATCTACAAACACAGGTTTACAATTTTCCCAAATTATAGATGCGGTTGTTGCTACATAACTAAACGGAGTAGTAATTATATCTCCTTTTTTTCCTAGCAATTTTAAAGCAATTTGTAGAGGAATAGTTCCATTATTAGTTATAATTAAGTTTGGAACACACAAATATTTTTTTAATTTATCTTCTAGTTCTAAAACTAATTCACCTCTATTAGTCAGCCATTTATTATTCCAGGCTTTTTGAAGATGTTTTGTATAATCCTCTATAGATGGTAAGAATGTTTGGGTTACATTAATCATTTTCTAGAACATTTTTTAGAATTTCAATTCTTGGTCTCATTTGATACTCATTTGAGTAAATTTCAACAACTTTTTTTCTGCCTTTTTCAGCTATACTATACAATATTTTTGGGTTTTCGATTAAATATATTACTTCTTTTTCTATACATCCTACAGATTCCTCAATTATAATTAATTCTTCTTTCGAATTAAATACATAATTCTGTTTTAATTGATCTGTAACTAATGCAACATTTTCATTAAGCATTGCTTCAACAACAGTTCCTAATGGAAAACCGTCAAATGATCCTTTATTTAATAAAAAAGGTTTATTGGGAGAAATTATGATATCATTATTTTTAAAAATTGCTTCCAAATTTTCGAAATTTTGATACCCATAAAATTTGATTTTTGATTCTATTTCAGCTATATCGATATCATCTTTGGTAAATCCTCCAATAACATGAAAACGAACGAAATCAAATTTTAATGCAATATTATGCGCTAAGGCAATAAAAACATCATATCCTTTATCTTCTCCTTTGGGCATATATTTTGCTGCACAAAAACAAATGTCAAATGTTTTTTTATTTAACAAATATGTCTTTTTATTTAATACCTCTTTTTTTAATGATAATTGAGGCACTACGCATCCAAAGATTAATTTGATTTTATCTTTTGCGCAGAGTTCTTTTGTAACCAAATATTCTTGAGTAATTTTCTGTGTAACTATAACAGATCTAAGCATTTTAGAACTTAGAACATTTTTCAATTTTTGATCACTTAATTGATTATAAAATTCAAAGCCACCACCTGGATACAATGTAAAAACAAAGGGAATTTTAAATTTCTCCAACCATTTTAAATTATCAGCAATGTTATTAAGGAAAATACAATAAAATAATTTTGCATTTATATTAATAAAACCTTTACGTAATAAAATTCTACTCTTAAAACTTTTATTTTCGTTGTTAAAAGCCAAAAGATGCTTGCTGCCTTCTGAAACAGGTGTTTTTAAATATTGATATGACTCGAAACTTACTACTAATTTAACTTGCTTAAATTCTGACAATAACATTGATATTTCCTCTAAACGAAAGCCTGAAACAGGATGAGGAAAAACATCATCATAAATTAATAAATCGACTTTTTTAAATCCTTTATAAAACTTAAATTCTTTGTTTTTTTTAAAGAAAGTGTATAAAAAAAAACAAGCTTCATTGGCTAAATATCTTAACATCTGAAATTACAAGCTATTTTTTATTTGTGCTAAATATTTTTCTTGAAATTCATCAACTTCAGCTTGTGACAATGTGTTTAAATAATACTTTTGAAAAGAATCAGGTGTATCAAATAAAACATCTCTTTTTTCACATTTCTTTATATACTCATCAACAGTGCATATATATTTTGCGGGATTTCCTGCAACAACAGTATTTGCCTCAATATTTTTTGTTACGATAGATCCTGCTCCTATTATAGCTCCATCTCCAACATTAACACCAGGAAGTATGATTGCACCTGCTCCTAAGAAAACATTATCGCCAATAACTATTTTTTCAACTCGGTGTTTTTTTATGTGATTATACAATGACGCATCATGTGCAATAATCATTGAGTTTGCAGAAGATATAAAATTTTCTCCAATTGTAACAGCTTGTGGTATAAGATCATCTACAAGTGAATTATGCATATTTACATTACCAATTTTATATTTAACTTTTTTTTCATCTGATTTAGATCTAGATTCAATAAAACCAAGCATAATGCCTAATTTTATGTACGCTTTTTTCAGAATATTTTTCATCTGCAAATAAGTTAAATTAAACTATTCTATTTTAAAGTCAAATGCTAAAGAAGGACGCACATATCCAGCCCATTCATCATAGTAATTTATTCCTTCTCTAAAATCAACCAATTCCAAATTTATAATATTATTAATTGTCAAAAGAGAAGTATTATTACTTACAAAGTGAAGATCTATAAAATACATTTTACTATTTAAAAAATTAGCTGGCAGAATTAATTCTGAAATATATTTACCTTCTTTTGAAAATCGGACTGGTGTCATTTGACTAAAAATAACAACATCATCTGTAAGGGATTTGAAATTTATTGCAAGATTAAAATTATTAATATCTTTAAAAACATTAAAATTTAATACGATTTTCAATTCCTCTTTTATAGTATAAAAACTTTCTTTAAATGCAGAAATTACTTCTACTGAATTTAATCTCACAAATGAATTACCAAAAACTGTAGAATTCTGATCAAAAATTTTAGGATTTACATCCTCTTCTTGATTATCTGAAAGATATCTATTTAGTGTCTCATCAATAGTTCCTGCAAAAGACAGCTTTCCATGTTCCATTAATATTCCTTTAGTACATAAACTTTTTACAGCCGCCATATTATGACTTACAAACAAGACCGTTCTTCCTTCACCTCTTGAAATATCCTGCATTTTTCCGATTGCTTTCTTCTGAAACTCAGCATCCCCTACTGCTAATACCTCATCTATTACCAAAATTTCAGGTTCTAAAAAAGCAGCTACGGCAAAAGCCAAGCGGACCGTCATTCCAGAACTATATCTTTTAACTGGAGTATCTATATAACGTTCGCACCCAGAAAATTCAATAATTTCTGAAAGTTTAGATGTAATTTCTTTTTTAGTCATTCCAAGAATAGCACCATTAAGAAATATATTTTCTCTTCCTGTCATTTCTCCGTTAAAACCGGTACCAACTTCCAGTAAAGAAGCAATACGACCTCGAGATTTAATAGTTCCTGTCGTTGGTGCGGTTACCTTAGATAATATTTTTAACAGTGTAGATTTTCCTGCTCCATTTTTTCCAATGATACCCAAAACCTCTCCACGTTCTACTTCAAAATTAATATTCTGTAATGCCCAGACATAATCTGAAGTACCAACTCTTGATCTATCATTAGTCTCTCCAATTTTTAAGTAAGGATCTTCCTTTCCTCTTATTGAATGCCACCATCGATTTAAATCATGACTAAGAGTACCTGTTCCCACTTGTCCTAAACGATATTGTTTAGAAATATTTTCTGCCTTTAATATTATATCTTTTTTCAATTGGAAATTATAATTGTGAACGATAAATTTATTCTTAAGCTATATTAAACTGTATCAATAAAACTTTTTTCAGTTTTATTAAAAATTAAAAGTCCACTAAAAAATACTGTAATTGTAACAATTATTGTATAACCTAATCCTAATAATGAAATTTCTCCTATATTCAAAAGCATATATCTGGAACTTTCTATTGTATAAGCAAGCGGGTTATACGCTACAAGCCATCCAAACTTTGGCAATTTCTCTTTAATTAATTCCATTGGATACATCACTGCTGACAAATACATTAACAGTTGTATACCAAAACTAACTAAATTACTAAAATCACGATATTTAGTAACCATAGATGAAATTAACATTCCTAATCCTAATCCTAAAATTCCCATAACAACAATTAAAAAAGGAAATAGTAATATAGAAACATTTAAACTTAAATCTGCTCCCTTAAAATAAAAGAAAATATAGAATACAATAAAGATCATAAACTGTATTCCGAACTTTAATAAGTTAGAAATAACAACAGAGAGAGGAGTAATAATTCTTGGAAAATAAACTTTTCCAAATATTGCAGCATTGGCTTTAAAAGTATCTGAAGTACCGTTCAGACAGGCCGTAAAATAATTCCAAACCGTTATACCTGCCAAATTGAACAGAAAGGGAGGGACCTTTCCAGTATTAATTCCTGCAACGTTATTAAATATAATAGTAAATGTTATTGAGGTAAATAATGGTTGGATGAGGTACCATAAAGGTCCTAAGACAGTTTGCTTATAAACTGTAATTAAATCTCGCTTAACAAAAAGAAACAACAAGTCCTTATATTGCCATATTTCTTTCAGATTTAAAGAGAAGAACTTGTTTTTAGGTGTTATTTCAAATAACCAATCATTAGTATCCTGATTATGGTTCATTACTTTTTAATTAATTATATGATAATAATATTGTATAAATATTTCTAGTTAAAAACGATTAGCTACAAGAAATTAACAAGATTTTTTGCCGTTTTAAAAAAATCTAAAAAAGGAAAAAGGTGTTTTAATAAAACACCTTTTTCATTCTCATAGTCTCTATAATTTTGAGCCAAATGTAGATTATTTATCTAAGACTTCAAAAGTAGAATTCATACTTTTAAATTCTGGAACAATTTTTTTCATTTTTGACACAATATCATCATTTTCATAAAAATCCGCTATCCCTATTAATTCATCGATGTCAGCATGCAAATCTTCATATTCATCTTGAATTTCCTGAGCAATCATAATTTTATTATGATATGTCGGGAGGGTCTTAGAAGTATCATTTAGTAATTCTTCATATAACTTTTCACCAGGTCGTAATCCAACTATCTTAATTTTTATTTCTTTATCAGGTATAAAACCAGCTAGTTTGATCATTTTTTTAGCCAGATCAATTATTTTAACTGGCTTACCCATATCAAAAATATAAATTTCTCCTCCATTACCCATAGCGCCTGCTTCTAGCACTAATTGACATGCCTCTGGAATAGTCATGAAGTATCTAATAATATCTTGGTGAGTTATAGTAACTGGTCCACCTTCGGCTATTTGTTTTGTAAAAAGAGGAACGACAGATCCATTTGAACCTAAAACGTTTCCAAAACGTGTTGTAATAAATTTGGTAACACCAGCTATATTTTCTTTCTGATTTTTTAAAGATAAAGACTGAACGTATTTTTCGGCAATACGCTTGCTGGCCCCCATAACATTACTAGGATTTACAGCTTTATCTGTTGATACCATTACAAATTTTTTGACATGATATTTACAAGATAAATCAGCCAGATTTTTTGTTCCTTTAATATTAGTTAAAATAGCTTGAGATGGATTTTCTTCCATCAAAGGAACGTGCTTATAAGCCGCAGCATGAAAAACAACGTGCGGATTATAGTTTTTAAAAACTTTCTCCAAAGCTTTTTTACTTTTTACATCGGCAATTACAGCAACTATTTTTGCTGTAGGATTTAAACTCAATGTTTCTAAACATAAATTATGTAAAGGCGTTTCTGCATGATCTAAAAAAATAACAGTTTTAGGGTTAAAAGTGAGTACTTGTCTTACTATTTCACTACCAATAGATCCTGCTGCTCCAGTAATTAAAATTGTCTTATCTTTTAACTGTTTTGAAATAGATTTACTATCAAGAACAATTGGTTTTCTTTCAAGTAAATCTTCAATCTGAATATTTTTAACTTTTTGAGAAATCTCTTTTTGATTTTCCCAATCTGAAATTAAAGGAACAGTATAAACTCTGTAATTAAATTCAAGACATTGATCAACAATAATCAATTGTTCATCTTTTGTTAAACTTTTATCAGCTATAATTACTCCTTCAGCAGCAACTGAACGCATTAAGGCAGGTAATTTTTTACGTAAAATCAAAATTGGCAAATCCAGCATACGCTTAGATGCATTTTGATTATTTTTATCTACAAAACCAACAATTTTAAATCGGGATGGCGTTTCAAATTTTAATGCATTTGCAACAGAAATAGCATTAGCATCAGTTCCATAAATTACAGTTCTAATAAGTTTTGAGTTTGTCTTTTCTGAAAAATACATCTCAAAAGTCTGCTTTACAATTACTCTATATAAAAACAAACCACAAAAAGACAAAACTAAGTTGATGAAAAGTGCTGTATTTAAAAAAGCTTTATGTCCTGTATATAGTTCAAAAACAAGATTGAAGAATAAAAAGAACACCAAAACTGACATTTGTGAAAACAACAGTTTTATAGCATCTATGTAAGATGAATGTCTAATAATTCCTGAATAAGTCCTAAATAACCAAAAGAAAAATATATTTATAAAAATTAATCCTCCCACAAATGCAAATTGGTGAGACGTAATTATATATCCCAATGCTGTTCCTTCGAAAAGCATATAAGTAAAAGTAAACGAGAAAATTAAAACCATAACGTCAATAGCCACGATAATCCATCTAGGCAAATAACTAAGGTTATTAATGTTTGCTCTCAAATTCCTTGGTGACAAGGAATTATATAACAAAGATGATATTTTGGTCTGATTATCTGTATCCAATTTGGTTCAATTTAGTTTTGTAAACTCTGTATGTCTTACAAAAATACAAATTAAAGGTTTAGAAATTTATTTCTTAATGAAATTAAACTTTAACTCCTTTTTTCTTTTGTTTTAAAAAATCTAATAAATAAGTACCATATCCTGATTTAAGCAATGGTTGAGCCAATTCTTCAAGTGCGGCGTCATTAATAAAACCTTGTCTCCAAGCTATTTCTTCAATACAACCCACTTTTAACCCTTGTCGTTCTTCTAAAACTTGTACAAACTGGCCGGCCTGCATCAAGCTATTAAAAGTTCCTGTATCCAGCCAGGCAGTACCTCTGCTTAATATACCTACTTTTAATTTTCCCTTTTCAAGGTAAACTTTATTTACATCAGTAATTTCATATTCGCCACGCGCACTTGGTTTGATATTTTTTGCAATTTCAACAACAGAATTATCATAAAAATATAATCCTGGAACTGCATAATTCGATTTTGGCTCGAGTGGTTTTTCTTCAATAGAAATAGCTTTTTTATTTTCGTCAAATTCAACAACACCATATCTTTCAGGATCAGAAACATGATAAGCAAAAACTACACCTCCCTCTGGATCTGCATTGTCTTTTAATAATTGTTGCATATTAGTACCAAAGAAAATATTATCTCCTAAAACTAAAGCTACTTTATCATTTCCTATAAACTCTTCTCCAATAACAAAAGCTTGTGCCAAGCCATTTGGATTTGGCTGTTCTGCATAACTGAATTTACATCCAATTGTACTTCCGTCTCCTAAAAGTTTTTTAAAATGTGGAAGATCATGAGGAGTTGAAATTATCAAAATTTCATTTATTCCTGCCATCATTAAAGTTGACAATGGGTAATAAATCATTGGTTTATCGTAAACCGGCATTAATTGTTTGCTAACAGCTAATGTTAATGGATGAAGTCTTGTGCCAGAACCTCCAGCAAGAATAATTCCTTTCATATTTTCGATATTGAATTTTAGAGTTTATTTTAATGATTTGCATAAAAATTCAAAACTCTAAATATATTATGCAAATATTTTTTTTAAACTCTCTTTATAATCTGGCACATTTACCTTATATGTTTTCTTGATCTTTGTTTTGTCAAGCAATGAAAATTCTGGTCGTTTAGCTGGAGTAGGATAAGATGATGATGGTATGCCATTCACATCACATTTATAACCCCCAAATTCCTGAATTGCTAAGGCAAAATCGTACCAGCTTATTTCTCCTTCGTTTGAGTAATTATATACTCCAGAAGTCCAATTTGACGATTGCAAAATATCGATCATTGCTTGTGCTAAATCAGCAGCATAAGTTGGTGACCCAATCTGATCATTAACAACACTAATAGTATCCCTCTCAGACATTAAACGCTGCATTGTTTTTACAAAATTATTTCCAAACTTACTATAAACCCAAGATGTTCTAATAATAATTGCTTCAGGGTTTTCTTTTAAACATGAAACTTCTCCTGCCAATTTACTTTCTCCATAAACATTGATAGGACTTGTTTTTGCATCTTCATTTAAAGCAATTGACGAAGATCCATCAAACACATAATCTGTTGAAACATGAATTAATTTTACATCATTTTCTGCTGAATACTTTGCAATAAATTCTACTGCCAAGTGATTCACTTTAAAAGCGAGCTCTTTTTCTGATTCAGCTTTATCTACTGCTGTATAAGCTCCGCAATTGAATATAATGGCAGGATTGATTGCTTTTAATTGAGATTGAAGCTGTTCTAAATTATCTAATGTTATTTGTGTTCTATCAGCAAATACCCATTCATATTCCAGATAATTTGTTGACAAAACTTTTAATTCAGATCCTAACTGACCATTAGCACCCGTAACAAGAATTTTTTTCATTAAAATAAACTGTTGCATTCGTTAATAAAAGGAAGAATTTGATCTTTTTCAGAAACAATAGCATCTTTTAAATCCATTCCCCAATCAATTCCTAACGAAGGATCATCATATTTGATTCCTCCTTCAGAAGTCTTATTGTAAAACTGGTCACATTTATACATTACGGATGCAGTTTCACTGATAACGGAAAATCCGTGTGCAAATCCCTGTGGCACTAATAATTGTTTTTTATTTTCTGCTGACAATAAAACACTGAATGATTTTCCATATGTAGGAGAATCTTTTCTTAAATCTACTGCAACATCAATAATTTCGCCTTCTAAAACACGTACTAATTTAGTTTGCGCAAAAGGAGGATTTTGATAATGCAACCCTCTTAAAGTTCCTTTTTTTGAAAATGATTGATTGTCCTGAACAAAATCGATATTAATTCCTAAATCTTCGAATTTAGTTTTACTATAAGATTCAAAAAAATACCCTCTTTCGTCTCCAAATACTGTTGGTTCTACAATTACTAAGTCTTTTATAAACGTTTCTTCGATTTTCATATTTTAATTTTATATTCTTTTAAAGAAATTAACAATAACTTCTTTTATTCTACTTTTATCATCAGCAGTTAAATTGGATCCTGAAGGTAAGCACAATCCTTTTTCAAATAACTCTTCGGCAACTTTGTTTCCATAATAGGGATATTTTTCAAAAACTGGCTGTAAATGCATTGGTTTCCATAATGGCCGGCTCTCTATATTAGCTTCCTCAAAAGCAAGTCTTAAGCTTTCCCTTTGGTTTTTTGTTTTTAATAATATAGTATTTAACCAATAATTAGAAACGAAATCTTTATTTTGATTATCAAAAAATTCTACATTTTTAATTTCTTTAAAAATATCTTTATAAAACAAATGATTGTTTCTTCTTGAATAAATATTGTCATTTAGCACTTTCATCTGCCCAAGACCGATCCCTGCACAAATATTACTCATTCTATAATTGTACCCAATTTCACTGTGCTGATAATGTGCAGCTTTATCTTTTGATTGAGTTGCAAAAAAAACAGCTTTATCTTTTGTTTCTTTTGATTTTGAAATTAATGCTCCTCCACTTGAAGTTGTAATAATTTTATTTCCATTAAAAGATAAAACACCATAAGCACCGAAACTACCACATTGTTTCCCTTTAAAGTTACTTCCTAAAGCTTCTGCACTATCTTCAATAATTGGTATTCCATACTTATCAGCAATTGTGTGTACTTGATCTACCTGATAAGGCATTCCATACAAATGAACTGCTATAATTGCTTTTGGCTTTTTCCCTTTACTTATTCGATCTTTTATAGCGATTCCAAGATTTTTTGGACAAATATTCCAAGTTTCAATTTCACTATCTACAAATACTGGATGAGCATTTTGATATAAAATTGGATTTGCTGAAGCTGAAAAAGTCATACTCTGGCAAATTACTTCATCGTCAGCTTTTACTCCCAATAAAATTAATGCTAAATGTATCGCTGCAGTTCCTGAATTTAATGCTGCTACAAAATTTTCATTCCCAAAATAATTCTGAAGTTCATTTTCAAACTCATCAACATTTGGCCCTCCGGAAGTAATCCAATTTGATTTTAAAGCCCGATCGATATATTCTTGTTCGTAACCACTTTCTTGTGATAATGATAAATAAATTCTTTTATTTTCCATCCCCAAAAAGCCAATAATCTAAAGGATAACGAACATCATCTTCTTTTACATTTCCTAAAGGCAATGTAGAAAATGAGATTAATCTTGAATTTTCTTCAAGAGATTCTACTGCATTAGCATAACCTGCAGGTATATGAATAATTTTACTGTCAGATTCAGACACAAATACAGATTCAATAGTCAAATCCTTTGAAGGATTTTCCCAATTATCAATTTTTACAAAATGAATATTGAAAGACCCCGAAATACAATAAAAATTTTTAGTATCTAATTTATGCCCCTGCCAAGCTCGAATTGGATTTTCCTTAGAATTACTTATAATATAAAACCTTTCAATATCTGTGAAACTAAAATCATTTACATACGATATATTGCCTCGATGATCTGAAAAACTTCCACCCTGAATTATTTTAGGCTTCATGCTTCAATTGTAAATTATGTCTATTTAATAAATAAAATTTTGATGAATAAATAAACAGCAAAGGTATGATGACAATTAAAAACACAATTGCATCTTGAACTTTTTGATAAAGAAAAATTACTACTAAAGAGATTCCTGTTTGTAATAAAGCATAAAAAAAGGATACTAATCTATGCTGAATTTTATATTCATTGCTTAATACTTGATATAAATGTAATCTATGTGCTTCAAAAATATTTTGTTTAAGATAGAGTCTGTGTAAAATTGTACAAACCGCATCTACCCCATAAACTGCTAAAAATAATAACCAAATAACTGATTCTGTAACTAGAATTAGTTTTACAATCAAATAAATTATCCAAAAAGCTATTGCTATACTTCCTACATCGCCTGCAAAACATTTTGCTTTTTTTCTATAATTAAAAAATAAAAAAACTAAACTGGCAATCATTGCATATTTTATAAACACACCGTCAGTAAAAAGCTGGATTTTTGTATTAACATACAATAATGATCCCATTACAGCTAATGTATAAAGCCCTGTAATGCCATTAATGCCATCCATAAAATTATAAGCATTTATAAGCCCAATAGCTAAAATATACGCAATTACAACTCCCCAAACTGGCATCAATTGAAATAAATTCAAATCAAAAAAAATCAAAGTAATTGATAGAAAATGAATCGAAATTCGGATTTTATTTGATAAACTTTGTATATCATCCCAAAAACTTATAAGACTAACTAATGTTATACCTGTAAAGAAGAAATAATTATTTTGTATATGCTGCACAAAATAAAGTAAAGCCGAAAACCAAAAGATAATTCCGCCACCACGTAAAGTTACTTCTGTATGAGAACTTCTTTGATTAGGTTTGTCAATTATATTGAAATGATCAGCCACTTTAAAATAAAGTAACATAATAATCATTAAAATAATTCCTAGAATTGTATATTCCATTTTTATGAAATTATTTCCAGTTAGTATCTTTTATTTCATCGTAAACTTTTTGAATACCTTCTTCAAGAGTGGTTTTAGCTTTCCAACCAAAACTATTTAATTTTGAAACGTCCATAAGTTTACGAGGAGTTCCATCAGGCTTAGAAGTATCAGTTAAAATTTCTCCTTCAAAACCAACTATTTTTTTTACTAAAATAGCCAAATCTAAAATCGAGATGTCTTCTCCTACCCCAATATTTACTAATCCTTGTTCATTATAGTTTTCCATTAAATATAAACAAGCTTCTGCAAGATCATCTGCATGTAAAAATTCTCTTTTAGGACTACCTGTTCCCCATATAGTTACACAATCGTCGTTATTACGTTTTGCGGTAATAAATTTTCTTAACATTGCTGGAAGAACGTGAGAATTTTTTAAATCATAATTATCATTAGGTCCATATAGATTTGTTGGCATAACAGAAATAAAATTACAACCAAACTGATCTCTATAAGCATCACACATTTTAATTCCAGCAATTTTTGCAATTGCATAAGGTTCATTTGTTGGTTCCAATTCTCCTGTAAGCATGTATTCTTCCTTTAATGGCTGAGGAGCCATTTTAGGATAAATGCAAGAAGATCCTAAAAACATCAATTTCTTCACATTGTTCAAATAAGATTGATGAATGATATTATTTTGTATCATTAGATTTTCATAAATAAAATCTCCTTTATAAGTATTATTAGCAATAATACCACCAACTTTTGCTGCGGCTAAAAAAACATAATCTGGTTTTTCTTTTTCAAAAAATTCAGTTACAGCTTGTTGATTTCGCAAATCAAGCTCCCAGGAAGTTTTTAATACAAAATTTGTATATCCTTTGGCTTTTAATTGACGTAAAATAGCTGAACCTACCATTCCACGATGACCAGCTATGTATATTTTATCTTGTAAATTCATAAATGATTTTTTAAATCAAGAGACAAAAAATGATCTTGATTAATCTATATATTAATATCTAATGCTTGATCTAACTTCTTTTAACATTTTCTCTCTAAGAACATATTCAAGATCTGAAGCCATCATTTCTTTTACTAATCCAGCTAAATCATATTGAGGCACCCATCCTAATTTTGTTTTAGATTTTGTAGGATCTCCTATTAATAAATCTACTTCAGTTGGGCGAAAATATTGTGGATCAACAGAAATTACCTGTTTACCTATTTCGATTTGATAAGCAGGATTATTACAAGAAGCAACATATCCTTTTTCATTAACCCCTTCTCCTCTAAATTCGACATCTATTCCTACTTCTGCAAATGACATTTTAACAAAATCACGTACATAAGTAGTTTCTCCCATTGCAATAACATAATCTTCAGCAACATCTTGTTGAAGAATTCTCCACATTGCTTCTACATAATCTTTTGCATGTCCCCAGTCACGTTGAGCATCTAAATTTCCTAAATATAAACAATCCTGTTCTCCTAAAGCTATAGCAGCTGTGGCCATCGTTATTTTACGAGTTACAAAAGTTTCTCCTCGTCGCGGTGATTCATGGTTAAACAAGATTCCGTTGCATGCATACATATTATATGCTTCACGATAATTTTTAGTGATCCAAAAACCATAAATTTTTGCTACTCCATACGGTGAACGAGGGTAAAAAGGTGAATTTTCATCGTAAAACCCTTTTTCATTTTTGTTCTCAGCTAAACCGCCATATAATTCAGAAGTTGATGCTTGATAAATACGAGTTTTCTTTTCTAAGCCCAAAATACGAACTGCTTCTAAAATTCTTAAAGTACCGATACCATCAACATTTGCAACGTATTCTGGAGAATCGAAAGACACTTTTACGTGACTCATTGCACCTAAGTTATATATTTCGTCAGGTTGGACTTCTTGAATAATTCTAATAACGTTTGTTGAATCTGTTAAATCACCATAATGCAATTTGAAATTGACATGTGCTTCATGTTGGTCCTGATAAATGTGATCGATACGTTGAGTATTAAAAGAAGATGCTCTTCTTTTTACACCATGAACCTTGTAGCCTTTATCTAATAATAATTCTGCTAAATATGATCCGTCTTGTCCTGTAATTCCTGTTATAAGTGCAACTTTCATGTTTGTTTTTATTTTTATTTAATTTTTTATTATAATCGAGAATCATAAATTATTATTCTCCAAATATTTAAGAACATTCATTGGATTCCACCCTATTTTTTTTCTTGCTTTAGAATCATCAAAAGTTAAATCCGATGTTATTTTTTTTAACCTTGATGTATTAATTGGAAACTTATTTCCTAATAAATCACCTATTTTACCAATAGTTCTTGCTAAGCTCATTGGTAAATTAAATGGCATTTTTTTTCCTTTTTGCTTAGAGATAACCTTACTCAACTCATAGAAGCTTGGATGCGTTCCATCTGTAAGATTGTATATCCCGCCAATTTCAGACACTTTAGGAATAAAATCTGCCACATCTTTTGCTAACACCATACTCTTACGAGCTCCTCCTCCTGCAATATTAAAATAATATCCTTTTTCAATTGCTTTTATCATTGCTCGTAAATTACCCAGCGGATTTTCTCCTATCAATAATGGCAGACGTAAAATTGTACAAATTACATTGTTTTCCTTACACCACTCAATAATATTTTCTTCTGCCTTAATTTTACTCACCCCATAAGGATCTTTCGCTTTTAAGATATGCTCTTCTGAAATAATTGAACCAAAATCTTGACCATAAACGGCAACTGAGCTAATAAAAACAAATTTTTTTGGGATTCCTGATTTCTTTAATCCTTGAAGAAGATTAAGTGTTCCTTTATTATTAACATCAAAGAAATGTTTTTTTTCAGCTTCTGTTTTTGGCTCAGAATGTGCTTTTCCAGCTGCATGAATTATCAAATCATATTCTTCACGAAAACTTGGGATATTTTTATCTAAAAAAATTGGATAATCTCCAGAGTTAGTTGATAAAGTAAAAAAAATATTTTCTCTTTGTAAGGCTTTAATAATTATTTGCCCAAAAAAACCATTTGAACCGGTCAGTAATATCTTCATAATTTAGTAAATACTTTTTAACCAACCCCACTTGTTAAAATAAATAAAAGCACTTTGCACTGTTATCCATTTAAATTTAATCTTTTTATGTGTCAACTTTGCAAAGTGATGAAATACATGAGCATCAGGAAAATAAACAGTCCTCGAAACTTTCAAGAAACGCCTTGTCAAATCAGCATCTTCTAAATACATAAAAATTCTATCATCAAAAAGTCCAACTTTTTTAAAAGTTTCTGTTCTTAGAAACATAAAACAACCGGATAAATAAGGAATATCATATATGATTTTATTATAATCGTGATTTTTGTATTCATATTTATCCATTCTTTTTTGAAAAATGTTTTTTACAAATGCAGGCATAAAACCTCTAGCAA
>NZ_BAABDU010000007.1:0-136467 GCF_039539785.1 Flavobacterium ginsengiterrae | reverse complement strand
CATTTGGATAGGTAACTTTAGGCATTATGTGTCCGACGCTTAAATTTAAATCCATAAAATTCGTAAGCATCTCTAAAGTTCCTTCCTTAAAATAAATATCGGGATTAAGCACCAAATGATAATCTGAAACTAGATCAAACGCTTTTATTGCTGCAACATTGTGCGAAGCTCCAAATCCCGGATTAGCCGGATTGTGTATATATTCAATTCTAGGATCAGTGACCAATACCTTTAACTCATCTGTTGGAGAATTATCTACTAGATATATTTTTACATTTAAATTTGTATTAAGAAAAGATCCTATCGCTTCTCTTAACATTTCAATATTATTCTTATATAAAACTATACAAGAAGTTATTTTTATTTTCATAGTATTTTTAACCCTTTTAGACTTTTTCCCATTTTTTACTTTGAAAATTATATTTTTTTACAGGTTTCGCAGGAGTTCCAACAGCAATTACGTAAGGCGGTAAGCTTCTTGAAACTACTGAGTTTGCTCCCACTATAGTTCCTTTTCCTATAGTTACACCTGATAAAACAGACACAAACTCCCCTAACCAAACATTATCTTCAATAGTTACAGGTTTTGCATATAACTTTCTGTCGTTTGGTGGAGTATCAGGCGAATCGTGAATATCGTCTGCGCCATAACTACCATGATTAAGATCTGATATAAAAACCTTACTTGCAATTAAAACGTTATCTCCTATTGTTACATTTTCCAAAGCTGAAATATGTACATAATCATTTATTTGAACATTTTTTCCAATTCGCAAAACCTTGCTCTCATCGACAGGATATGCTTCCAGTCTACATCCTATCCCCGTGGTGAATCCCTCGGAAACATCCATATATTTCTTGCCTCTTACATCAAAAGGAAAACGAATAATTCGTGCTTTTCTCCAAACAAATTTTGTTCTAATCGCCCAAATAATAAGCTTAATTAGTGACAAAAAAGTATATCTTTTTCTCATTTTACACGCTACAAAATATAATTTATTGAATTGTCCTAATTTGCAATTTCCTTGCAAATTTTTAAATATTCCTCTGCTCTTTCTCTAGGTGTAAGGACTATATCCAATTGCTTACATCCTATTTCTACTAAATTTTCAGCTAACCTAGTAGAACTTATTAATTTTTCAATAACTTCTACTATATTTTTTTCGTCGTAAGGATCAAAATACAATGCAGCGTCTTTACAAATTGATGTTGCAAAAGACAAATTTGAAGTTATTATAGGCTTTTTCATCTTCATCGCCTCAGGATAATTAGCTGAAAAACATTCTAAAGTAGTTGGAAGAAATAATGAGTCACATTCATCATATAGCTGTGGGCATTTGTCAACATCTACTCTTCCTAAATTTATAATAGATGGTTTTACAGAATCATCTATTTTTTTGTTGAATAAATCATTATCTACAGTTAATACAAATTTAACTTTATTGCCAGGAAATTTTGAATTAATTAGTGGTATAACTTTATTTAAAATTACTAGATTTTTATGCGGGGCAAAAGAACATAAACTTAAAAAACGGAATTCTCCTTCAACTTTTTCAGGAAGAATATTTTCTTCTAATCTCTTATAACTATTGAAAAAATCATTGTAGGTATTTGAGACTGTATACACATTTTCTTCAGTACAATTAAATAATTTTCTTAATCTTTTGGACACATCTTCTGTCTCACAAACAAAATATTTTCCATTTCGTTTTAAAAACCAAAGATGTATTAATTCAAAGACATTTATTTTAATTTTTTGAAAAAAGGAAATGTTTTTGAAAAAAGGAGAATCTCGATATACATAATGAGGATATGCATACCCAATTAAATGTGGTTTTAAAGGAGTCCACCAAGATGGTCCAAAAACACTAAAAACACAATCTGGATTAATTTTCTTTTCCAATTTTCTCAATTCTTTACGTATTTTAAAACCTTTGATTCCATATATAGGATGATGCTCAAAAGTATAAAAGAAGAAATTTGATGGAAAAGATGAGTTTTCGAGTTCTCTCGAAACGGTTTTACTTAAAAAAACATGATATTCATTTGATTGAATATTAATACATTCTCTAATGAATGAAACTGCAACTTGAGTAACACCTGTACCACTTAGAGTGGAACAATTAATTAATATCTTCATTTTGCCACCTCCTCAAATAGTTGCAACCATTGTTGCATTATTATCTCTTCTGAAAATTTCAGTGAGTTTGTTTTTGCATTTTTACCAAACTCTTTTCGTAAAGTTTCATTTTCAAGTATAGTTGAGACTTTTTCCACAAAATCAGTTAATTTCCCCTCTTCTATTAAATATCCATTTTCATCGTTATTTACAATCTCTCTTGGTCCACATTTACAATCCAAAGAAACAATTGGCAATCCATAATTTTGAGCTTCTGCTAAAACCATTCCAAAACCCTCATATCTAGATGTCATCAAATACAATGAACTATCAATATAATAATCTTTAATATTGCTTGTTGGAGGTTCAAGAACAATATACTTTTCCAAAGACTTAGATTGTATCCTTTCTTGTAATTCTACTGTACTCCCCACACAAACGATAATTAAAATCCAATCTGAGTGTTTCTTTACAATTTCTCCCCAAAGATCTACTAATAGCTCGAAATTTTTTTGGTAAACAACTCTTCCTACGGCAAGTGCTTTTTTATTATTAAGCGAAGAAACAATTTTATTATCACTATCAGGAACTGCATTATATATCACAGCAATATTTTCTTTACTCTTCCAGCTTTCTTTATCTTGATGAGTTAAAACTACAAACTTATCGTACTTTGTTACTATTCTATCATTAAGATGAGTCATATAAACATCTACTAAACGCATAACCCCTTTACGATCCTTTAATAATCTGAACTCTCTACCAAAATGTATTTCTAAAATTTTTTTAGAACCATCCTTTATTTTATGCAAAAAGCTTACATCATTTGTAAACATCGATACAACAATATCAGCTCTTATATCTAGTAAGACTCTTTTTAATCTTCTTTTATGGCGAAGAAATTTTATAGCTGAATCATACAGCCTTATTAAAGGATTTCCTTTTATAGTTTCAGAATAATTAATTCCTAAATCTATACATTTAACTTTTGAAGAAATCTCATAAAAAGGTTCTCTACCTTTCTGACCTGAAGTTATTATATAAACCTCGTAATTGGGTAAATTAACCAAATAATTTGCTTTGCTTATAAGCACTCGTTCCATTCCTCCTGGATTACATGTGCCGTGTATAGTATATACAATTTTCATTTTTAAAAATAGCTTATTATTAAAAAAACCAACTATTCATTTTTTATTTTAATCAAATCAGTATTCATATAGCATAACATAAGAAAAAAACTTATAATTATTATAATTAAAAACATAATCAAAATCATAAACAACAGCATATTAAATAAATAAATGTCAGTGATACAAAATGGGGTGATTGACGCGACAAGAATAATAAATATATTATAAGTAACGCTTTTAACGCTTCTAAACTCGTAAGCAATAAATCGTATAAAACCTATAAACATTCCTATTAGCAAAGATAAAATCCAACCGAATTTTTCACCTAAAAACAAGAGAGATAAATAATTATGACGTGGAGTACTTCCTGATGTTGTAATACCATAGGTAAAGTCGTAAAGACCAACACCTATGTTGGTTGGGGTAAGATCAATTCCGATTAATTTAAGAAATTTGCCGTAAAAAGGATAAAAAATAAAAGAAAAAGCATTTTTATTGTCCATCATAACATATCTAATTGCTTCATCATTATATCCTAACAAAAATATATCCCCACTAAATAAAACTCTTTCAAATAGTTTTGTGGCTGCACTTATGTCACCACCACCAAAGGAACCTATGGTTATTATAAATAATATTGAAGTAAAAAATATTAATAAATATTTTTTAGGTATTTTTTTTATTTCCTTGTTTTCTAATGATGCAAATTTATATTCTACAAATGCATAACAAGTAAATAAAACCATAAAAGATGATTTTGATCCGGAAGCAATAGAAACAAAAATCAAAAAGACAATTAAGAAGTAATCGACAGTAGTAAATTTATTAAATATCTTTCTTTTCATAAACAAAACCGTTGCAAAAATTGGTTTTATTACTAATGATACGTCAAATAAAACTCCTAAACCATCATAAGCATTAACATGATTAACACCTTCCTCTGTACTTAATAAAGTAATACCAATAGTTTTAAAAATGATGAGTTGCACCAAGACAAAAAGAAAGCTGGTAACATAGAAAAAAAAACAAAAATATTTCTTTTGAAAATCATTAAATGTCAAAGGTTCTAGCTGTCTAACTCGTTTTTTTTTAAACAGAAAAAAAAAATTTATCCCTAAAAAAATTGCAATTTCTGTTGTAATAAAAGAAAAAAGAAACTTGTCTTGAATACTATTATTGTACCACATTACAAAAATTGTTGTAGCACTACCTGCAGAAGTTATTGCTTCAATTAAAAAGGAATCTATAATATTTACAAGAGTATTTCTTAGAAAAAAAAACCTATATAATAAAAAGAATAAAACAAAAACAATTATATATAAAAGGAAATTATCTAATACAATTACTGCAAATTGCGCTAACTCCATTATCTAAAAAAATTAAAAACAATTTTTTTTCCTAAAACCATGATTTTAATTTTTTGCAACATCGCTATTAACCAACTTTGAAAACCTAAATTTTTGTATATTATACTTGTTTTATGATCTAAAAAAAGTTTATCCTCGTTTAAAGTTCCAACACCTGTTTGATTAAAGTCAACAATTACTAAATCTATTCTCTGAAAAATAACTCTCTGCCCCCATATTCTAATATTATATTCATAGTCCGAAGCAAGTTTATAATCTATGATATAGAGATTTTTTTTGTAGACACTCTTAGGATAGAAAATAGCTTGATGTGAAATATTTCTTAATGTTAATTTAATTTTACTAAAACTACCATCATATAACCTTTTATCTCCTAATGCAAAGACATCTCCATATATAACAGCATCTTTAATTTTATCAAATTGGTCAAATCTATTTAGAACATCCTTCGTAGAAAGTATATCATCAGCTCCAATTATAAGTAAATAATCTGCTTCAGCAATACTCATTCCTTTATTTATAGCATCAAAAATACCTTTGTCAGCTTCAGATATCCACTTTAAAACAGATCCTTTTTCATTAAATAATGGCTCATATTTTTTTATTATATCAACCGTATCATCTGTACTACCACCGTCAACTATAATATATTCGTAGTCAACAAAATCTTGATTTAAAACGCTTAGTATTGTTTGTTCTATAGTTGCTGCTGCGTTAAAAGAAACTGTTATAATTGCTACAAGAGGTGTTACTATATTATTTGTATTAGTCATATTCAAAATTATTAAACTTTTTATTCATGAGATTCCTTTAAAAAAGATGCTATCTCCTCTTCAATTAAAATATCCAACACTTGAAAGAAATCAAGTTCATATTTCCAACCTAATTTATCTTTTGCAGGAGAGTTATCGCCGTAAATATCTTCGATATCAGTCGGTCGTATAAAATTATCATCTATTACTAATTTATCAATTGAAATATTAAGTTTAGCAAATACATATTCGATAATAGATCTTAATGTAATGCTCTTACCTGAACAAATAATAAAATCGTCTGCATTTTCTACTTGCAACATTAACCACATAGCTTCTACATAATTTGGCGAATACCCGAAATCTCTTTTAATATCAATACTACCAACCTTCAAAACCCAATCTGAGTTATTTTGGTTTCTCACTGTTTCCTGTAGAACCTTCTTAACAAAAAAACCATTTGATCTTAAAAAAGATTCATGATTAAACAAAACCCCATTACAAGCATATAATCCGTATGATTCTCTATAATTAACGACGATCCAGTGTGCAGAGGCTTTTGAAATTGCATACGGACTTAAAGGATGCATTGGAGTATTTATCGTCACAGGCAATTCAGTAACTTTTCCATACATTTCACTACTCGATGCTTGGTATAATCGAATGTCTGCTTTTATAATGCGTATAGCCTCTAACAAATTTAATACCGAAACAATATTAAAATTAATAGTTCCAATAGGCTGCTTAAAAGATAATCCTACTGAACTTTGAGCTGCCAGATTGTAAATTTCATCTGGCATATATTTGTTTATCAAAGAAATGACACTCGAAATATCAAGAAGATCACATTCTTCCATAATTATACTATCAGCAATATGAAGTTGCTTTAATTTTTCTAAATTTTCAGCATGATTATTTCTTGTAATTCCAACAATTCTATAATTTTTTTCCAATAACAATTTAGAAAGATAAGCTCCATCTTGACCACTTATACCAGTAATAAAAGCCGTTTTTAGTTTTGTTTTATTCATTATCTATAACGCAAAAGGTCACTTAACATTTTATCTCATTAAACCACTGACTCATAAACACTTAAATGATCCTTAAATGTTTTATTCCAAGAAAACAGCTCCAATCTCTTAATTCCCCTTATTTTTAAACTATTCCTTAATGATTCATTTTTAATTAAAGTGCTTGCCGCAATTTTTAAAGAATCTGCTAAATTAGGGTCAAAATAAACAGCTGCATCACCACCAACTTCTGGTAAAGAGCCCCCATTACTTAATAATATTGGGCAACCACAAGCGAAAGCTTCTAACACTGGTATTCCAAAACCCTCATATAAACTTGGAAAACAAAAAAACAAAGCATGAATATAGTAATTTGATAATACATTGTCATTAATTATTTTTTTAAAAACAACTTTATCTTCTAATTTTAATAATCTTAAATGTTGAATCTCTTCAGCAGTAAAATCTCCACCACCAGCACAAACTACTTTTAAATTGTTTTCAATTAATAATTCAGCTATTGCTGTTATAAAAAAATTAAAATTTTTATATTCACTTCTATTACCAACAAATAAAATATAATCTTCTTCGATTAATGGTTTATTACCTACATCAAAATTTTGAAGAGAATTCCCTAAATAAACAACATCAATTTTTGCCGCATCTACATCAAAAAACTCCATAATATCATTTTTTGTAGTCTCTGATATGGCTATTACTTTAGATGATTTTTCAAGTAATTTTTTTTTTTGCTCAAAAATTTCACCATCTCTTCTTAAACTCTCAAATTGTCCAGAAAATTTTTCATGAATCATGTCATAAAAAGTAACTACAAAAGGTAATTCTTTGCTACTTTCAAGAAAATATTTATCGTAATATGTTGGGTGAAATACATCATAGTTTCCTTTCGAAATTTTACTTTTACTACAATGTTTATTTACTGAATTAACTATTCTTGATTTTCCTTTAAAATTTGTGCCTGAAAAAAAAGACTTTACCTTAGGATCAAATTTATTATTGTAATAGGCATTTTCGGTCAATAATGTTGCTACCTCACAACTATTATTAATTCCATCAAATCTTTTAATTAACTCAAAAAAATATCTAGAAATTCCGCCATACTTTTGCTGTGTAAATATTTGATGATCGTATAGTATTTTCATTTTTCACCCTTTATAAGTTGGTATAATAAATCTTTGTTTTTTTTAACATAAAAATTCAAAAAACCAGGATTACCAAGTTCATTTTTTTGTTCATATATGTCTGCATCAACATTAACCTCCATTACAGAAGGCTGAATATTTTCTTTCATAGAACCCAATGTTTGTTTACTTGCGAGTGGATGTTTAGCATTTGTATATGATGTGGTACTTACATTAAAACCTATATTAGAAACTAAATTACTGTTTGGAACTACACTAACCCTTCCTTTTATTAAATTTAAAAACGCAAACTGATAATCCCAAGTATTAATTTCCCCATTCAACATCATTTTCAAAATATTTTGCCAATAGAATCTAAATGGTCTATACGATTTATTATTTTTAAAATCTATTTTTTCACTTTGATCTTTTAAATCAAACCTATAATCCTGCCAAACCCTTCTCCATGTTGCCCAACCCCACGCATGTGTCAATGCTGAAAAGTAATAAGAACCATCTCCTCTTTTTACTCCATCTTGATAATTACATCCACTAATATTACCAATCCTATCAACATCTTTATACTTTTTTAACATTTCGGAAACAAATGGAAAGAAATCTTCACTTGGTAAAATGTCATCTTCAAAAATTATTCCCATCTCTTCATTTTCAAAGAACCAAGATATACCCTCACTCACGCATTTACCAGGACCAATATTCTCTTTTCTGTAATTGGTTCTGACCTCACAATCCCAAGACAATTCTTCAAACATTTTCTTCACTTCATTACTTAGCAAAGTATCACTTTCACTTCTAGGACCATCGCACACTACATAAAGACGTTTTGGCTTAACTTTTTCAAGTTCATTAAGTAACATTCTTGTCTGCTCTGGTCTTATAAAAATAACTATTAGAACCGCTATTTCTGAATCAAAACTTTTTATCATTTAATATTTTATTTTTAAAAAAACTCAAACAAAATTCTTCAACTACAAAAATTATCTCATTTTTAAATGCAAAGCGCTGTATCAAAAAATAACTAGACACACAAGAAAAAAAACAAATAATTAATTTAACGAAATCCTTTAGATCAAACATATCAATCAAATAGAAAAAAGGAATAAATAAGATACAAGAAATTAGTGCCTTAATAAGGGTATCAAAATCAAAATTGATTTGAAATTTTTCCTTTGAAATGAAAATGCACAAAAGTAATATTGTAAACTCCGTTGCTGTAGTTGTAATAGCACTACCTATGTATGAAAATTTTGGAACCAGAAATAGATTAGCGCAAACACTTACCAAAGATCCAAAAATTGTAATCAATAGCATTGTCTTTTCTTTATGTCCAGGTGTAAATAATTGCACAAAAATTAAATAGTTTAACGCTATCATCACAATTATTGGCGATAAAATTTGAACTGCCCTAACTGCTGGCAGAAATTCAGAACCAGAAATTAGTGGAATTACCCACTTTGCAGTTAGTCCAATTCCAAATGATAAAGGAATTGATAATGTAAGAACATACTTTAAAGATTTTGCTAAATTCACTCTTACAGCAACAAGGTCATTTTTAAAAAATGCACTTGAAACTTGAGAAAGTGAAACTATTGCCACTGCATTAATCATTGAAAGAGGCAACTTGACTATTTTAATAGCAGTAGAATAATAGCCAACTGCCTCAAAACTACTAAATAATCCCAGAACAAAAGTATCTAAGGTAATATAAATACTTCCTACAACCGTAGTTGTCGCTAATAAAAACAATGGCCTAAAATGCTTTCTAAAATCTAGATTTTTGTAAGAAAAAACAGGACCTTCTTTTATAAATGAATATAGGTTAACCAAAACGTTCATTATTAGCGAAAATAAAAAAAGGGCATAATAAATGACAAAATCATCTTGTTTTTTTATAAGCAAAAAAATTAGAATTGCTGAGATGGCTTTTGTAATTAATGAACGTTTAGTTATGAAATCATATTTCCCTTTTGATTGATAATACCATTCTATCAGTAGCGGGTTAATCAAAATCATTACTCCTCCGATTAAATACAAGTATGGATTTAAATCATTACCATCTAATATAAAGAATAGAAGTATATAGAAACACATTAAAAAAAGAGAAAAAGATTGATGCAATAAAAAAAGTTCAAAAAAAAGTTTATCTCTACCTTTTTTATCATTGAAATCTAATTTTCCAAATTCCCTGATACTGTAAACTGGTATGCCAATTGCTGCGAATAAAATAAAATACTGACTTATACTTTCTATAAAACTAATTTTACCTAAAGCAGATGGCCCCAGAATTCTAGAAACGTATGGATAAGTAACAAGTGGAAGTAATAATTGACTTACAGAAAGTAGTGTATTGTAAAAAATATTTTTTTTTGTGCTCATAATTAATAATTGCGTGAAGTATTTCCTTGAAAAAAGCCTTTTATATTTAAAGAGAGTATCTTTTATAATCGTAGAATAAGTACAAAATTCTATACTCTTAAAAATATAATTAATGACAATTAGCTTTTAATAGTTTCAAATCACTTTCCATCATTGTTTTTAATCTTACTTATGTATCTTCCATGAGGCTTGTGCGCCAAAGTCTCCAGCTAAAATTACTACTTTCATTATTTTATTAAAGTTTTTAAAACTTATTATATTAAAAGATTACTAAAAGAAAATTTCATTAAAGTCAAAATCTATATGAATTTCTATTCACTTTATTTGAAGCTAAAAACACACAAACAATGTTAAACTTTCTAAAAAGCATTCCCTTTAAGTTTTTTTTGCAAGATATTTACTTTAAAAAAATAATTGTATTATATTTTATTAATATAGAGTATTATTAATCAATTAAAAAAATAAAAATTTTTCGAAAGATTAAATAAAGAACTGTCAAAAAACTAAACAAAAAGCCTCCAAATACTATACCTTTAACTTTACTAAATCTTTCTTTCGCTAAGGGCAAAATAGGTCTATCGATAACTTGAATTAATGGGGTTTCTTTGCGTAATGTAACTTTTGCCAATTCGCTCTGCTTCACTAGCTCCGTAAGTATTGCTGTATTAGCCTGAACATCAACTTGTCTTCTAGCAGAAGGAGTACGACGAACATTAAGTGCGGGATTCAAATTAAAAGTATTATCGGTTGCAACTGCAACTCCAGTAATGGCACCGTTTAGTTCTGATCGAATAGAATCAACTTGATGCTCTAAAATTTCCATATTAGCCCTTGCTTTTTTACTTTTTGTACTTATATAAAACTCAGACACTTGATTAGCCAAAGCTTCACAAAAATATTTGGAAAAAAGTTCATTTGTGGATGACACATCAATATTTATAATAGATATTTTTTTATCTTTTTGTCCAACTAGCAATCCCGACTTAGATAAATCACTATAAATCAGCCCCATAATACTATCTTGTACCCTAGTAAATTTTTTACGATCAGCATTAGGCATAAATTTAACGGATGTTAGTTTTGACTTCTCATCCCATTTTTTACGCCACTCATTATTTGCAATATACATTTCTGCTAAAGAAATTATTTTACCATTTACTTTGACTGGAGATAATAATGTTTTTTCAACCATTGATCTTGATTTAAACAATTCCGTAAGATTAGCACTCGTAAAAATTCCTCCTCCACTTCCTCCTAAATCTAAACCAAATGAGCTAGCTAATCCTAATGCACTTCCTAAACCACCTCCTCCGGATTTTTCATCTTCTAATGCAAAAGATAAAGTAGCAGTATAAGTTGGCTTTTTAATATAAGAATAACTTAGTCCTAAAATTGCTCCAAAAAATCCAGCAACTAGAATTATTTTCCATTTCGAAAATAAGTAAACATACCATTCCTTTATCTTTATAATTAATTTCTTTAATGATATTTCATCATTTTCTATCGGTAGATTATCCATTAATTTTTTTATTTAAAAGCTGTAACAATTAATAACGCTAAGCTAGAAATTACACTACCAATACCTACCCATTCTCCAGCAGTCATTTTCTTTCTTTCTGGTCTTTCTGGCACAACAATTTGAGAGTCTGGTGTAACTTTAGGATATGATCTAAAAAACAAAAATGATCCTGTTACAGCAGCTTTTCCATTTGGGTAAATAATATATGCTTTCTTTTTCCAACCCTTACTATCTACACCTCCAACAGAATTTATATAATATTTAAATCCTTTCCCGTTTCTATAAGGAATTTCAGAAGTTAAGAGAACATTACCTGTTACTTTCACTCCTTCATTATATACCGCCACTTCGATTTCATCTCCTGGAAATAGTGTAACATTTGAATAATGGTTTTTGTCTTTTACGATTTTTTCCCAATTAACAGGGATAGTAGCGTATTTTAATTCATCTCGAAGCTTTTTAGACAATTTAGAACTAAGAGTATCTTTATTTTTAAAATTTGATTCTTCATTTAGAGTTTCTTTCTTTTCTTTCTCTAAAGTTTCTTTTTTCTCAAGATTTAAATTAACACTCTCTAGCTGTTCAATTTGTTCTTCTTTTATTGGTCTTTTTATTTTCATGCCATCTAAATTAGCTATAGATGTTAGTCCGCCAGCTCTCATTACAATATTATAAACAGTTTCTTTTTTATTAGCTAGCACATATTTACCTGGGTAAGTAACCGCGCCACTAACTTTAACCATTTCAGGTTTTTCATAAACTGCCATTCTACGAATATTAATAACATCAAATGGTTTTAAAACAAAATTTTTAATTTGTTCATTATTATCCGCAGTAATTTCAAGTTCAACTAATTCTATACGTTTTGGATCTGCATCATCTATTTCATCAGATTTTATCATTCTAGCAATTTCAACTCTTTTTGAAGCCGAACCAGTTAATCCTCCAACTTGGACAACTAAATCATTTAATGTCAAATTGTCAAAATAATCATATTCCCCAGGATTTTTCACTTCACCATCAATTGTAATTTTATATTCTTCTCTAAAATCTAATATTGAATAAACTGTTACGATATCTTCTCTTTTTAATTCTATATCAGCATTCAGATCCCCTGACATTGCTGCACTCAAATCTACATTTACAACTTCTGTTACCAAGTTAGTCTGTAAACGAGTTATTCTGGCTCTCTTTGTATACGCATCCTCTTTAAGACCTTCAGCTCTTGTGATAAGATCAGAAATACGCATACCCTCTGTATACGAATAGTAATCCGGTCTAAAAACAGCTCCTTCAATTTTGATACGATTCTCAAAACGATTTAGTATTTTAGTTACCTTGAAAACATCACCTGATTGGGGTTGATAAGTATTATATTCACTTTCATTAATGTCATGAACTTTAAATTCTTTTCCCGTTTTTTGTAAAACATTTACTGAAGCTGTATAGGCAAATTCATTAAAACCTGAAGCAAAATTTAGTAAATCAGAGAATTTTTCACCTTTTTTCATTTCGAAAATACCCGGACGTTTTACTTCTCCTTCAACCGTTACTCTTTGAGAATAAGCAGGAATTCTAATTACATCATTTTCCTTCAGACTAACATTGTCCGATTGATCTCCTTTTACTAAAAATCTATAAATATCAATGTTTTTATAAACTTTATTATTTCTAATTAATTCTATATTTCTGTAACTTCCATTTTTACCTGGACCACCTGCTAAGTGTAATGCATTATAAACAGTTGCTAAAGAAGATATCGAGTAATTACCTGGTTGTTTCCCTCCAACTATAGTAACTTTTATTGTTCTAATTTCACTTAAACTAACCGCAACTTGCGATTGTCCTGATCTAACTGTACTATATACTTTTGCAATAGCAGCCTTTATTTTTTGGGTAGCAGCTTCAATTGATAACCCAGATACTGCAATTTGGCCAACATAATCAATAGTCACTTTCCCCTCTACACTAACTGGGATACTAGCATTAAATTCCTGAACTCCGTAAACACTAATCTGTAATTCATCTCCAGGACCTAAAACATAGTTTAATGGTGTGGCTAATTTTAAATCTGGTTCAAAATTTAAAGTTGGATTATCAAATAACTCCGAACCAAAAATTAAAGCATTTATAGAATCTTTTATTTTTTCATTTTTGATTTTTTCCTGCTTTCTTCCAAACTCAGAGTCTTTATCTCCTTTTTTTAATTTATCTTGATCTTTTTTATTTTTGTCTTTATCTTTATCTGAGGTATTCTTTTTTTCATATTCTGTAATACGAGTCCTTAACTTATTAAATTCTGTTTGGCTCATTCCTTTTGATAAAGCCATAGATTCAACATCATTAATAGTAGCGTTATTACTTTTTAATTGAGACACAATTTTTGCAATTTCGTCATCTGATAAATAATCTACTTTTACAGTACTTAAATCTTTAGACTTTATAATATCCTGAGCATTTGCATTAAATGACATTAATAGAACAAAAATCAGAGCAAGAACGTAAGTTATTTTTTTCATGTTTGAATTTATAATTTAAACTTCAGTTTAAATAGTTTTTGTATTATTTCTGTTATGAGTATTGCTTTTCGTAATAATCTTTATAAGAACCCGATGTTACATTTTGCAGCCAATCTTCATTAGTAAGATACCAGTTTATTGTTTTTTCCAAACCTTCTTCAAAAGTAACAGACGGCTTCCATCCTAATTCTTTATTAATTTTAGAAGCATCAATTGCATATCTTAAATCATGACCTGGTCTGTCTTTAACATAAGTAATCAAATTTTGTGACGTTCCATTTTCTCTTCCAAGTTTTTGATCCATAATTTGACAAAGCAATTTCACTAAATCAATATTTTTCCATTCATTAAAGCCTCCTATGTTATAAGTTTCATGATTTTTTCCTTCATGAAAAACCAAGTCTATAGCAATAGCATGATCCTCAACAAATAACCAATCACGTGTATAATTTCCATCTCCATATACAGGCAGAGGCTTGTTATTTATAATATTGTTTATAAAAAGAGGAATTAGTTTTTCAGGAAAATGGTAAGAACCATAATTATTAGAGCAATTAGTTAAAACATATGGCAAACCATACGTTTCTCCATAAGCTCTCACAAAATGATCTGAACTTGCTTTAGAAGCAGAATAAGGTGAATTTGGATCGTAAGGAGTTTTTTCAGTAAACAATCCTTCTGCACCTAAAGAACCATATACTTCATCAGTGCTAATATGATAAAATCTTTTTTCTTCAAAATTATGCTTCCATTGATTTTTTGCTGCATTTAAAAGATTCATTGTTCCGATTACATTTGTTTTAACAAAAGCTAACGGATCTTCTATAGATCGATCAACATGTGATTCAGCCGCTAAATGCAAAACACCATCGAAATTATGAAAATTAAAAAGCTCATTAATAAAATTCTCATCAACAATATCCCCTTTAACAAAAGTATAATTTGGTTGATTTTCAATATCTTTTATATTTTCCAAATTTCCGGCATAAGTCAATGCATCAAGATTAAAAATCTGATAATCCGGATATTTATTTACAAAGCGTCTTACTACATGAGAACCGATAAAACCAGCACCGCCAGTTATAAGAATTTTTTTCATTTAAAAATACTTTTTAATTTAAAAGATCTGAATTTTGTTTTTCTAATGCACTATATATATCTTTCACATCCTGTGAATTTTCTTTCTGTAAAATTAAATTTGCAGAATCTGTATGTACAAAAATAGTATTTCTTAACCCTAAAAAGGTTGTATGACTATCGCATCCTATTACCATATTCCCATTTGAATCTATTGGATGTCCTTTAGAAACTAGATATTCATATACCGACTCAAATGAACCTAGATCTGACCAAGAAAATGAAGCAGGAACTACTTTGATTTTCTTACTACGCTCCATTACAGCATAATCAATACTAATTGATGGAATTTCCATTGATAAATTAAAATCCAAAACACCATTTTGCGATGCCTCCCAAACTGTTTTTGATTTTTCATAAACATCTGGTTGAAATTGTTTTAACTCATCTAAAAGCACACCTGCTTTAAAACAAAACATCCCACTGTTCCATAAAAAATTACCTCTTGCAATAAACTCCTTTGCAGTCGTTTCATTTGGTTTTTCACGAAATGATATTACTTTATCGCCTTTTGATTCTATATAACCGTATCCAGTTTCTGGCTTTGTTGGAATAATTCCAAAAGTTACAATATAACCTTCTTTAGCTTTTAAAACAGCTTCATGGATAGCATTATTGTAATCATTCATTTTATCGATGATATGATCAGATGGTGTGATAATTAAAACATCATCAGGATTTGATGCAAATGCTGCAAAAGCAATCGCTGCAGCTGTGTTTCTTGGCGTAGCTTCAACAATGTTTAAATATGTTGTCTGGGTTTTATCCATCACTTTTCCACTCAAATGATGATTATCAACATTTCCAACAACCATTACTTTATCTGCTAAGTGACTGTTACGCTCAACAGTCATTTCAAACAAAGATTTACCTTCAAAAATTTCTAGATATTGTTTTGGCTGGCTTTTTCGAGATAGAGGCCATAATCTGCTTCCAACACCGCCTGTTAAAATTACATGTATAATTGAATTATTCTTTTCCATTTAAATAATAATAAATTTAAAAAAGGAGTTAGGAACTACAGTCTGTTATCTGCAATTGTTCCTAAAACTCCTTTTACATCGTATAATAAACTATTTTCTTTTTGCAATTCCGAAAAATTTAAATTCAAGAATTCTGTATGTGCTACCCCTAAAACTATAGCATCAAATTTTTCTACCGGCAAAGAATTAATAGTTTCTAGTTTGTACTCTTTTTTAACCTCTTCAACATTTGCTAAAGGGTCGTAAATGGTAACTACTATCCCGTATTCTTTTAGTGCTTTTATTACATCAACAATTTTAGTATTTCTAACATCTGGACAATTCTCTTTAAATGTAATTCCAAGCATTAAAAGAGTTGCTCCATTAACAGAAACACCTTTTTTTATCATTAACTTCACAATTTGCGAAGCTACATATTCTCCCATACTATCATTCAAGCGTCTTCCAGCCAAAATTATTTCTGGATGATATCCAAATTCCTGTGCTCTTTGAGCAAGATAATACGGATCAACACCTATACAGTGACCACCAACAAGACCTGGTTTAAATGGCAAGAAATTCCATTTTGTAGCAGCTGCAGTTAAAACTTCCTGTGTGTCGATATTCATTAAATTAAAAATCTTAGCCAATTCGTTAACAAATGCAATATTGATATCTCGTTGAGAATTCTCAATTACTTTTGCCGCTTCAGCAACTTTTATTGATGGAGCTAAGTGTGTTCCTGCAATTATTACCGATTTGTATAACGCATCTACTTTTTCACCTGTTTCCGGAGTTGAGCCAGAAGTTACTTTTAGAATTTTCTCTACTGTATGTTCTTTATCTCCTGGATTTATTCTTTCTGGAGAATATCCTGCAAAAAAATCTTCATTGAATTTTAATCCCGATATTTTTTCTAAAACCGGCACACATTGTTCCTCAGTAACACCCGGATATACAGTTGATTCGTAAATCACTATATCTCCCTTTTTTAATATCTTACCTACTGATTCACTGGATTTATACAAAGGAGTTAAATCAGGACGATTGTTTTTATCAACTGGAGTTGGAACTGTTATGATAAAATAATTGCAATCTGAAATATCTTCAAGAATATTTGTGCAATATAATCCGATTTCACTACTTGAATTTTCAACTAAAACTGCTTTTAAAGTTTCAGAATCTACTTCTAAAGTAGTGTCAAAACCAGAATTTAAACTTTTAACTCTGGTTTCATTTATATCAAATCCAACAACAGGATACTTAGTAGCGAATAATCTTGCTAAAGGCAAACCAACATAACCCAAACCAATAACAGCTATTTTTATGTTTTTCTCCAATTTCATTATTATTTTTTTATGATTTCATTCACTTTTACTCACGGCTTCGCCCTTCTGAGTCACAATAAATTGCCTCAGATGCCCAAAAATCATTTTCGGCAAATATAAGATATTCACATTACTTAATCAATACGGTTTCACGTATTACTAAAAAGAAATCGTGTTAATTTTTTACAAAAAAAACAAACCTCTATTAATCAGGTAACAATGAATTTATTTACAAAAAAAAAGAGAGCCTAAAACATTAAACAATGATTAAACTCTCCTTTTATTTAATATGTTCCTCTTTAGAAACGCAATTATTTATATTTTATTTTCAAAACACATCCTAATGATTCAAGTACCAAAATATAATGTGTCTTAGATACTTCCTGTACTATTGCATTTTGATTACTAAATGCTCCTGTTTCTAATTTAATTCGATCCCCAACTTGTATCTGCGTTACTGACACATCTGCAATATTAGATGCTTTTAAACTATTCTTAATTATATTTATTTCTTCGTCACGAACAATTGCAGGCTTGCCTAACCAAAATAAATACCTTACTACTCCCGCAATCTGAAAAACAGAATTACGATCTACATCTTCAATATTAACAAAAACATAGGAATTAAAAAGAGGAACTTCTACTTTTTTCTTCCTGTCTGACCATTGTTTAACCTGAGTAATTAATGGACAATAACATTCAATTCCTATCTGAGTAAGCTTCTCTGCTACTTTTTTCTCCCATTTCGGTTTTGTATACACTACATACCAACTCATGATTTTTGCCTATCTTGACAATAAAACTTCTCAATCTCACATCTTAACATCTCCATTTTGTATTTAAATTTTATTTCAAATAATTGTAGCATTATGCTCCTATTCCATTATAAACAAACCCAATGGCTTGTAATTCTTTAGCATTTAAGATATTCCTGCCGTCGAAAACAAAAGCAGGCTTATGCATTGAATCATAGATTCGTTTCCAATCATAAGTTGTAAATTCATCCCATTCCGTTAATATTGCTATTGCATGTGCACCCTTACAAGCTTCATATGCATTATCAAATATTGTTAGTGCTTCAGCATTTTCTACTTCAGATCTCGTTTCTAAATAATCTAAATCACTAAGCATTTTATTTCTCGAAACTTTTGGATCATAAACCGAAATTTTTGCCTGTTCATTAATCAAATCGTCAGCTACGTAAATTGCAGCAGATTCTCTAGTATCATTAGTGTCTTTTTTGAAAGCCCAGCCTAAAAATGTAATTTTTTTATCGGCAACTGTATTATATAAAGTTTGAACTATTTTATTAGAAAATCTTCGTTTCTGATGATCATTCATAATAATAACTTGCTCCCAATAATCTGCAACTTCATTTAATCCATAGGATTTTGCTATATAAACCAAATTTAAAATATCTTTTTGAAAACAAGATCCTCCAAATCCAACTGAAGCTTTTAAAAATTTCGGTCCAATTCTGCTATCCATTCCTATTGCTTTAGCAACTTCGTTTACGTCTGCCCCGGTTTTTTCGCATAATTCAGACATTGCATTAATTGAAGATATACGTTGTGCCAAAAATGCATTCGCTGTTAACTTTGACAACTCCGAAGACCAAACATTTGTAGTTAAGATTTTATCTTTGCTAACCCAGTTTGCATAAACATTAACCAAAGCATCAATGGCAGCTTCTCCTTCAGGAGTTGTATCACCTCCAATTAAAATTCTATCCGGATTTAACAAATCTGTAACTGCAGTTCCTTCTGCTAAAAATTCTGGGTTTGATAAAATTTGAAACTGAACGCCATTCCCAGTATTATCTAATATGCTTTTAATAGCTTCTGCAGTTCTAACAGGCAAAGTAGATTTTTCTACTACTATTTTATTCTGCTTTGCAACTTTTGCAATTTGTCTAGCACATAGTTCAATATATTTTAAATCAGCAGCCATTCCTTTTCCCTTACCATAAGTTTTGGTAGGAGTATTTACTGAGATAAAAATGACCTGTGCTTCATCAATTGCTTTTTCTACTTCTGTTGAAAAAAACAAATTTCGCCCTCTTGCTTCAGCAACAATTCCCGAAAGACCTGGTTCATAAATAGGAATATTATCAGTATTTGGATCATTCCAATCTTTTATTCTCTGCTCATTCAAGTCTACAACTGTAACTTGAATATGTGGACATTTTTGAGCTATCACTGCCATTGTAGGCCCACCTACATAACCGGCACCAATACAACAAATTTTTGTAATTTCCATTTACTATAATATTATCTTATTTTTATTTTAAATTATTCCAATACCAGCTTACGGCCTCTTTTAACCCTTCTTGCAACGAATATTTTGGATTATATCCTAAAAGTTTTTTTGCTTTTTCTATACTTGCCAACGAATGAGGAATATCTCCTGCTCTATTTACACCATAAACGATTTCAATATCAGCAATTTTCGGATCAAACTCTGATAGATATTTTTTCAAATATCCTACTAAATCGTTTAGAGTATTTCTATCCCCAAATGCAGTATTATAAACTGTATTAACAGCCTTTTCATTATTTGTATTCATGGCTAATTCGTTCATTTGAATCACATTATCTATATAAGTAAAATCACGTGAATAATTTCCATCTCCGTTAATTACTGGACTTTCAAAATTCATTAGTTGTTTAACAAATTTCGGAATCACTGCTGCATAAGCCCCTTCTGGATCTTGTTTTCTTCCAAAAACATTAAAATATCGCAATCCTATTGTTTCCAAATTATAAGTTCTGCTAAAAATTTCAGCATATAATTCGTTTACATATTTAGTAATCGCATATGGAGATAAAGGTTTTCCTATTACCTCTTCTACTTTTGGCAATCCTTCAGAATCTCCATAAGTAGACGAACTTGCAGCATAAATCAAACGTTTAACCTTAGCATCTCTTGAGGCAACTAACATATTTAGGAAACCTGAAACGTTTACATCATTTGTCGTTATTGGATCATTTATAGATCGCGGCACAGATCCTAAAGCGGCCTGATGTAAAACGTAATCAACATCTTGAACAGCTGTTTGGCAATCTTCCAGATTTCTAATATCTCCTTCAATTAGTTTAAAATTGGGATTTTCTATGCAACTTTTCAAATTGTGACGATGCCCTGTCGAAAAATTATCTAAACAGATTACTTTATGTCCCAGCCCCAAAAAATGCTCCGATAAATTCGAACCAATAAATCCTGCTCCTCCCGTAATTAATATTGTTTTTTTAATTGAAGTTTCCATTCTCAGTTATTATTTTTTTCTGAATAATTTGAATATCATTTTTTCAATTCCCTTTTTAGGCTCTTCTTCGTGATATCCATTAGAGTAAGCTCCATAACCATAACCGTAACCGTAAGTAGATCCGTATTTAGCCTTATTCTCAAAACCATTAAAAACAATACTCGCATTGCTTAGCTCACCTCTCTTTATTCTGTTATTAAGCAACGTAATCATATCTTTTTTAGTATAATTCTGCCTTACGATATATAACACAACATCGGCAAATTGAACCAATTCTAAAGCATCTGAAACTAACCCCACCGGCGGTGTGTCAAGAATTATATAATCATACTTTTGTTTTAGCTCTTCAATTAATTCTGCCATCGCATCACTCAAAATCAATTCAGATGGATTTGGAGGAATTGGCCCAGACAGTATAACGTCAAGATTTGATATTTGAGTCGAATTTGTAATTTCTTCAAGCGTATTTTGTTTAATCAAATAATTAACAACTCCAAGTTGATTATTAGTTAAACAAAATTCATCTGCTAAACGAGGTTTTCTTAAATCTAAACCAACAATTACGGTTTTCTTTTCACTTAAAGCAAAAACGGTTGCAATATTTATTGAGCAAAAAGTTTTTCCTTCTCCACTAATAGAAGAAGTAATCATCAAAGTTTTTGAACCGCTTAATTGCTGCCTTTTATACAAAAATTGTAAAGACGAACGAATACCTCTAAAGGCTTCTGAAAGTGCAGACTTTGGCTTATCAAATACAGCAAGATTTCCAGCATCTTTGTTATTTCCCACAACTCCTATTATTGGTATTTCTGTCAGTTTACTAATATCATCTGTATTTTGTATCGAATCATTTATAAAGAAAATAGCAAATACAAAAATTAAAGGAATTAATATTCCTAAAAATAAAGCTAATACATAGTTTGCTGAAGTTTTTGGACCAATTAATCCTCCACCAATATCTTTCGCAGGATCTATAAAATGAATGTCTGATAGATTTGAAGCTTTTACAATTTCTGCTTCATTTCTTTTTTGAAGAAATTCACTATAAATATTATCACTTAAATCATATTTTCTTTTAATTTTCAAAAGCTCCTGCTGTTCTTCAGGCAATCTTTTTACAGTACTTTCTGCTTGACCAATTTTAGCATTTACCAATGATAAATCATATAATAAAGAAGCTTTAGCTGAAGCAATATTTTCTAACAAAACACTTTTGACCGCTTGCATTTGATTATCAAAATCTTTGAAGATTTTATCACTTTTTACCGCATAAGCCATTTCAGATCTTTGTGTTGACAAAGCAATAAGTTTCGAAACACTTGTTACGATATTAGGATCTTCAATACCCGCAACCGAGGGTGCCGGAAGTCTTGAATAATCAACACTATTATTTAAATAGGATTTTAAAGAATTATAATACGCTATTTTTCTTGTAACCTGATCTTTTTCAACATCAAAGTCCATGATTTTCTCTGAGAATTTTGCACCACCGTCTTCAACCTCATATATGTTTTTATCTTTTCTAAAGGTTTTTAATTCATTTCCTGTTTGCTTTAACTGAGATTCCATAGCAACAAGAGTACTATCTATAAAACGAATTGTATTTGTAGCGAATTGGTTTTTACCATCTAGCTGAAGCTTCATTAACATTTTAACTGTCGAGTTCAAATATTCAACCATTCTGGCTTTATTTGTTCCTTGCATTCCTAAAGTCAACAAGGAGCCTGAACCTTTATCTGCATCAACACTTATTCCTCTATAACGAGCAACAGTTCCGTCAAAATCATTAAATCGAACAAAATATTCCTTCCCTTTATAAAAACCAGGGTTGTCATTAATTTGCAATTTCCAATTTATAAACGGCAAAGAAACCTGTTCTCCAACTTTATATTTTTTTGTAAAAGTTATTGGTTGTACAGAAGTATTACTATAACTATTATTTGAATATGTTATAAGAGACACCGAATTAGTTTCAAATGGAATTTCTATTTGGTATTCACTTTCAGTCAAAAAAGTAATCTTAATTAAAGCCCCTGCAATTTGACCTTTTGTTTTGTCAATATTTACATAAAAAGGAACCGCTCCATAAGAATCTATTAAATTATATTTTCCTTGTTCTAGATAATCAATATAAAACTGCAGTTTATCTACAACAAGTTCATTATGAGATCTTGACTGTAATATTGTAGAAATTCCGTTAACTTGATCTGAAACTCCGCCCCAATTAAATACTAAACTTGTATTAGATGTAAAAAAAGGATTATTTTCTTCTTTTATGGAAATCATTGTCTGCATTCCATAAATTTTCTCTTTTCGAATATTTACCTGATATGCGATAGTAAAGGCTATTATTAAACTAGCCAAAAACCATTTCCAATAACTTAAAATTTTTAGTAAAAACCCTTTAAAATCAAAATTTGATTGATTCTCAAAAATGGAAAAATCTTTTATATCTAACATCTATGTATAAGGTTTTAATTTTTGATTATCAAATAAACCGTTGTTGCTAATGACAACAAAGTTATAATAGTCCCTATAGATTGTATACCTGTTTGTCCAGTTCCCCAGGTTTTTTGCCTCAAAGGCTTAACATATATATAATCATTTGGCTGTAAATTATAATATGGAGATTTCATCACATTTACATCTGTAAGATCGATATCATGCATTTGTACACCAGTTGGTGTTTGACGAATGATTGTTACTGCTTTTCTATTTCCAACAGTAGTAATATCTCCAGAATTCGCGATCGCTTCCATTATATTTACACGTTCTTGAAATAATGTTTTAGTACCAGTACTTCCAACCTCTCCATTTATAGTATATCGAAAGCCTGCTAACTTTACTATCACAAATATATTAGCTTCACTTTTAAAGTATTCTCCTAATAATTTTTTTTCAATATTAATTCTAACCTCTTCAAGAGTATAACCAATGACATTCATTTCACCTAATATTGGCATCCTTATATTACCATGGTCATCAACAGTAAAACCATCAAAATATAATGCTGATTCTGATTTTCCGGTATTACTTTCTGTTGTATTAAAAATTGACACCAATTTTGGATCAATTGCTTTTATGCTGATACTTAAAACATCATTTACCTGAAGTCTATACGGTTTAGATCCTACAACAGCAATATTATTCTGTTCGCTGGAAGAATTTTTATCTTGTAAATAAGTAAGGTCTTTTATAGGAATACAAGATGTAAAAAATGTACTGATCAGCAATAATATAAAAAAGCTATTTTTTGTCATTTATGAAAATTTTACCGCAAATATAGCTTTTCCTTTAGTTTCCAGAAAATCTATGTTTTATTTGATTGTAGTTAATTGTTCTTGAAAGTTTTTTCGAATGGAACTCGATGTAAAATACTACGTCCGAGTGTAATTTCGTCTGCATATTCTAATTCATCTCCCACAGAGATTCCTCTTGCAATTGTCGAAATTATAATTTCAGATTCAGCAATTTGCTTGTAAATATAGAAGTTGGTTGTATCTCCTTCCATTGTAGAGCTTAGTGCAAAGATAATTTCAATCACTTTTCCAGATTTTACTTTCTCAACTAAACTGGAAATATTCAGCTGACTTGGACCGACACCTTCAATTGGAGAAATTTTACCTCCTAAAACATGATAAATTCCTTTATACTGTCCGGTGTTTTCAATTGCCATGACATCTCGAATATCTTCAACAACACAAATTGTTTGATGGTTTCTTACCGAATTTGCACAAATTTCACACACTTTAGTATCTGAAATGTTATGGCAATTTTCACAAAATTTAATATCCTCACGCATGTTTAAAAGTGCTTGCGATAAAAAACCTGTTTGCTCCTTAGGCTGTTTTAATAAATGAAGTACTAAACGCAATGCTGTTCGCTTACCAATTCCTGGTAACTGCGACATTTCGTTGACAGCTTTTTCTATTAATTTTGATGAAAATTCCATGACGACAAAAGTAATACTTTTAATGGTATCAGAAGTTTTGATACATCCAAAATCAATACTTTAGAAAGACAAAATGTTATTTTTGTATTATTTTTAAATTCAAACTAAAAACAATATCATTTTAAGACATCTAAATACACAAAACAATCAAAATAAATCATTAAAAATTTAATATTGATTTGTTGCTAACAACACTAAGGTACAGGCAACTTCTGCTTCAATATTATTCAATTCTAACAACTGATATAATTCGGGATTTTCAGTCCCAGGGTTAAATATTACTCTTTTTGGCTGTGCTTCGATAATATAGTTATAGTAATCACGCTGACGAGTAGGATTTAGATACAAAGTTACAGTATCAACATTTTTTACAGGAATTGCTTTTGTATGTATTTTTACGCCGGCTACTTCTCCAGTGTTTTGCCCAATTGCAATAACGGTATGTCCTTTTTGAGTTAATGCATTTATAGCTCTAAAAGCATAACGATCTGTTTTTGTTGTTGCACCCAGCAACAATGTTTTTTTGTTTTTCATCATCATAAAATATTCTACAAAAATAGTCAAAATACACTTACTTAGCTTGTCTTATTGATTGATAATATTGACTGTAAAAAACAATATCATAATATTTATTTGCATTCAAATATTAAAATTTGACTATTTTTACTTCACTAACCAATATTTTATGGATTTATTTATATACCTGTTTGCGGCACTTTTTTCAGTACTTAACCCCATTGGAACTGTCCCTATTTTTGTTGGACTTACACAACATGACTCTCAAAAAGAACGTTCAAGAATTTCATTGTGGACAGCTATAAATGTTGGAATCATTTTATTGGTTTCTTATTTTATAGGCCAATATGTATTGACATTTTTCGGAATCAGTATTGATGCTCTGCGAATTGCCGGTGGAATTGTAATTGTAAATTCCGGATTCTCTCTGCTTTCTGGCAAGTTCAACAAAAAACGAGGAATTAATAAAAAGATTGAAAATGAAGTACAACAAAGAAATGATATAGCTTTAACTCCGTTGGCAATTCCAATGCTTGCCGGACCCGGCTCAATTTCTTTACTAATAGCTTTCTATCAAGAACATCATGAAATGGAAGAGATTATTTTTTCCTGTCTAGCGATAATAGCAATAGCTGTAGTAATATATGTTATTTTAAAAAGCGCACATTATTTAGCCCGAATTTTAGGCGCATCTGGAATTGTAGCTATTTCCAGAATTGTTGGATTTATCGTAATTTCAATTGGAATTCAATACATTGTTAGTTCCATTGTAAATATCATCAAAGGAAACTTAATGTAATGTATCTTTAGTAAAATAAAAAGGAGGATAAAAACTAATGTTTGTATCCTCCTTTTTTTGTTTTATGCAAATATTATTATTTTCTTGGCAAGAAGACTTCAGCCATCATACATCTCGCACTTCCACCTCCGCAAGCTTCGATAGTATCTAAACTTGAACTTAAAATTTCAGCATGCTTTTCTAATTGCTGAATTTGTTTTGGAGTAAGACTTTGATGTGCCGATGCACTCATAACAATATACTTTTTATCATTTGTTCCTCGAACTTCTAACATATTTCCGGCAAAATTATTTACCTGATCTTCTGTAATCAGAATAACTTCTTTTTTATCGTCTTTTAGATTATCAAGAACCATTTTACGTTCTTTTTTATCATCAATACAGTCCGCACAAATAACAGCAAAAGTTTCACCTAAACACATCATTACATTGGTATGATAAATTAGTTTACGCTCGCCATCAACAGTTTGAAATGCTTCAAAAATTACTGGCGCATAATCAAAATCCTCACAAAACTCAATGAATAATTCTTCATCCGCACGAGGTGACAAGGCACAATATGCTTTTGAATTAGCACGATCTAAAAGCAAACTTCCAGTTCCTTCTAAGAAATAACCGTCATCTTCTGCAGATGTGTAATCCATAATATTAGAAATCTCGAAACCTTTTTCTTCAAGAGTATCTAAAATATCTTCGCGACGTTCCTGGCGACGATTTTCTGCAAACATTGGATAAAGAGCTACATCTCCATTTTCGTGAAATGAAACCCAGTTATTCGGAAAAATACTATCCGGAGTATCAGTTTCCAAAGTATCTTCAATTACTGTAACATCAACGCCTACTGCTCTCAGTTTTTCAACAAAAGCATCAAACTCTTGCTGAGCTTTTGCATTTACTGTACTTGGCAATAATCCATCCAATACTTTTTGGTAATAATTATTTACAGCCGTCTGCTCATTCATTCTGAAAGCAACTGGACGAATCATTACGATTGCATTTGTTGTTTGTTTCATATTTTATATTGTTTCAATTTCTAAGTTTCAGGTTTCACATTTAAAAATGTAATGACCAAAACTTGAAACTTTATTTTTAATCTCTAATTAATGGCAAGGTTGAACATCTTAATAATCCTTCTTGCTTTGCGATTTCTGCATATGGAATTTCCTCTACAATAAAACCTTTTGCGCGAAGCCAGTTATTTAAACGAGTAAAGTTTTTCTCAGAAACAACAACATTTGTATCAATTGAAAACACATTTGAAAACATATTATACATTTCATCTCTTTCTATATGAAATAAGTTTTCTTTTCCAAAAAGGTTTACCAAATATAAATAATCTGCTTCTTCACGAAATCCTCTTTTATAGATAATTCCTTTGTCTTTTCCAACAGGTTGAAAACAACAATCTAAATGCAATGCATTATCTCTTGCTTCTAATTTTGATTTTACTAAATCAAATTCCTTTACAATTTTATTCGGAAAAAGCTCTTTTATATAGTTTACGCCATGCATATTGGTTCTGGCAGTAATATAATCTTTATAATCGCTTCCTTTATAAGTTCCTATAAAAATATGATCATTCCATAGCATTACGTCACCGCCTTCAATATGAACTTCTTCGGGCGGGCGTACAACTTTAACAGGATCAATTTGATCAATTACATATTGAATAGCGTCTAGTTCACGTTCTCGATCAGGCAGAATATTCGATTTTACAAAGACATTATCAATTACAAATCCAATATCTCTGGCAAAAATCTGATTATAATTTTCAATCATTTCAGGACGATACACTGTTACATCATACTTTTGAAAAACAGCATTAAAAGCATCCATTTCTGCAACCATATCTTTCTCGATTGGATAAGTTCCAGCTTTAATATGTTCCAATGATTTAGGATCATAAGCTTCTTCTAATTTTGGAGTCGGCCCATTATGAATAGCAGAACCCAAAACAACCGCACGAAGACGAGATGTTTCGTTCTTTACATTTAATTGCAACATAACAATATTATATTTTGAGCAAATATAAAAAAAGCTTCACAGTTAAGTGAAGCTTTCTTTTTTTATTTGTTAGACTTAAACTCTCTAAGAGGATGTCCTGTATAAATTTGCCTTGGTCTTCCAATTGGTTCTTTGTTTTCACGCATTTCTTTCCATTGTGCGATCCATCCAGGAAGTCTTCCAATTGCAAACATAACTGTAAACATATCTGTTGGAATCCCTAATGCTCTGTAAATGATTCCAGAGTAGAAATCAACGTTTGGATATAAATTTCTTGATTTGAAGTAATCATCTTCAAGAGCTGCTTTCTCTAGTTTTCTTGCAATATCTAAAATTGGATCTTCAACACCTAATGTTTCTAATACCTCTGTAGCTGCTTTTTTGATAATTTTTGCTCTTGGATCAAAGTTTTTATAAACTCTATGACCAAATCCCATTAAACGGAATGGATCATTTTTATCTTTTGCTTTCGCTAAGAATTTATCAGTATCACCTCCATCTTTATTAATCTCTTCAAGCATTTCAAGTACTGCCTGATTAGCTCCACCATGAAGCGGCCCCCATAAAGCAGACACACCAGAAGATATAGAAGCGAATAAACCTGCATGAGATGAACCAACCATTCTTACTGTAGATGTTGAACAGTTTTGTTCGTGATCTGCATGAAGAATAAACAATTTATCTAAAGCATCAACCACAACAGGATTTGCTGAATAAGGTCCTGTAGGCAATTTAAACATCAATTGCATAAAATTCTCTACATAACCTGTTGTATTGTCGTAGTAATTTAAAGGATACCCCATAGATTTTCTATAAGTCCATGTTGCAATTACAAGAAATTTACCCATTGTTTTACAAATGGCCTCGTACATTTCTTTTTCGTTGTCCACATTTACTGCTTTTGGATTAAATGCTGTCAATGCACTTGTTAAAGCAGACAGAACTCCCATTGGGTGAGCTGTTTTTGGAAAACCATCGATGATATTCTTCATCTCTTCATTTACCAAAGTATGCTTTTTAATACCATTTTCAAATTGCTCTAATTGTTGAGCAGTTGGTAATTCTCCAAAAATTAAAAGATAAGAAACTTCCAAAAAGTTAGCTTTTTCAGCTAAGTCTTCGATTGAATATCCTCTGTAACGTAAAATACCTTCTTCTCCATCTAAAAAAGTAATTTCACTTTTACAAGATCCTGAGTTTTTATATCCCGGGTCAAGAGTAATAATACCAGTTAAATCACGTAATTTGTTAATATCGATAGCTGATTCATTTTCGCTCCCTGTGATTATTGGAAGTTCAATTTTCTTACCATCTATTTCTAATGTGGCTATTTTTGACATAATATAATTGGAAATAATTCTATAAAATAATAATTTACCAAATCTAAGGAATTTAAGACTAATTAAAAAAAGAATACTGCTATGAATTTGTTAAAAGTCCAAAAAAAAACCATTCGTTAGAAAACGAATGGTTTATCTTAATATAACTCTTATAATTATTTAATCTTGAAAGCGTTTAAACCAGGGAAATAAGCAGTGCTTCCTAGTTCTTCTTCAATTCTTAATAATTGGTTGTATTTTGCCATACGATCAGAACGTGATGCAGAACCCGTTTTAATTTGACCGCAGTTTAATGCAACAGCTAAATCAGCGATTGTATTATCTTCAGTTTCCCCAGAACGGTGAGACATTACAGATGTATAACCAGCGTTTTTAGCCATGTTTACAGCAGCAATAGTTTCTGTTAAAGTTCCAATTTGGTTTACTTTTACTAAGATTGAGTTAGCAATTCCTTTTTCGATACCAGTTGATAAACGAGCAACGTTAGTAACAAATAAATCATCACCTACTAATTGTACTTTATCACCAATTTTTTCAGTTAAAGCTTTCCATCCATCCCAGTCATCTTCGTACATACCATCTTCGATAGAGATAATTGGATATTTAGCAGCAAGTTCAGCTAGATATTCAGCTTGCTCAGCAGAAGTTCTGATTTTTCCTGTTTCACCTTCAAATTTAGTATAATCGTATTTACCGTTTACATAAAACTCAGAAGCAGCACAGTCAAGAGCAATCATAATTTCGTCACCGAAAGTATAACCTGCTTTTTCAACAGCTAATTTAATTGTATCCAAAGCATCTTCAGTTCCTCCAGCCAAGTTAGGAGCAAAACCTCCTTCATCACCAACAGCAGTACTTAAACCTCTATCGTGTAAAACTTTTTTCAAGCTGTGGAAAATTTCAGTTCCCATTTGCATAGCATGTGTAAAAGAAGTTGCTTTTACTGGGAAAATCATAAATTCCTGAAATGCAATAGGTGCATCAGAGTGAGAACCACCATTGATGATATTCATCATTGGAACCGGCAATGTGTTAGCAGAAACACCACCTACATATCTGTATAATGGCAATCCAAGTTCATTAGCAGCAGCTTTTGCAGCAGCTAAAGAAACACCTAAAATTGCATTAGCTCCTAATTTAGATTTGTTTGGAGTTCCATCTAAATCGATCATTAACTGATCAATTGTATTTTGTTCAAAAACAGAAGTTCCAACCAATTCTTCAGCAATAACAGTATTTACATTGTTCACTGCATTCAAAACTCCTTTTCCAAGATAAGCTTTACCTCCGTCACGTAATTCAACAGCTTCGTGCTCTCCAGTTGATGCTCCAGATGGAACCGCTGCTCTACCTAAAACTCCGTTTTCAGTTACTACATCAACCTCGATCGTAGGATTTCCTCTGGAATCCAAAATTTGTCTTGCGTGAACTTTAATTATAATACTCATTATTTTTGTTTTTTATTAATAGATTATAGATTTTTTTTCGAAATTATAAAAATATTTAATATTAAAAACGAATTTTCTCTACCAAACACCTTTATTTATTAACTACATCGTTTTAGACACAGCTAATTTTATATTCTCAACAAATTGATCAAATAAATATGACGAATCATGTGGTCCCGGACTAGCTTCTGGGTGATATTGTACTGAAAAACAATTCTTATTTTTCATTCTCATTCCTGCCACCGTATCGTCATTTAAATGTATATGAGTAAGCTCTAATTCAGGGTGGCCTTCTAATGCTTCTCTTTTTACAGCAAATCCATGGTTTTGAGAAGTAATTTCACCTTTACCAGTCAAAAGATTTTTCACCGGATGATTAATACCTCTATGTCCGCCAAACATTTTATAAGTCTGAACACCATTAGCCAGAGCAATAATTTGATGTCCTAAACAAATTCCAAATAACGGTCTATCATCAGCTATGATTTTTTTAGCCACTTCAATTACTCCGTGCAACGGATCTGGATCGCCAGGTCCATTTGACAAGAAAAACCCATCAGGATTAAATGAATTTAAATCTTCATAACTAGCGTCGTATGGGAAAACTTTAATGTAGCAGTCTCTCTTAGCAAAGTTTCTTAAAATATTTTTCTTAATTCCAAGATCAAGTGCAGAAATTCTATAAGTTGCATTTTCATCCCCTACAAAATACGGTTCCGTAGTTGAAACTTTTGAAGCCAATTCTAAACCTTCCATATTAGGAACATTTGCCAATTCCTTTTTCAAATCCTCAATTGAAGTTCCGTCTGTACAGATTACAGCATTCATGGCACCATTATCACGAATGTAACTAACAAGTGCTCTTGTGTCGACATCAGAAATACAAATTAAATTCTGCTTTGCAAAATAATCTTCCAGACTTCCTGATGCACCCGCTCTTGAATAATTAAAACTAAAGTTTTTACAAACCAAACCAGCAATTTTTACATCTTCTGATTCGACCTCAAGATCATTTACACCATAATTACCAATATGAGGATTAGTAGTTACCATTATTTGCCCAAAATAAGAAGGATCTGTAAAAATCTCTTGATATCCTGTCATTCCAGTGTTAAAACAAACCTCTCCAAAAGTTTTACCGCTAATACCGATAGATTTACCATGAAAAATAGTTCCATCACTTAGTAATAAAATGGCGCTTTGTCGTGTTGTGTATTTCATTCTTTAATTTGTATTGTTTTTAATCGTCTTAGAAACTTTTAGGTTTCATTGTAATTAGATATTTTGCAAATTTACTTCTTTAAAAGAGGGCTTACAAGATTTTTTAAAATTTTCATTCATAAAAATAAAACCCTTACACTCAAAAAAGTTAAATTTTACTTTTCTAAAAAAATCAAAAAAAAAGGATAAACTAAAAATTAGTTTATCCTTGATTTTTATAGAATCATTACTTTCATAATTATTCAGAAGCTTCAGTTGACGTTTCTGATTCAGCTGCAGGAGCCTCAGGAGCAGTTCCTTCAGCTTTTTTAGCTTTACCACCACGACGGCTTTTAGCTTTTTTAACTTCTTTTTTACCTCCGTTGTAAAGTTCATTGAAATCTACAAGTTCGATCATCGCCATATCAGCGTTATCTCCCAAACGATTTCCAACTTTAATGATACGAGTGTATCCTCCTGGACGGTCTCCAACTTTAGCAGCTACATCTCTGAACAAATCAGTTACAGCATATTTGCTACGTAAGTATGCAAAAACAACACGACGATTGTGAGTCGTATCTTCTTTTGATTTTGTGATTAAAGGCTCAACGAATTGTTTAAGCGCTTTAGCCTTAGCAACAGTAGTGTTAATACGTTTGTGCTCGATAAGAGAACAAGCCATATTAGCCAACATAGCTTTTCTATGTCCAGTCTGTCTGCTTAAGTGATTGATTTTTTTTCCGTGTCTCATGACGTGTTTTTTAAAACCTTCATCTTGCTTCTATCCTCTTTGGAGAGCAAAATACGAAGTGGTTTATTCTTTATCTAATTTGTATTTAGCTAAATCCATTCCGAAAGTTAAATTCTTTACTGCAACAAGTTCATCAAGTTCAGTTAAAGATTTTTTACCGAAATTACGGAATTTCATTAGGTCATTTTTATTGAACGATACTAAATCACCAAGTGTATCAACTTCAGCCGCTTTCAAGCAATTTAATGCTCTTACAGATAAATCCATATCAACAAGCTTAGTTTTAAGCAATTGTCTCATATGCAATGACTCTTCATCATACGATTCTGTTTGTGCAATTTCGTCAGCCTCAAGTGTAATTCTTTCATCAGAAAACAACATGAAATGGTGAATTAAAACTTTAGCAGCTTCAGTAAGGGCATCTTTTGGATTAATAGATCCATCAGTTTTGATTTCAAAAACTAATTTTTCGTAATCTGTTTTTTGCTCTACACGGAAATTTTCGATTGCATATTTTACATTTTTTACCGGAGTAAAAATAGAATCTGTAAAAATTGTTCCAATTGCAGCATTCTGTTTTTTGTTCTCTTCAGCAGGAACGTATCCTCTACCTTTTTCGATTGTTAAATCGAAGTTCAATTTGATTTTAGAATCTAAATTACAGATTACAAGGTCTGGATTCAAAACTTGGAAACCTGAAATAAATTTTTGAAAATCACCTGCTGTTAATTGATCTTTACCAGAAACAGAAATAGTAACTGATTCATTATCGATATCTTCAATTTGACGCTTGAAACGTACTTGTTTTAGATTAAGGATAATTTCGGTAACATCCTCAACAACACCTGAAATAGTAGAAAACTCATGATCTACACCTTCGATACGAACAGATGTAATTGCATAACCTTCTAACGCTGAAAGCAAAACTCTTCTAAGTGCATTACCAACTGTCAATCCGTAACCAGGTTCTAAAGGTCTAAATTCGAATTTACCTTCAAAATCGGTTGAATCGATCATGATAACTTTATCGGGCTTTTGAAAATTAAATATTGCCATAAATTTCGACTAAGTCAATTATTATTTGTTGTACAACTCTACGATTAATTGTTCTTTAATGTTTTCTGGAATTTGAAGTCTCGCAGGTACAGAAACAAAAGTTCCTTCTTTAAGATCATTGTTCCAAGTAATCCATTCATAAACATGACTTGAATTTGATAAAGAACGCTCGATAGCTTCTAAAGATTTAGATTTTTCACGAACTGCAACTTTGTCACCAGGCTTAAGGTGGTAAGAAGGAATGTTTACAACTTCTCCGTTTACTGTAATGTGTCTGTGAGATACAATTTGACGAGCACCTCTTCTAGATGGAGCAATTCCCATTCTAAAAACAACATTATCTAATCTTGCTTCACATAGTTGTAATAAAACTTCACCAGTTACACCTTTTGTAGCTGATGCTTTTTCGAATAAATTTCTGAATTGTTTTTCTAAAATTCCATAAGAATATTTAGCTTTTTGCTTTTCCATTAACTGAACAGCGTACTCAGATTTTTTTCCTCTTTTCTTAGCCATCCCGTGTTGTCCAGGTGGGTAATTTCTTTTTTCGAAAGATTTATCATCTCCGAAGATTGCTTCGCCAAATTTACGAGCGATTTTGGTTTTAGGACCAGTATATCTTGCCATTTTAAAAAAAATTTAAGGTAGAAATTATGAATTCAGGTCTAATCCTTCGATAATCTATGTTCTACCTTGTTTATACTATAAAAATAAAAAATTAAACTCTACGTCTTTTTGGAGGACGACATCCGTTGTGAGGCATTGGAGTAACATCAATAATTTCAGTAACTTCAATTCCACCGTTATGTATAGAACGAATAGCAGACTCACGTCCGTTTCCTGGTCCTTTTACATAAACTTTTACTTTTTTAAGTCCTGCCTCAAGAGCTACTTTGCTGCAATCTTCTGCTGCCATTTGAGCTGCATACGGAGTGTTCTTTTTAGAACCTCTGAAACCCATTTTACCAGCTGAAGACCAAGCAATAACTTCACCTTTCTTATTTGTCAAAGAAATGATAATATTGTTGAAAGTCGAAGAAATATGAGCTTCACCCGTTGATTCAACGATAACTTTACGTTTTTTTGCAGTTGCTTTAGCCATATTACTTATTATTTAGTTGCTTTTTTCTTGTTAGCAACAGTTTTTCTTTTTCCTTTTCTTGTTCTAGAGTTGTTTTTAGTTCTTTGACCTCTTAATGGAAGACCAGATCTATGACGAATACCTCTATAACAACCAATATCCATTAAACGTTTGATGTTCAAAGAAACTTCAGAACGTAATTCTCCTTCAATTTTGTAAAATGAAACAGCATCACGAATCGCTCCGATCTCGTCATCATTCCAATCTTGAACTTTTTTATCCTGGCTAACTTGAGCTTTCTCTAAAATCTCAATAGCTCTACTTTTTCCTAATCCGAAGATGTAGGTAAGTGCAATAACACCTCTTTTGTTTTTTGGGATATCTACCCCTGCTATTCTTGCCATAATTATCCTTGTCTTTGTTTAAATCTAGGATTCTTTTTGTTTATCACGTACAATCTTCCTTTTCTACGCACGATAATGCACTCGGCACTTCTCTTTTTTACTGATGCTCTAACTTTCATACTGAATATCTTTTAATATCGATAAGTAATTCTTGCTTTTGACAAGTCGTAAGGGCTCATTTCCAATTTCACTTTATCACCAGGTAATAATTTGATATAATGCATTCGCATTTTTCCAGAAATATGAGCAATTACAATATGTCCATTTTCTAACTCCACACGGAACATAGCATTTGATAATGCTTCAATGATTGATCCGTCTTGTTCTATTGCTGATTGTTTTGCCATAAATAATATTAAGCTACTGCTTTTCTATTTTTACCAGTCTTCATTAAACCATCATAATGTTTGTTTAACAAGTATGAATTGATTTGTTGAATAGTATCTATTGCAACCCCAACCATAATTATTAATGAGGTACCTCCAAAAAACATTGCCCAAGATTGTTGTACATCCATAATACTTACAACAATAGCTGGGAACACAGCAATCAAAGCAAGGAATAAAGATCCTGGGAAAGTTATTAAAGACATCACTTTATCTAAGAAATCTGAAGTTTCAGCTCCTGGACGAACTCCCGGAATAAAACCGCCGCTTCTTTTTAAATCATCAGCCATTTTGTTAGTAGGTACAGTGATTGCAGTATAGAAGAATGTAAATACAATAATTAAAGTTGCAAATACAAAATTATACCAGAAACCAAACATATTACTAAATGCACCAACAATTGATTGTGATGTATCTGACTTAGACAGTCCAGCTACAGCTGCAGGGATAAACATAATTGCCTGAGCAAAAATGATTGGCATAACCCCAGAAGCATTAAGCTTAAGAGGAATCCATTGTCTATTACCTCCTGCCAAATCTTGCTCATAATCACCAGTTGTTGTACGACGAGCGTACTGAACTGGGATTCTGCGTACTGCCATTGTAAGCAATACACAAGAAATGATAACTAATAACCACACAATAATTTCAATAACTAACAACATTGGACCTCCATTGTTATTGGTAACTCTCGTTGTAAACTCTTGAATAAAAGCTTGTGGTAAACGAGCTAAGATACCAACCATAATTAATAATGAAATTCCATTTCCAATACCTTTATCTGTAATTTTTTCACCAAGCCACATAGCAAAAATTGTACCTGTAACTAAGATGATAACTGACGAGAACAAAAATTCAGGAGAATTAAAGCCTAGTAGAAAAGCACTACCAGGCAATGTTCTGTATAAATTATAGATATAAGTTGGACCTTGAACCAGTGTAATAGCTATAGTCAACCAACGAGTGATTTGATTAATCTTTTTTCTACCACTTTCTCCATCATTCTGAAGTTTTTGCAAATAAGGAATAGCAATTCCCATTAACTGAACAACAATAGATGCAGAAATATAAGGCATGATACCTAAAGCAAAAACTGAAGCTTTAGAGAAAGCACCCCCAGTAAACATGTCTAGGATAGATCCTAAACCATTTTTAGTTTGTCCCGCTAAACCTGTTAATTGAGTTGCGTCAATTCCAGGAAGCGTAACGTGTGCACCAAAACGATATACTAAAAGCAATCCTAATGTAATTAAGATTCTGTTTTTCAGTTCTTCGATTTTCCAAACATTACTTAGTGATTCAATAAATTTCTTCATCTTAATAGATAAGTTATATAGTTACAGCTTCACCACCAGCAGCCTCAATAGCAGCTTTTGCAGTAGCAGTAAATTTGTGGGCAGTTACTTTTAATTTTGCTTTCAATTCACCTCTACCTAAAATCTTAACGATTTCATTTTTTGAAGCTAGACGATTTGCTACGAAATCTGTCATAGAAACAGAATCAGTAATCACACCATTGTCTACTAATAATTGAAGCGTATCTAAATTAACACCTTCGTATTCTTTACGATTGATGTTTTTGAAACCAAACTTAGGAACACGTCTTTGAAGTGGCATTTGCCCTCCTTCAAAACCAATCTTTTTAGAATAACCAGAACGAGATTTAGCTCCTTTGTGACCTCTTGCAGCAGTGCCACCTTTTCCAGAACCTTCTCCTCTACCTACTCTTTTATTTTGATTGTGCGTTGATCCTTCAGCAGGTTGTAAGTTACTTAAATTCATAACAGTATTTGTTATTTAGCTTCTTCAACAGAAACTAAGTGTTTAACTTTGTTTATCATCCCAAGGATAGCAGGATTTGACTCATGCTCCACAACTTGTCCTAATTTACGTAGACCTAAAGCTTCTAAACCTCTCTTTTGAGAAAGAGGACAGTTGATCTTGCTTCTTACTTGTTTTACTAATAATTTAGCCATAATTTCCTTGATTAACCTTTAAAAACTTTTTCTAAAGAAACTCCTCTCTGTTTTGCAACAGTATGAGCGCTTCTCATTTGTAATAAAGCATCAAAAGTTGCTTTAACTACGTTATGAGGATTTGATGATCCTTGAGATTTAGATAATACGTCGTGAATACCTACTGATTCAAGAACTGAACGAACAGCTCCACCAGCAATAACTCCTGTACCATGAGAAGCAGGAATTAAGAATACACGTGCACCACCAAATTTACCTTTTTGTTCGTGAGGAACAGATTGACCATTTAAAGGAATTCTCACTAAGTTTTTCTTAGCATCTTCTACTGCTTTCGCAATTGCTTCAGAAACGTCTTTAGATTTTCCTAATCCGTGACCAACTACTCCATTTTCATCACCTACAACTACAATAGCAGAAAAACCGAAAGCTCTACCACCTTTTGTAACTTTAGTAACACGATTTACACTTACCAGACGATCTTTAAGTTCAAGACCACTAGGTTTTACCAATTCTACATTTTTGTATTTAGACATAATATATTAGAATTTAAGTCCAGCGGCTCTTGCGCCTTCTGCTAATGATTTAATACGACCGTGATATAAATAACCACCTCTATCAAAAGTGATTGTATCAATCCCAGCTTTTAACGCTTTCTCTGCAACTAATTTTCCAACAGCAGCAGCGATTTCAACGTTAGTACCTTTTCCTATTTCTTTTTCTCTTGAAGATGCAGCTAATATAGTAACTCCATTTACATCGTCAATAAGTTGAGCGTAAATTTCTTTGTTACTTCTAAATACAGATAATCTTGGCTTAGCAGCAGAACCACTAATCGTTTTTCTAATTCTGAATTTAATTCTCTGTCTTCTTTCAGATTTTGTTAATGACATAATCTTATATTTTAAGCTGATTTACCTGCTTTTCTTCTTAATACTTCACCCACAAATTTAACACCTTTTCCTTTGTATGGCTCAGGCTTACGGAAACCTCTGATTTTCGCAGCAACCTGTCCTAAAAGTTGTTTATCAAATGATGTTAATTTTACGATTGGGTTCTTACCTTTTTCAGATATTGTTTCTAAAGATACTTCTGGAGCAATTTCTAAAACAATATTGTGAGAATATCCAAGAGCTAAATCTAATTTTTGACCTTGGTTTGAAGCTCTATAACCAACTCCAACTAATTCTAGTTCTTTTGTGAAACCTTCAGAAACACCAACAACCATATTACTGATCAAAGATCTGAATAATCCGTGTTTTGCTCTGTGGTCTTTATGATCAGACGATCTTTCAACTAAAACTTGATCGCCTTCAACAGTTACATTTACGTCCGAAAACTCTTGAACTAGTTGACCTTTTTTTCCTTTTACTGTAATAATACCGTCTTTAACTTCTACAGTTACACCAGCAGGGATTACAATTGGGCTTTTACCTATTCTTGACATCTTTTCTAGTGTTTAAAATTAGTATACGTAACAAATTACTTCACCACCTACATTTAATTGCTTAGCTTGTTTTCCTGTCATCAAACCTTTTGATGTAGAAACAATAGCAATTCCTAATCCGTTAAGGATTCTTGGTAATTTGGCAGCACCTGCGTACTTACGTAAACCAGGTTTACTAATTCTTTGGATATCTTTGATTACAGGCTCTTTAGTATCTTTATCATACTTCAAAGCAATTTTGATAGAACCTTGAACTGTGTTCTGCTCAAATTTGTAACTTAAGATGTAACCTTGATCGAATAAGATCTTAGTTATTTCTTTTTTTAGATTAGAAGCTGGAATCTCAACAACTTTGTGGTTTGCAGCCACAGCGTTACGAACTCTCGTCAAATAATCTGCAATAGGATCTGTATACATATGTATTTGATTGCGATTATGGTTTTCAGGAAGCACTCTGCTTCCTGAACCTTTAATCAATTTATAAACTTTTTTAAATTACCAGCTGGCTTTTTTTACACCAGGAATTAACCCATTGTTAGCCATTTCACGGAAAGTTACACGTGAAATACCGAATTGACGGATATAACCTCTAGGTCTACCTGTTAATTTACAACGATTGTGTAAACGAACTGGTGAAGCATTTTTAGGTAATCTTTGTAGGCCTTCATAATCTCCAGCTTCTAATAAAGCTTTTCTTTTTTCAGCATACTTAGCTACCGTTTTCTCTCTTTTCACCTCGCGGGCTTTCATTGATTCTTTAGCCATGTCTTAATTCTTTTTAAAAGGTAATCCTAATTCAGTCAATAATGACTTTGCTTCCTTGTCTGTTTTTGCAGTAGTAACAAATGTAATATCCATTCCTGAAATTTTGTTTACTTTGTCAATATCAATTTCTGGGAAAATGATTTGCTCTAAAACTCCAAGATTGTAGTTACCTCTTCCGTCGAAACCAGTAGCTTTAATACCACTAAAATCTCTAACACGTGGTAAAGAAGAAGTAATAAGTCTATCTAAAAACTCATACATTCTTTCTCCACGTAAAGTTACTTTTGCTCCAATAGGCATCCCTTTTCTTAATTTGAAAGACGCAACGTCTTTCTTAGAAATTGTAGATACTGCTTTTTGTCCAGTGATCTTAGTTAACTCATCAACTGCATAGTCAATAAGTTTTTTATCAGATACAGCTGCACCAACTCCACGGCTCAAAACGATTTTTTCAAGTTTAGGAACTTGCATTACGTTTGTATATCCGAACTCTTCTTTAAGAGCAGAGATTACTCTACTCTTATATTCTTCTTTTAGTCTAGGTGTATATGCCATTACTATAGTACTTGATTAGATTTTTTTGAAAATCTTACTTTCTTATCTCCTTCTACTCTAATACCTACTCTAGTTGTTTCCTTAGTTTTAGGATCAATTAAAGCAATGTTAGAAATTTGAATAGAAGCCTCTTTCTTAACGATACCACCTTGAGGGTTTTTAGCACTTGGTTTAGTGTGTTTTGAAACCAAGTTTACACCTTCAACTATCGCTTTGTTTTTCTCACGGTAAACACGTAAAACTTTACCTTCAGCACCTTTATGGTCTCCAGCAATAACTCTTACGATATCTCCTGATTTTATTTTTAGCTTTATCATCTTAAAAACGAATTAAAGCACTTCTGGTGCTAATGATACAATTTTCATGAATTGTTTTTCACGAAGTTCTCTTGCTACCGGACCAAAAACACGAGTTCCTCTCATTTCCCCTGCAGCATTCAAAAGAACACATGCATTGTCATCGAAACGGATATAAGAACCATCAGCTCTTCTCACTTCTTTTTTAGTACGTACAACAACTGCAGTTGAAACAGCTCCTTTTTTTACGTTTCCGTTTGGAGTTGCATCTTTGATAGAAACTACAATTTTGTCACCAACAGAGGCATATCTTCTTTTAGTACCTCCTAAAACACGAATAGTTAAAACTTCTTTAGCTCCCGTGTTATCTGCTACTTTTAGTCTTGATTCTTGTTGTACCATAATTATTTAGCTCTTTCTAAGATTTCAACTAATCTCCAACATTTTGTTTTACTTAAAGGACGCGTTTCGCTGATTCTTACAGTATCACCAATGTTACAGTCGTTTGTTTCGTCGTGCGCAACATATTTCTTTGTTTTTAACACGAACTTACCGTATAATGGGTGTTTTACTTTTCTTACTTCTGCAATAACGATAGATTTATCCATCTTATTTGAAGTAACAACACCTATTCTTTCTTTTCTTAAATTTCTTTTTTCTTCCATCTTTCAGCAGAATACAATTATTGTAACTCTCTTTTAGTTAACTCTGTAGCTAATCTAGCAACTGTTCTTCTAACGCTTCTAATTTGAAGTGGGTTAGCAATTGGAGAAATAGCGTGAGCCATTTTTAGGTCAGCATATACTTTCTTAGTTTGACTAAGCTTTTCTTGCAACTCCGCTGCAGAAAGATCTTTTATTTCTGATTGTTTCATAATAAATATAAATTATGCTTCGAAATCTCTAGCAACGACGAACTTAGTTTTTACTGGAAGTTTTTGAGCTGCAAGACGTAAAGCCTCTTTTGCAACTGACAATGGAACCCCTCCAACTTCAAACATAATTCTTCCTGGTTTAACAACAGCAGCCCAATATTCAACTGCTCCTTTACCTTTACCCATACGTACTTCAAGAGGTTTCTTAGTGATAGGTTTGTCTGGGAAAATTTTGATCCACAATTGTCCTTCTCTCTTCATGTAACGAGTTGCAGCGATACGCGCAGCTTCGATTTGACGTGAAGTTAAGAACATTCCATCTTCATGCACAGATTTAATACCAAACATTCCATTTGAAAGTTCATGCCCTCTTTGAGAGTTACCCTTCATTCTACCTTTTTGTACCTTGCGGTATTTTGTTCTTTTAGGCTGTAACATTTTTCTTTAGTTTAAAAATTTACTTTCTTTTACGAGCGTCTGGTTTTCCACCTTTATTAAAGTTAGATTTACCTCTAGGGGCATCTCCACCTTTACCACCGCCAGTACCAGATTGTTTTTTATCCATTCCAGCAAGTGGAGAAAGATCTCTCTTTCCATAAACTTCACCTTTCATGATCCATACTTTGATACCCATTCTACCGTAAGTAGTGTGAGCTTCAGCCAAAGCATAATCAATATCAGCTCTGAAAGTTGATAGAGGAATTCTACCTTCTTTGAAACCTTCAGAACGTGCCATCTCAGCTCCATTCAAACGACCAGAAATCAAAACTTTGATACCTTCAGCGTTCATACGCATAGAAGCAGCAATAGCCATTTTGATTGCACGTCTGTAAGAAATACGGCTTTCGATTTGACGAGCGATGCTTGTCGCCACAAGATAAGCATCTAACTCAGGTCTTTTAATTTCAAAGATGTTAATTTGAACCTCTTTATCAGTAACTTTCTTAAGTTCCTCTTTTAACTTGTCTACCTCTTGTCCGCCTTTTCCAATAATGATACCAGGTCTAGCAGTAGTGATAGTAACGGTTACAAGCTTTAAAGTTCTCTCGATGATTACTTTAGATACACTAGCTTTTGATAAACGAGCGTGGATATACTTTCTGATTTTGTGATCTTCAGCTAATTTATCGCCGTAATCATTTCCACCATACCAGTTTGAGTCCCATCCTCTGATGATACCAAGTCTATTTCCAATTGGATTTGTCTTTTGTCCCATGCTGCTTAAGAATTGCTTTGTGTGTTATTGATAGCTCCAAGCACGATTGTTACGTGGTTAGAACGTTTTCTTATTCTGTGTGCACGACCTTGTGGAGCTGGACGAAGTCTTTTTAACATCATTCCACCATCTACTCTGATCTCTTTAACAAATAATCCAGCCTCTTCTAAATTACCTTCACTATTTTTTTGCTCCCAGTTATTGATTGCAGATAATAATAGTTTTTCCAATTTTCTTGAAGCTTCTTTAGAACTGAATCTTAAAATGTTAAGTGCTCTTTCTACCTTCTGACCTCTTACCAAGTCCGCTACTAAGCGCATTTTTCTAGGTGAAGTAGGGCAGTTATTCAATTTTGCGAAAGCGATAGACTTATTAGCCTCTTTTCTCGCATCTGCTGTTTCTCTTTTACGAACTCCCATTGCTTCTTTTATTTTTTACCTTTATTTTTTGCTCCAGCATGACCTCTAAAAGATCTAGTTGGTGAAAACTCTCCTAATTTGTGACCTACCATGTTTTCTGTTACGTAAACTGGTACAAATTGACGACCGTTATGAACTGCGATTGTTTGTCCAACAAAATCCGGAGTAATCATAGAAGCTCTAGACCAAGTCTTAACTACTGCGTTTTTACCACTCTCTACGTTTTCTTGAACTTTCTTATCTAATTTATAATGAACGAAAGGTCCTTTTTTTAATGAACGTGCCATATCTTATTATTTCTTTCTACGTTCTACGATATACTTGTTACTCGGGTTTTTCTTAGAACGAGTTCTGTAACCTTTAGCTGGCAATCCGTTTCTTGAACGTGGGTGCCCTCCAGAAGAACGTCCTTCACCACCTCCCATAGGGTGATCAACTGGGTTCATCGCTACTGGTCTAGTTCTAGGTCTTCTTCCTAACCATCTTGTTCTACCTGCTTTTCCAGATACAACTAATTGGTGGTCAGAGTTAGAAACAGCTCCAATTGTAGCCGAACAAGTTAACAAGATTAATCTTGTTTCTCCAGATGGCATTTTAATTGTTGCATATTTCCCGTCTCTTGCCATTAACTGAGCAAAAGTTCCAGCCGAACGAGCAATTACAGCTCCTTGTCCTGGACGTAACTCAATACAAGATATAACAGTTCCAAGAGGAATTCTGCTTAAAGGCAATGTATTACCAATTTCAGGTTGAGATTCCGGACCAGAAACTAATTTCTGACCAACTTTCAATCCGTTTTGAGCAATTACATAAGTTTTCTCTCCATCAGCATAAGCTAATAAAGCAATGAATGCAGTACGATTTGGATCGTATTCGATTGATTTCACTGTAGCCGGAATTCCGTCTTTAGTTCTTTTGAAATCAATAATACGATATCTCTGCTTGTGACCACCACCCGTATAACGCATGGTCATCTTTCCTTGACTATTTCTACCTCCAGAGTTTTTTATCGGTGCTATCAAAGAGCGTTCCGGCTTATCAGTTGTAATGGCGTCATAACCATTCACAACTCTAAATCGCTGACCTGGGGTAATAGGTTTTAATTTTCTTACTGACATTTTTCTATCTTAGATATTGTTGTAAAAATCAATTGTTTCTCCTTCTTGTACTTGAACAATTGCTTTTTTAATTGCATTTGTCTTTCCACTGATTAAACCACTTTTAGTGTATTTAGTAGATCTATCTGGTCTCACATTCATTGTATTAACAGAAACGATAGTAACTCCATAAGCAGCCTCAACAGCTTTCTTAATTTGAATTTTATTCGCTTTTCTATCAACAACAAATCCGAAGCGGTTTAGAACTTCACTTTCTTTGGTTACTTTTTCAGTTACTATAGGTCTAATTATGATACTCATACTCCTATTATTTACTTAAATTTTCTTCAATTAACTCTAAAGAACCCTCCAAAAGCACTAAATTATTAGTGTTTAATATTGCGTAAGTGCTTAATTCTGAGCTAGTTACGACATTAGAAGCCTTTAAATTGCGTGACGACAAATATACATTTTTATTTGACTCACCCAACACAAATAGAGATTTTTTATTTTCTAACCCTAAAGCTTTCAAAACGTTAATGAAATTTTTAGTGTTTGGCGCATCAAAATTAAAGTCTTCAAGAACGATAATATTTGACTCTTTTGCTTTGATTGAGAAAGCTGATTTTCTAGCCAATCTTTTCAAACCTTTATTCAATTTAAATGAATAACTTCTTGGTCTTGGTCCAAAAACTGTTCCTCCACCTTTAAATAAAGGATTTTTAACACTTCCTGCACGAGCTGTACCCGTACCTTTTTGCTTTTTAATCTTACGAGTACTACCAGTTACTTCAGCTCTTTCTTTAGCTTTGTGAGTACCTTGTCTTTGATTAGCAAGATATTGCTTAACATCAAGATATACTGCGTGATTGTTTGGCTCAATTGCGAATACTGAATCAGAAAGTTGAACTTTTCTTCCAGTATCTTTTCCGTTGAAATCTAATACTTTTACTTCCATTACTTCTGAATGATTACGTAAGAGTTTTTGTGTCCAGGAATACACCCTTTAACAACAAGCAGGTTCTTTTCAGCAACCACTTTTAAAACTCTAAGGTTTTGTACTTTTACATTATCTCCACCCATTCTTCCAGCCATACGCATTCCTTTGAATACTCTAGATGGATAAGAAGAAGCTCCTACAGAACCTGGCGCTCTTAAACGGTTGTGCTGACCATGAGTAGCTTGTCCAACTCCACCAAAACCGTGACGTTTAACAACACCTTGGAAACCTTTACCTTTAGACACACCTTGTACATCTACAAATTCTCCTTCTTCAAAAATAGAAACATCAATAAGATCTCCTAATTTTTGTTCAGTTGCGAAATCTTGGAATTCAACGACTTTTTTCTTAGCAACAGTTCCAGCTTTTTTAAAGTGCCCTAAAGCAGCTTTAGTAGAATGTTTCTCGTTTTTGTCATCGAAACCAAGTTGCAACGCTTCGTACCCGTCAACACCTTTGGTTCTGACTTGGGTAACAACACACGGCCCAGCCTCGATTACTGTACAAGGAATGTTTTTCCCGTTTTCGTCGAAAATACTAGTCATGCCGATTTTTTTACCAATTAACCCAGACATAAATATTAATTATTAATTACTAAAATTCCCTTCAATTTGAAAATAACAGAAATTTCCAAACAGGGAGTGCAAAAGTAGACATTAAAATTGAATATACCAAACAGTTAGAAAAATTAAATCGCTCATTATCAAAATCCAAGCACAAAACCACCATTAAAAACAACTTTTTATACCTAAGATTTTAAGGCGATTTTTCTTTTCCATAACTCACTCACACTTAACAATTAATTAATCCAATCACAACAAAACACTCCCCCACCTCTTTAAAACAAAGGACTTTAGAAAAATCAACAAAGAAACATGAGACTTAAAAACCCTTTATTCAACACAAAAAAAGCGTTATTTAAAAACAAAAAAAAGCGAGACATTTCTGACTCGCTTTTTATATAAAAAATATAATAAAATTATACTTTAATCTCTACTTCAACACCACTTGGCAATTCAAGTTTCATTAAAGCATCAATAGTTTTAGATGAAGATGAATAAATATCAATCAATCTCTTGTATGACATTACTTCAAATTGCTCTCTCGCTTTTTTGTTAACGTGCGGAGAACGTAATACAGTGAAAAGTTTTTTGTGAGTTGGCAACGGAATTGGACCTGTTACAACCGCACCAGTAGTTTTTACTGTTTTTACGATCTTTTCAGCAGATTTATCTACCAACATGTGATCGTAAGATTTTAGTTTTATTCTGATTTTTTGACTCATTTTCTTAAAATTAAGCGTTACCTTTTGCTTTTTTGATTACCTCTTCTGAAATATTAGAAGGTGTTTCTGCATAGTGAGAAAACTCCATTGTTGAAGTAGCTCTACCAGAAGACAATGTTCTTAATGTTGTTACATATCCAAACATTTCTGACAAAGGCACATCAGCCTTAATAGTTTTAGCACCATTTCTATCACCCATATCATTAACCTGACCTCTACGACGGTTCAAGTCACCTACGATATCACCCATATTTTCTTCCGGAGTAATAACTTCGATTTTCATGATTGGCTCAAGAATAACAGCTCCAGCAGCACGTCCTGATTCTTTATAACCCATTCTCGCAGCTAATTCAAAAGATAATGCATCAGAATCCACAGGGTGGAAAGATCCATCTGTTAAAGTCACTTTTAAACTATCCACAGCATATCCTGCTAATGGACCAGTTTTCATAGCTTCTCTAAATCCTTTTTCAACAGCAGGGATATATTCTTTAGGAACGTTACCACCTTTTACAGCATTGATAAATTGTAATCCAACTGGAACTTTACCATCAACTTCATCAGCAGGCTCAATTGTAAATACGATATCACCGAATTTACCACGACCTCCAGATTGTTTTTTATAAGTCTCTCTATGTGTTGCAGATCTTGTAAACGCTTCTTTATATTCAACCTGAGGCTCACCTTGGTTCACTTCAACTTTAAATTCACGTTTCATACGATCTACTAAGATATCCAAGTGAAGCTCACCCATACCTGAAATAATAGTCTGACCAGAAGCCTCATCAGTTCTAACTGTAAATGTTGGATCTTCTTCAGCTAATTTAGCCAAAGCCATACCCATTTTATCTACGTCAGCTTTTGTTTTAGGCTCAATAGCAATACCAATTACCGGATCAGGGAATTTCATAGATTCCAAAATAATTGGATGCTTTTCATCAGAAAGAGTATCTCCAGTTTTAATATCTTTAAAACCTACAGCAGCTCCAATATCTCCAGCCTCAATAAATTCGATTGGATTTTGTTTGTTTGCGTGCATTTGGTAAATACGAGAAATTCTTTCTTTATTACCAGAACGAGTATTTAAAACATAAGATCCAGCATCTAAACGCCCAGAATATGCACGGAAGAAAGCTAAACGACCTACGAATGGGTCAGTAGCAATTTTAAATGCTAAAGCAGCAAACGGCTCTTTTACATCTGGCTTACGTAAAATTTTCTTTTGATCTTCTTCTAATAAATCAGCATCATCAGGATGAATTCCTTCAATACCTTCTTTATCTAACGGAGATGGTAAATACTTACAAACAGCATCTAACATAAACTGAACTCCTTTATTTTTGAAAGAAGAACCAGCAAGCATTGGAATGATCGCCATATCAATAGTAGCTGCTCTTAAAGCATTATTGATTTCTTCTTCAGTAATAGAGTTTTCATCCTCCATATATTTATCTAAAAGATTTTCATCATAAGTTGCAATCTCTTCGATAAGAATAGAACGGTAATGCTTTACATCATCAACCATATCAGCAGGAATATCCACAACATCAAAAGTAGCTCCTTGAGTTTCATCATGCCATACAATAGCCTGATTTTTCACCAAGTCAACAATACCTTTAAAATCTGCTTCATCACCAATAGGTAAAGTAATTGCAACCGCATTCGATTTCAACATATCTTTAACCTGTCCGCATACAGCTAAAAAGTTAGCACCTTGACGGTCCATTTTATTTACGAATCCCATACGAGGAACTCTATATTGATCTGCAAGTCTCCAGTTAGTTTCCGATTGAGGCTCAACACCATCAACAGCACTAAACAAGAAAACTAAACCATCAAGTACACGTAAAGAACGGTTTACCTCTACAGTAAAGTCAACGTGTCCCGGAGTATCAATAATATTAAAGTGATAAGGCAATGATTGAGGAATAACTTTACCTTGTTCTGTTGGGAAGTTCCAAGTACAAGTTGTAGCAGCAGAAGTAATTGTAATACCTCTTTCCTGCTCTTGAGCCATCCAGTCCATTGTTGCAGCACCATCGTGTACCTCACCAATTTTGTGTGACTTTCCAGTATAAAAAAGAATACGCTCAGTTGTTGTTGTTTTACCAGCATCAATGTGAGCAGCGATTCCGATATTTCTTGTATATTTTAAATCTCTAGCCATTTCTTACGAATTAAAATCTAAAGTGAGAGAATGCTTTGTTAGCTTCTGCCATTTTGTGAGTATCCATTCTTTTCTTAACTGCAGCACCTTCTTCTTTAGCAGCAGCTAAACACTCAGATGCTAAACGTTGTGCCATAGATTTTTCATTTCTTCTTCTAGCATAAAGTATTAACCACTTCATAGCCATAGAAATTTTTCTGTCCGGACGAATCTGCATTGGGATTTGGAATGTAGCTCCACCCACTCTACGGCTACGTACTTCTACGTGAGGCATAACGTTTGTTAAAGCATCTTTCCAAATTTCTAATGAAGTTTTTTCATCATTTTGCTTTTTAGATTCGATGATATCAATAGCATCATAAAATACTTTAAAAGCTGTAGATTTCTTACCATCCCACATTAAGTTATTCACGAAACGTGTTACTAATTGGTCGTTAAACCTAGGATCCGGTAAAAGTGGTCTTTTCTTTGCCGCTCTTTTTCTCATGTCTTTTTCTTAAAAGTTTTTAAATTACTTTTTTGCTTCTTTTGGGCGTTTAGCACCGTACTTAGATCTTCTTTGCGTTCTTCCTGCAACACCTGACGTATCAAGCGCTCCACGAACGATATGATATCTAACACCTGGTAAATCTTTTACCCTTCCACCTCGCACTAATACTATCGAGTGCTCTTGTAGATTGTGTCCTTCTCCTGGGATGTAAGCATTCACCTCATTACCATTTGTCAAACGCACACGCGCAACTTTACGCATTGCAGAGTTTGGTTTTTTTGGTGTAGTAGTGTAAACACGCGTACAAACCCCTCTTCTTTGAGGACAAGAATCTAAAGCAACCGATTTACTCTTCTTAGTGATCTGAGTTCTTCCTGTTCTTACTAATTGTTGAATTGTTGGCATAATTAATACTAAAAATTAATATGATATTAAATTCCCGCTTTTTACGGGGTTGCAAATGTATAAAATAAATTTCACTATACAAACGTTAATCTATTAATTTTCAACAACATTATTTAATCGTATGTTTTTACAAACAAACAATAGATATTTGCAAGACTTTTAATTAAACAAACTTTTATTCTTGAAGCCGTTTATACAAACATTATTTTTCATCTTATTAAGCACATCTGCTTATACCCAAAACTTATATCTAAAAATAAACGGATCAAACGCTTTAGAAAACAAAACCATAGATTCAATATCTTATACAACAATTCACCCAAATACAAAATCTTTATTTAATGAAATCAAAATTCTTTCTGAAAAACTTTCAAAAGAAGGCTATATAGACAATAAAATAGTTGAAACAAAAAAAGCAAATGACAGCACATACATTTCAACTTTCGAATTAAAAAACAAAATAAAACGCATACATATATATATAGGTAAAAATAATTCTGTTTTAAACAATACAAAAGAACAAAACGATACTATAGCAATACCATATAACGAAATTGAAAACTACCTAAAAAAAGAAGCTTCAAATGTCGAAAAATCAGGTTTCGCCCTCAGCAAAATTAAACTTGAAAACATTCAGAGAAAAAACTCTACTATTTATGCAGACTTAAATATTGATAAAGAAAAAAAACGAGCGGTAAATTCAATCATTTTAAATTATGCGAATCCAGCTTCTTCAGATTTTTTCCCTAAAGGACATTTAAAACAACTTAACAAAAAATATCTAAACAAAACATTTAACCAAGAAATCCTAAAACAGCTTTATGAAGACATCAACAGCTTCGAGTTTGTTTCACAGATAAAGTATCCAGAAATACTCTTTACAAATGATTCTACAAAAATTTACACTTATATAGAAAAACGAAAAGCAAATACTTTTGATGGTTTTATTGGATTTTCTAATAATGAAGATAAAAAAGTAACACTTAACGGCTACTTAGACATTTTACTAGTAAACACGCTTCATGCCGGAGAACAGTTTTCACTGTATTGGAAAAGCGACGGCAACCAACAAAGAACTTTTAATACAAGACTAGAAATTCCTTATATTTTTAAAACACCTCTTGCCATAAAAGCACAATTAAACATCTTTAAACAGGACAGCACTTTTCAAAACACAAAAACCGCTATTGACTTAGGATATCTTCTAAACTATAATTCAAAAATATACTTAGGTTATCAAGAAACAGAATCGAGCGATATCCAAAACACGAACAACTCAAAAATCAGTGATTTCAAAAATTCATTCATCACCACAAATTATGAGTATAAAAAAACTGATTACGAAAACAATCTTTTTCCTCAAAAATCATTAATACACTCTATAATTGGCTATGGAAAAAGAAACACAAACAATTCTCCCGAAACAGCAGAACCAAGTAGTCAGTTTTACACAAATATAAATTTCGCATATAATATTGAATTCAATAAAAAGAATTACATATATATAAGTCCACAGCTATTTTACCTAAAAAGTGACAATTATATAAGCAATGAATTATTTCGTTTTGGAGGAATGAACTCTATAAGAGGTTTTTCTGAAAACAGTTTACAAGGAAACAGTGTAAATCTATTACTAACCGAATATCGTTTCTTAGCAAATCAAAATCTTTACCTGCATTCAATTTTAGACTATGGTCTTTACCAAGACCAGACATCACCAGAAAACAAAAAATTCAACAATCTGTTATCTATTGGAATTGGAGCCGGAATATTAACATCCAGCGGACTATTAAAACTAACAATAGCAAATGGCACAACAAACAATAGTGATATTAAATTCTATAATAGCATTTTAAGTCTATCTTATAATGTAAAATTCTAACGAAAGACTTTCAAAAATATTACAAATTTCTAGTTCACAGAAATTATCTTCAACATCAAAAACCAATCATAAAACATCCACATTGTTAAATTATCATAAAGTCATTTTTTAACAAAAAACCTGCAATTTCATTTCTGCATTATTTACACCCAACTGAAGCTTTTTTTACAAAAGGAAGCTATTTTTAACAAAAAGGCTATCATAACAAGGATAATTTTTATAGTATAAAAGTTATAAAAAAAACAATAAAACACTAAGTATTAATAAATTTAACATTTATTCCATTCAAAATATTTTTAATTATTATCATAATTCGCTTTAAATTTTGAGAATTATTAAATCAGATGCTTTTATTAACAATAAAAAAACAAAATCACATAGCAAAATCATAATTTAACTAAAAAAAAAGCTTTTAATATTAGGAAAGTTAACAAATTATTAAGAGTTTTGCGATACTAATTCAAAATATTTAAAAATGAAACTAAAGTTCAATGGATTCTTAGTGCTTTTATTAGTACTAGTTGCGCAACTTTCTTTTGCGCAAGAAAGAGCTGTTTCTGGAACAGTTTCTGACAATGCAGGAATGCCTTTACCAGGTGTTAGTGTATTAGTTAAAGGAACTAAAGCAGGAACACAAACAGACTTTGATGGTAAATATTCTATCAAAGCATCTTCAAGCCAAGTTTTGGTATTTAGCTACATTGGGATGAAAACTCAAGAAATAGCTGCAACTTCATCAACAGTTAACGTAAAATTAGCTGGAGATGCACAGGAACTTGAAAGCGTTGTTGTAACAACAGCTTTAGGTGTTAAAAGAGAGAAAAAATCTCTTGGATACGCTACTCAAGAAGTAAAAGGAGGAGACCTAAGAAATGGTACTTCAAGTGGAAACTTCTTAAATGAACTTTCTGGAAAAGTTGCCGGTGTTAACATTACAAGAAACACGAACTTTGGAGGTTCTACAAGTGCTATTTCCAGAGGGGTTAAAGCTATCGGACAAAGTAATGAGATGTTAATCGTTATTGACGGTATGCCAATTAATAACGGAAACAATACTAACGACGGAACAACTGCTCAATCATCAGGAGGTAGAGGTTTTGACTACGGTAACAATGCAATGGATATTAATCCAGAGGATATTGAAAGTGTTAACGTATTGAAAGGTGCTGCTGCATCTGCTTTATATGGTTATTTAGCAGGTAATGGAGTTTTAATGATTACTACTAAAAAAGGTAAAGCTAAAAGAGGATTAGGTATTACAGTTTCATCTGAAGTAGTAACTGGAAGCCCTGACAAAGACACATTCTTAAAATACCAAAAACAATATGGTGCTGGTTACGGAGGTTCTTTCGGAGAACAAGATATCGATGGTGATGGAACTCCAGACTTAGTAGTTGCTATGGGAGATGACGCTTCTGTAGGAGATGCTTTTGATCCTACATTAAATGTTTACCAATGGGATGCTTTCTCTTTATACCCAGGAAACAACAATTATGGTAAAGCTACTCCTTGGACAGCAGCAGCAAACGACCCATTTAAATTCTTCAAAAATTCACTTTCATTAGTAAACAGCATCTCTTTCGAAGATGGAAACGAAAAAACTAACGTTGTTTTCAACTATACTAATACAAAACAAACTGGTATTTTACCAAACAGTGAATTAAGAAAAAACAACTTCAGTTTAAAATTGAATCACCAATTTACAGACAGATTATCTCTTAGTACTTTCGCTAACTTCTCTGCGCAAGAAACTTTAGGTAGAAACATGACTGGATACAGTGACAACTTAATTTCTGGTTTCCGTCAGTGGTGGCAGACAAACGTTGACATTAAACAACTTGAGCAAGCATACAACAATTCAGGTGGAGAAAACATTACTTGGAACAGAAAATCTGTTGCTAATGGAGCTCCTGCTTACTGGAACAACCCATATTTTGAGCGTTACCAAAACTATCAAAATGACAGCAGAAATCGTTTCATCGGTTATGCAAACTTTACATACAAAATTGCTGACTGGGTTTCTGCAACTGCAAAAATCTCTACAGATACATATTCTGAAATCCGTGAAGAAAGAGTTGCTGTAGGTTCTGTAGCAAAAACTTTCGGTATCAATGCTCTTGACGAAACATCTGGATACCAACGTTACAATGGTAACTTCTCTGAGCAAAACTACGATTTACTTCTTAACTTCAAACATAACTTTGGTGAGAACGTAAGTTTAACTGGAGTAGCTGGGGGTACAATTAGAAACAATTATTTCAACCAAATTACTGCTTCTACACAAGGAGGTTTAATTATTCCTGGAATTTACAGCTTAGCTAACTCTAGAGCAGCTAGCCCATATCCATACGAAAGAGAAACTAAAACATCTGTTAACAGTTATTACGCTTCTGCTTCATTAGGATATTTAGATTCTTATTTCATCGATGCAACAATTCGTAGAGACGCATTCTCAAACTTACCTGCAGACGATAACAATCTTTATAGCAAATCTATTTCTGGAAGCTGGGTTTTCTCTAAAAATATTGATGCAAGCTGGTTAAGTTTTGGTAAATTAAGAGGAGGATATTCTGAGAGCCCTCTTGGAACTCCTTCATTAGCATTGGTTGACACTTACACAAAATACGATCCATTTAATGGCAACCAAATGTATTCTGTTAACTCATTCAAAAACAATCCAGGTCTAAGACCAATTAAAACAAACACTACTGAGGTTGGTCTTGAGATGCAATTCTTAAACAGAAGAGTTGGATTCGACGTGAGTTTATACAAAAACATCAACGATGGTGAAGCTGTAAGAGTACCTTATTCTACTGCAACAGGTTACACATCTCAATATGTAAATGCTGCAAAAATTGAAAACAAAGGTATTGAGGTTCAATTTAATGCAACTCCAGTTAAAACAACAAATTTCTCTTGGGATATTAACGTAAACTGGTCTAAAAACGAAAATATGGTTACAGCTTTAGCTGATGGTGTAACTAACTTACAAATTTCTTCTTTCCCTGGTACAGTAACTTTAAATGCAGTTGTTGGACAACCATTTGGAGTATTAAAAGGAACTGATTACACTTATACAGCAGATGGGCAAAGAGTTATCAACCCAGCAACTGGTAGATATGTAATCAATACTTCTACTAACAACATCATTGGAAACATCAATCCAGATTGGATTGGAGGTATTAGAAACAAATTCACATACAAAAGCTTATCTTTCAGTTTCTTAATTGACACTAAGCATGGTGGTGATATTTTCTCTACTGACCAATGGTATGGTGTAGGAACTGGTTTAACTAATGAAACAGCAGGAAACAATGATTTAGGACTTCCTAAGAGAAATCCTCTTGTTAATGGTGGTGGTGTAATTCTTGAAGGCGTTTATGCTGACGGAACTCCAAACACTACAAGAACTGCTTATTCTACAGGTGGAGCAATAACAAATGCTTACACTAACGGTCCAAGAAGTCAATATGTTTATGATGCTGGTTTTATCAAATTAAGAGAGGTAAACATTACTTATAGCTTACCATCTTCATTAGTACAAAAAATGAAATTAGTAGATGCTAAAATTTCACTTATTGGTTCTAACTTATGGATAATCCAAAAAAATCTTCCGGATGCAGACCCAGAAAGTGGATTAGGATCTAACATAGGATCGCAAGGTCTTTCTATCGGTTCTTTACCAACAACTAGAAATATTGGTTGTAACTTAACAATAAAATTCTAAGCTATGAAAAATAGACTAATAATATTAATATCATTCATTGCCTTATTTTCATCATGCTCTGATGATTTTGGGGACATGAACCAAGACACAAAAAACCCAACCGTAAGTACTCCTGAATTTTTATTCACAAATGCAGAGAAATTTATGGTGGACCAAGTTACAAGTACATCTGTAAACTTTAACGTATTCAGATTGTATGCACAACAATGGACAGAGGTTCAGTATCCACAAGAAACTCAATATGACCTTACTGGACGTACAATTCCAGATCGTCACTGGGCAACTTACTACCGTGATGTATTAAGAGATTTTAAAGAAGCTAAACAACTTTTACTTACTCAAAAAGCAAATTTTGCAGGAACTCCTGATGGCTTAGTTGTAATAGAAAACAAAATTGCTATTATTGACATTTTATCTTCTTACTGCTACAACATCTTAGTTGACACTTTTGGTGATGTTCCTTATACTGAAGCTTTGGATATTGAAGGACATCCACAACCAAAATATGACGATGCTCAAACAATCTACAAAGATCTTTTGTCTGTATTGACAGCTGCATCTCACAAATTAGATCATAGTGAAGGAAGTTTTGATTCAGCTGACCTTATTTACGGTGGAGACACTCAAAAATGGGCTAAATTCGCAAACTCTCTTCGTTTTAGAATGGCTATCACAATGGCTGATGTAGACTTAACTTATGCTACTACAGAAGCATTAGCAGCACAAGCTGATGGTTTAATCTTAACTAGTACAGATGGAGCTTACATGCCATATACAACTAACACGACAAACAACAACCCATTATACCTTGATTTAGTGGCTAGCGGTCGTGATGATTTCTTGCCTGCTAATACATTTGTAAACAAAATGAATGCACTTTCTGATCCTAGAAGAGCTAAATACTTTACAGAATACCCAGCTGGTTCAGGACAATACAAAGGTGGAGTTTACGGAACAGTTAACGTTTATGGAGATTTCTCTCACTTAACTCCAACTATTAAAGATCCAGTTTATCCTGGTGTATTATTTACTTATTCTGAAGTAGAATTCTTATTAGCTGAAGCTGTAGAAAGAGGAATTGCTGTTGGAGGTTCTGCTGAATCTCACTACAACGCTGCAATTACTGCTTCGTTAGCTGATTGGGGAGTTAGCTCAAGCGATGCTGCTACTTATTTAGCAAGAACTGATGTTGCTTATGCAACTGCTGCTGGAACTTGGAAACAAAAAATTGGAGAACAAGCATGGATCTCTTACTACAATAGAGGTTTCGAAGCTTGGACATCATACAGAAGATTAGATTTCCCTGCATTAGTAGCTCCTGCTGTAACTTTTGGTGATATCACTGAAGTTCCTAAACGTTACTCTTATCCAGGAATCGAGCAAACATTAAATGCTGCAAATCTAGAAGCTGCAGTTGCAAAATTGGGTAACAATGCTGTAACTACTAAACTTTTCTGGGATAAATTCTAATATTTAATAATACAAGTATGAAAAAATATATAAAACAAATAGCTGCGTTCGCATTAATTGCGGTATTAGCTTCTTGTGATTCAGCAGATGACAATGTAAATTTGACATCTGTAGGCGGAAATGCAGTTCCAACGACATCAAGTATTAGTCGTTTGGATAATAATTTTGTTCTTCCTTTTAATACATTTACTCAAGAAGGAGTAACTGTTACTAAAGTAGAAGTTTTCAAAAACACTGCTAAAGTAACTTCTGACCCAATTATATTTGGTGACAAAGTTACAGACTTAACTCTTAGTGAAGGAAAAGGTACATTCAACACTTCTGTTTTAGGAAGTTTTGATGTATTCCCTGTAACTTCTGGAGGAGTAACAACTCTTACTGGTAAAACAGGTTCTTACTCATTAGCAATTCTTGCAACTTATTCTGATGGTTCAACAACAAGAGCTCCATGGACACTTACAGTTGGAAAAGGAATTTCTTGGCAAGGTTTCAATGATGAAGGAAAACTTGCAAACACTACTGCAAGTGGTGTGTCAGAAATAACGTACGGAGATACAACTCCTGCATTAGTATACATTGCTCCAGTTAAAAAATCTACTACTACAATAACTAGTATAGTTGGATATTGGGCTAAAAATGACAGCACTACATTTGCTGAATTACCTTTAACTTTAAAGACTACTGCACAATCTGTAGATTTAGCTGCAATTCCTTACGCTACTTACGGAGGACTTGTTGCTGGAGACAAAATTACTTACAGATTCGTTATAACTGCTACAGGAGGTCAAACAGATCAGATTTCTACAACAGTTACATTTGATACTGACGCAATCTAGTTCGAAAAAGAAGAAACATAAAACTTCTTAATAAATCCAAAACCGCTCTGTTAATTCAGAGCGGTTTTTTTATATAAACAATATACCTATATTTGTCCCATGGAAAAAGAACATCAAATATTTGGCATTAGAGCTATTATAGAAGCAATACAAGCGGGTCAGGAAGTTGACAAAGTATTTATACAAAAAGAGATTTCTGGTGAATTAATGAAGGACTTAATGAAGGTAATGAAACGTGCCAACATTAATTTTTCATACGTTCCTGTTGAAAAACTAAATCGGTTAACACCGAATAATCATCAGGGAGCTGTTGCAACCATTTCACCAATTGGATTTATCGACATCGAACATCTTGTAGAATCAACTATTGCTTCAGGTTCAAAACCATTATTTTTAATTTTAGATCAAATTTCTGATGCTAGAAATTTTGGTGCTATAATTAGAACAGCAGAGTGTACTGGCGTAAACGGAATCATTATTCAAAAAGCAGGATCGGCACCAGTGAATGGAGATACAGTTAAAACTTCAGCCGGAGCCGTTTTCAATGTACCTATCTGTAAAGTTGAGCATATTAAAGATGCTATTTTCTACTTACAGGGTTCAGGAATTAAAACAGTAGCTGCCACTGAAAAAACAGATCAAAATATTTACGACATATCATTAAATGAGCCGTTAGCGATTATAATGGGTTCTGAAGACCGAGGAATAAATCCATCAGTTCTTAAAATTGTTGATGAAAAAGCAAAACTGCCAATGTTTGGATCTATAGGATCATTAAATGTATCTGTAGCCTGCGGGGCATTTTTATACGAAACTGTACGCCAGAGAAGTTAGAATATATAGAATTAGGAATGACAATTAATTAAAAAAAAATTATGTCTTTATCCCCTAATCATAACATATTATTCAAAAAGATAAGTTCAATACTTGTAATGACAATCTTTACAAGTATTACTTCTCATGGACAAACCATACACTACAATCAATTTTGGGGTGAGGTTCAGTTTAACAGAACTATAAATGAAAAATGGTCAACCGAATTAAATTTGGGAACCAGTTACAGCAGCACAGAATCATCACCTAATATTTTTGAACAAAATACCCAAAGATCTTTTCGCGGCTGGGGACATTATTATCTAACTCCACGCTGGAAACTTTCCTCATTTATTGCTTATTTTAACAATAAAGATGTTCCTGAAATTGGGCAATTCGAATCGCCGGAATGGCGTTTTGCTTTACAAGGTATTTACTATTTTCATAAAACTGGATATACACTTAGCACAAGAATGCGTGCAGAACTTCGGCACATGAAAAATGAAGATGATACTTATGAAAATGTTTTTCGGTACCGACATCAAATCAAATATTTAAAACCTATAAATAGTAAAGTCCTGCGTCGTGGTGTGGTTTATGGAGTAGCTTCGGATGAAATATTTTTAAAATCCGGGACCAAAGTAACCGGATTAAGTTTTTTTGACAGAAACAGATTAAATGTAGGAGCCGGATATTTATTTACTGATGATATACAGCTTGAAATAACTTATGCAAATGATTACCTGCCAAGAGACAATGGAAATCAAATTGTAAATGCAGGATCATTAACCCTCACCTTCAACAATCTTTTTAAAAATATAAGCAAAAAACTTCATCATCCTCAACCGGAAACTGATGAGTAAATTCAATTCTAATCTTTCTTTAAAAAACAAGCTAATTGTTTTACAATCTCATCTTTGTGGAGTTTAAAGTTGTAATCACGAATAAATTCCGTTCCTTTCATATTTATAGCGGCAGTCATTGCTTCGAATTTAGAAAAAGCATCTAAATCCTTTGCATCTATTAAATATAAAACCTGCATTACAGAATCGTTTGCTATATATTGAGTGTCAAAATGAGCCAGCTTATAAGATTTTTTATCTGCAAGATATATAATCAAATCATCTGTGATTTTTTTACCCGTTTTTTTCTCTGGAAAAGGAGTTGGCTGTAACGCAACAAAATAATTTTCTTTATCGGTTACTATATTTATTTTTAGCGATTTTGATTTAGTTGTGTAAAAAACTTCAGGATTAGAATAATATACCATAGAGCCATCTGCCAAAACCCTGTTTTTTATCTCACACTGCGCAAAAGATTTAGCACAGCCTAAAATCAATAAAGTCAAAATTGCAGCGGAAAACTTTTTCATGATACGACTGAATAAAATTAAAATGACCTCTAACAAATTTAGACATTTTAATAACACCAATCCAATTTTCACACTTTATCTCCTGATTCTGATTTTGTTATAATATAATTCACCGTAATATTTGAATTAAAAAACGATTCCGGGTTTTCAACTTCTTCATCAACTTCGGTATTTACAAAATTTCCATTTTCATCAAAATGTTTCATAAAAGGATCTTCTGAAGGATCAAAATCTGGCCTCTGCCAATCATAAATTATAGGTTTAGTATATTCGGGAGTTTTGTAATATAATGAAAGTCCAAATCCTGTTATAAATCCCGCCAAATGACCTTCCCACGAAATTGTTTTATCTATATCAGGAAATACATACCAAATCATGCCGCCGTAAAGCAAAATAACAGATAACGAAAGAGCAACTAATCGATAATATTTGGTTTGAATTCCTTTAAAGAAAATAAAACTGACCAAAACATAGATCAGCCCGCTTGCTCCTATATGGAAATTTGCCCTGCCAATAATCCATGTTATTAATCCGGAAAATACAATTCCAAAAAAGATTACTGAAAATGACTGTTTAGGATAAAAAAACTGCAAAGCAGCTAATAACACTAAAAGCGGAATAGAATTATTATACAAATGTTCTAAATTTTCATGAATGAACGGACTGAACAATATACCTTGTAAACCAGAAAAGTCCCGCGGATAAATTCCGTTTTGATAAAAATCAAAATCAAAACGAATCTGAATCCAATAAATTACCCATAATAAAAGCACAAACAATACTGGAAGTCCAATTACAGCATTTGAAAATTTAAAGTGATTATCGTTCATACAATTCAGATCTATTTTTAAATACGACATCAAAAAACTATCCAAATAAAATCTACTGATATTTTGTCAGCATCGCAATTATGTGTTAAATGTTTACAAACGAGCCGGCATATATCTTTCTAAACAAATAAAATTAATTTGAAAATAGTAATTTTACAAAATGGAAGCACCTTTAGCAGAGCGTATTCGCCCAAAGAAATTAGAAGATTACATTAGTCAAAGTCATTTGGTAGGACCAAACGGCTCTTTAACGCAGCAAATTTCGAAAGGAATAATTCCTTCTTTAATTTTTTGGGGACCACCCGGAACAGGAAAAACTACACTGGCACAAATTATTGCGCAAGAATCTAAACGTCCGTTTTATGAACTAAGCGCAATTAATTCCGGAGTTAAAGATATTAGAGACGTAATTGAGAAAGCGAAACAAAGCGGAGGCTTGTTTACCGCTAAAAATCCAATTTTATTTATTGATGAGATTCACCGATTTAGTAAATCACAGCAAGATTCACTTTTAGCAGCTGTCGAAAAAGGCTGGATCACGCTTATTGGCGCAACCACAGAAAACCCAAGTTTTGAGGTTATTCCCGCATTATTATCCAGAAGTCAGGTATATATACTAAATGCTTTTACAAAAGACGATTTAGAAGCCTTATTATATCGCGCCATAAAAATCGACACAGAACTATCTGCCAAAAATATTAAACTAAAAGAAACCGAAGCCTTATTAAGACTTTCCGGAGGCGACGGCAGAAAACTGCTGAATATTTTTGAACTAGTAGTAAACGCATCTGCCAGTGACGAAATAATAATTACTAATGATCGTGTTCTAGAACTAGTACAGCAGAATACGGTTTTGTATGATAAAACAGGAGAACAACATTATGACATTGTTTCTGCTTTTATAAAATCGATTCGAGGAAGCGATCCAAATGGAGCTGTTTATTGGCTTGCCAGAATGATTGAAGGTGGTGAAGACGTAAAATTCATTGCCCGAAGAATGCTTATTCTTTCAAGCGAAGATATTGGAAATGCAAATCCAACGGCATTTATAATGGCAAACAATACTTTTCAGGCTGTTTCGACTATTGGTTATCCAGAAAGCCGAATTATTTTAAGCCAATGCGCAATTTATCTCGCAACATCGCCAAAAAGCAATGCATCGTATATGGCAATTGGAAACGCCCAGCAATTAGTAAAACAAACCGGTGATCTTCCGGTTCCAATTCATTTAAGAAATGCACCGACAAAACTGATGAAAGAATTAGGTTATGGCGAAGATTATAAATACTCGCATAATTACGCCAATAATTTTGCCGAACAAGAGTTTTTGCCTGATGCCATAAAAGAAACGGTTCTTTACAATCCAGGAAGCAATTCCAGAGAGAACAGCAACCGTGAATTCTTAAAGAACCGTTGGAAAGATAAATATGGTTATTAAGTTAACCTGTTTATTGTTTATTGTTTTATAGAGATGTTTAAACTTCTTAATCTAAAATCTAAAATCTAAAATCTAAAATCTAAAATCTAAAATCTAAAATCTAAAATCTAAAATCTAAAACTTAACAGAAATTTTTTCTGAAACTAATTTATCGTTTTGGTAGTATTCAAAATACCAGCCATTATCTTTTGCATTTAATGAACCCTGAACGCCGTCTTTAATTGCAATGAAAGAATCTGCACGGGAAGTTTTAAGTAATTTCATTACCACTTTTGGTGTTTTATCAATTAATTGATAACCATTTTCTGTTGGCTGTGCATATAATAAATTCGGATCTGAAACATCAGCAACTGGTATTGTCGTTGTTACTGTTGCAGCAGAAACTACAGGAGCACTTGTTTGTGCAGGCTGAGTCGTCGCGATTGTTTTTCCGTTGTATTTATAGTGTTGTGCGATAACAGAAATAAAAGCGTTATCAAGACTTTCTTTATATGCAGCCTCATAATCTTTTTCTCTGCTTTTTCCGGTTTCAGAAGTGTAAACTACTTTTCCGTAACAGTCTTTAAACTCCGCATAAAGTTTAGTTACTAAAAAAGCATTATCTTTTTTAACATCAATATAAAGCAATTCACATCTTTCGCCTGTTCCTGCCGGTATTTCTTCATTGGCATAATAAGCTTTAAATCCAGCTTTAAGAAGATTTGTTTTGGTTATTGTAGCTAATCTGTATTGATTATCGGTTTTCATAAAATCATACCTTACAGGTATTATAACCGCTTTATAATCGTTAATGGATTGCGAAAATCCAAGTACAGAACAAAGAAGTAAGGTCAATAAAACTTTTAATTTCATAATTATAGATAGTTTTTAAGTTCTAATAAATGGTTAATTTGTTTATAGTTTTTAGGCGTTTCAACATTTTTTATATTAAAAAAAATAGCATCCATACCTGCATTTAAAGCTCCGTTTACATCAGCATCAAAATCGTCGCCAATCATAATAGAATTCTCTTTTGACGATTGAGCCAGATTAACAGCATAATCAAAGATAATACTATTTGGCTTTTTTACTCCCGCTGATTCAGAATTTGTAATCGTAGTAAAATATCCTCCAAGCGCGGCATTAGTAATTTTTTTATCCTGAACATTTGCAAAACCATTTGTAATGATATGCAGTCTGTATTTAGGTTTTAAATATTCTAAAACTTCAATTGCGCCATCGAAAAGATAATTATTATCAGTCAAAAATTCAATGTAATCGTTGGCAATCTGATTAATATTTTCGTCAGACATTGCATAATTTAACGCATCAAAAGAAAGCTTTAGTCTATTATAACGTAATTCCTGATGTGTAATTTGATCGGTTTGATACAATTTCCAGCATTCCTGATTTATTGGAATATATTTTTCAATAAAATCTTCAATTTTAATGGTTCCAAAATTGGTTTTAAAAATGCGGTCAAAAGCCATTTGAGAGTTTTTATCAAAGTCCCATAAAGTATGATCCAGATCAAAAAAAATGTCAGTTATATTAGTATTCATAGATTAAAAAATTCCTTCATCTACAAAACTATAATATTTTGTTTCAGTAACGATTATATGATCTAAAATTTTAACATCTAATATCTCCCCTGCTGTTTTAATTTTAGTTGTAATCTGTTTGTCTGCATGACTTGGATTTAAATCTCCCGAAGGATGATTATGGCACAAAATCAAACCAGTAGCACCATTTTCTAATGCTAATTTAAAAATCAGGCGTATATCTACAAGCGTTCCGGCAATCCCGCCCTTGCTTAATTGCGATTTAGAAATTACTTTATTTGAATTATTAAGAAAAAGCACCCAAAACTCCTCATGTGGAAGTTCGCCAATAATGGGCTGCATTATTTCGAAAGCTGCTTTACTCGAAGTTATTTTTTTTAACTTCAATGTATCTTCTGCTCTTTGCCTTCTGCCTAATTCTAGTGCCGCGACAATAGAAACCGCTTTTGCCTCTCCTATTCCTTTAAATTTTATTAATTGAGAAATAGTCATTTTTCCTAAAGTATTTAAACTTTTTGCAGAAGCCAATATTCGCTGGCTTAGTGCAACAGCAGATTCATTACGACTTCCGGAACCAATTAAAATTGCCATTAATTCCGCATCACTTAAAGCATCTTTACCTTTTACAATTAATTTTTCGCGTGGTTTATCATCATCAGACCAATCTTTTATTGCAAAATGATCTCCTTTCATATAAAAATTTTTAAAACGCGAATATAAATTAAAAAGAAGAAAAATCTTTCAATTAAGTTTAGTCATTTAAAATTAACTTTAAAAAAAATGTGCCAACTGTAAAAACAATTGGCACATTCTATAATTTTCAAATTGATTAATTACTCAATCAATCCTTTTACATCATCAAAGTTTAAACCTCCGTAATTTCCTGAACTCATTAATAAGAGTGCAGAATTATCCAGATTTAAGTTGAATAAATATTCTTTAAATTCAGTTGGATTTGTGTAAATAATCAAATCTTTTCTATTAAAAGCTTTTGCAATTTGCTCATAAGTAACTTCTTCCAGCTGCTTGATTTTTACAGCATCCGGCGAATAAAACACAACCGCAATATCTGCATATTCAAGAGCGCCTTCATATTCTTTTAAAAATTCGGCATTTAAACTGCTGTAAGTATGCAGTTCTAAACAAGCAACTAAAGTTCGGTTTGGATATTGTTCTTTAACCGCTTTTGTAGTTGCAGCGACTTTACTTGGCGAATGAGCAAAATCTTTATAAGCTACTTTTCCTTTTCCTTCGGCGATTTTTTCTAAACGTTTAGAAGCGCCTTTAAAGCTGGCAATAGCTTCGTAAAAATCTTCTTCGTCAACGCCCATATTTTGGCAGATCCATTTTGCTCCGGCAAGATTATTTAAATTATGCGCTCCAAAAACTTCAATTGGCATATCGCCTTCCGGAGTTTTCAATAAGGTTACGCCATCGGCAACAGAATATTCTGGAGTACTATACGGCAATTTACGAATTGGATTTGTTGCTGCTTCGGCCACACGTTTTACTTCAGGATCATTTTCGTTATAAACCAAAATTCCTCCGTTGGTAATTTTAGAAATAAAAATTTCAAACTGTTCTACATAGTTTTCATAAGTCGGAAAAACATTAATATGATCCCACGCAATTCCAGAAATCAAAGCAATATTTGGCTGATATAAATGAAACTTAGGACGTCTGTCTATAGGAGATGATAAATACTCATCGCCTTCCAGAACCATAAAGTCATTTTCTTCTGTAAGATGCACCATCGTGTCAAAACCTTCTAACTGAGCTCCCACCATATAATCAACTTCAATATTATGATAATGCATTACATGCAAAATCATCGAAGTAATTGTCGTTTTTCCGTGAGAACCACCAATAACTACACGCGTTTTATTTTTAGACTGTTCATATAAAAATTCAGGATATGAATAAATTTTTAATCCCAGTTCCTGCGCTTTCAATAATTCAGGATTATCAGCTTTTGCATGCATTCCTAAAATAATGGCATCAATATCGGCTGTTATTTTTTCAGGAAACCAGCCCAGTTCGGCAGGAAGAATTCCTTTTTTTTCTAATCTCGATTTAGACGGCTCAAAGATTGCATCGTCGCTTCCTGTAACCTGATAACCTTTATTATGCAATGCCAAAGCTAAATTATGCATTGCGCTTCCGCCAATGGCGATGAAATGTGTTTTCATTTAAATTCCAATTTTTATGAATGCCAAATTCAAATAACATCAAAAAATACTGTAATTGAATTGGTTATGACTCAAATTTTTGTTTTAATTCATGCGCTTTTTTAGCGTCTTTTAATTTGTTCAAATATAAATTATATAATTTTTGAAATGTCGTTTTTGATTTACCAATTTCGTTTGCTTTTATATAATATTTTTCGGCTTCGGTATATCTGTCAAAATACTCTTCAATTCTTCCTCGGGATAAATAACCGTCAACAAGCGATAACTTCAATAATTCATTAGAATATGAAACTGCCTTCGATTCACTTCCGCCTAAAATACCCGGCAGATGAAGATAATATTCTATTAATCCCCAGCGGGCCTGAATATGTTTGGGATTTAATTCAATTGCTTTTTCAAAAGATTCTTTTACTTCCGAAGCCAATCCTAAAGCTTTAATTTTATTTACTTCCGAAGCACGCATTCCCAAAGCACCGCCGTATTTAAAATACACATTAGCTTCGCTTGGTTTTAATTTTTTCAGCTTTTTATAATAATCAACCGCTTTTTGCCAGGATTTATTATGAGAAGCAATATCGCCTAAATATTCAATTACTTTGGCATCAGAAGGTTTTGATTTCAGAATTTCTTCAAAAACAATTTGTGCTTCCTCGTACTTTTTTGCCTGAAAAAGCTTTTCGCCTTTCTCCATATTCGACTGTGGCCACAATAAGAATGGCAAAAACAAAAAAAGGGCTGTTAGTTGTTTCATAACTCAAAAATAACGAAATATAGAATGCACAATTTGCATTTTGATATAAATTAGTAATTTGTACGAAATTTTTTTTTAACGTGTTTCCAACCTTTTTACAAAAAAGCATCTCTATAGATTAAAACTTACTTATGAAAAAAATAGTATTTGGACTCTTTTTGTTTTCTACGGCACTTTTTGCTCAAAAAACAGATAAAAACTGGGTTAAGGTAATTGCCTTTGAAAATGAAGGCAAAATAAAATCTGCTAACGAAATTGTCGATAAAATCTACAAAAAAGCAGTTTCCAGAAAAGACGAAATCGAAATGATAAAATGTTTCTTTTATCAATCGAAATACATGATGGTTCTTGAAGAAAATGCACAAACAAAAATCATCAACAACCTAAAATCAAATATTGCGATTGTTTCAGTTCCTTCAAAAGCGATTTTAAATCTGGTTTATGCTAAATGCTTAAACGATTACTTCTCCCAAAAAAGATATTATATTCAGCAAAGAACTAATACTACGGAGGTTGCTACTGATTTTTTAACCTGGACAACAAGCAATTTTGACAACGAAATAAATGCGGCTTTAAAACAGACTACCGAAAACGAATCTGTTTTAAAGAACACGTCTTTATCTACATACGAACCTATTTTTGATTATTCATCTGAAGACGATTTCAAAAACGAAAATTTATTTCAATATGTTTTAAATGAAAATATTGAGTTCTATAAACAAAAAATTAATTCGTGGGAAATTCAAAAATGGACTTTTACTGACCATCAGGAAAGTTTATTGGGCAAAACAGATAGTTTTATAAAACTTAATTTTGATTTTGTTACAGAAGAAAACCTCAAAAAAGTGCTTTCTTTTTATCAAAAAATAGAAACCAATTATCCAACTTTAAACAATCAGTTTGACCGCATTATTTTTGTCAAAAACTATTTATTGGATAATAACGATAGTTTTGTAAACGCAATTAACAGCATCCAAAAAAGCACAAAAGATGAAATTTTAATTCAGAAAATTCAATTAGAAAAAGCTACAATTCTAAGTCAGCAGGCATCAAAAGAAATGTATCCTGACAATTTCATCAAAGCAATTGAAGTTCTTGACAGCATAATTAAAGTTGAAAACAAATCAAATGCCTATAAATCTGCATTACAGCAAAAACAAAACATTGTTTCTAAATCTATTTCGATTCAGCTGCAAAAATATATTTATGATAATCAAAATACCCGCGCTTTTGTTGAATACAAAAATGTAGATCAGGTAAAAGTTTCATTCTTTAAAATCAATCAAAAGCAATTAGTCGATTTTCAAAGCAACTACAATAAAAGAGAAACTATAGTAGAAGAAATCGTAAAAAATACAAAACCTGCTGTTTCTCAATCTTATGATTTTAAAAACAAAAAAGATTATTTTCAATACTCAACAGAAATCCTTTTACCAAATCTAAAAATTGGTTCTTATATCGCGTATTTTGAAAGTGAAGCCGATTCTAAAGACAAAAAAGCTTTCACTTTTGAAACCATTACTGTAACTAATTTATCTGTTTTAGCATCACAAAACAGTAAAGAAATATCGTATCAGGTTTTAGACAGAAAAACTGGAAAACCTTTAAACAATGTAACCATTAAATCTCCAAAATTTACAATTAAAACAAATGCAAATGGTTTAGCATTTTTAAAAAAAACAGAGGATTATTATAATTACAATAATGAAAATATACAAGTATCATTAGAAAATGATTCGGTACATATTGACAGAAACTATGTTCAGTATAATTCTAGTATTAATGAATATTCTGAAAACAGGGCAAAAGCAAAAGTTGAATTTTATTTAGACAGAGCCATTTATCGTCCGGGACAAACTGTATATTTTAAAGGTATTGCCATTCAGAAAAAAGAAAACAAAACAAGTGTTGTACCTAAAACATCTTTTAAAATTGTTGTTGAAGATGCCAATTATAATGACTTTAAAGAATTTGAAGTTGTAACAAATGAATTTGGTTCTTTTTCTGGTGAATTTGTACTGCCAAAAAGTGGACTAACCGGAGATTTTAGAATTTCTGCAAAAGAATCATCTGAATATGAAAAAGACAATCTTTATGACAAAGAAAAAGCAGAACATGCCTTTTGGGATCATGTAGACTTTGATTATTCAGAATTAAATTTTAAAGTTGAAGAATACAAACGTCCAAAATTTGAAGTCACTTTTGATCCTAAAAAAGAAAGTTATCAGATTAATCAAAATGTAAAAGTAAACGGAACCGCCAAAGCTTTTGCAGGAAGTTCTATTTCTGATGCCAAAGTAACTTATACGGTAACAAGATATGTAAGCTATTTTAGACATTATTACGGACGTGAAGAAAATGAAGTTTTAGTTTCCGGCGAAACCAAAACCGATGCTGCAGGAAAATTTGTAATTGATTTTAAAGCCGTTCCAACTAAAAACTCGTATAAAGAGCAACTTCCTGTTTTTAATTACGAAATCGAAGCTTCTGTAACCGATATTAACGGCGAAACACATCAAACCGTAACTACGGTAAAAGTAGGATATCATGATTTGGTTTTAAGTGCTAAAATTCCAAACGAAATTGCAACAAAAGACAAAAACTCGGTTATTCTAAACAGCACGAATTTAAACGGAGAATTTCTGGCTGCAAAAGGCGAATTAAAAATATATTATCTGCGTCCGTTTTTAAACAAATTTAAATCAAGACTTTGGCAGAGACCAGAAATCGAAGGCATTACAGATTCTGATTTTGAAAAATTATTTCCTTTTGAAAACAATGAAAAAGGAATTACACTTGAAGAAACTTTAGTTTTTACCAGAAAAATCGACACTGAAAAAGATAAAAAAATCGCTTTAGATTTTATATCTGATTACAAATCCGGACATTATAAACTTGTTTTTTCTGCCAAAGACAGTTTTAATAATCCAATTGAAACCACAGAAAATTTTGAGCTTACGCAGAGTAAAGACAAATTTAATCCCGGAAAATTATTTACTGCTGTACAAGTAAATGAAGATGCAAAAAAAGACGGATTTGCACTCATAAAAATTGCATCAGTTATTCCAGAAATATACATCGTAAATATTGGCAATTACAACTCTAAAGTTTATTTTGAAACCACAACTCATTTGAAAAACAATGAAGCAATTGTAAAAATTCCGATAAAAGACGAATTTGAAAACAGCATAAAAATAAGTTTCGAAAGTATTTTTGAAAATCAGGCATTTAATGATGAAATTGAAATAGTATTAAAAAGCACACAGCCAAAATTAGAATGGAAAGTAGAAAGTTTTAGAAATAAAATTCAGCCGGGAAGCACTGAAAACTGGTCATTTCAGCTAAAATCAGATAATACTAAAACAGAAGCAGAAGTTTTGGCTTCTATGTACGACAGCTCTTTGGATCAGTTTACCATAGAAAACTGGAATATTTTGGCCGTTAACGAATATAATTATAACGGAGCAAATACTAAAACAGCTCTGGGTTTTGAAAACATTCATACGGCATTTAGAAATTTAAATAGAAATCTGTCCGGGCTTCAGTTAACCAAAGAAAAGACAAGTTTAATCTGGTTTGGGTTTGATTTTAACGATCCTAATTATGTACACAGACAAAGCGAATATATCAGACAAATTAGTAAAAAAGCTAAAAAACCAGCTAATGCAAAAATGATTGCCGGCGTAATTTATGATGCTTCGGGACTTCCATTGCCTGGCGCCATTGTTTTAGTTAAAGGAACACAAAGACAAACCGTAACTGGTTTTGACGGTTATTACGAAATTGAAGCAGCGAAGGGAGAAGAATTAAACTTTTCTTTTATAGGTTTTACCACGAAATCAATTGTTATTTCAGACGAGAAAACTATCGATGTTACGCTTGAAGAAGATGATCAGTATTTACAAGAAGTTGTAGTTACGGGTTATGGCATGAAAAAAGAGAAAAAATCACTTTCGTATGCGACAAGAAATGTATCATCTGAAATGATGGCTGAAGAAGATAATAGTATTTATCCAGGCGCTCCGGCTCCGGTTTTAGCAAGTGCTGCAGGCGGACTTCAAATTAGTGATACTAATAAGATATTGATTCGCGGTAAAGCTTCAAATCCTGATCAAAAATTATTATACATAGTTGATGGAGAAATTGCAACAGAAGAAGAAGTAGAAAATATTAATCCTTCAGATATTATTTCTATAGAAACTTTAAAAGCTGATAAAGCAACAGCACTTTACGGAAGCAAAGGCGCAAATGGAGCACTTATCATTACAACTAAAAAATCACTTGAAGCTTTAACACAGGTAAAAGCGAGAAAAAATTTATCTGAAACAGCTTTCTTTTTCCCGAATTTAAGAACCGATTCTAAAGGAAAAGTAAGTTTTAATTTTACTTCTCCAGAAGCTTTAACGGCTTGGAAACTTCGTTTGTTGGCACATAACAAAGAAGCAGTTTCAGGCTACTTAGAAAAAAGTGTTGTTACTCAAAAGGAATTAATGGTTTTGCCTAATTTTCCAAGATTTTTAAGAGAAAAAGATACCATTGTTATTACTACTAAAATTTCAAATCTTACTGATGAAGCCAAAACTGGAATCGCAATTTTAGAGTTTTTTGATGCCGCGACAATGGAACCAATAGACGCTAAAATGCTGAATACAAAAAATGTGAAAAACTTTACCATTACAGCATTTGGAAATACAACTGCAAGCTGGACAATTACAATTCCAGAAGGCTTACAAGGCGTACAATACAGAATTCTGGCAAAAGCAGGAAACTTTTCAGATGGAGAAGAAAACATTCTTCCTGTACTGACCAACAATATGCTGGTTACAGAAAGTATTCCGGTTTGGGTACGCGAAAATTCCAAGAAAGAATACACTTTTGACAATCTTAAAAACAATAATTCAACCTCTTTAAGAAATCATCAGTTTACATTAGAATATACATCAAACCCAACCTGGATTGCGATTCAGTCTCTGCCTTATTTAATGGAATTCGAACATGAATGTGCCGAGCAGACATTTGCAAGATTTTATGCTAATTCTTTGGCTTCGGAAATAATTACAAGCAATCCTAAAATGGCGGCCGTTTTTGAAAACTGGCGTAAAAATGGTAAACTAAATTCGAAGCTGGAAGAAAACGAAGAATTAAAATCGATGATTCTGGCAGAAACGCCTTGGCTGAATGATGCAAAAAGTGAAGATGAAAAGAAAAAAAATCTGGCGCTTTTATTTGATTTAGAAAAAATGAAAAACGCTCAGGAAAGTGCTTTTCAAAAACTAAAACAAAAACAAAAATCTTCTGGAGGTTTTGCCTGGTTTGACGGCGGTGAAGAAAGCGAATATATTACAAGGCACATTTTGGCTGGATTGGGTCATTTATCAAAATTAAGCAAAACAGAAAGTGAGATTGCTAAAATTGATGAAATTGCTGAAACCGGTATTCCGTATTTAGATCAAAAGTTTCTTGAATATTACAAAGCCAGAAACAAGAATTTAAAACCAGCTGAAAAGCTTATCTGGGTAAATCCAAATTCTGATTTACATTATTTATATGCCAGAAGTTTCTATTTAGAGAAATATCCGCTTTCTGATACTGTAAAAAAAGCATCAAAATTGTATTTGGAAATCGCTAAGAAAAACTGGCTTACTTATACACTTTATGAAAAAGGATTAGCGGCATTAGTATTAAATCGTTTTGGAGAAAAAGCGGCAGCGAACACAATTTTAGAAAGTTTAAAAGAAACTTCTTCAAATAATGAAGATTGGGGAATGTACTGGATTGCCAATAAATCAGGCTGGTACTGGTATCAGGCACCAATTGAAACGCAGGCATTATTAATTGAGGCTTTCGCCGAAATAAGTAATGACACAAAATCTGTCGATGCGATGAAAGTCTGGCTGTTAAAAAACAAACAAACTAAAAACTGGCCTTCAACAAAATCTACAACAGAAGCCGTTTACGCTTTATTGATGCAGGGAACCGACTGGCTTTCGGTAAAAGATAATACGGTTATAAAAATGGGAGATCAAAAAATCTTAACCAAAAAATTGGATGAAAACCAAAAAGAAGCAGAAACAGGTTACATTAAATTAAATTGGAAAGCTGAAGAAATTAAAAAAGAAATGGCGTCAATAAGTATCGAAAACAAATCTAAAGTTCCGGGATTTGGCGGTATTTACTGGCAGTATTTTGAAGATCTGGATAAAATCAACAATAATACCGGAGCTGTTTTATCTGTTTCAAAAGAATTGTATCTCAAAAAAAGCACTTTGAAAGGAAAGGAATTAGAGAAAATAACTTCTAAAAGTCCATTACAAATTGGTGATTTGGTAACAGTAAGATTGATTATTACTTCTAAAGAAGATACTGAATATGTGCATTTAAAAGATATGCGTGCTTCTTGTTTTGAACCTGTAAATGTACTTTCAGAATATCAGTACAAAGATCATTTAGGTTTTTATATGAGTACAAAAGATGCTACAACACATTTATTCTTTGACAGAATTAATAAAGGAACTTATGTTATAGAATATGATATTCGTGTAAATAACAGCGGTGAATTCTCTAACGGGATTACTACAATTGAAAGTATGTATGCTCCTGAATTTACAAGTCATACAAAAGGAATTCGAGTAAAAGTGAATTAAAATTCCAAGAAAGAAAATTCCAAATTCCAATAAATGCAATAAAAAACCCGACAGCTTAAAAACTGTCGGGTTTAATTTTATAAAGAAATTGAGATTATTTAGCAATCGTCAATTCGTCGATAATATTTTTTGCTCCTGCATATTTGTCGATAATCCAAAGTACATAACGAATATCAACATTGATAGTTCTTTGTAATTTAGAATCGAAAATTACGTCTCCTGCCATTGCTTCGATGTTTCCGTCGAAAGCAATACCAATTAATTCTCCTTTTCCGTTAAGAACCGGTGAACCAGAGTTTCCTCCTGTAATATCATTATCTGTCAAGAAATTTACCGGCATGTAACCCGCTTTATCAGCATATTGCCCAAAATCTTTTGCTTTATTTAGTTCTAACAAACGTTTTGGTAAATCAAATTCCTGATCTCCTGCTTTGTATTTTTTCACCATACTTTCCATAGTAGTATAGTTGTTAATCGCTGCATCATTACGAGGATCAGCAGGTAAAGCGCGAACTTTTCCGTAAGTTAATCTCAAAGTCGAGTTAGCGTCCGGATATTTAATTGCGTTCAGTTTTGATTCTCTTAAACCTTCAACTAATTTGCGGTAAGCCGTTGCAAAACCATCATCAGCTTTTGCCTGATCGTCTGTTTTAGAACGGTATTTAGTTAATAAATCATTAGAAATAATATACAATGGATCGTGAACAATCGCTAATGGCTTTGGATTAGCCATAAATGCCTGTATTTTCTCTTTAGATGAGAAATAACTCATTTCAGCTCCTTTGGTAACATCAGAAGTAAAATCACCATTGTTAGCGGCTTTCATTGCAGCAATTTGAGTAGCTAAACCATATTCAGAACCTTTTGAAGCATATAAGTTTAATTGCGCAATTAAAATATCTTTTTCTAACGGCTCATAAAATTCACCATAAATATTTTCAATCATGGCGTTAATTTTAGGAAGCATTTCTGCTTTCTTAGCATCATTTTCATTGAAATATGCAATCAATGCATTTCCTAAATTAGCAGGACCTGTTGCATAACTTGATGTACGTAAAAGCTGCATTAAATAATTATCATGACGTGCTTTTAAGTTTGTTTCTCTGTAATAGTCGTTGATCGTTGGAATTACGTTTTCGTATTTTTCTTTGTTAGCAGGTTTACTTGCCCACTCATAAAACTTATCTTCCTGTTCTGCTTTTGTATCTACAGTTCCTGCTTTTGTTAAAGCATCGATCATACCTTGGCGGTTTTTCCAGTAGTTTGCTGTCGAAGCATATTTCGAAGCATACTGTAAACGCACAGTTGCATCTTTATCCATATACTTTTTCATTACATCCATTCCGGTTTTTGCACCTTCAACCCACGCAGGATAAGCATATTTAATGTTTTGCTCGATTCCTCCGGCAGGCATCCATCTGTTTGTTCTTCCAGGATAACCTAAGATCATTGCAAAATCATTTTCTTTTACACCTTTAATACTTACCGGTAAATAGTGTTTTGGTTTTAAAGGCACATTGTCTTTAGAATACGCTGCAGGATTTCCATCTTTATCAGCATATACTCTAAACATAGAGAAATCTCCTGTTTGACGAGGCCACTCCCAGTTGTCTGTATCTCCACCAAATTTACCAACGCTTTCCGGCGGAGTTCCTACTAAACGAACATCTGTGTAATCTTGGTAAACAAAATAGTAATATTCATTTCCTTGAAAGAAAGGACGAACAGAAACTGTGTATTTTCCGTTTTCGCTGTTTTCTTTTTCAATCAGGCTAATTTCCTGCTGAATGATTTTGTTTCTTTCAGTTTCTGTCATTTGATCGTTTACTTTTGACAAGATTCTTTTTGAAACGTCATCCATGCGTACGAAGAAACGAACGTATAAAGATTTTGGTTTCATTTCGGCGCTTTTTTCTTTAGCCCAAAATCCATCTTTTAAATAGTTTTGTTCTGCAGTAGAAAGTTCTGCAATGGCATTGTATCCACAGTGGTGATTTGTTAAAACTAATCCGCTGTTAGAAACAATCTCTGCCGTACAGCCTCCGTTAAATTGTACAATTGCATCTTTCAAACTATGATGATTGATACTGTAAATTTCTTCGGCTGTTAATTGCAAGCCCATTTTTTCCATATCTCTATGGTTCAATCTTTCGATAAACATCAAAAACCACATACCTTCATCGGCTCTTACAGGAAAAGCCATCAAGCACATGGTCAAGAATAAAATTACTTTTTTCATGTTATTTTGTTTAAGTTCTGCGAATATAACTCATTTTTAAAGAAAAATTAAACATTACAGCAAAAAACAAAACCTATTAAAAGGATTATTTGCTGATTTTTCGAATTTTACAATTTAACCTTAATTAAATTTTATTGCTAAATGTTTAAACTAAAAACTACAAAAACGATTAAAATCCTATTTTAAAATGATTTTAAAAATTAAAATCATAAACTATTTGTAAAAATATACTTTCTTTTATAAAATAATAACCTAAAATATTTCTTACAATTTTATTTATTATAAATTTGTCATCCAATAAATAAAAATTACAATGAAAAAATTATTACTTGCTCTTATGCTAATTACTGCGACGATGGTAAACGCACAGAAAAACTCTGTTTTATTAGGTGGAAATATTGGATTTTCATCAGATAAAGATGGTGAATCAAAAGTTGAAAATTTTGAATTTTCTCCAAAGGTAGGATATCAATTTGCTGAAAAATGGACTGCTGGGGTTGAAGGTTCTATTATGAACGTAAAAACAACCGGAGAAGACAAAACTGAAAAATATAAAATTGGAGGTTTTGTACGTTATTCAACACCGTTTTCAAATTTATTTTCATTTTATATGGATTTAGGCGCGGGATACCAAAATACATCTTTAAACAATGCTAAAGGCATTTACGCTGGTATAGATCCGGGATTGTTTATTAATATGAAAAACGGATTTGGTTTAAACTTTTCTATAGGCGGAATAAATTACAATAATCTTGATGGCAAAAATGATCCTAGACAAAATAATTTAGATTTCAATTTTGGAAAAACATTAAACATTGGAATTTCTAAAAACTTTGCACTATAATTTTTAAGGATTTCTGTTAAAAAGTAAAATCCTATACTTTTTGTTTTTTCGCGCAAAAAGTAAAAAACCCGACAAGAATATTGTCGGGTTTTATATTTATATAATTAAAATGCTTTTAGTTATTAAGCATTTTCCAAAGTTTATCTTTTAAATCTGTCAAACCTTGCTGTGCTACAGACGAAATAAACATATACGGAACACCTTTAAAAGAAACATCTAATTCTGCTTTCAGTTCTGCTTTTAATTCATCATCCAGCATATCGCATTTTGAAATCACTACAAGACGTTCTTTATCTAACATCTCTGGATTATATTTCGTTAATTCATTTACCAAAATATCATATTCGGCTTTAATATCTGCTGTATCAACAGGAATTAAAAACAACAAAGTCGAATTACGTTCAATATGACGCAGGAAATAATGTCCAAGTCCTTTACCTTCGGCAGCTCCTTCAATAATTCCGGGAATATCAGCAATTACAAAAGACTGAAAATCTCTGTACGCTACAATTCCTAAATTTGGTTTTAAAGTCGTAAACGGATAATCAGCAATTTTTGGTTTTGCAGAAGTTAACACAGATAATAAAGTAGATTTTCCTGCATTTGGAAAACCAACTAAACCAACATCTGCCAGAACTTTAAGTTCCAGAATAACATCCATTTCAACTCCAGGTAAACCCGGCTGTGCATAACGAGGCGTTTGGTTTGTCGAACTTCTAAAATGCCAGTTTCCTAAACCTCCTTTTCCTCCTTTTGCCAGAATCTTTTTTTCGCCGTGTTCCGTAACCTCAAAAAGTGTTTCTCCGGTTTCTTTGTCTTTTACAACAGTTCCTAACGGTACTTCAATAAATTTATCCTCACCATCAGCGCCTGTACTTCTGTCAGAACCTCCGTCACCACCATAACCAGCTTTAATGTGACGTGCAAATTTTAAATGAAATAATGTCCAGAGTCCTTTATTTCCCACTAAATACACATGTCCGCCTCGTCCACCGTCTCCACCGTCCGGACCACCTTTTTCAATAAATTTCTCTCTATGTAAATGCGTTGATCCTTTTCCTCCTTTTCCGGAAGAAACATATATCTTAACGTAATCTACAAAATTTCCTTCTGTCATTTTTCTGAATTTCAGATTTTAGATTTTAGATCTTAGATTATTCCAGATTCTATTTCTAAATTCTATATTTATTATTTTTCAGTCTCAGTCTCAGTTTTCAGTACAATTGCAACTGAGGCCGAAAACTATTTATTATTACTCCTTAAGTGCCTTTACAAGAACTTTATCAATCTTAACACCATCCATGTCGACTACTTCCAGAACGAATTTCTGCCAGATTAGTTTTTCACCTTCTTTTGGAATATGTGAAAGCTCTGTCATGATCATACCACTTACAGTGTTTACTTCGTAATCGTTTGTTAATTCGTCTAACTCAAAATATGTTAAGAAATCGTGTAACGAATAATGTCCATCAACCAGCCATGAGCCATCTTCTCTTTCTATAAGCTGAAATTCATCTTTATAGAATTCGGCAGCATCACCCACTAAAGCCTCCAGGATATCATTCAGCGTAATCATTCCCTGAAAAACACCATATTCATCTGAAACTAAAGCGTAATGAACTCCTGTTTTTTTGAAGTTTTCCAAAGCTTTATAAGCTGTTGTCTGTTCCATTAAATACGGAGCTTCAGACATTATCGATGCCAAATCGAAATTATCATTTTCTATATTGGCAAAAATATTTTTTAAGGTTACAACACCGGCAATATCATCATAATTATCATTGTAAACCGGATAAACGCCATGCAGATCCTGAACCACTAATTCTTTAATTTTAGTTTGATCAGCATTGAGTGGCAGCATATCTACAGATTTGCGGTGTGTCATAAGCGAACTTACTTTTCGGTCTCCAATATGAAAAACACGTTCCACAATATCCTGTTCAATTTCCTGAACCTCACCTACTTCTGTTCCTTCTTTAATAATGGCTTTAATTTCTTCTTCTGTAACTTTTCCGTCAGCAGTTGGTTTTATCTGCAGGACATTCAGTAAAAAGTCTGTTGAAGAAGTCAACAGCCAAATAAAAGGTGCTGTAATAATCGAAATTACTTTCATTGGCATTGCAACCATTTTAGCAATCGATTCAGGATAATTTAATCCAATTCGTTTTGGCAGTAATTCTCCTAAAACTAAAGAGAAAAACGTTAAAACAACAACAACAATCCCCACAGCAATTGAATGTGCATAAGGTTTTAAAGCAGCGAAACCGGCAACGAATATTTCAACATCGGCAGTTATTTTATCGCCGGAATAAATACCCGTTAAAATTCCAATTAAGGTTATCCCAATTTGTACCGTTGATAAAAATTTGTTTGGAGAATTAGCCAGATCCAGCGCAGTTTTAGCACTTTTATTTCCTTTTTTTGCTACTGTTTCCAGTCGATTTTTTCTAGCCGAAATAAGGGCAATTTCAGACATAGAAAAAACTCCGTTTAATAGTATTAGAAAAAATATTATTAGTATTTCCAATGTTTAGTAGATTCGTTATTTATTTGGTTTTTCAATTATAAATTGAGATATGAGGATTCTTTAAACGCTTATAAATTATCTATAACTGATGTTAAACGCTCTGTAATTTGATCGATAGTTCCGATACCGTCTACAGCGTAAAATTTATTTTGTTCTTTATAATATCCAATTAATGGAGCTGTTTTTTCGTTGTACTCCTGATATCTTACACGAATTTTATCTTCATCCTGATCATCAGCTCTTCCACTTGTTTTTCCTCTTTCAAGTAAACGCTTAACCAAAATTTCATCATCTGCTTCTAAAGCAATTGTTGCCGTTACGCTTGAACCAATTGTTGGAAGAAATTTATCTAAAGCCTCTGCCTGATTTAAAGTTCTTGGGTAACCGTCGAATAAAAATCCAGCCGTATCAGGATGTTTTTTTACCTCATCAATTAACATTGCAGTTGTTACTTCGCATGGAACCAATTCTCCATTATCCATAAAAACTCTTGCTTTTTTTCCTAGTTCAGTATCATTTTTTAAATTGAAACGAAAAATATCTCCTGTTGAAAGGTGTGTTAAATTGTATTTTTCTTTTAAAAATTCTGCCTGAGTTCCTTTTCCTGCACCAGGCTTTCCAAATAAAACGATGTTAATCATAATGAATGTACGTGTTGTGACCTCTTATTTTTTTTAAGAAGTTTTAAATGAATATATAGTTGTGTTTTGTTTTTTTATTCTGCTAACTTGTAAACTTCGGTTAAATTTCTGCCTAAACCATCGTAGTCTAAACCATAACCAACGATAAATTTATTTGGAATACGAATTCCAACATAATCAATCTTAATATCTTTTTTATAGGCTTCTGGTTTAAAGAATAATGTTGCAATTTTAAAATGCTTTACATTTTGTGCTTTAAACAAATGTTTCAGTTCCTCGATTGTATTTCCGGTATCAATAATATCTTCGATAATAACAACAGTTCTTCCCGAAAGATCCTGATTGATTCCTATTAATTCTTTAACGGAATTAGTACTTTCTGTTCCTTCATACGATGCCATTTTGATAAATGAAACTTCGCACGGTTTTTTGTATTTTTTTAAAAAATCCGACACTACCATAAAAGCTCCATTCAAGACTCCAATAAAAATTGGCGTATCATCTCCAAAATCGTCTTCTACCTGAGCTGCGATTTTAGTTAAAGCGAAATCAATTTCTTTAGCCGAAATAAACGGAACAAATTGTTTATCGTGAAGTTGTATCATTATTTTTCTTTTTAAAATAATGGACAAAGATACAGAATTAGAACTTAACAGTTTATATCAAAATAAGCTCCTGCGGCATATTTTTTAAGAATGTTAAATATCAGTTAATGTTTACAAATATTTTCTTATCAGTAATCATTTTTTAAGTAAATTGTTGTTATATAATTATTTAACTCCAAAAAACCAATGAAAAAATCCTTAGTCCTGTTTTCAATACCCTTATTTGCATTAATGACTGCTTGTAATGGACAAGTAAAAAAAGAAGAAAAAGAAGCCCTTGCTAAACAGCCGGGCAATGTTGTAAAAACTGCTATTGGAGATATTACACTTCCTGCACCCTATGCAACTGAATCGAAAACAAACAATAGTAAAGTTATTGGCTGGCCAAAAGACAAAACACCCAAAGCACCCGAAGGTTTTACCGTAACTAAATTTGCTGACGGATTTGAAAATCCGCGTTGGACTTATATTGCGCCAAATCAGGATATTTTTGTTGTTGAAAGCGGCACCAGAAATAGTAAAAATCAAATTACAGTTTTAAGAGATAAAGACAAAGACGGAAAATTTGAAACCCGCGAAGTTTTTATTTCGGGTCTAAATAAACCTTTTGGAATGCTGGTTTTAAAAGACTTTTTCTACATTGCCAATACCGATGGATTATACCGTTATCCGTATAAAAACAATCCGTTGAAACTGGAAACAAAAGGCGAAAAAATTCTTGAACTTCCTGCCGGAGGTTACAACAATCACTGGACAAGAAATTTATTGCCTAGTGCCGACGGAAGCAAAATTTATGTTTCTGTAGGCTCAGGAAGTAACAATGCCGAACATGGTGTTGACAAAGAAATACGCCGTGCCGGAATTCTGGAAATAAATCCTGACGGAACGGGTGAAAAAATTTATGCTTCGGGATTACGAAATCCTGTTGGAATGGACTGGAATCCTATAACAAAAGAACTTTGGACAGCTGTAAACGAACGCGACGAACTGGGCGACGACTTAGTTCCAGATTATATTACAAGTGTAAAAAAAGATGGTTTTTACGGATGGCCGTATTCTTATTTTGGAAGTATTCCTGATCCAAGAATGAAAGGCGAAAGAAAAGATTTAGTTGAAAAAGCCATTGTTCCGGATGTTCCGGTTGGCTCACATACTGCATCTTTAGGATTGGCTTTTTACACAAAAGATGCTTTCCCTGCAAAATATAAAAACGGAGCTTTTGTTGGTCAGCATGGATCTTGGAACCGCTCTAAAATTTCGGGCTATAAAGTCCTTTTTGTTCCGTTTAAAGATGGAAAACCTTCAGGTAAACCAGAAGATTTTTTAACGGGTTTTATTTCTGATCAAAATAAGGCTGAAGTTTACGGACGTCCGGTTGCCGTAACAGTTATGAATGACGGATCTCTTTTAGTAAACGATGACAGCAGTAATACTATTTGGAAAGTAACAGCCAATAAATAAACGCCAACTTTTCAAATCCAAGCTAAAAAGAAATTTAAACACATAGAAATATAGATTTTTGCTTAAAAAGAAGTTTGATAATAGAAAACTCGTTTTTCACACACTGGTTTTTCCGGTGTGGCTTTTATAATTGAAACGCCTTTTTTGCCTCAATCAATACTATATTTCTATGTGTTAAAATTATGACGCCTTAATCGCATTTTATGATCTTAAGAAAATATTGTTTTTCGTTTTTTCTCTATTTAATTTTCCAAACTATATCGGCACAAAAAAAAGAAGGCAAAACCATTGATTCCCTTAAAACAGAAAAACTAAAAGAAGTTGTTATAAGTCCGCTTCATATTGATACTAATTTATTAAACACGCCAGCCTCAATAGGAATTCTTTCAAAAAAAGATTTACTCCAAAACAGTACAACCGATATTACAACAGTCATAAATACTATTACGGGTGTATTTATGCAGTCTTCAAACTTTACCACAACCCGAATTTCAATTCGCGGTATTGGTGCCAGAACGCCTTACGGAACCAATAAAATCAGGGCATTTTACGGCAGTATCCCGCTCACTTCCGGAAACAGCGAAACTGTAATTGATGATATCGATCTTGAAAACCTCAACCAGATTGAAATTATTAAAGGTCCGCTTTCAAGCATTTATGGAGCAGGTCTGGGCGGTGCTATTTTAATTTCACCACAGCTTTCTAAAAATGGAAATCAAAGTGCTGGTATAAGTTCTGTGTTTGGTTCATATGGTTTATTAAAAAACAGCGTTAATTTTAGTTTAGATAAAAAGCAGGGAAGTTTAAATATCAGCTATCACAATTTAAAAGCCGATGGCTGGCGTGAAAACAGTGCTTATAAGCGCGAAGGAATTACGCTTGCAGGAGAATTATCTAGAAAAGAAAACAGCAAACTGACTTATTTTTCAAACTATACGTATTTAAACGCTTTTATTCCGAGTTCTATCAGTAAAGAAGTTTTTAATACAAACCCAAAAGCTGCGGCACCAACATGGGCTGCTTCAAAAGGATATAAAGAATACAAATCAGTTTTGGGCGGATTAGCATATGATTTCAGGATTAATGAAAATCTAAAAAACTCAACTTCAGTTTTTATCAATTACAAAGACAGCAACGAACCGCGCCCGTTTGATATTCTTCGTCAATATACTTTTGCAACAGGTGCCAGAACTCAATTTTTGGGAGATTTTTTAATTGGAAAAATCAAAAATCAGTTTATTGCGGGGGCTGAATATTTTACAGATACTTATAACGGAAATACATTTCAAAACTTGTATCAGCAAAACAATGGTTTGGGAAGTCTGCAGGGAAATCAGCTTACAGAAACTGACCAAAAAAGGCATTTTTACAATATTTTTTCTCAATTGCGAACCTTGCTTTCTGAACACTTTGAAATTCAGGCAGGTTTAAATTATAACAAAACCCAATTCAGCCTTCACAATTACACAGAAAACATCGATGAGAAATATAGTTATGATGGTATTTTTTCGCCTCAAATTTCATTTCTTTACAAACCGGGTTCTTTAAAAACACTTTATTTTTCTGTCAGCCGGGGATTTTCACTTCCGGCTACCGAAGAAACATTAACAAGCCAAGGCACGATTAATCCTGATATAAAACCAGAAAATGGATATAATTTTGAAGCTGGCGGAAAATTCTATTTTTTCAACAAAACACTCTATACCGAGATTTCCTTATACCGAATGGAAATTAAAGATTTACTGGTTGCCAAAAGAGTCGGCGATGATCAATATGTGGGTGTAAACGCCGGAAAAACAATTCACGAAGGAATCGAAATTACTCTAAATCACAATTGGCCCATTAATCGCTTTTTGGCGTTGAACTCTTATTTGGCGGGATCTATAGGAAATTACAAATTCAATGAATTTATTGACAGCGGCAATGATTTCTCAGGAAATAAACTAACAGGAGTTCCTCCGCAGAAAATTAATGCTGGAATAACATTAAACACAGATTTAGGCATTTACCTAAGTGCCGATTATCAATTTACAGGCGAAATTCAAATGAATGATGCCAATACCGCTTATTCAGATGCTTACAATATTATCAATTTAAAAACAGGTTACAAATTTGAGATTCTGCGTGATTTAACCAGCCATTTTTCTTTTGGAGTAAATAATATCACAAACGAAAAATATGCTTCGCTGATTCTGCCAAATGCAGTGCCGGCAGGAAACTCATCGCCAAGATATTATTATCCCGGACTTCCTGTAAATTATTATGGAACTGTTTCATTAAATTATCTATTTTAGATGCTCGAAACCAAATCAAATTCAATGACAACAATTTCTGAACTGCAGGAAAAACTGGATTATGTAAGTGCTTATCGGGAAAACCGTTTAAAGTGTGCTCAGGATGTTCTTGAAAATCCGTATTTATTTGAAGAATTGATTTCAATATGTTTTTCACCAGAAGATAAAAACAATCACAAAGCCTGCTGGATTTTAGAATTTGTATCGTATGAAGAATTACTTTGGCTTCAGCCTCACCTTGATTTTTTCTTTTCAAATCTAAAAGTTTTAAAAGATGAAAGTTCCATTCGGCCCATTGCAAAAGTAGTGCAGCTTTTAGTAAAATCTCATTATAAAAAAGATCAAAACAGCATTTCTCTATCCGAAGAAAACCTGCAGGATTGCATAGAAGCAAGTTTTGACTGGCTGATTAATGATGTAAAAGTGGCTACAAAAGCCTATTCGATACGAACTTTATATGTTTTAGGAAATCACTTTGACTGGATTCATCCGGAACTACAGGTTATTTTAAACAAAGATTACGGAGATCACTCAGCGGCATACAAAGCTGTTGCCCGCGAAGTTTTAAAAAAAATCGAGAAATAATTTTTTTGGTCTGCCACAGATTAAAAGAATTAGAGAGGCAAAAAAGAAAAACATACAATCATTTTGATCCTTTTAATCTGTGGCAAAAAACTAAATTTTGGCTGAAAAAAGATTAAAAAGTATCTTTGCAAAAACACAACGCAAAATGAATTATTTTTCTTCTGATTTTAAATTAGGAATATTAGGCGGCGGACAATTAGGCAAAATGCTTTTGTTTGACACCAGAAAATTTGATATACAAACTTACGTTCTTGATCCAAGTGACGAAGCGCCGAGTAAAATTGCCTGCAACAAGTTTTTCCAAGGCGATTTAATGGATTATGAAACGGTTTACAACTTTGGAAAACAAGTCGATGTTTTGACTTTTGAAATCGAATTGGTAAACCTTGAAGCTTTAACGCAATTAGAAAACGAAGGCGTAAAAGTATATCCGTCTCCAAAAACTTTAAAAGGAATTCAAAATAAAGGAACTCAAAAAGATTTTTATACTCAAAGTAATATTCCAACGGCTTCATATTTAAGATTTGAAAGTCCGGAACATTTGCAAAAATCAGTTGGAAATAACGAAATCACAATTCCGTTTGTGTGGAAATGCACTGAATTTGGTTATGACGGAAACGGAGTAAAAGTAATCCGTCAGATTTCAGATTTAGATAATCTTCCAAATGTAGAATGCATTGCCGAAACTATGGTTCCGTTTAAAAACGAACTTGCGGTAATTGTCTGCAGAAGTCCGTTAGGCGAAATCAAAACCTATCCGGTTGTAGAAATGGAATTTCACCCAGAAGCTAACCAAGTAGAATATGTAATCTGCCCGGCAAGAATCGATGAAAAAGTTGCCGAAAAAGCAAGAGCAATTGCATTGAATGTTTCAGAAAAATTTAATCACGTAGGTCTTTTGGCTGTTGAAATGTTCCAAACTCAGGACGATGAGATTTTGGTAAACGAAGTTGCACCGCGTCCGCACAATTCTGGTCATTATTCTATCGAAGCCAGTTATACTTCACAATTCGAAAATCATTTACGCGCTATTTTAAGTCTTCCGTTAGGAAATACAGATAGTAAAGTTGCCGGAGTTATGGTAAATTTAGTAGGCGCCGAAGGTTATTCAGGAAACGTTGTTTATGAAAACATCGAAACCATTTTAGGATGGAACGGCGTTACACCTCATATTTACGGTAAAAAACAAACGCGTCCTTTTAGAAAAATGGGTCACGTAACTATCGTAAACGAAAATATGGTTGAAGCGAGAAAAATTGCTGAACAGGTTAAAAATACAATTAAAGTCATCAGTCATCAGTAATTTAGTGATCAGTTTTTAGTCACAGTTTACAGTTTCCAAAACTTGAAACTTTAAACATGAAACCAACACAACAAAAATAAAAAAAATGAGCAAAGTAGCTATTATAATGGGAAGCATCTCAGACATGCCAGTTATGCAGGATGCAATCGACATATTAAAACAATTTAATGTTGAAGTTGAAGTAGATATTGTTTCGGCACACAGAACTCCGGAAAAATTATTCGATTTCAGTAAAAATGCACACAATCGCGGAATTTCGGTTATCGTTGCCGGAGCGGGCGGTGCTGCGCATTTACCAGGAATGGTAGCATCTATGTCTCCGCTTCCTGTAATTGGAGTTCCTGTAAAATCAAGCAATTCTATTGATGGCTGGGATTCTGTTTTATCAATTCTTCAAATGCCGGGCGGGGTTCCAGTTGCAACTGTAGCTTTAAACGGAGCAAAAAATGCTGGAATTTTAGCGGCACAAATTATTGGAAGTTCTGATAAAACTGTTTTAGATTCTATAATTGCTTATAAAGAAGAATTGAAAGCTGCGGTTAATAAAGCGGCTGAAGGTCTTAAAAAATAAATTAGTGATCAGTGGTCAGTTTTTTAGTATTTAGTTTTAATTCAGACTGAACACTAAAAAACAACCACTGAATACTTAACTTATCTTTATTATTCTTTTTTGAAAGAAAAACTTAACTTTGAGAAAAAGTAAAAAAATGAATATTCAAACTTCTAAAATAGAATTGGCTAAGATTGTTTTAGACATCGATAATCCTGATCTTATTCAGGAAATAGCCGATTTAATTTCGTCTAAAGAAGGTCTTTCGAAACTTCAAAAACAAAAAATAGACGAAGCCATTTATTCTTTAGATAATAATGAAGGAATCTCTCATGATAAGGTTATGGAAGAAACCAAAAATCGTTATTCAAAATACTTTAAATAGATGAATGTGATCTGGTCTCCACAAGCTAAAAAAGACTTTTGGAACAATATTGATTACCTTGAAGCCGAATGGTCTGAAAAAATTGTTCTAAATTTCATTGAAAAAGTAAATACCACGATCGATTTTTTAAAAAATGACAGCGTACTATTTGTAAAAACAAACTACAAGAATGTCTACAAAGTTGTCATTACTAAACATATTTCACTTTACTACAGAATCGAAAACAATAAATTGAATTACTTCGGTTTTGGAATAATTTTCAGGATTTAGAAAATTTCAAATTATAAAAACAAATAAAATATTGGTCAGTTGTCAGTTTTTAGTGATCAGCCTTGGTCGCAATAAAACTGAATACTAAAAAACTGAACACTGAATACTAAAACATAAATCATGAGCGTATTAACACAATATTTCAACACCAAACATAACACAGCGCCTTTTTCGCAGATCAAAATAGAAGATTACGTTCCGGCTTTTCAGGAAGGAATCAAATTGGCTAAAGCTGAAATTGATGCCATTGTAAATAATCCAGACGCACCGACTTTTGAAAACACCATTGTAGCGGTGGATTTTTCTGGCGATATTTTAGATCGTCTTTCCAGTGTTTTCTTCAATTTAAATTCAGCTGAAACGAATGACGAAATGCAGAAAATTGCGCAGGAAGTTTCGCCTTGGCTTTCAGAATTCGGAAATGATATTCGTTTAAATGCCGATTTATTTGCGCGTGTAAAAGCAGTTTATGACCAAAAAGAAAGTTTGAACCTCAACCCTGAACAAACTACTTTATTAGATAAAAAATACAAAAGTTTCTCTAGAAACGGAGCCAATCTTCCGGAAGACAAAAAAAATCAGTTACGAGAAATTGACAAAGAATTATCAAAACTGAGTTTGCAGTTTGGCGAAAATGTTTTGGCAGAAACCAACAATTTCGAATTGCATTTAACTGACGAAAAAGATCTTTCTGGTTTGCCGGAAGGAACCATCGAAGCAGCAAGATTATTAGCTAAAAATCAGGAAAAAGAAGGCTGGATTTTCACTTTAGATCATCCAAGTTACGTTCCGTTTTTGACGTATGCTGATAATCGCGAACTGCGTAAAAAAATGGCGATTGCTTTTGGTGCAAAAGCTTTTCAAGGAAACGAATTTGACAATCAGGAAAATGTCTTAAAGATTGCAAAACTTCGTCACGAAAGAGCCAATCTTTTAGGTTATAAAACCCACGCACATTTTGTTTTGGAAGAAAGAATGGCCGAAAGTCCGGAGAAAGTTTTTTCTTTTTTGAATGATTTATTAGCAAAAGCAAAACCTGCCGCTCAAAAAGAATTTGCTGAATTAACTGCTTTCGCGAAAGAGCTGGACGGAATCGAACAATTAGAAAAATGGGACGGCGCGTATTATTCTGAAAAATTAAAACAACAGCTTTTTAATTTAGATGACGAAAAACTAAAACCTTATTTTCAATTAGAAAAAGTTTTAGACGGTGCTTTCACAGTTGCTAAAAAACTATACGGTTTAACTTTTACCGAAGTTTTTGATATTGACAAATACCACGAAGAAGTTACAACTTACGAAGTACGCGATGCTGATGATAAATTAGTTTCGATTTTCTACGCAGATTTCTTCCCAAGAAAAGGAAAAAGAAACGGTGCCTGGATGACTTCATTCAAATCACAATATGTAAAAGACGGGATAAACGAAAGACCACATATTTCGAACGTTTGCAACTTTACAAAACCAACGGAAACAAAACCTTCGTTATTAACTTTTAATGAAGTAACGACTTTATTTCACGAGTTTGGACACGGTTTACACGGAATGTTGGCTGACACGGTTTATCCAAGTTTATCCGGAACTTCGGTTTACTGGGATTTTGTAGAATTACCAAGTCAGATTATGGAAAACTGGTGTTACGAGCCAGAAGCTTTGGCTTTGTTTGCAAATCATTATGAAACGGGAGAAATTATTCCGATTGAATATGTGCAAAAAATTAAAGAAAGTGCAAGTTTCCAAGAAGGTTTGGCAACATTGCGACAGTTAAGTTTTGGATTATTAGATATGGCTTGGCACGGACAAGACCCAACAAGCATTACAGATTTAAAAGCTTTTGAAACTGAACAATTCGCGAACACGCAATTGTATCCTGATGTAAAAGAAAATGCGATGAGTACAGCATTCTCTCATATTTTCCAAGGCGGATATTCTTCTGGATATTACAGTTACAAATGGGCAGAAGTTCTTGACGCAGATGCTTTTGAATATTTCCATGAAAACGGAATCTTCAATGCAGAAGTGGCGAAGAAATTTAAAGACAATGTACTTTCTAAAGGAGGAACAGAACATCCAATGACTTTGTACAAACGTTTTAGAGGTCAGGAACCAAAACCGGAAGCTTTATTAAAAAGAGCAGGATTATTATAAAATTGCTAAGACACTAAGCTACTAAGCATCTTAGAGATACCAGAACCGAAGTTTTCCGCTTCGGTTTTTTTATTGTATTTTGTCTAAAAGTAAATTTAATTATCTTCGCATTTTTTAAATCTTAATCTTACAAAAATACGCTGTGAAAAAATATTTTAAAATAGCATTTTATCTTATCATTATTGGATTGATTGCCGTTATTTCGGTGAATTACTACGTAAAATCTTCAACCAAAACCAAGATTTATTATTCGATAAAAAAATTCCCTAAGAATGATGTGGGAATTATTTTTGGTGCCGGAATAAATGGAAACCAGCCAAGTAAATACTTAAAAGACAGATTAGATGCCGGAATCTTATTGTATAAAGCAAAACGTATCAATAAAATTTTACTTTCCGGAGATAACGGCCGTGACGAATATGATGAACTAACCGTTATGAAAAATTACTGCTACAGCCATGGTGTTGATACCACAAAAATTTTTGTTGATTATGCAGGCTTTGATACTTACTCGACAATGTATCGTGCAAAACATATTTTCAAAATTAAAAGAGCTACTTTGATTTCACAGGAATATCATTTGAATCGTGCGATTTATATTGGAAATCAAATGGGAATAAAATCTGCTGGTTATTCTGCTAATCAAGGCGAATATTTGGGTTATAAATATGTATGTTTTAGAGAATATCTTTCGATTTTTAAATCCTTTTTTGATGTTTTAAGAAATCGTGAGCCTAAGTTTTTAGGAACTGAAATTAATATTAATGGCGATTCAAATTATTCGAAAGACGATAAGCGATAAAAATAATCTTTAACTTTTTAGTTTAAAACCTCCTCATGTTTTACAATATAAGATATTGCTTCTTTTACAATTTCATTTAAATTCAATCCTTTTTTAACAGCCAAAAGAGCAATCTTTTGATGTAACTCCTGTGATACTCTCACATTAAAAGATCCTTTATAGATTTTTTCTGGAACTTTATTCAATAATTTACATGTTTCTAAATAGTCCTCAACAGCCTCTTTAAAAGACTCCTCCAATTCGGTAACCGAAGCACCTTCAAAAGTTACTAAATCAGTTATGCCTTGAATTTTTCCAAAGAATATTTTATCATCTGCAGACAATTCTAATGTTCCAATATATCCGTTATATTCTAAATAGTTTTTCATCTTTACTGTTCCAAATGTTCAATAATAATATCAAGCTGATATCCTTTAAAAACTTTTTGAGGATGTGGTTCATGCAGACTTATAATCCGCTTATTCTCATTTACAAATTTCCTTCTTGACCACCTGTTTTCCCTTGTGAGATTTGTTCGTAACCAAATGTTTTAGAACTTTCAGCATTTCATCCCAAGAAAAATCTTTTGGTTTTGATTTTAACCTTTCAATAAGTTTATCAATTTTACTCATACAAATTTATCATTAAACATTTAACTTGCAACTACATCTTAGTTACATACTAAATTACACTTCAAAATTAGGAAAAATCTCTCAAATAATACAAATTTTAAAAGGTGCATGATCACAAACGGATTATAAAAAAGCCTGCAAAACAAATTACAGGCTCTTTATACATAATTAAAAAACAAAAAAGAAATCTTGCTTCTTTGCTATTTCTCTATATTGTCTTACTCTTTTTCTAAAACTCGTTTGGCTAATTTTCCAACGGTTAATCCCTGAATTACGATTGAAAATAAAACAACAATATAGGTTACCTCCAATAATAGATTTTTATATTCTCCTTCTGGCATAGAAAGCACCAGTGCGATCGAAACTCCACCCCGGATTCCTCCCCAAACCAAAACCATTAAAGAACCTTTGTTATAAGCCGATCTGATTCCGAAGAATTTAAAGATATCAAAGAATTTCCAAGGTAAAACGATAGAAGTTAATCTTGAAAACAGTACAATAAAAATGGCTACAAAACCTGTTAATAATTGTTTATTCAAATCTGGAAGCAGTAACAATTCGAAACCGATAAAAAGGAATAAAACGGCATTCAAAATCTCATCAATAAGTTCCCAAAATTTCCCCAAGTAATCTTTAGTAACTTCGCTCATGGCAACTTTTTTACCATAATTTCCAATAATTAATCCGGCAACAACCATTGCCAGCGGACTAGAAACGTGTAAACTTTGTGCAACCAAAAACCCTCCTGTTACTATAGAAAGCGTTATTAGAACCGAAACTTTATAATCGTCGATTTTCTTCATAACTTTTGACGCCGTAAATCCGAAAACAGCCCCTAATAAAAGTCCGCCAATTCCTTCTTTCGCAAAAAGCCAGGCGATAGAACCAAAACTTACATCAAAAGTTGGATCAGTTGCCATTTTCAGGACCACGGCAAACATTACTACCGCTACTCCATCATTAAATAAAGATTCACCAACAATTTTGGTTTCAATTCTTTTAGGCACTTTCGCTTCTTTTAAAACTCCCAAAACTACAATGGGATCTGTTGGAGAAATTAAAGTTCCAAAAACTAAACAAAATACATAAGGGATATGAATTCCTAAAAGTGGCGCAATGTAATACAAAAGCATAGAAATAATCAGTGCTGATAATACTACACTAACTGTAGAATAAATCATAATAGGAACTTTTTGTTCTTTAAGATCTGCCATATTTACGTGCAGTGCACCGGCAAATAAAAGAAAGTTTAGCATTGCTCCCATTAATATTTCATTGAAATCGAATTGTTTTATTAAATCGAAAAAATGCTTGGTAGTTGCCGGAAAATAAGAATCTCCTAAAAGGCGTATTCCTACTGAAACCAGCATGGCAATAATCATGATTCCGATTGTTCCCGGAAGTTTTAAAAATCGTAAATTCAAATAGGCGAAGAAAGAGGCCAGTACAATGAGTACTGAAAAAGTGTAGTATAATTCCATAAAAGTGATTTTTACAAAAATATCTTTCTCATTATTTAATCTAAAATTTTTAGACCTGAATTAACATAACTTTATAATTCTTAGAACAAGATTCGTTAAGTTTCTAACTTTTCTTCAATTTTTAAAAAGAATAAAACGAAAACAAAAAAGCTGAAAGAATCTTCAGCTTTTAATTTCTTTGTGATTTTTTTGTTTTTGGTAAAAAAAAGGCCGTCTACACCAGACGACCCTTTAAATCAAAGCAGTAACCAAATCAGGAGATCTATTAATCCTAATTATATTTTTCTTTGAGTTGTTTAAAATCTGGGGCAAGTTTTTATGCCAACTCTGTTTGTAAATTTTTTGCAGCAGCAACTGGTACATTCTCAACATTATGTTGATAGTATGAAAACCCGCCTACTCCGTTCCAGGCATTATCAATTGCGAAATGAGCATTGAATTCTGCTAAAAAAGAACCAATCGCAGGAGGTGGAACAGAATGTACATACTGTCCTTTTAAGCTTACCAGCTGTGTAAATTTACCTAATCCAGCTGCGTATATTTTACCTGTTACAGGAACCACAATATGACTGTCCGGTCCTTGTACTGCCTGAGTAATTATAACTGTACCAGTAACAGAATGTTGTGATGGTACAACTACTAAACTAAATGTTGCGATTGGAGCACCTGGTGTTCCTACATTTCCGATTGTGCCTTTTGCTAAGTAAGCACCTGCTAATAAATCTGACATAACTTTTCGTTTTTGGTTTCCTACTCGTATGGCTTTTCGGATCCGCCTCGTTTTTTCTAGTGGGTTCTGCTCCACTTATTTGATTTTTTTATTATTTAATTGTTTTTTTAACCAACATTTTAAATAATAATTTCATGGTTTATTTCTATATCAAAACTATAGCAGATAAGCAGGCGTAATTGAAAAAATGATATGAAATGCCAATTTTATGACATGAATCGAACAAAAACTGACATAAGAAAAAAAGGCGGGTAAAAACACCTGGAAAAGATTATGCAAATGGATAAATAATTTCAACTGCTGCTAATTGGCACAAAGAATCTGTAATATCAGCTGTTGGCGGTATATATCCGGGCGGATTAGGTTTTACCACCACTGAAGTAGAATTATTATTAGTGTTTTTATTTACAACCTGACAGGAATATGAAGTTGGTTGAGATGGGTTTCCTATTGAACGTCCTAGAAAATTAAAATTTGAAAATTTATTCTTCTCAAAGTAGTTTTTTACTTTTCCTGTATCACAATTAGTAAAGGTTATATATAATTCAAGAAACTGACTAAAAACAAGAGAGCTTATAAATCCAAAATCTCCGCCTTCGGTAAAATCAAAATTTGGCTTGCTGTTAAAAACATATCCCGTAATATTCGATGGAGGCGGATATCCATTTTTTACCGCATTTTTTACCGGTTCAGAAAGCATCCAGCCCGTATTTGTAATAATATCAAACGGAACTGGATTTACCATTAACTGCGGATTAATAACAGGATTATTAACAATGGCTTCGACTACATAACTGGTTCCAGAAAATGTCTCTTTAAAAACACTATTTATCCTGCCGTCTTCTAAAACATTAGATAATAATTGTAATGGTGAAATCGTAATTTCTTCCGAATCGTAAATTTTTATTTTTAAGACTTCCGAAGATAATTTAAGTACGTTATTATTGTTGCTGTATGAATCTACTGGAACTCTGCTTAATTGATTCAAAACTTCCTCAGGATTAGAAGGATTAAACTGTAATCCGGGAATTAAATTTTCTGATCCGGTTAATGAAAGTCCTTTATTTTGTTCACTAGGATAAAGAAGGTTATAAATTATAATTGCTAAAGTATGAACCGCATAAGCAATTTCTGCCGTGACAGCGCCAGACGCGCCAGATAAACGATAGATATCCTCCATTAATTTCTTCATATCAGGAATAAACTCCTCCTGATTAGGAATCCTGTTGTAAATTTTGGAAAAATCATCAATATGAGTGTACGGATATGAAGGTTCATCTTTTAAAACTAACATATATTCAGGATTAATCCACACGGTATTTAGGGTATCTGTAACCTGAATTAAAGCAATATCGGTATTGGTTTCATGTAACTTATTAATATTTCCCGGAAGATACTTGTCTACATAAGCATTCCATAAAGGAATCAAATCCTTTACTGCAGATGCTGTTTTACTGCTTATTTCTAATTGTTTAGCTTTATCGTCTGGAGATAATTGATATCTTAATTTGAGATAAACACTTAAATAACTATTCACAAAAGAATCTAATGTTAAGCCCACCTGCCTAACTCCATATTGAATTCCTTGTCCCGCTGCTCTTTGGTTTAAAAAATTATTATATAAACTGCCATTAACTTCTCTACTATTATTCATAAAATAAAAAGAAGCCTGACTGCTGGATGTTCCGGTTAGAAACTGCAATTTTTCAGCATTTGGCAACTGTAGAATAATGTTCGACATATATTCGGCATACGTTTGGTTTTCGACAGAATTATCAGTTTCATTTTCAATTAATATTCCATCATCAGCATTCGATATAAGATTTTCCATTATTGCTTATTTAAATTAAGAGTAAAATTGATAATCAATAAAACAAGAGGGTTATTAATCATTATAATTAACAACCCTCTTTTTGTTATTTAATCTAGATGCTTAAGCAAAAGGATATACAACTCCTACAGCAACTAGTTGAGACAATGATTGATTGATACTATCTGTACCAGGAACATAACCAGGCGCTTCTGGTTTTATAGTAACTCTGATTGAAGTCGCGGTTTCATCACTGAAAGAATAGCTGTAGCTTGCTGACTGGCTTGCTCCTCCTAAACGAATGCCTAAGAAATATACCCCCATGTCTGTGTGCTCTTCAAAATACTTTCTAACCTGTTTACTGTCACATTTATCAAAACCAATATTTATTTCAAGAAATTGACTAAAGATTAATGAATTAACATATCCAAAATCGGCTCCTTCTCTAAAATCAAAATTTGGATTGCTGTTAAATACGTAACCTGTAATACCTGTTGGCGCCGGATATCCGTTTTTAATAGCATCTTTTACCGGAGAAGTTGACATCCATCCTTGTCTTGTTGAAATATTATACAGTAATGGACTGCTGCTCATAAGCGGACTAACAGTAGCATTATTAACCACTACATCAACAGTAAAGTTTGAACCAGAATAGTCTCTTTCAAAAATACTCGTTTTAGCACCGCCGTTTACTCCTACTGAAAAGAAAGATAAAATAGGAATAGATATTCCGCCACTTACAGAAGCCTGTACATTTAATGTAGTTTCAGTAGATTTAGTTACTCTTTTTGATACTTTAAAAACTGAAGAAGGCGGATTAGTACTTAACTGTTCTACAATTGCATTTGGTCTGGCTGGCTCAAATACCAATCCCGGAACTGCTTTATCAGATCCTGTAATAGTCATTCCGCCATTACCATCGTCCCCTGTGGTTGGTTTTTGAATATTGTCAATAATACCCGCAAGAGTTTGAGTTGCGTTAGCAATATCTGCAGTAATTGCCCCGGCAGCCCCGGATTTATTAAACACCTCAATCATATAGTCTCTCATTTGTTTAGATACAGATACCGGTATATTACTATAAATGGTATTAAAGTCGTTTAAGTGAGTATAAGGATAAGACGAATCTTTTTGTATAATTTCTTTAAATTTTGGATTAAGCCAAACCGTATTTAAAGTATTAGTCATTTGAATCAAAGCGATGTCTGTATTAGTAGCATTTAACTTTTTAACATCCTTTGGCTCAATTGCTTCATACCATGCATTCCAAACAGGAATAAGTGCTCTTACTGTAGAAGCAACATCAGCATTAACTCTTTGTTGAGTAGCTTTGTCATTTGGAGATAATTGATATCTTAATTTTGTAAAAACACTCAGATAACTGTTAGTAAAAGAATCTTGTGCCAGTCCAACCTGATCGATTCCATTTACAGTACCTTCTCCTTCAATTCTTTGATTCAATACATTATTGTACAAAGTCGAATTAACTGCACTAGTTGCATCATCTAAAAAATAAAATGAAGCTTGTGCGCTCGAAGTATTGGTTAATAATTTCAACTTACCTGGATTTGGAAGCTGCTTAATGATATTTGACATATATTCAGCATAAACTTCATATTCTGCAGGCGTACCAATAGTTTTCAAAGTTGCATTCTCTTTTAGAATTTCTTGTAAAGTTTCCATGATAAATTTGTTTTTGGGTTCTTACTCGTAAGGCTTTTCAGATTCCGCCTCGTTTTTTATAGTGGGTTCTGCTCCACATTAAAATTGAAAATAAACTTTGCTAGCTTTTTAAATTTTCAGCGTCAAATTTACCTTAGAACAATTCCCTTAGCCGAAAAAATGTCACAGAACGCAAAATATTAGTAATGAAACAGTTAAAAGTATATCATAGAAATATTCCTACACACAATTAATTCAAAATAAAAACAAACTTTCAATTATTTTTGAAAGTTTAAAAACTTTTACTTACATTTGAACCATGGAATTCAAAGAAGCAAAAAATAAATTCGTTCAGACTTGGGGAGCTTTAGGTTCTCAATGGGGAATTAATAAAACCATGGCACAGATTCATGCGTTATTAATGGTCTCAAACGAAGCTGTTTCTATGGAAGACATTATGGAAGAATTACAAATTTCCCGCGGTAACGCCAGTATGAATCTTCGTGCTTTAATGGATTGGGGAATTGTTTACAAAGAATTTAAAGCTGGAGAAAGAAAAGAATTCTTTACAGCCGAAAAAGATTTAGATGAATTAGCCGTAAAAATTTCTAGAGAAAGAAGTAAAAGAGAAATCAAACCGGCACTTAAAATTCTAAAAGAAGTTTCGACAATTGAAGCTAAAGATTCTGCTGAAGAAAAACACTTTGTAGATCAAACTTCCAAATTATATGATTTTGTTTTAAAAGCTGATAATGTTTTGGATAAAATGACTGAACTAAATGATAACTGGCTTGGAAAATTGTTTATCAAAATGATGAAGTAAAAAAATTTAATCAATACTTTCAATTTTTTCTGAAAGTTTAAAACTTTAAAAAATAATTGACATGAATTTCTTAAATGCACAATGGAAAAATTTAGCCTTATTTAATTATGAGGTTAATCGTGAAGTTCTGGAAAAATATGTTCCTGCAGGAACCGAAATTGATATCTGGAATGGCAAATGTTACGTGAGTTTAGTTGGATTTCTTTTTAAAGAAACAAAAGTTTTAGGATTGAAAGTGCCGTTTCATGTCGATTTTGAAGAAGTCAATTTGAGATTCTATGTAAAACGTTTTGAAAACGGCGAATGGAAACGAGGCGTGGTTTTCATAAAAGAAATTGTTCCTAAAAAAGCCATCACTTTTATTGCAAATACCTGGTATCAGGAACATTACGAAACACTAAAAATGAAACATGAAATCATTGAAAATAAAAATACAAACACTTTTATGTATCAATGGAAAAATGATAAAAACTGGAATACCATTCAAATAGAAACCAAAAATATTTTAAGTGAGATCGAAGTCAATTCTGAAGCTGAATTTATTACAGAACATTATTTCGGATATACTAAAATTGATGAAGACAGCACTTTTGAATACGAAGTTACACATCCAAGATGGGAACAATTTGAAGTTTTAAATCATCAAATCGATATTGATTTTCAAAACACATACGGAAGCGATTTTGCATTTCTTCAAAACCTAAAACCAACTTCTGTTTTTCTGGCTAAAGGTTCAAAAATTGGAGTCAAGAATAAAAGAAAACTACAAATAACACCCGTTTTAGAAGAAATGTATTAAGCTATTTTTTAATCAAAAAAACCAAAATTATGAAAACGCTCGAAAACCAAACTTTACTTTATGATGAAGATTGTCCGCTTTGCAGTTTGTACACAACTGGTTTTGTAAAAAGCGGCATGTTAGACGAAAACGGAAGAAAATCATATTGCGAATTATCTGCCGAAGAACAAAACTTTGTAGACCTAAAACGCGCTCCAAACGAAATTGCTTTAGTCGACAATAAAAACAAAACGGTAACTTACGGAATTGATAGTTTAATAAAAGTCATTGGTTTTTCTTTTCCGTTAATTGAAAAAATCGCGACTTTAAAACCAATTCATTTTATACTCAAAAAAATGTATTCTTTTGTTTCTTATAACCGAAAAGTAATTATCCCTGGAAATGCAAAAGAAGAAAACAAATTGCAATGCACACCTGATTTCAATTATAAATATAGATTTCTGTTTATCGGATTTGCTTTGACTGTAACGACTTTCATTTTGTTTGGGTATTCTAATTTGATTCTGAATTTTCCAAAAAGCAACATTACAAGAGAACTTGCTTTAGCTTTCGGACAAATTGTTTTTCAAAGTTTGTTTCTAATTAAAGTGGACAAACAAACGATTCTGAATTACGCCGGAAATTTAATGACAGTTTCTTTAATGGGAAGTTTAATATTAAGTCCGATTTTGATTTTGAGTCAGCTAGTTAATGTCCCGCAAACGATAATTTTAGGTTGGTTTACAGCGACAGTTTGCATAATGTTTTTAGAACATACTCGAAGAATTAAAATTTTAAAACTTCCTTTTTACCTAACTTTCACTTGGATTTTGTATCGAATTATCGCGTTGTTTTTAATTTTAAATTAATCACTTTACGGAAACCTGACTGGTTTTAAAAACCTGTCAGGTTTAACTCGAAAAACTAAAAAAATGAGCAAACTCATCATAGCAGCCGGAACTGGATTTTTAGGACAGGTTTTAGTCCATCATTTTAAAAACAAATTTGACGAAATTGTAATTCTGACCAGAGGAAAATCTCAAACAATCGACAGAATAAAATATGTAAACTGGAACGCCAAAACTTTTTCTGGCTGGGAAAAAGAATTAGAAAACGCCGATGTTTTAATTAATCTTGTTGGAAAATCTGTGGATTGTCGTTACACAAAAAAGAACAAACAAGATATTTTGTGGTCACGAATTAAAAGTACGAAGATCTTAAATGAAGCCGTTTTAAACTGTCAAAATCCGCCGAAACATTGGCTGAATTCTTCAACAGCAACTATTTATCGATTTTCTTTGGATAAAAAAATGGATGAAATTGAAGGTGAAATCGGGAATGACTTTTCTATAAATGTGGCACTTTCTTGGGAAAAAGCCTTTTTTAAAACCGAAACTCCGAAAACTTTAAAAACGGCTTTGCGAACTTCTATTGTTTTAGGGAAAAATGGCGGTGCTTTTATTCCGTTGCAGCGTTTAGCTAAAATCGGCTTTGGCGGAAAACAAGGAAAAGGAAATCAGTTTGTGAGCTGGATTCATGAAGAAGATTTTGCTCGTGCAGTTGATTTTATTATTGAAAAGGAACTTACGGGAAAAATAAATATCGTTTCTCCAAAACCAATTCGAAATGTCGATTTTATGTCTAAATTGAGAAAAGCAGTTAATTTTCCATTCGGAATTCCGTTAAGTAAAACACTTTTGGAAATTGGCTCTTTTTTTATTCGAACCGAAACTGAATTGGTTTTGAAAAGTAGAAATGTGATTCCGAAACGACTTTTAGAAAATGGATTTGAATTTAAGTTTGGAAATATTGATGAGGCTTTTCAGGATTTAGCATAATAAAAGTAATAATTTAAAAGCTCCGGAGGAGCTCAATATTTATAGAGAAGAAATACACATCCAGAATTTAAGCTCCAGCGGAGCGACACATTTCCCTGTTATAAATATGTCACCCTTCCAGGGCTCTTTTCCGATTATCAATTGTATATTCTATAAATATTTAGCTCCGCTGGAGCTTTATTCTTTAAAACTAATTTTCCTAATCATGACCACAATTCACATCGTAACCAAAATAAACGCTCCAATAAAAACTGTCTTTGATGCATCAAGAAATATAGATGTTCATCAAAAATCGGCTAGTAAATCAAAAGAAAAAGCAATTGATGGAACAACTTCCGGTTTAATTAATTTAAATGAAACGGTAACGTGGCGCGGAAAACATTTCGGGTTTTATTTGACGCACAAAAGCCGAATTACCGTCATGAATTTCTACGATTATTTTTTGGATGAAATGGAAGAAGGAAAATTCAAATCGTTTAGACATAAACATTATTTTAAAGAAATAAACGGAGTTACAATTATGAAGGATTATTTAAAATATGAAACTCCGTATGGAATTTTCGGAAAGCTGTTTGATGCTTTGTTTTTAGAAAAGCATTTGACGAATTTTCTTCTGGAAAGAAATAAGGTTTTGAAAGAGGTTTCGGAAATACAGTAAACAAAGTTTCAATTGCCTTCAGCTTTAGCTGGAGGAATGTAATTAGGAATAATTGATGGCTTTAGCCAAAAAACTAAATTTGGCTAAAGCTGGAGACAATTGATTGACTTTCTTTTGAAATTGAATTTTCTCATATTACGGTTCGCGTGAGGGATAGGAGCTGGCTACCGAAGTAGCGCGGATAGCCCGACCACGATCTGGGAAGCGGGCGTATAAGCGCAAAGAATGTTTGCCCGTTTACCAGATCGGGGTCACGCCCAAAATATACTTATTACTAAAAATAAACAATCATCAGCCACCAAAAAATCGGTACGGCTTCTACCCAAAAGGAAGTGTAATATTTGGAGCGATTAGTGTTTGCAAAAAAGATGAAAAGCATCAACATGATTACCATAATCAAATTTATAATCGCATCATGATAATTAAACGTTGAAACAAAGATTTCCAAACACCAAAACGGAATTAAAAGTAAAAACCCTAAAAGTTTAGTCTTCTTCACTCCTATTGTCTGCGGAACAGTTTGTAAATGCGGATCGTCATTGGCTAAATCCAAAATTTCGAAAACCAAAATGAGCACAAAAACCAAAACAAATCGCTGAATACATTTTATAAAGAAATCTGTTGTAAACGGAATTTCGGCATTTATTAAAGGCAAAACCAAAGTCGCACCGACCCAGCAAATCGCCACAATATAGATTTTTACGCCCGCCCAGTTTCTGGCATTTCTTCTATTCGGGAAAAAGGGTAAAGTATATAAAGCTGTTACAGCAAAAATTCCGAACGAGACGATTTGTGTAACTCTTTTTAATTGAAAAAAATAATAGCCAACCAAAACAACCGAAATAAAACTCAAAACAGCGATAATTTTTAACTGTGTTGAGATTGGATTTTTCTTCACACGAACAAGCGCATCATATTTTACGAAATTATATCCTACAATAGTTCCGAAAAAAACAAAAAGCGCCATAGGTTCATCATATTGAATATGAAACACATGGAAAGTAATATGCACCAAAGCGAAACACGACAAAGCCACGTGAATACTGCTGTTTAAATAAAAATCAAAAATTTGCTTTAGAAGTTTCATCTCTCAAATCTAATCATTTATTAACAAATCATATCATTAGTTAGAAATTTGATAAAAAATGAAGTTAAAAATACCTATTAAATTATTAATAATACTTAATTTTGCGCCACAAAAAAACAACACATTTACTTTCAAATGTGATTTGCCCATAAAACTGAGGCTGATTGCATTGACCTAAAAATTTAGATAGCTACAAATGAGAACAGATGCTTTTGCTTTAAGACACATTGGCCCAAGAGAAACCGATCTTCCATTTATGTTGAAGACTATTGGAGTTGACTCTATTGAACAACTGGTTTATGAAACACTTCCAGATGATATTCGTCTAAAAGCGCCGTTGAATTTAGATTCTGCAATGACAGAATTCGAATTTGCAAATCATATTCGCGAATTAGGGAAGAAAAACAAAACATTTAAATCATACATTGGTTTGGGTTATCACCCAACTATCGTTCCGGCTCCAATTCAAAGAAACATTTTTGAAAACCCGGGATGGTATACAGCTTATACTCCTTATCAGGCAGAAATTGCTCAAGGACGTCTTGAAGCTATTTTAAATTTCCAGACTACCGTTATCGAGTTAACTGGAATGGAAATCGCAAATGCTTCTTTATTAGATGAAGGAACGGCTGCTGCAGAAGCTATGGCGTTATTATTTGACGTTCGTACTCGCGACCAAAAGAAAAACAATACACACAAATTCTTCGTTTCTGAAGAAATTTTACCACAAACTTTATCTGTACTTCAAACACGTTCAACTCCAATTGGAATTGAATTGGTTGTTGGAAACCACGAAAACTTTGATTTTTCTACAGAATTTTTCGGAGCGATTTTACAATATCCTGGAAAATACGGTCAGGTAAATGATTACAGCGCTTTTGTTGCTAAAGCAAAAGAAAACGAAATCAAAGTGGCCTTTGCTGCTGATATTTTATCACTTGCAACTTTAACTTCTCCAAGAGAAATGGGAGCGGCAGTTGTAGTTGGAACTACACAGCGTTTTGGTGTACCAATGGGTTACGGTGGTCCACACGCTGCTTATTTTGCAACTAAAGACGAATACAAAAGATCTATGCCGGGTCGTATCATTGGAGTTTCTGTTGATGCAAATGGAAACCGCGCTTTACGTATGGCGTTAGGAACTCGTGAACAACACATCAAACGTGAAAAAGCGACTTCAAACATTTGTACGGCTCAGGTTTTACTAGCTGTTATGGCCGGAATGTACGCGGTTTACCACGGACCAAAAGGCTTGAAATATATTGCAAACAAAGTTCACGCATCTGCAGTTACTGCTGCTGAAGCTTTAAATAAATTAGGAGTTTACCAAACTAACACAGCTTTCTTTGATACTATTTTAGTAAAAGCTGACGCTCAAAAAGTAAAAGCTGCTGCTGAGAAAAACAAAGTAAACTTCTTCTATCCTGATGCTGAAAGTGTTTCGATTTCATTTAACGAAACAACTTCTGTTGCAGACATCAACCAAATCATTTCGATTTTTGCTGAAGCTTTAGGAAAAGAAACTTTCACAGTTTCTGAATTAAGTGCAGCAAGTCAATTACCGGCTTCTTTAGAAAGAACATCTTCTTTCTTAACGCATGATGTTTTCAACAATCATCATTCAGAAAGCCAGTTGATGCGTTACATCAAAAAATTAGAGCGTAAAGATTTATCGTTGAATCATTCGATGATTTCATTAGGTTCTTGTACAATGAAATTAAACGCGGCTTCAGAAATGCTGCCTTTATCTATGCCAAACTGGAACAGCATTCACCCGTTTGCACCAGTTGACCAAGTTGAAGGTTACCTAACAATGCTAAAAAGATTAGAGCAACAATTAAATGTAATTACAGGTTTTGCCGGAACAACTTTACAGCCAAACTCTGGAGCTCAGGGAGAATATGCTGGTTTAATGGCGATTCGTGCTTACCACATGTCAAGAAACGAAGGACACCGTAATGTATGTTTGATTCCATCATCGGCTCACGGAACAAATCCTGCTTCTGCAGCGATGGCCGGAATGAAAATCATCGTTACGAAAACTACTCCGGAAGGAAACATCGACGTAGAAGATTTAAGAGAAAAAGCAATTGAGCACAAAGATGATTTATCTTGCTTAATGGTAACGTATCCTTCTACTCATGGAGTTTTCGAATCTTCTATTATTGAAATCACAAAATTAATCCACGATAACGGCGGATTAGTATATATGGATGGTGCAAACATGAACGCGCAAGTTGGATTAACAAATCCGGCTACAATTGGTGCCGACGTTTGTCACTTAAACTTACACAAAACTTTCGCGATTCCTCACGGAGGCGGCGGACCTGGTGTTGGACCAATCTGTGTGAACGAAAAATTAGTTCCGTTCTTGCCAACAAACCCAATCTTAAATGTTGGTGGTGAGCAGGCAATTACCGCTATTTCTTCTGCACCTTACGGATCTGCTTTAGTTTGTTTAATTTCTTACGGTTACATCACTATGATGGGAGCTGAAGGATTAAAAAGCGCTACAGAGCACGCGATCTTAAATGCGAATTATATGAAAGCACGTTTCGAAGGTCACTACCCAATTCTTTACACAGGAGAATGCGGAAGAGCAGCTCACGAAATGATTTTAGATTGCCGTGCATTTAAAGAAAACGGAATCGAAGTGGGTGATATCGCAAAACGTTTAATGGATTACGGTTTCCACGCTCCAACGGTTTCTTTCCCAGTTGCTGGAACTTTAATGATCGAGCCTACAGAATCTGAAGATTTAGCAGAGTTAGATCGTTTCTGTGATGCATTGATTTCAATTAGAAAAGAGATTGAAGAAGCAAAAGCAGATGATAAAAACAACGTATTGAAAAATGCACCGCATACATTAGCAATGTTAACTACAGATAACTGGGATTTCCCTTATACAAGAGAAAAAGCAGCGTATCCATTAGATTACATCGCCGAAAATAAATTCTGGCCATCTGTTCGTCGCGTAGACGATGCTTATGGAGACAGAAATTTAGTTTGCAGCTGTGCTCCTATCGAAGCTTACATGGAAAACTAAAAATAAGTTTTCTTTACATATTCAACCCGGTAGATTTTAAAATCTGCCGGGTTTTGTTTTATTTGACAGTTGAGCAGAATAAACTTCACTCAATTGTTTTTGACTTAAATAACTGCTTTTTAATTTTATAACATTCTTAAAATTATGACTCAATTTTATAACATTTAAGAATATAGTAATGAAATAAAAATAAGTTCCTTAAGCAATCTCAAACGTTTGAAATCTCGGTAAAAGCAAAAAATCATTAGAAAATAAACAATATATCTTTCAAAAAATCGTTATTTCATAATTATATGCGTGCATAGTATTTTTTATGATAGTTATCATATTTTTATTTATACTTTAGCATGAAATTTATCGGAAAATAACGGGCAAAAATGAAAATAAAAATTATTGGAATTGGGAGTTACATTCCTAATTTAGAAGTAAAAAACACAGATTTTGATAAACATGTTTTTTTAAATGAGGACGGAACTCCTTTTGGTTATCCGAATGAAGTTGTAATTAAAAAATTTAAAGGCATTACCGGAATTCAAAACCGTCGTTATGCAGAACCTCAATATACTGCTTCTGATTTGGCTTTTTTTGCAGCTCAAAAAGCAATTGCAAATGCAGGAATCGATGCCGAAACTCTAGACTATATTATTTTCGCCCATAATTTTGGCGATGTAAAAACAGGAACGCATCAAACCGATATTTTACCAAGTTTAGCAACACGTGTAAAAAACAAATTAGGAATCAGAAATCCAAAATGTGTGGCTTACGATATTCTTTTTGGATGTCCTGGCTGGATTGAAGGCGTACTTCAGGCAAATGCTTTCATTAAATCCGGAATGGCAAAAAGAGTTATGGTAATTGGTGCCGAAACTTTATCAAGAGTTGTAGATGACCATGATCGCGATTCCATGATTTATTCTGATGGAGCCGGAGTTTCAATTTTAGAAGCCTCGACTGATGAAGCCGGATTATTATCTTACGAAAGTGCTACTTACGCAAATGATGAAGCCAATTATCTTTTCTTCGGAAAATCATACAATCCAGATTTAGATCCGGATATTAAATACATCAAAATGTATGGTCGTAAAATTTACGAATTTGCTTTAAGCAATGTTCCGTGTGCAATGAAAAGCTGTTTAGATAAAAGCGGTATTTCAATTGACGAAGTGAAAAAAATCCTTATTCATCAGGCAAACGAAAAAATGGACGAAGCCATTATCGAACGTTTCTACAAACTTTACGATAAAACAGCTCCAAAAGATATTATGCCAATGAGTATTCATGATTTAGGAAACAGCAGTGTTGCAACCGTTCCTACTCTATACGATTTGATTTTACAAGGTAAAATAGAAAACCAGGAAATCAACAAAGGCGATGTAATCATTTTTGCTTCAGTTGGAGCCGGAATGAACATTAATGCTTTTGTTTATAGATATTAAAATTTAAAGCCGAGTAAAATAATCTCGCAAAAAGCGCGAAATCGCAAAGTTTTTTTAACCATATAAGTATATAAGATATTTTTAAGTTTTCTCTTAATTGAACTTATATTACTTATATGGTTTATTTTTTTGATCAATACTTTATGACTTCACGTCATTGGAAGAAATTCATTTTAAACTAGCTCCACAACTGAACACTAAAAACTGAACACTGATTACTTTTTTAGTATATTTGCGACCTAATTAAAATCAAGAACGAGAGATTGATTCGTTCGCAATGACTATGTACGAAAAAACGTTTCCGAATAAAAGATTTAAACTTACCTTAGAGTTTCTACAAAAGCACGTTAGCACATCAGAAACCATTTTTGATTTTGGAGTTCCAAATCCGTTTTCTAAAATAATGGAAGAAAATGGCTATACCGTAAAAAACACAAAAGGCGAAGATTTAGACAACGATCAGACGGCATTGCAAACGGAAGAATATACTGTTTTTACCGCATTTGAAATTTTCGAACATTTATTAAATCCATACACAATTTTACAAAACGTAAAATGTGATAAACTTTTAATTTCAATCCCATTGCGTTTATGGTTTTCGCCGGCATATCGTTCTAAAACTGATATGTGGGACAGACATTACCATGAATTTGAAGACTGGCAGTTAGACTGGCTTTTAGAAAAAACAGGCTGGAAAATTACCGACCGTTTACAATTTACACATCCGGTAAAAAAGTTTGGATTAAGACCTTTATTAAGATATTTCACTCCAAGATATTATATTGTTGTGGCTGAAAGAGCCTAACGGCAAATTCCAACTTTGGAAAGCTCAAAAAATAAATTCCAAATTCCAATTGAACCCAGTTTGATTGGAATTTGGAATTTATTCCGAGACTTAGGGATTGGAATTTAAATTGAAATTTTATGAAATATTACATTGTTATACCCGCACACAACGAGCAAGATCTTATTGGTCTTACTTTGCAATCTTTGGTAACTCAAACTGTTTTACCTGCAAAAGTTGTGGTTGTAAATGATAATTCGACTGATAAAACAGAAGAAGTAGTTTTGAGCTTTTCAAAAGAGAATCCGTACATCTCAGTTGTAAATAAAACTTCAGATGCAATTCACATGCCGGGAAGCAAGGTAATTCAGGCTTTTCAGAAAGGTTTTGAAACGCTGGATTCCGATTACGATATTATTGTAAAAATCGATGGTGATTTAATTTTCCCTCCCAACTATTTCGAAACCATTATCAAACATTTCGAATCGGATTCAAGAGTTGGAATGGTTGGTGGATTCTGTTATATTGATAAAAATGGCGAATGGATTTTAGAAAATCTAACCGATAAAGATCACATTCGCGGCGCTTTAAAAGCGTATCGAAAAGAAACATTTAAGCAAATTGGGGGTTTACGCCCTGCAATGGGCTGGGATACGGTTGATGAATTACTTTGTAAATATTACGACTGGAAAATTGTAACCGATGAATCTTTACACGTAAAACATCTAAAACCAACCGGAGCAAATTACAACAAGACAGCTCGTTATAAACAAGGCGAAGCTTTTTACACTTTAGGATATGGATTCTGGATTACAGCAATTGCCTCTGCAAAACTGGCAATGATGAAGAAAAAACCATTTCTTTTTTTAGATTATATAAAAGGTTTCTGGAAAGCAAAAAAAGCCAAAACACCTTTATTAGTTACACCCGAACAGGCTAAATTTATTAGGAAATATCGTTTTGAAAAAATGAAACAAAAGTTAATTTGATTGCTAAAACACTCGAAAAACCGGAACTCATTACCCAAAACTCATAACTTATTTTTACCTTAGCCAATATTTGTAAAACTTATGATGCTAATTCGTTATTTATCCCAAATAGGAAAATATTTTTTAATGCTGAAAGAAATTTTCAATAAACAGACTAAATGGCCTGTTATGAAAAATTTAATTTTCAAAGAAATTGATGACTTAATTATTGACTCCCTTGGAATTGTCTGCTTTATATCTTTCTTTATTGGAGGAGTTGTTGCCATTCAAACCGCTTTAAATTTAACCAATCCTTTAATTCCAAAATATTTAATTGGTTTCGCGACACGCCAATCTGTAGTTTTGGAGTTTGCCCCTACTTTTATTTCGGTAATTATGGCCGGAAAAATGGGATCTTACATTACTTCAAGTATTGGAACAATGCGCGTTACAGAACAAATTGATGCTTTAGAAGTTATGGGAGTTAACTCTGTAAACTATCTTGTTTTCCCTAAAATCATAGCTTTATTAATGTACCCTTTTGTAATTGGTATCAGTATGTTTTTAGGAATTTTTGGAGGATGGCTTGCTTGTGCTTACGGAGGATTTTCAACCGGTGCCGATTTTATTATGGGAGCTCAGAAAGATTTCATACCGTTTCATATTACTTATGCATTTATCAAAACTTTAATCTTTGCCATGTTATTGGCAACAATCCCGTCTTTTCATGGTTATTATATGAAAGGCGGCGCATTAGAAGTTGGTAAAGCAAGTACAACATCGTTTGTATGGACATCTGTGACTATCATTCTCCTAAATTATATATTAACTCAATTATTACTAGGATAATGATAGAAGTAAAAAATATAGAAAAATCATTTGGTGACAGCAAAGTTTTAAAAGGCGTTTCAACGGTATTTGAAACTGGCAAAACCAACTTGATTATTGGACAAAGTGGATCTGGAAAAACAGTTTTATTAAAAACGTTATTAGGAATTCACACCCCGGACTCAGGAACAATTGAATTTGACGGAAGAGTTTATTCTGATTTAGACAAGGACGAAAAACGTGACTTGAGAACTGAAATTGGAATGGTATTTCAGGGAAGCGCTTTATTTGATTCGATGTCGGTTGAAGAAAATGTGGCTTTCCCGCTAAAAATGTTTACTAACAATACTAAGGCACAAATCAAAGAACGTGTTGATTTTGTTTTAGAAAGAGTAAATCTTGTAGATGCACATAAAAAACTGCCTTCTGAAATTTCCGGAGGTATGCAGAAACGTGTGGCGATTGCCCGTGCAATTGTAAACAATCCGAAGTATTTATTTTGCGATGAGCCAAACTCTGGTTTAGATCCAAACACTTCGACTTTAATTGACAACCTTATTCAGGAAATTACAAAAGAGTACAATATTACAACTGTAATCAATACTCACGACATGAACTCGGTTATGGAGATTGGCGAAAATATTGTTTTCTTAAAAAAAGGAGTAAAAGCATGGCAGGGAACTAAAGAAGAAATCTTTAGAACTGATAATGAAGCCATCGTTAAGTTCGTTTATTCTTCAAACTTATTTAAAAAAGTACGTGAAGCTTATTTAAAAGGCTTGTAATTTTTTAAATTCTAAAATAAAAAATCCCAAATTCCAAAATATATATAATTGGAATTTGGGATTTTTTATTATTTGTAAATCTCTCTGAGGCTTAATTTTAATCCAGAAGTTCAACTTCTGCATTTGGATTAAAAAGATATGTTTTTCCAGAGCTTATTTCGATACATTCAAAACGTTTGGTTCTTACGGCCAGTTTCTTAAAAACTTTTCCGTTTTGTATCTTAAAAACACTTCCAAACGGGATTTCAAAAACATAACTCTTATCGCTGTCGGCATCGTATTGTTTTAATGCCAAAGACAAAGTTGTATCAGTATCACTGCTTGCCGACGGATTTTTAAAATGTCTGGCTAATAAAGGCAATATCTGACTCGGAAAAATTTCCGGTCTTATAAACGGAACCATCAAACGCTGAAAAGTAAATTTCCATTCGTTTCCATGTGGTTTTATATTACGTCCAAATTTTTCAAAAGCAACCAAATGTGCAATTTCATGAATCAGCGTAATTAAAAAACGATATTTATTTAAACTCGCATTAACTGTAATTTCATGCTTTCCGCTTGGTCCGCGCCTGTAATCACCATGACGTGTCTGACGCTCGTTTACAATTTTCAAGTGAACTTGGTTGGTCACAATCAAATCAAAAACGGGTTTTACCGCATGCTCAGGAATGTATTTAGCTAATGTTGCGCTCAATTTAAGTTAAATGTTATTTGTAAAAAGTTAGATGCCTTCTACTGTCAATTTGTGATTTGGAATTTTTATATTGGAATTTAATCACGGATTCGTAGAAGAAACCTCCAACACTTTTCCGTTAAAATATTTATTTCCGTTAAGCGTAAAATCATAAATATACGCTGCCATTCCTTCTGCCGAAATTGGAGCCTGATAACCAGGGAAAGCTTCATTAAGCATTTCAGTCTGAACAGAACCCAAAGCCAGAACATTAAACGAAATACCGCGTTCTTTATATTCTTCTGCCAGTAATTCAGTTAAAGTAATTACAGCACCTTTACTTGAGCTGTAAGCTGCTAATCCGGCAAATTTTAAACTGCCTCGTACACCGCCAATTGAACTAATGGTTACAACATGGCTTCCTTTTTGTAAATACGGCAGACAAATTCGGGTTAAGTTTGCAACAGCAAAAACATTTACTTTATAAATACTTTCAAAATCTGCCTGAGTTGTTTCTGCAAAAGGTTTTAATAATAAAGCTCCAGCATTATGAACAAGTGCGTCTACTTTTTTCCATGTTGACGAAAGAAAACTTTCTACTTCGCTTAAAGCAGATTCATCTGCAAGATCAATAGACAGACAGGTAACATTTTGATGTTCTAAAAGTGATTTTGGAATTTTTCTCGAAATCGCTAAAACCTGATTTCCGGCATTGGCAAATTGCAAAGCCAATTCATAACCAATACCTCGGCTTGTTCCGGTAACTATAATATTTTTCATAAAGCAAAAATAAGGAAAACCAAAATAAAGAACCGTTATTTCATTGTAATTTCCTGTGTCGGCGTAGTGCTTATTTTAGTCACAGCCGGAAGTAATTCCTGAATAAACGAAGTCATAAACGGAATATCCATTACTTTAAATTCATCTGAAACGTGGTGATAAAAATCAAAGTTTTCAAAATCAAAAGTACTTATAGACTGGCATGGCTTTTTGAAAACATCATAAAACGAGTAATTGTCAGATCTGTAAAATAATTTATACTCGGCTTCTTTTGGTAAAAATCCGATTGTCTTTTTTCCTGTATATTCATTTATTTTATCGGCCATATTCGATTTATCAAAACCAGTTATATATGCCAAATAATCACGTTTCATAGGAACACCAATCATTTCAATATTTAGCTGGGCATATAAATTGAAGTTTTTTGCTTTAAGTTTAGGAGCCATGCTTTTTGATCCTAAAAGACCTTTTTCTTCTCCGGCAAAAAACACAAACAAAATACTTCTTTTATTTGATTTTGTTTCGCTGAAATATTTCGCCATCTGTGCAACAGCAGTTACTCCAGATGCATCATCATTTGCACCATTGTAAATTTGATCCGGCTGTTGTTTCTTTTCAATCCCAATATGATCGTAATGCGCACTTAAAACAACAAATTCGTTTTTAAGTTCAGGATCTGTTCCTTCTAAAACACCAACAATGTTAAACGCCGGTAATTTAAAATTAGTCAGTGTATCGCGGTATGTTTTAAAATAAGGTTTGATATTATTCTTCTTAAAAAAATCTTCTAAAAAAACAGCCGCTTTTTCAATTCCTTTTGTTCCCGTATCACGTCCCTCTAATTCATCTGAAGAAAGGTATTTTAAAAAATCTGACACCTCAGATTCTTCGACCTTATAAGTAATCTCAACTGGTTTCGATTCAGCTTTTGACTCTTTTACGGCTACTGTTGACGTTCCTGACTTACAAGCTAGAAAAACAAACGGAAGTAAAAAATATAGTTTTTTCATAGTATTTTGTGGTTAGTTTATTGATGGTAGAAAGTATAATTTTCCTTGAAACTATAAACTTATGAAAAGTAATAGAATATTCATAAAAAAACCCTTTCAAACTAAAAAGTAAGAAAGGGTTTCAAATATATTTAAAGACAATTTATCCTGCGATAACAGCTCTTGAAATTACGATTTTTTGAATTTCTGAAGTTCCTTCATAAATCTGGGTAATTTTTGCATCACGCATAAAACGCTCTACGTGGTATTCCTTTACATAACCATTTCCACCGTGAATCTGAACTGCTTCAACACTTGTGTCCATAGCAACCTGCGAAGCAAATAATTTTGCCATTGCACCACTCACATCATAGTTTTTATGCTGATCTTTATCCCAAGCCGCTTTCATACACAAATGACGCGCCGCTTCGATATTTACAGCCATATCTGCCAGTTTAAAAGCAATGGCTTGGTGGTTGCAGATTTCTGTTCCAAAAGCTTTGCGCTCTTTAGAATATTTTAGAGCTAGTTCGTAAGCTCCAGAAGCAATTCCTAAAGCCTGAGAAGCAATTCCAATTCTACCTCCTGCTAAAGTTTTCATGGCAAACTTAAATCCGAAACCATCTTCTCCAATTCGGTTTTCTTTTGGAACTTTAACATCAGTAAACATTAATGAATGTGTGTCTGAACCGCGGATTCCCATTTTTTGTTCTTTTGGTCCCACTTCGAAACCCGGCATATCTTTGGTCATAATCAAAGCATTAATTCCTTTATGCTTTAATTCTGGATGTGTCTGCGCAATTACCAAATATACAGAAGCTGTGTTTCCGTTAGTAATCCAGTTTTTAGTACCGTTTACTAAATAATGATCTCCCATATCAATTGCAGTTGTTTTTTGAGATGTAGCATCACTTCCTGCCTCTGGCTCGCTTAAACAAAAAGCTCCGTGAATTTGCCCGGAAGCAAGTCCCGGTAAATATTTTTGTTTTTGTTCTTCGGTTCCAAATTCCTGCAATCCCCAGCAAACTAAAGAATTATTTACCGACATTACTACAGAAGCCGAAGCATCTACTTTAGAAATTTCTTCCATAGCAATTACATATGAAATCGCATCAAGACCGCTGCCGCCGTATTTTGGATCAACCATCATTCCCATGAATCCAAGTTCACCCATTTTTTTAACTTGTTCCGCTGGAAAAATTTGTTTTTCATCGCGTTCAATAACTCCTGGCAATAATTCATTTTGAGCAAAATCTCTAGCTGCCTGCTGAATCATTAAATGTTCTTCGGTAAGATTAAAATCCATAGTTTTTATTTTATTGTTTTTTTCTAAACCGAATTTCAAATCCAGTTTACGTGGTTTTTTATTTTTTGTTTTTTTGAAATGCCAATTTTACTTCAAAAGGCTTTCAAAGATAATTTTTAAAAGCGTAATTTACAATGCATGCATACAAATTTAATAGATCGTCAATAATAACGATAACGTTTTCGTAAATATTCACCTTTTGCAATACAGAAGCAATAATCCTGCAGCGATTTTTCTAAAATTCAACATTCAAAAAATACTAAAATTGATCTCAAAAATTATTTTTTCTAAGACAATTCTTATCAGTAAAAGATTAAACAATTCCCAAAACGAGCAAATCTACGTAAAACAAGTCTTACTAATTTGATTATTAAAGAAATAGAAGAAAAAAATTAAAAAAGTCACAGAAAAAAACTTTACTAAAATGACGACAAAATTGATAAATTAACATTATTTTTGACCAAAAATTAAATAATTGACAGAGTATGAGAAAGATTTTACTAGTACTTACACTCCTATTAAGTTTACTGTTTTCTGAAGTTTCTGCACAAACTCACTTAGAAGTAAACGGAGTTACTGTTCCGCGAAAAATAGAGTTTCAAGGCAAAACTTTGCAGCTTAATGGTGCTGGCGGAAGATCTAAAATGTGGTTAGAAGTTTATGTTCAGGCATTGTACTTATCACAATTAAGTCAGGATCCGCAATTTATTATTGACAGCGATACAGAAATGGCCATTCGTATTGAGATTACCTCATCTATGGTTTCATCAAACAAATTAACAAAAGCAATGAATACCGGGTTTGAAAAATCTGCAGGAAGCAATCTTGAAGAACTTCGCCCAAGAATCGAACAGCTCAAAAGCTATTTAAGCGATGTCATTACAGAAAAAGATGTTTTTGTTTTAGCATACAATCCGCTTGATCAAAATGTTTACGTTTCTAAAAACGAAGTTTTAAAAGGAAAAATCCAGGGATTTGATTTCAAAAAAGCTTTGTTTGGAATCTGGCTTTCTGATAAACCAGTTGACGAAACTTTGAAAAAACATTTATTAGGACAATAATTCTTAATTTTTTGAATATACCGAAAGCCGAAAACCAAATAGTTTTCGGCTTTTCTTTTTTGTTTTATAAATTTGATGCAAAATACATTATTCGCATTATTCTATTTTATACATTTACGCAAAATAAACATATCACAACAAAATGAAAGATTTATTACAACAATTTGAAAACAAAGCACCTGAAATTGTTTTCAATTGGAAAGATTCAGAAACAGAAGCCGAAGGGTGGACTGTTATTAATTCACTTCGTGGAGGAGCTGCGGGTGGAGGAACAAGAATGAGAAAAGGCTTAGACATGAATGAAGTTTTGTCATTGGCAAAAACAATGGAAGTTAAATTCTCAGTTTCTGGTCCTGCAATTGGAGGAGCTAAATCTGGAATTAACTTTGATCCAAACGATCCTCGCAAAAAAGGTGTTTTGCAGCGTTGGTACAAAGCCGTTTCTCCGTTATTGAAAAGCTATTATGGAACTGGAGGAGATTTAAATGTTGATGAGATTCATGAAGTAATCCCAATGACAGAAGAATGTGGTGTATGGCATCCGCAGGAAGGTGTTTTTAACGGACACTTTAAACCAACAGAAGCTGATAAAATTAACAGAATCGGTCAGTTGCGTCAAGGTGTAATTAAAGTTATCGAAAACCCAAAATTCTCACCAGATGTTACCAGAAAATATACAGTTGCTGATATGATTACCGGTTATGGCGTTGCAGAAGCAGTTCGTCATTTTTATGCAACTTACGGCGGAGACATCAAAGGTAAAAAAGCAATTGTACAGGGCTTTGGAAACGTAGGTTCCGCAGCTGCTTTTTATTTAGCAGAAATGGGAGCAAAAGTTGTCGGAATTATTGATCGCGACGGCGGATTAATCAAAGAAGAAGGTTTTTCTTTTGAAGAAATCAGAACTTTATTCTTAAACAAAGACGGAAACAAATTAGTTGCTGACAATATGATTCCGTTTGAAGAAATTAATTCTAAAATCTGGACGATTGGTGCTGAGATTTTCACGCCTTGTGCAGCTTCAAGATTAGTAACTCAGGCACAAATTGACAACTTAATTGAAAACGGATTAGAAGTTATCTCTTGCGGTGCAAATGTTCCTTTTGCTGATAAAGAAATTTTCTTTGGATCTATTATGGAGCAAGTTGACCAAAAAGTAAGTTTGATTCCTGATTTTATTTCAAACTGCGGAATGGCCAGAGTTTTTGCTTATTTCATGGAGAAAAAAGTACAAATGACAGATGAGGCAATTTTTAATGACACATCAGAAACTATTAAAAATGCCATTGTAAAAGCGCATTCTTTAAGTTCATCAAAAACAAATATCAGCGCAACAGCTTTTGAAATTGCATTGAAACAGTTGGTATAAACATATAATATTCAATTTTAAAATGAGTCAGATTAATATTTGACTCATTTTTTTTTGAATTGTTTTTTCAACCGCAAAGCACGCTAAGTTATTTTAATTTAGAGCGTAATCAATATTTAAATATTAAGTTCGCAAAGCTTCAGTATAAAGCTTTGCGAACTTTTGAATTTTATTTAAATCTTATAAAAAACTTTTTGCGCTCTTTGCGTAAACCTTTGCTCCCGATAACTATCGGGATTGCGGTTAAATTCTGCCGTACTCTTTCATTCTAAACAATTTTTACTACTTTTAAACGTTTTTAAATAATACATTTCAAAATTCAGAATTAAATGAGTTCTTCTATTTCTTCAGACCAAAAGAAATCACTCTTATTCACTACTGCAATTTATGCGGTAATTATTCTATTGCTGTTTTTTATCCGTTTTTGGCCTCCATATAATCCTGAAAATAATGTTGCTCTTGCAGAAGGCGGCGGTGGCGGCGGCGGTGTAACGGTAAATTTTGGCGACAGTGATTTAGGATCAGGAGCGAATTATAAAAGCGAAGTTCTGGATGTAAAAAACGATGTAAAACAAGCACCTGCAAAAGCAGCGCCGGAAGAATCTATTCTTTCTCAGGAAAACTCGGCGGCTGACGAAACAGATGTGGTGATTCCGACTAAAGAAAAACCTAAAAAACCAACTCCTGTTGAAAAACCGACACAAAAACCTGTTCCGGAAAAACCTAAAGTTTCTAATTCTACCAACGATGCTTTATCAAGCATTTTAAAAGGATCAAACAAAGGCGGAGATGGCGATGATAAAGTTTCCGGAAATAAAGGAAAAGCAAACGGAAATTTAAACTCAAACGGCTATTATGGATCGGGAGGTTCCGGCGGAGGAACCGGAGGCGGTAACGGAACCGGAAATGGTATTGGCACAGGAAGCGGATACGGAGCCGGAACCGGTGGAGGCTCAGGCGGTGGAACCGGATATTCGTTAGGAAACAGAAAAGCACTTTCTAAACCAGCTCCAAAATATACTTGTAACGAAGAAGGAAAAGTTGTTGTAGAAGTTACGGTAGATCAAAATGGAAAAACAATCAGCGCTACTCCTGGTGTAAAAGGCACAACTAACACGGCTAGATGTTTACTAGATCAGGCAAAATTAGCTGCAATGAATACCAAATGGGAATCTGACAATGATGCTCCTGCGAAACAAACAGGAAAAATTATTTATAATTTTAGTTTGGATTAAAAAACACGAATTTCATGGATTTACTCGAATCCTATTCTCATAAAAAAAGCTTTCAGAAATCTGAAAGCTTTTTTATTTTTTATCTATTTCCAGTATGATTTGTCATTTTGAGGAACGAGAAATCTTCGCAAGAAGCTCCGTAAAGTTTGATTCAGATTGTAGAGTAACTCGCGGAGATTTCTCGTTCCTCAAAATGACAAACTATACGCAAAATTCGATTTGGAATTTGGAATTTAAAAAGTTGGAATTTTTATATGCTTTTGCTCGCGTGAGGGATAGGAATAAGCTACCGAAGTAGCATGGATAGCCCGACCGCAATAAAAAAATGGGCGAATCAACGTTATGCTGATCTGCCCATTTTTTTATTGTGGTCACGCCCTAAAAATAAATCTATTTAGGACTCGTTGCAATTACAAATTTTAAATTATTCCTCACTCCTATCTGCAAAACATCTACTAAATCCTGAACTTGCAGATTAAACGGAATTCGAACGACAACAGTTTGTGTTTTGTCGGCTCCCATTTTGTTCATTAAAGTGGTCTCCAATTCTTCAAAAGCTACGGGCTGCTTGTCTATATAAAACTGTTTATCTTCTGTAACCGATAAACTGATTAACTGCTTGTTTGTTTTTTCATTAGATTTTGCTTTAGGAAGCGTCATCTTAATAACATTTGGATTTGCCAGTGTTGAGATTATCAGGAAAAACAACAGCAGGAAAAACATAATGTCACTTAATGATGAAGTCGCAACCTCAGCATGAAATCTTCTTTTTCTTTTAATTGACATACCTTATGATCTTTGAATTATGTTTACAAATTCTAATATCTGTTTCTGAATTTTTAAAGCAAAATCATCAATTTTTCCGTTTAATAAGTGGTAAGCACTATAGGCAATAATTCCCACGATAAGTCCAGAACCAGAGCTGATCATTTTTTCGTATAAACCACCTGAAATGTTTCCAATACTAATATTTTCTGTAACCGAAATGCTGTAGAAAATTTTGATAACCCCGGAAATTGTTCCAATAAAACCAAGAGTTGGTGCAATACCGGCAATAAGTCCTAAATGACCTAAACGTCTTTCCATTTCACCAATTTCAATATCGGCAGCTCGGTCCATGTTTGATTCGATTTCAGCAATTGGTCTTCCAATAACCAGAACACCTTCTTTTAAAATATTTCCAACAGCTGTATCGCTTCTTTCTACAATAGTTCTGGCCAATTCGATATTTCCGGCATTTAATTTATCGCCCACATCCTGCATTAATCTGGAATCGATTCTGGATGCTTTTTTAATATATAAGTAACGTTCGAAAATTACGTAAATCGTATAAAACAATAAAAGCGCGATTGGTATTAAAAAGAAACCTCCTTTTAAGATAAATCCTAAAACAGAAATTTCAGTTTCAGGATGAGCAACCTTTTCGATTACCACATTAGAAGCATTTGCGAGAGTATCAGCTTGTAGTTGAATGTAGCTAAACATATTTTAATTCTGGTTTTTAATAATTAATTCTAAAAAATATTCCAATTTTGCAATAAAGATAATTTTCATTGTAATATTAAACTAAAAAAACCGAAAATTATTTCAATTACCAACTATTTTATCCAAATAAAATGAACTATCAGGAAACAACAAACTGGATGTTTAATCAATTACCAATGTATCAGCTTCAGGGTGCTTCGGCCTATAAAGAAGACCTGACAAACATCAAGTTACTGGCAGAACATCTTGGTAATCCAGAGAAAAATTTACGAACGATTCATGTTGCGGGAACTAACGGAAAAGGTTCTACTTCACACATGTTGTCTTCGGTTTTGCAGGAAGCAGCTTATAAAGTGGGTTTGTACACATCGCCGCATTTAAAAGATTTTAGAGAAAGAATTAAAATAAACGGTCAGGAAATCACCGAAGATTTTGTGTGTGAATTTATCGCAAAACATAAAGATTTTTTTGAAGCCAATGATATGAGTTTCTTCGAAATGTCAGTTGGTTTGGCCTTTGATTATTTTGTTTCAGAAAAAGTCGACATTGCGATAATCGAAGTCGGTTTAGGCGGAAGATTAGATGCCACGAATATTATTACGCCATTAGTTTCTGTAATTACTAATATTGGTTTAGATCATACGCAATTTTTAGGAAATACGCTTGAAGCTATTGCAGGCGAAAAAGCAGGGATTATAAAACCAAATGTTCCGGTTGTTATTGGCGAATATACTCCTGAAACACAGCCTGTATTTTTGGCTAAAGCCGAAGAAAACAATGCGCCTATTTCTTTTGCGTCTGATTTAATCGATCAGATTTATTTGTCGGATTTAATTGGCGATTATCAGTTTCATAATAAAAAAACCGTTCAGCAGACGATTGCAATTTTGAATAATCAAACTGATTTTAAAGTTTCGACTGAGCAGTTAAAAGAAGGTTTGCTGCATGTTGTAAAAAATACCGGTTTACAAGGCAGATGGCAGCAATTGGGAGAAAACCCAAAAATTATCTGCGATACGGCGCACAACAAACACGGTTTATCGGTTGTAATGAATCAGCTGAAAAACGAAAAGTATGAAAAACTGCATATTGTTTTAGGTGTTGTAAACGATAAAGATCTGGATTCTATTTTACCGCTTTTTCCAAAAGAAGCTCAATATTATTTCTGCAGTCCTAATTCTTCAAGAGGTCTTCCGACTGAAACATTGCAAAATGCTGCTGAAAAATTCGGTTTAATTGGAGAAAAATACAATTCTGTTGAAAGCGCTTTCGCGAAAGCGAAGCAAAACGCTTCAAAAAATGATTTTATTTACGTTGGCGGAAGCACTTTTGTCGTTGCCGAATTGCCTTTAGATTAAAATACTCTTTAGATTTAGAAAAAACTCTAAAAAATCATTTTTAATAACAAATTCATAAACAAATAGATATAATTTATTTTTAGAAAAGTTTTATCTTTTCTTCGTTTTTCTTTGCAGAACTCAAAAACTAGCGTATATTTGCACTCGCAATCACAAACGATAGCAACCTAGTAAAATAGGGCGATTAGCTCAGCTGGTTCAGAGCACCTCGTTTACACCGAGGGGGTCGGGGGTTCGAACCCCTCATCGCCCACAAAAAAACTCCTTAAGAAATTAAGGAGTTTTCTTTTAAATATGAAGGCTAAAAAGAATATTAAAAACTCACAAAAGTTTAAATTTCTTTGCAGAACTCAAAAACAAACGTATATTTGCACTCGTTATCACAAACGATAGCAGCCTAATAAAATAGGGCGATTAGCTCAGCTGGTTCAGAGCACCTCGTTTACACCGAGGGGGTCGGGGGTTCGAACCCCTCATCGCCCACCAATTTCCAAAAACTCCAAAGTCATTTGATTTTGGAGTTTTTTCTTTTCGACAATACTGTAAATCACAAAATCTAAAAAAATCTCATAAATTTTAAATATCTTTGGATTATGAGCACACAAACAAGACCAAATCATATAGGGCGAAAAATAAGTCGTATTCGCGAACTTCGTGATATGAAGCAGGAAGCATTGGCACTGGCATTAGGAACGAATCAGCAGGCAATTTCGATTATGGAAAACAGCGAAACAATTGATGATGTAAAACTAGCCGAAGTTGCAAAAGTACTTGGAGTAAGCGTTGAAGCTATTAAAAATTTTTCAGAGGAAGCTGTTTTAAATATTATTGGCAATACTTATAATGTAGATAATTCTTCCGCTGTAAATTATGGCTGCACTTTCAATCCTTTAGATAAATTAATTCAGGCTCACGAAGAACAAATAAAACTTTACGAACGCTTAATCCAAGCCGAAAAAGATAAAGTTGAATATCTCGAAAAAATAATAAAAGGAAAATAACCTTTTTAAGTAAAAAAACTCCATTATTTCTAATGGAGTTTTTTTATGCTTTTGATTCAGACACATGTCTATCGTTTTTTTAAAATACTTTAAATCAGAAAATTAAACTAACTTTTGATTTAATTTTGCAAATAAAAAAATACAAGCTAATTTAGTTCTAAATCCGCTGTAGTAATTACACATGGAAACACTACCCCAAGAACCATTCAAAACGTTTTTATATTAAACTCAAATGAACAATAACTTTTTCTCCAACTTCTTTCTTTGTTTATTTTTAATAGTTTTACCAGAAATGGTATTTCCTCAGTCTTCTGACTTTACTATTCAGGACGTAAAATTTGAAAGTCAGGGAATCACTCTTGCAGGTTCAATTTTAATGCCTAAAAAAACACTTGCAGCAGTTGTAATAGTTCATGGATCTGATCCTGTAAAACGAGAAATGGAGTTCGCAAAACGTCTTGCAAAAGAAGGCATCGCTGTATTGACATATGACAAACGCGGAGTGGGAGAATCTGAAGGTGTATATGTAGGTCCAACTGTTGGCACAAATAATATTGATACTACTAATCTTAATTTATTATCTCAAGATGCAAATTCGGCAGTAAAAACATTTCAATCTCAATTGAAAAACAAAAAACTACCAATTGGGTTAGTTGGTTTTAGTCAAGCGGGATGGATAATGCCAATTGCCGCAAGTAATAATCCACAAATAAATTTTATGGTTTTATTTAGCTGTCCAACTATTACAACTCTAGAACAGCTCCGTTTTCAGTTTTACACCAATGGAAACAATAATTTCTGGGAAAATCATACAGATTCAGATGCCCGCGAACACACTAAAAATGATCCGGACAAATATCAATTTACTGCCACCGATCCAAAAACTTCTTTAAACACGCTTTCTATTCCCGGTCTTTGGCTTTTTGGAGAAAAAGACATACAGATACCAGTAAAATTATGCATTGAACAATTAAACACATTAAAAGCTCAAGGCAAACCTTTTGAATACACTTTGTTTCCCAAATTAGGACACAATACTGTTTCTGACAACGACACAACACCTTTCGATATTTCAGTTCAATGGATAAAGCAGCATGTTTTTAACAGCAAGAAAACTAAAGCATCAAAATAATTAGGAGAAAGCACTTTCTTATTCTAAAAAAGTCTACGACTCATCATTCTGTAGTTTTTCACAAACTTTTTCAAGAAGTTTCTTGGTCTGCTTGAAATATTTAAGTTTATCATCAATCTCTTTTATTTTGGCTTGAAAAAGTTCCAGTGTTTCTGGTTTCGAATCGATGCTTTCGAACCAGGCAGTCAATATTTTTTTTATTTCTGCTAAAGTAAAACCTACTTCTTTTGCTTCTATAATTATTTCTAAACGTTCAACCACATTATCATTATAATGTTTGTAGTTGTTAGATTTCACCTTTTCATTCGATAATCCCTCGATCATCCCTAGGTTTTCATAGTATCTTATGGTATGGATTGACAGTCCTGTTTTCTTAGATAATTCGTTTATCAGCATAGCTTTTATTTTTTAACACAAAAAAACAACAAAGTATAGAGCATAGTCTATACTTATGAGTTGCAAATGTAATAATTATTTTTACATTTTAAATTTTTAAAACACTCGAAATGAGCAACCGTGAAAATTATAAAACAAACAGCCTGAATAAAAAACTTGAGATTATTACTTTCGATTTAAGGCTTTCCATTCAAAAATGAAAAAATTATCTGAAAATTGTATTTTTGTCAAACACCCTCAATAAAAATAGTCAAGTATAATTTTCACTCAAAATATCGTGAAGCATTTATTGTTTTTTTTAAGGCATTAAGAATCCAAAATCAATTAAATATGAATTTACTAAACAAATTTAGTAACCTCTACAACAGTTTAACAAAAACCGATTCCGGCTGGAACAGAATCTATGATTTCTATTTGATTTTTGGACAAACTGACGAAAACAAATTTCCCTGGATAACTTCTAATTGGAAATCTGATTTTGAAACTTATTTTGATGCACTGATTAAAAAAACGGAAAACAGTAAAGAAACTGGAATCAGAGCATTAAAATATATACCTGAAAAAAGAATTTCTAAAAACAACGAAGAATTTATATATCATTCAGAAGTTAAACTCGGCCGACTTAAATGGGACGAAAAGTCGCACGAGAAATGGACAATACCGGATAATACTGAAATTTACTTTCAAAATTTTGAACTTTGGACGCCTGTATGGACTGTTTGCGAGAAAAAACAATCTCCGCCGGATATTTACATTACAATATCAAATCAACAAGATTTTGAAAACAAAACTAACATTCAATTTGATTATTTTATAGTTATTGCGATTGCAAAAGATTCAAAAATTGATTCTAAAACCATTGTAAAAGAGTTTTCAGAAAAAATAAATTCAAAAGCAACGATATTAAAAACAAGAAGATGGAATAAACCTGAAAAAGCAGGAAACTGGACTTTTAGAAATGGTATTCAGGACACTTTTGCAAGTGGTATATATAAAGACAAAAACATACATGATTTTGACTTTAACGAATTAGTATTTGAACCGGAATGGGAAATAATTTATCGAGAAAAATAATTTATAGACTATTATAAAAAATCAAAAAACTCTTTAATTTCTTAAAGAGTTTTTTTGATTAACTTCAATAGATTTTATTTCAAAATTGTTTCATAAATCGTATTCAATAAATCTTGCCTCATTTTTGAATTTCTCAGTATTAGCTTTTTTAAACGAATATAAGAAATAGTCTAAATTTATTTTAACTCTAATTAAAGCTAAATATTTATCCTTCAATTAAACAAATCTCAAAAACTGTTTTTCCATTTTCGGTTTTAAAAGAAATATAACCGCCGTGTGCTTCAATAATATTTTTGGATAAGGTTAAACCAATTCCGGCGCCTTCATTTCTGGTGGTAAAAAATGGCAGGAAAACTTTGTCTTCGATTTCCTTTTCAATGCCGTTTCCGTTATCGGTTATTCTTATAAAAATTCGGTTTTCTTTGGCTTCCGCCGAAATTAAAATCTGTTTTTGGACTGTGTTTTTTAGAGCATTTATTGAATTGGTCAAAAGATTAATAATAACCTGTTCTGTTTGCTGCTGATCGACGTTTATTAAGCGTTTTAAAGAAATTGAGTTTACAACTTCAATATCGTCTTTCCTGAATAACGGATTCATGATCTGCAAGCAGTTATCAATTAAATGCGATAATTCTGTTTTTTCTTTTTTTGGAGAAGGAAGCATTGCCAGTTTTCTATAACCTTCTACAAACTTTTGCAAATGGTCACTTCGCCTTAACATCGTAATAACGCTGTTTTTAATATCTTCTAAATCTTCTGCAGACAAAGAATCTTGTTCTACCAAATCCTGCAGATTCTGACAAATGGAACGAATAGGTGTTATTGAATTTAAAAGTTCATGCGAAATCACTTTCATCAAATTTACCCACGCATCTTTTTCTTTCTTTTCGACTACATTTTGAATCGAATCGATTAAAACGATATAATAATCTTTTTCAAAAATCTCTGTTCTTGAAGCCTGTAAAACAAATGTCTGCTTGTTTTGTTCGTTAATACTGATTTCAACGGATGTTTTTGTTTCATGAAAATCATCTGCTTCGATAATTTCGCAAAGCGACGGAAGCTGATTTTTAAGATATTTCCATTTCGATACTTTTGGAACATTAAAATGAGAAGAAAAATATTCGTTCATTAAAAAAATATCCCAGTCATTGTCTTGCTTTTGCAAAATGACAATTCCGGTTTCGATATTGTTTAAAATAGAACGGTAAATAATATCTTTTGAAATTTGTTCGTTTTGTCTGCTTTTTAAAGTATCGTACAATTGAAATAATTCACGGTAGCTGTTATTTGTTTTATGTTTTGTAAAATCTGATGAAAAGTCGTTTTGAAGTATCGAAGCAATTGTTTTATCGTAAAGCAAAACAAAATTTCGGACATAAAAATACATTTCGCGAATAAGCAGAAACACTATAAAAAGCCCAAATATTCCTGTAAACAACAATCCGATTTTAAAAACATAAATCGAAATTTCTATCGCCGCAACAATGGCCAGCAATCTAAAAAAAAGCAGTTTATAAGTTTGAAGTGTTTTAAACATACTAATTAATGTTTATATTATATTTTTCTAATCGTCTGTACAAAGCACCTCGTGACAAGCCTAATTCTTCGGCAGTTTTGCTGATATTACTGCCATGTTTAAGAAGTGCTTTTTCGATCGCAGTTTTTTCTACAGAAGAAAGCTGAATATCATCCGGATTTTCATCATAAGGCGTTATGATTTCTAAATCCAGATCTGAAACCGTGATTTTATTATTTTCACATAGAATGACAGCACGTTCTATTTTGTTTTCCATTTCGCGGATGTTTCCGTTCCAGGCATGTTTTTCAATTTGTTCTAAAACTTTTTTGTCAAAAGTAATTTCACTTCTTCCGTATTTTTCAGTCATTTTTTCAAGAAGATATTCGGCAAGCGGAATTTTATCTTCGTTTCGTTCTCGAAGCGGAGGCAGAACAATTTCCATTGTGTTGATTCGATAATACAAATCTTCCCTGAAATTTTTATCGGCTGCTTCTAGTTTTAAATTCAAATTCGTTGCCGTAATAATGCGCACATTTAAAGGTCTTGGTTTTGTTTCGCCTAATCTTGTTACGGTTTTGGTTTGAATAACCTGCAATAATTTTGACTGCAAATGCAAGGGCACATTTCCTATTTCGTCTAAAAAAATAGTTCCGTTCTGTGCCATTTCAAAACGTCCGGGCGTATCTGTTTTAGCATCGGTAAAAGCACCTTTTGCATAACCGAATAATTCGCTTTCGAAAATATTCGAATTCAGCGAACCTAAATCAACGGCAATAAATGGATTGTTTTTTCTTTCTGATTGTTTAAAAATATGATGTGCCAAAACAAATTTTCCTGTTCCGTTTTCGCCCAGAATCAAAACATTAGCATCGGTTTTTGCTACTTTATCTGCCAGCGAATATGCTTTTTTTATATTATCTGAAGTTCCAATAAAAAAGTCATTTTCAATTTCAACTTCATTATTTTTCTTTTGTTCCTTACGAGCTTTGTCTACGGCCTGTTTTACAGATTCTAAAAGTTTTTTGTTTTCCCACGGTTTCAGGATATAATCAAAAGCGCCGGATTTTAAACCTTCAACAGCTGTTTCTACTTTTCCAAAAGCGGTCATTAAAATCACAACGGTTTTTGGCGAAAGCGTTTTTATTTCTTTTAATAAATACAAACCTTCTCTTCCGTCTTCAAAACCTATTCTGTAATTCATGTCGAGCAAAACAACATCAATCTTTTTTTGCGATAATAATTCGACAATATTTTTAGGATTATTGAGTGTATAAATCTCTTCAAAATACTTTTTTAAGTACACTTTCGACGCAAAAAGTATGTCTTCCTGATCGTCGATGATTAATATCGAAGCATTTGTTTTTTTCATTGTTGTTCGGTTTTGGACGAAAGCTGTCCATTTTTGGACACTCTTTGTAAATCTCAAAAAATAAAAATGTAAAAATAAGGCAGTTACAAGTTTTTAAATTTTTGGCACGAAAATCACATTTCTATGTGTAAATCATTAATTATTAAAGCCTTTCAGAAGTAAAAATAACAAAATAATTATCTAACAATCGCATTATTAATTATCTTAATTTTCGGCTGTGTTTCTTTTACTTCTGAGAGATCAAAAAACGAACATCAATCAAATTTTAAAACATCAATCATGATCAACATCAAAAATCTTTCAAAAGTTTTTAGAACCGAAGAAGTAGAAACAAAAGCTTTAAGCAGCATTTCATTAACCATAAACGAAGGCGATTTTATTTCGATTATGGGTCCGTCCGGAAGCGGAAAATCAACTTTATTAAACATTATTGGATTATTAGACAGTGCTACAGACAGAAGCTATACATTACTCGATCAGGAAATGGTTGGATTAAAAGAAAACCTGAAATCAAAAGCCCGAAAAAAGAATATTGGTTTCATATTTCAGAATTTTAATTTAATCGATGAATTATCGGTTTATGATAATATTGAATTACCGCTGCTTTACAACAAAATTCATGCTTTTGAAAGAAAGAAAAAAGTAGAAGATATGGCCAATATATTAGGTCTTTCACATCGTTTGAAACATTTTCCGCAGCAACTTTCAGGAGGTCAGCAGCAGCGTGTGGCAGTTGCAAGAGCATTAATCAATAGTCCGAAAATTATTCTTGCCGATGAGCCTACAGGAAATCTGGACAGTAAAAACGGAAATGAAGTAATGGAATTATTAACGGATCTTCATGCCGGCGGCGCCACAATTTTAATGGTAACGCATTCTGATTATGATGCTTCTTTTTCGCAGAAAACCATTTTGATGAAAGACGGAATGATTCTTTCTGAAAAATTAAATCATAAAAATGTAGATGTTTTAGTAACTGCTAAAAACTAAGGTGATGCTGAAAAACTGGATAAACATATTTATTTACCATATTAAAAATAACAAAGTCTTTACGGCTTTGAATGTTTTGGGGTTGAGTATTGGAATTGCGGGTTTAATTTTTGCCATTTTATATTGGAACGACGAGCAGAGTTATGACCAATGGAATCCAAATAAAGACAATATATTTTTACTCACCAATCAAATGGATCCAACTACTTATTGGTCTTCAAGTTCGGCACCGGTTGGAAGTGCGGTAAAAGAAATAAGTCCTGAGGTTGAATCTTATTGTTATTTGAGCGGTGATTACGGCGATGAAATTATTCGTTTTAAAAACAAGAAAGTGCAAACGAATAAAATTATCGTTGCTCAAAAAAACTTTTTCGATTATTTCCCGTATACGTTTATCGAGGGAAATTCAAAAACAGCTTTGCCGGATGTAAACAGTATTTGTCTATCTGAAGATTTAGCCGAACGTATTTTTGGAAATGAAACTGCTTTAGGTAAACAGATTATTCTTCAAAATAAAAGTCTGATTGTAAGAGGTGTTTACAAACTCGATAAAAAATCGGTTTACAATCCTTCGTGCGTTATTAATTTTATGGATGAGCGAATAAAGGGAAACATTCAGTTTTGGGGAAATTTTCAATTTGTCCTGATGCTGAAATTAAAAAATGTGAATGACCAAAAAGCGGTAACAGACAAACTTAAAAATCTGTATTTTGAAAATATGGTGGCTCGCCGAGCAAAAGCGCAAGGAATGGATCCGCAGGAATTTATTAAAAAATTCGGACAGGTTAAACCTGTTTTAGAACCCTTATCATCGGTTCATCTTCATACAAACACAGGCGGTTTGGCAGAACCAAAAGGTAATTTTCAGTTTTTACTTATCATGGTCGGACTGTCTGTTTTAATTCTAAGTCTTTCAATTGTTAATTATGTCAATTCTGCAACGGCAAATGCCATAAAAAGAGCCAAAGAAGTTGGTGTGCGAAAAATTATCGGAGCCTCAAAATCAGATATAATTAAACAGTTTATTTTTGAAACTGCCGTTATTTCGTTGATTTCAATTTTGATTTCACTTGTTATTGTCGAGCTTTCGCTGCCGTATTATAATGTGTTTTTAGGAAAAACACTTGTATTGCAAAGCGGTCAGTTTTACTTACAGCTTATTGGGATATTTATAATAACCGTAATACTGGCAGGAATTTTTCCGGCGGTTTATGTTTCTAATTTTGAATCGCTAAAAGTTTTAAAAGGAAATTTTGGAAGAAGTAAAAGCGGTATCTGGCTTCGAAACGGTATGCTGATTTTTCAATTTGCCGTAGCGTCTTTCTTTATTATTGGATCTTACATTGTGTATGAGCAAATAAACCTTATGAATGAAAAGGATTTAGGTTTTAGCGGTAAACAGGTTTTGAATATTTCTTACCGAAATGTTTTTGGTGAAGGAATTACGGATCTTGACCGTTATAACAGATACACGACTATTAAAAATGATTTACAGCGAATAAAAGGTGTGCAGCAGGTTTCTGCCGGAGGTTTTGTTTTTGGAAATGGTGCAAAATCAGTTATATCATATCAATATAAAGACATAAGTGTTGATGGAAATAATATGCCTATTGATTTTGGACTGCTCGAAATGATGAAAATAAAAATGGTAAAAGGCCGTTATTTTGATCCAAAATTTGCTCAGGATACAATTAATTCCATATTAATTAATGAAACCGCTTTAAAACTGTTGAATGAAAAAGATCCGATAGGCAAAAAAATAGACTGGAATGGCCACGAATCTATTATCGTAGGAATTGTAAAAGATTTTAATTCAGGAAATCCGGGAGAACCAATACCGCCTATGTCTTTTTTACATTTTAAAACGGTTCTTTGGTTTAACAGTCTTTTAAACAATATTTATATTACGGCCAATGCCAAAACCATGCAGCAGACTATTGCAGATATAAAAGATCTTTGGACAAAAAAAGTAGATCCGGATTATCCGTTTGTATATGATTTTGTAGATAAAGAATATAAAAAGTCATACAGCGATTATGTCAAGCAAAAAAATCTTTTCTCTTTATTAAATATTATTGTCATTACAATTGCACTTTTCGGGTTATTTGCTTTGGCTTCGTATTCTATAGAAAGACGAATGAAAGAAATCGCTATTCGAAAAACATTAGGCGCCGAAACCAACGTTTTACTAAAGGAACTCTGCAAACAATATGTGTTTTTCAGCATTATTGGTTTTTTAATTGCGCTGCTTCCTGTTTATTATCTGCTCAATAAATGGCTGGAAAATTTTGCATACAGAATCACCATTTCTGTATCTCCTTTTATAATTGGATTTATCGCTTTACTTACTTTAACGCTTTTAGTTGTGCTGAGCAGAGCCTATCAGGCAACAAAAGTTGATGTTTTAAAGTACTTAAAATATGAGTAATAAAATGTCTTAAAATAAAAAAGACTCCAGAATTACTGGAGTCTTTTTTATTTTATTTTGAAACTTTTTACCAAGGACTTATTCCAGTTTCATCTTCAATATCATTGCTGAAAAATTGTCCACTTGGTCCGTTTTCATCGGTTACTGTATGTTTTATGATGAAAGATGCGGCACTTTCTACAGTTCCTGGTCCGTTATGATGATTAAAATCTGTAGCTGTATAACCCGGATCGATAGCGTTTACTTTAAACGGAAGATCTTTTAATTCATAAGCCAATGTAACAGTGTAAGCATTTAAAGCTGTTTTTGAAGTTCCGTAAGCAGCTGTTTTAAAATCATAATATTTCCAAGTTGGATCGCTGTGCAAAGTCAAAGATCCTAATCCCGAAGTAATGTTGCTGATTCTTGGTTTTTCTGATTTTTTAAGCAGTTCCAGAAAAGTTTGTGTCACGCTTATTACACCAAAAAAGTTCGTTTCAAAAACTTTCTTAATTTGGGTAATACTTGTGTTAGAAGCATTTTGAGGTAATTCACCGCTTATTCCTGCATTGTTAATCAGGATATCTAATTTTCCGTGTTCTTTCTCAACAATATTTTTTGCTGCTAAAATTGAATCTGAATTGGTAACATCAATTTGAATGGCTTTGATATTTTGAAATCCATTTTCATTTAATTCTTTTACAACTTCATTTCCTTTTTCAAGATCACGTGTTCCTAAATAAACAAATAATCCTTTTTTTGAAAGCTGTTTTGTTAACTCTAATCCTATACTTCTATTTGCGCCTGTTATTAATACTGAATCCATTTTTCTATTGTTTTAAATTATTACAGCAAAGTTGCTTACTTTAAAAATGAAATCATTTGTCATTTGGCAAAAAGCATTTTTTACTTAATATTTTTTCTAATTCGGCTCAAGGATGATTGTGTAATTCCTAAATAAGAAGCAACATACGATAACGGAATTCTATTGATTACATTAGGATAAATTTTGAGAAACATTAAATAACGAGTTGTTGCATCTTCAGAAACCAAAGGACTTCTTCTTTCTACTTTTTGTCTCAATGCCTTTGATATAATTCTATGCACAATAGCATCCCAGCCAATAATGGTTTCTAAAAGTTCTTTCCAGTCTTTTTTAGAAAAAACAAGTAATTTACAATCAGTAATCGCCTGCACATAAGCGTTCGAACAAATATCATTATCAAAACTTTCAAGATCAACAACGAGATTATTTTCGTCGATAAAATACTTGGTAATTTCTTCGCCTTTATTGTTATAATAACAAACGCGAATAATTCCGTCTAAAACAAAACCTACTTGCTGCGCAATTTTTCCCGCTTCCGAAAAATATTCATCTTTTCGCAGTTCTAATTCTGTGGCTTTACTTGAAATTAAATCCAGCTGCTGCTGATTCAAACTCCCAAATTGCAATATATAATCTATAAATTCTTTCATAGAGGAAAGTTAAGCAAAGTTATTTGCGCGGCATTTGCCATTTGGCAAATTTTATCGGTCTCGTAATTTTAATTTTTATAAAATAATTCCTGAAAAGCAACCGGACTTAAATTGGTCTTTTTCTTAAATAATTTATTAAAGGACTGCGGATGCTCAAAACCTAATTTAAAAGCGATTTCAGATATTGATAAACTGCCGTTTGTGATATATTCTTTTGCTTTTTCTATCAATTTATCATGAATAAACTGCTGTGTGTTTTGTCCCGAAAGATTACGAAGAAGATCACTTAAATATCGGGCAGACAAACCCAGTTCATCTGCCAAAAACTGAACGGTTGGCAAACCATTTTCAAGAGATTTTTCGCTGTTGAAATAATCTTCCAATACAATTTCTAATTTTGAAAGCACATCATTATTGACTGCTTTTCGGGTAATAAATTGTCTGTTGTAAAAACGGTTGCTGTAATTTAGCAAAAGCTCAATTTGAGAAATAAGCACATCCTGACTAAAATTATCAATTCGCTCTTTGAGCTCATTTTGAATATTAGCAAAAATGCCTAAAATGGTTTCTTTTTCATTTTCTGATAAATACAAAGCTTCTGATGCTGAGTAGGAAAAGAATCCGTATTTCTTTATATTCGAATTTAAAGTATAAGGCCGAATAAAATCCGGATGAATATTTAACGACATTCCGCTGTAATCCGCTTCTTCATCCTGCATTTTTAAAATCTGGCCCGGCGAAACAAATGACATTCCTCCTTCTTCAAAATCATAAAAACCATGTCCGTAACGAAGTTTTCCAGAAAAATGAGTTTTAAAAGAGATTTTATAAAAATCTAGAATAATTCCGTTTTCAAAATCTTTGGGATCAAATACAGCTTCGCCATAATTCAAAATACTAATAAGGGGATGCGCCGGCTTTGGCTGTCCCATAGCTTTGTGCAATTCTGAAATACTTTTGAAATTTTTAGGCTGATTTTTCATTTTACAAATTTATAAAATGTTCTACAGGTGCAATATTCCAGCTCACAATACTTTGGTCAATCATATCGTGTACAACAGAATCACTGAGTTCTGTCATCAATTTATGCATGGCATCAGTACCTTCTGCTGCACTATTCCAGACTAACATATCGTAAACAACTCCTTTTTTTAATTCAAAAATAGTTCTGGAACAAAATCCTTTTTGACGTTTTAAAAATTCGTCGATTGCTGCATTAGCTTCAATAAATTGCTGTGTTGTATAACCGTTTAATTTAAAAGTCGTTAATTCTATCGCTTGATTTTTCATCTTGATTTAAATTAAAAAGTAAACATTGCTTTAATATTCTGAACCTGAGTCTCAGCACCATTTTTTAATCTTTCATTATATAAAGCATTGGCGTCGTTTCCGGCAATATATCGCAATTGATTTTTATTATCTGTTGCTGCTTCATAAATAATTTGAGCAACATCATCTGCATTTGTATAATTTTCTAATTGTTCCGGGCTGTATCCTTTACTGACTTCTGCGATTAATTGTTCATAAGCTGGGTGCTGTCCAACTTCCATAGAACGAATAGCAAAATCAGTTTTCATTCCGCCAGGCGCTACAACCTTAACCTGAATTCCAAATTGAGTTAATTCTGAAGCCAGACTTTCTGAAAAACCATCAACACCAAATTTTGTTGCACTGTAAATAGAACAAGTTGGAAATCCGATTAATCCAAAAGTAGAAGTGACATTTATAAAAGTACCGCTTTTTTTCTCACGGAAATAAGATGTAAAAGCTTTTGAAACTCTAATAACTCCAAACAAGTTCGTTACAATCTGGCGTTCGATCTGCACTTCGGTTAACGATTCTAAAGCACCTATTAATCCGTAACCAGCATTATTTAATACAACATCTACAGAATAATTTTCTATGATGTTTTGAATGGTTGATTTAATTTGTTCCGAATCTGTAACATCAAGCGGTAAAACAATAACGTTATTTAGTAACGTTAATTCTGTTTCTCTTTCGGGATTTCGCATTGTGGCAATTACCTGCCAGCCTTTACTTTGAAATAATTTTGCTGTTGATTTCCCTAAACCTGTAGAAGCTCCTGTAATAAAAATTGTCTTTTGCATTTTTTAATTGTTTTAAAATTATAATGCAAAGATCAGCTGAAGTGTGAAGTTGCCTTTAGCCATTTTGGACAATTGATTAGTCAAAATGACGATCAGAAAAATAAATTATTCTTTCGTTAGACGGTCTAATTCTTTTAATAAAGTCGGCATTCTAAATTCGCCAGCCATGTTTTCAACTTTTTGAAAAGCTTCTTCCAAATCAATTCCAATAGAAGTTATGTATAATGGTTTAATACTGTCACCTCGAAATAATGCTTTTTTATCTTTTTCGATACTGGCAAAGTTAGTTTTGGCAACTCCAATTATTGGAATCTCTTTATTTAGCTTTTCGTATAAATGACCGCCCAAACCGTATTTTTTATCGTCATCCAAATACACAAATCCATCGACTATAATCGCTTCGATATTCTTTAAATCAATTTTATTCAATAAACTGATGATACAAGGTAATTCTCTTTTGTAAAATTCTCCTGGAATATATTCTGCAACATTGTCGATTATTTCAGTATGAACTTTAAAGTTTTTGCTTTCATTCCATTCATTAAATTCAAGACAAACTGTTTTTGCTTTATTATCGAAATAATAAGTATCAAAGGCTAATATCATTTTTGTATTTTACTATTTTAGACTCTTAAGGAACCTCGAAAACCTCTTGCAGCATAATACGAATCCGCGCCGTTATGATATACAAAAACAGTATCATAACGAAAATCCGAAAAAACTGCGCCTCCCAATTTTCGAATATTGTCAGGCGTTAAAATCCAGCTCGACGTTTTGGTATCAAATTTTCCAAGTTTTTGAAGTTCGCGGTATTCTTGTTCATTCAAAATTTGAATTCCCATTTCAGAAGCCATATTAATGGCACTGTCTTTTGGTTTATTTTCTTTTCTTTTTTCTAAAGCTTCGTGATCGTAACAAATACTTCTTCGCCCTTTTGGACTTTCTGCAGAACAATCATAAAAAATATATTCGTTTGTTTTTTCATCAAAGCCTACAACGTCTGGTTCTCCTTCAGTTCTTTCCATTTCATCTAAAGACCAAAGTTTTTCAGGATTAGCTTCGAGTTTTGACTGAACTTTTCTCCATTCAATGTTTTTATGGCGATGCATATTATTTTCAAAACGGGTTTCAAGAACATTTAATAAAGATTCTTGCTGATCTGCCGATAATTTATTTTTCTGAGTCATACTTAGTTTTATTTTACAATAAATTAAACCTTTTTATATTTATCAATCATTAAGTCCTTTTCCGTTTAATATATTTGGGATATTTTTTTCAATCCTTGATTCTCTTGTCTTAGCCTGTTTAGGCTGTGAGAAGTTTAAAAGATAAGCTCTTTGTCGTCCGGGAGTTAATGCTGAAAAAGATTTTTGAAGTTCTGGCATTTCATCCAGTTTTTTTTGAAATTCATCGCAAACAGGAAACTCAGAAGTTTTCTTCATATCAACTTTCAAACCTGCTTTTTCAATTTCTATTGCCTGATAAATATAAGTTTTTAAAACAGCTTTTAAATCAGTAATTTCTCTAAGATTTGTAAATCGTATTTGACGAGCTGCCTGAACATTATCTGATTGCTGCACTAAAATATTATCTGTATCTTTTAATAAAGCTCCTTTGAAAAATAAAAATGCACAGTATTCTTTAAAAGAATGAATTAAAACAATATTTGCATTTTGAAGAGTATAACAGGGACTCCCCCATTTTAATTCCTCAGTTAATTGACATTCAAGAGCAATTTTTCGCATTAAAACTAATTCTTCATTCCATTTATTTGCTTTATCAAAAAAGAAATCAACTTTTGGATTTTTCATATTTTCTGACATAATATTTTCTTTTAATTAATATTGAAGCAATTTAAACATCAAAATCTAATTGGGATAGATTTTTATTTACTTCAAATTTAACAAATCTTACAAAAGCAAATTAAAGTTTAAAGATATTTAAACTTCATTTTCCGATTCTGATCCAAAACCTTTTAGAATTCCTCTTTTAGAATCGCGAACAAACTTCAAAATTTCATCTCTTTCAAATGTTTGCTCAAATTGCGTTTCGATTAAGTTTAATGCTATTTTAATATTTTTCTTTTGTTGAAATAACATCCCATAAATCATTTTTAGCTCATCAATTTTATCAGACTGAAAACCTCTGCGTTTTAATCCAACTGTATTTATTCCTGCATAACTTAAAGGTTCTCGTCCCGCTGTAATATAGGGCGGAATATCTTTAACAACCCTGCTTAACCCGCTGATCATGGTATGATCGCCAATTAACGAAAATTGATGAATAGCTGTTAAACCACTAATATTGACCCAGTCACCAATTATAACTTCGCCGGCAATTCCAACACTAAAACCAATAATAGAATTATTTCCAATAATGCAGTCATGCCCAATATGAGCATTAGACATAATTAGATTATTATTCCCAATTAAAGTTTTATACTTTGATTTAGTACCTTTATTTATGGTAACAAACTCACGAATAATAGTATTATTACCTATTTCCAGGATTGTGTATTCATTATCATATTTAAGATCTTGAGGAATACCGCCTAAAACAGAATTTGAATGTATTTTGCAGTTTTGTCCAATTCTTGTTCCATTCAAAATAGTAACGTTATTGCCAATCCAAGTATTAGCTCCAATTGTAACATCGCTTTCGATTGTGGTAAAATTTCCAATGTGAACATTCTCACCAATAATAGCACCCTTTTTAATAATATAATTTCTCAATTTTTAACTTTTATAAAATAGACAGCAAAATTTGAAAAAAAAATATTGATTTTATTTGATGTAATATCAAGAAATTGAAGCACGAATCCTGCTTAAAGTTTCCTGGCTTACATTTATTAATGATGCAATGTGTTTTAGTTTAGCTTTAATAATAATCTGAGGAAAAGAGCTTAGAAGAAATTCATATTTCTGCTGTGCAGTCATTACCCTAAATAAATGATGAAATTCATTAATCTTAGAAAGATAAAGGCGGAGCTGCTTAATATGAAACTGTGAAAAAAGAGGATAATCTAACAAAATTTGTTCATCTGAATAAGATAAAGAATAAAGCTCTGTATATTCACAAGCCTGAAAATTTTCAAAGGAAGGTTTTTGTTCAAAAAAACTGCTGAGAGAAGTTACAAATTGATTATCGGTATAAATCCATTTTGTAATTTCTATTTCATTCTCAAAACAAAACCTGCGCACGGTTCCTGATTTTATAAAATAGACTTTATTACAAATCTTACCTTGCTTTACAATAAATTCATTCTTTTTAAATTTTTCAATAATGAAGTATTTCTTTATTGCTTCTTCCGTTTCTAAATCTAATTTCTGAAAATCGTTAATGACATCGATAAGCTGTTGCATAAAATGAATGATTATAAAGCAAATTTACCGATAATTAAAATGATTATAACAACTATAAAAACTAGAAACAGAAAGTACTAAAATAAATAAGCATTTTTAAGCAGTTAAATTTAAAAATACGACCAGAAACATTCCAGCTTTAAAAAACCACAAAATAAACAATGAAAACAGTTTAAAATGATATTATAAACTGAAAACAATAAATCATTTTATAAATCATACAGAAGAATCGATTTAGAAAAAGGATCTAAGGAATTTGTCTAAAACAAAAAACCCTATCCGAATTGGATAGGGTTTTTAAAAAGAAAGGCGACGACATACTCTCCCACA